>JAPPGF010000029.1 GCA_028875075.1 Gemmatimonadota bacterium | reverse complement strand
AGCATCGCAAGCTCGTGTAGGGAGGCGTGGGGTGTTCCAAAGCGGGAACCTTGACACATGACGACGATCCGGGCACTGCTCGAGCGGGCCCAACAGTACTTTCCGGCGGAGATCGCAGGCATCCTCGAAGAAGTCTCGCCACGCGTAGTGGCCGTGGAAGACCATTGGGCGAGCCGCATTACCGATACCATCCTCAGCGGACTCCGGGAGGCCATCCTCTGGATTGGGGGTGGCCACGGTGGCGGGCGGGAGGAGGCCGTTTACGAAGGGCTCCGCGATGACGGTATTCGCGGTCGGTGATTCCTGCAGTCGGTGGGGAGTGAGAGTCCTGCTAGGCCTTCGGTGTGAGCTTGGGAGCGATGCGGTAGAGCAGCTTTTCGGCCGCTACGATGTCGCCGCGACCAATAGCATAGGCAGTAGTCTATCAGCTTGATTTGGTTGCAGGTCGCCGCAGCGAGGGAATGCCGTGCCCGAGTGCGGTTGCTCAGCACCCCCCATCTACCTCGTCTTCCGAGACTTCGAAGATGATCTTGGTTCCGGACTTCACTCTTGTCGCTGGTGCCACTATCCGCCACGAACCCTTGGCTTCAGCCGCTGCCGGAAATGCAATGGAGTGCCAACGGAAAGACCGCTCCGGCGACGCGGAAAGCCGGACGCATGGCCCAGCGCGAGGATCCGGTACGATGGTGACCCAGACCAAGCTCGCGGATTCGGAAATCGTTGCCCCGGTGAATGAACTTGTTGCCTGATCCACCTCTTCCCGGCCTCCGGAAGCGTGCGATTCATCCTCACAGGGAGGTCGATCTCAGCGTCGACCGGGTCCCACCATGAAGCCGAACGACCCGACGGCCATCCAGATCGAGCAATTGGTCCGCCATGTAGGCGACGCCCGTCGCGCCCAGCAGGAGCAGTGTCGTTCATTAATCTCGCACCTTGCACCACGTTTGCAGGCGCTCGGGACGCGCGAGCGTGCGCTGGACCGCGAGACGGCACGCCGCTTCAATGCGTTCAAGTACCTGCGCGAGGACGAACTCGGCCTTTCGCTCATAATCGCGGACTTGCTCAATCCGACCGGGGAACATTGCCAAGGCACGAGCTTCCTGCAAGCGATGCTGGACACCTTGCCCGAGACGAGCGGACGGTTCGGCGCACTGCGCACGACGGTTACCAACCCAATCACCGTAATGACCGAGCGCCGGATCCCGACAGGCGGGCGGATCGACATTACCGTGGACATCCCCCTCGGCACCAAGTCGTTTTGCCTCGCATTCGAGAACAAGCCATATGCTCACGATTTGAGCGGGCAGTTGCGCACGTATCTCGAATACTTGAGGCATGAGTACGAAACGCAATTCCTGTTGGTTTATCTGCCCCCTGTCGACCGCGAGCCTGATGAGGTCAGTATCTCAGAGACCGACCGTGAATCCTGGCGGACACACTTCAGGATCATGCCCTATGTCGGAGGCGAGAGGTCGCTAGAGGACTGGTTCGCGGCCTGCCGCAGGTGCTGCGCGGCCGAACCACTACGCTGGTTCCTGAAATCCGCAGAGTTGTTTTGCGAGGAGCGATTCGGAGGATCCACCATGAAGACCGACGCCGAAGCGCGATTCGTACGCGACTATCTTTCCACCAATCCCAGCCACCTGAGGGCCGCCCTCGCCGTACACGACGCGTGGAGTCTGGTGCGGGCGGAGGTATGCGAGCGCTTCCTGAAACACCTGCGCCAGATCGTCGACGACCGGCTGCGCAAGGCGGTGCCCGACATCGATGCGGACTTCTATGTGCGGTGTCGCTACGAAGGCAACAGGCGATATTCGAATTGCCTGTGGATCGCTCGGGACAGTTGGACACGGTACGACGACCTGCCGCCTAACGTGGATGGGCGCAGTACGATCAGGCTCGAATCAGGAGGCCCCGGTCCGAACGCATGGTGCTGGGGTGTGCAGAGCCCGAAATCCGCAAGTGAGATGACCGGGGAAGAGAAGGCACGCCGCGAACAGCTCGGAGTCACGCTGCGCAATCATGGGCTCCTGCTCTCCGGGACAAGCGATTGGTGGCCTCAGTGGGAATCGCTGCAGCGCTACCCGGACTGGAACCCGCTCGTGCCCGAGCTATACGACGAATGTGAGGCGCGTGGAGGACCGATCACGAACTACTACGCCGACAAACTCCTTGACATTGCCGCATGCGCGGTCCCCGCGATAAACGAGGTGGAGGGGTCGAAGTCCAACTCTAAACAGTGAGCGGCGGACCTGCCGTTCGCACGGTGAATGCAAGGACCGACTCCGGCTGAACCGGCTCACTCTGAACGTTGGCGAGCGCCTCGTTCGCGCTCAGGGGCGGCCGAGAACTCACGACGATCACCAACTGTCCTGAGCCGCACTCATCGAGGGCGGCGAGATCTGTCCCCCGACGGTCCTCACCTGCGCTTTGAGCCGCATCTGCGCCGCTGGCATACAAGACGTTCGAGAGTCCCCGGCTGCCCTAACACCAGCATCAAGGCATCGTCACGTAGGCCGACGGGTTCGGCCTAGTCGGGCATGCCCACCGCTAGGATGGCGCGAATTCGGCGGCCATCCGGAGCACTGCCGTCCGCTGCCGTCCTCGTCGAAGCAGCCGCCGTCCGCGAGGGCTACTTCGCTTCCTCATCCCACTCCGCGAGGTCGTACGTCGACACCGGTCCGAACACGGTCCATTCCTCAAGCCACTCCTCCTTCTCTCCGAAGGCCCGATGTGCTCCGGCCCCAAGGCGTCGCCGAAGATGTCTTGGGGTGCGGTTTAGGGTTGGCGAACGCTCGCACGTGGCGCAGCCGCGGGGCCGTGCTGATGAACTCCACTGATTCTCCGAGGACGCGCCGCGGCGGGCGGCGGGCGTGGCCCTGCTCGCCGCCGCCGCAGGCGCGACTGTGCAGGCGACGCGGCGGAGCCGCCGTGGAAGGCGAAGCCGTCGCTAGGGCTGACACGGGCCTGGACACACTCTAGGGCGCCTGCAGCTACTAGGGCGCGCCCCTCGGGCAGCGTCGGCCGTTCAGCTGCATTCCGATGGCCGTCGACCGAACGAAGTACCGATAGCTCAATAGCGTCAGACCCACCGACGCGACCACGACGATTGCGAGCTTGACGATACCGGGCAATTGCACGTTTGCGAGAAGGACGGGCAGCGCCATAACGATTGGCATGTGGACAAGGTACATCCAGAATGGGGCGTCGGCCATGTAGCGCCAGCGTGGGCTCGGATTTTTTGATACGCCCAGCTGCCATATCAGAAATCCCGCTCGACCACCATCTGCCCGATCTTCTCGTGCAGCTTGCGAAGCTCCGCCTCCCGCTCATCCTGACCGGGCTTGGCACCCTGCTCAAACAGTTCGGCCAGCCGCTCGCTGGCCTTGCGCTTCCGCTGCTTCACCAGGTTCGGATGCAGCTGGTGCCGTACCGCGATCTACTGCACGACGCGGTTGCCTGCTTTCCTTCTGCATCGATGATGAACGATGCCGACTTCGGCATCCTGTCTCCACGGTGCGTCACCGTATCGCAATGGATTTCACATCTCGCCGCGTCCCCAACACTTCGAGCCGGTCCAGCCACGCGATGCGACGTTAGGCCTCCGGGACCAGCAGCACGCAACGATCTACCCTCGGCGTGAGGAGCGTTGTACGTCTTCTGGCGCGGGTGACGCTAACCCTAAGATTCTGCCGCGTCGGTTCATCCGCATTCACCCTCAAGTTACCTCGAACGATTCTGTCCGGATTGCCGATGATCTTCCGCTGTTGGTACCGCGGCCATCCCTCGAAAATGATCACTTCATCGAATTGTTTCCCTTTCGCCTTGTGCATATTCATCACGACCACGCCAGATTCCGGCTTGGTGTTGGTAGAGAAGTGTTCCTGAACAAACGATTGCTGCACAATCTCTTGCGCTCTTGAGTAGTGCCCGTTCTCCCGCCAGTTCTGTGACAAGCCATCACGCAATTGAGCACCGCGATTGAGCAGCCGGATATTCCGCACCTCGTCCGCAATTTCTCGCATCCGCTGGCAACCACAGCCAGCAAAATGCGTTCGTACCGCAGCCCAATCACGTGCAGGATCCCCTGCGAGCTGCAGTTCCGCCACTGCCTGGCAGGCAGCCTCCATCGGCAGAAACAAACTGTTTCTCGACGGTTCCCTGCCGGCCTGCCGACGTGCACGAGCTGTCCAATACGCTTTCTCTATTCGAGATGCCTCGTCTAGATTCGACTTGGCGGGCGTATCGCCACCTTTGCCGCGAAAGTACCTACAAATCAGTTCAACGAATTCGTTGATATCGACATGACTGCCTGCACTCTGCAACGCAGAAGCTATCACTTCCGCTGCCAGAATCGCAGCCCCGACATCGACAGCGGCGAAATGTTCGATCCGCGGTAGCTTGCCAATGGGTGAACGAAATACATCCGAGACCAGCCTAGTCATTCGCTTGGTCGGAACGAGAACAGCGAGACACCAGTTCTTTCCGCCGTGCTCCAATAGCCTCTTGCGGGCCTGAAGCGTCTCCACAGCCAATTTCGTAAGAGCTTGGTTCCTGTTCGCTTCGAAAACGCCGCAATGAACGCCGCGATAGGTGCTTCGCGAGAATCTCCGCCTCAGGATGTCGTTCCCGAAACGCGCAATGTCGGTACACGTGCTCCTGTGATTCTCGTCGCGCAAATCGAACACAGATACCGCGAACTCATCCTGCAAGTGTCGAAGTCTCTCCGGGTGCGCGCCGATGAAGTCGAAAATGCGTTGTTCCGGATCCGCGAGCACCAACAGCCGACTGTTGCGACCCAGTGCCCGAATGACATTCCACTGCCCATCCGCGGTGTCTTGAAACTCGTCGAGAACTATCATCGGATACGCATTCGCCACCAGCAGCCGTATCTTCTCGCCTCGGTGCAATAGCTGCCCCGCGAATTCCGCAAACAAGTCGAAACAGACTCGCCCTTCTTCCACGGCAATGCACAATCGCCTCTCGTCCTCGCGCCTTTGCTTTTCTCGCCGCTCGTTTTGGCTCAGCTTGTCGACCGGTCCGTATTCGCTCCTGATATCGGATAGCGCGACTGCTTCGCTGTGCGGCGTCAGCACCTCCAAGCACCGCGGTAACCCCAACAAGTAACCGTGCGATCGGATAAGCCGCCAGAAGAACGCATGATAGGTATCGACCTCGATCTGACGCCTGATCTCGGGTGAGAGATCGCCCGTTTCGTCAATGGCTTCCAGCACTCTGGAAACCGTCGCTCGGGCGAAGCTGAGAAAGAGAACCCGTCGGGGACGGCGCAGACCTTCACGCACGACCTTGCCGGCTTTCAGTATGGATACCGTGGTCTTGCCGGAGCCCGGTCCACCTTTGACAAGTGTGTGGCCTTTGGCACACAAGATGGCCTTCTGTTCATCCGTCAGCTTAAACATCACTGGATCCGTTACATGGAACATGCATTACACCCGGCAAGAGAGTGATGCCCGTTCGTTCTCGGCCCGCGTCTGGAGATGCAATGGGGTGGGTCGTCACGTTACTCAGACGCAGCGTCGGCATTTGCGGTCTGGTCCTCGCTGCCATCTCCCTCGGCCAACGACTGCTCGGGCGCAGGCGCAGCCAGCTCGCGAAGCCTCGCGCAGCAATCACGCAGCCATTCCGGAATCTCGTCGTCGGTACACTGCGCGAGGAAGTCAGCCACACCCCAATTGCCCTTGGACCACCGAAAATAGTCCCCCACGGCCGCCCTCACATCGTCCTTCAGTCGTGGATATTTCTGCGCGAGATGAGGTGGCCACGCCACCATGTCTGCGAAGCGCTCAAGCGCTGCCGCGGAGGTGTTCTTCAATACCAGATTCTCGAGCCCGTCCTCCGGGTGCATGAAGAGCTCATCGACATAATCTTTGATCTTCGCCTCATCTTGCGGCGATTGCCTGTCACACGATCCGTAGACGGTCTTGTCCAGTGACCGGAACAAAGCACTCAGGTCAGCGATCTGCGTCTCAGTCCCGGCGTCGATCGTACAGATCCCCAATGCCTCCAGCGACATATATTTTGTGGAATCGATTTCCGCAAGGCGCCGGGCCACCGCCGGCAACGCAGATGCTTCGGCAGCACCTTCCGTGATCAGGATGCGCCGGGACAGCAAGCCTTCGCAAAAACGTGTACGAAACTCCTGTCTATACCGCTTGTGTCTAATGCTGTTAGGCAAGCTTACGGATGCATGCGTGACCACGCCTCCGTCGCCACGGGACAGCACGATAGTCTCATCAAGATCGAATTCTTCTAAGACATAAGGAGAATGCGAGGTGAAAATCGCCTGTGCCGACAGCCTTTTCAGTTCGTGGACAATGCGCTTTTGCGCATACGGAGGAATTGCTGTTTCGGGTTCCTCCATGGCGAATATGACATTCTGCTTGTCCTCGGCAATTTGCGACAGCATTGCTAGAACAAGCATGTTTATCGTGCCAGCGCCTTGGCGGTAATACGGCGCGGAGTGGTCGCCTTCCCCTGTCGCGATGAAGGCTGTGATGACACTTCTCAAGTGATCGCGGGTCAAAGCCGAAACCCGCAAGTGCGGCTCGACCCCCCACTCCTTCGGTACGTATCTATTCAGCGCGGCATTGATGCTGTTCAACACGCCGGATATACCGAGTTCGGGATCGCTGGCTACGTCGAAGGCCGAGAGACCCTTGATCGTGGTTTCCCACATCTGCGGACGAATCTCCTTCAACCTAAGGATGATGTCGAGAAGACTGCCGTACTCCAGGCTCAGTGCCCGTCTCCCGGTCCGCAAGCCCCGGAGGTAAAGGAAACCGCAGTACTGCTTGTCACGACGGGAAAACAGTTGTGGCGTGTCGCTCTCTTCCAAGCTACGGGCAAAATAGGTCTTTCCCTCGAAGGCATCCTCATCGACCAAATACTCGCCGATGAACGCGACGCGAAGCGCCTCGACGACCGCATCTTCATCGACGCCTTCGACGCCGGGTCCCACGTAGAACTTCCCGTCCTTGGTGTTGTTGTTTTTCACACTATTTTGGTGAAACAATGCGGGAATTTATCGGATTGA
>JAPPGF010000008.1 GCA_028875075.1 Gemmatimonadota bacterium | reverse complement strand
GGTGCTGTGCGAGTTGGGCGGCTGGAAGGAGGCCCAGACGGTTTTGCGCTGCTATCAGCAGGCCGACGCGGTACAGCTCAGGAAGGCTTTGGACAGCCGCCCGAGGGTCCGAGCCTGACCCCAAACGAATCAGCGGGAGTCAATCAGCGGGAACCCGACCGCCGAATCCCGTAAGATGAACGATCACAACGACATGTGAATCCGAATGCTCATGTCGCGTAGGCACCGGACAAGATCGTTTCCGCACTGGGCAGGACGCAGCCCGCGCCGCTGTCCACGCCGACGGTCTGGAGTTTGTCTGCATTCTCTCGCACGTACGCATACCCAAAGTATGCGAGCGCGTACTCGTCACCGGCGACCCCCTGAACCAGCACGTTGTCATCCTCACTCGCCTGGTAGTCAGGCCGGCTGGCTCCGACCTCGCCCATTATCGTCTCGGTGAAATAGTCGAAGGTGCCCGAGTCCGTACCAGGCCCGTAGAGCTTGATCGGCTGGTCCGGAAACTCCGGACGTACGTCACGCCATGTGCTCACCCGGCTGTTGGGCTCCCAGATGCGCCTGATCTCGTCGACGGTCAGACACCGCACGAACTCGTTTCTCGGGTTCACGAGCACCGATAGCCCGTCCCAGGCGACCGGCAACTCCAAGTATTCGACCCCTGCCGACGCGCACATCTCCGCCTCACCTTCGCTGATCGGTCGGGAAGCGTCCGAGACATCCGTCTCGCCCGCACAGAAACGCTGGAACCCACCGCCCGTTCCGGAGATGCCCACCGTAACACGCACCCCGGGGTTTGCTATCTGAAACTCCTCGGCGACAGCCTCGCTTACAGGCGCCACGGTGCTCGATCCATCCACTTGGACCGCACCCGACAAGCCCGTACCTGTCTCGGCCCGTGCACAGGCTGACAAGGCCATGAGCAGCGCCGGAAACAGCGCGGCATGTAGCGCTAGTGACCGTTCGTTCATCCTGAAATCCATTTCTTGGGGGGCGTCGTTGCTCAACGGGGAACCATAGAGCGTGGAGGCTGCGGCACGGTTACATTCGGTAACGGGACCGTATGGACCGGAACCGCACACGCAACGGACCGGCGTTAGTCGGACAAGGGTGGCTCCGACGAGGTCCTGCGGGGCGCCCTCCCCTCGGCCGTGGCAACCGGAGGAAACCGAACACAGCGGGCGACCAAGCTTGTGGCACTCGGCTCGCTGAGGTCGCACGCCGCCGACCGCGCCTATCCGTAGTAATGGGTTACGGTTCCCCAGTCAGTTCTGAGTGGGCACCGATGCTGACCTGGCCCCTGATCCCTGTCACCACCGTGTGGTCGCCCAACAGTGACTGCTGCAGTTCCGCCCTCTCGATGCGTGTGGCGTCGCCCACAATTGTGTTCTGCAGCACAGAATCGACAATCCGTGCCTCCTTCCCGACCGAAACGTTGGGGCCTATCCGCCCTCCCGTTACCTCCGCGCCCGTCTCGATACGGACCGGTTGGATCACTTCGGCCCCGGTGACGTTCGCGCCCTCGGCGATCCCACCCCGGCCTGTGTCAAGCAAGTGGCGATTCGCCACAATTAGGGTTTCAGCTCTGCCGCAGTCGTACCATCCGTCGACCAGCTCCACCACCAACTTGGAGCCGTGATCAACCATGTACTGAAAGGCATCGGTCAAGAAGAACTCCCCCCCGGGCCCCGGCCCTACGCTGAGCGTGTGGTCGATTCCCTCGAAAAGGAGCTCCCGGTCGCGGACGTAGTAGAGGCCGATATTGGCGAGCCGGGAAACCGGCTCGTCTGGTTTCTCGACGATCCGCTGCATTGTGCCGTCCGGCCCGGTGATCATCACGCCGAAGCGTCCGTAGTCATCCACTTCCTTGGCCCAGAGCACTCCGCCCACGTCAGCGGACAGACGCCGGACCAGCGTCAGGTCCGCGTCAAAGATTGTGTCCGCGAACAGTATGATCAGGTCCTCGTCGGCCCACGGCCGCGCCAGTCCAATGGCCCCGGCCGTGCCATTCTGCACCTCCTGGACCACGTAGTGGGCCTCGACTTGCGGGTAATCGGTCTCGACATAGGCGCGGATCGTGTCACCCAAGTAGCCGATAACGAAAACGAATTCCCGTACGCCCAGCTCCACCAAATCATCTAGGATATAGCTCATCACTGGGCGTCCGCCGACCTTGAGCAACGGCTTCGGTGTAAGGTGCGTGTGAGGCCGGAGTCGGGCGCCCTTACCCGCTAGGGGAATGATAGCCTTCACGGCGGGCTTATCCGTGATCGCGCATGAGATTCAGCCTTGGGACGATGCGTGCGGGTGGTCCTGACCGAGCGGGGCCTCGTGGCCAAGCCGTGGAGCGGCGAAGCTGGCCGGATCCCGTCGGTGTTGCAAGTACCCGACCCGCATTCCCGTTCTGCGCTAGCGCTGCGCACGACGCTCGATGCTCCTTGTTTCACGAAGCCCTCGTGCTGGTCGAGCCGACCAAGCCGGTAGTGCGCGCGAACGTGTCCGTCGTTACCGTATTGGTCCATGAGCGATGGCCGCGTCTGGAGCAGAGCGGAGACGCATCCTACGGCGACCGACCCCCGCCTTCGCGGTCGAACGTACGCTATTTCGTTTGACCGCGTATGGACTGTTTCTCTCAGTTTAGCCGGGGGTAGACTGCCCAGGTGGCGGGTGCTCCACTCCGATGACGAGAAGGGGACCATCCTGGCCGAGGTGACAAGCGCGATCTGGGGCCGCCCATCGGAGGTCCGGATCCGGATCGGCCTCGACCACTACGGCCTGACCCGGGTGGACCTCCGATCAGCCCTCAAGTCAGTGATCGGGTTCGGGACAAACGCTCGCCGGCTCGGCCGCTTCCTTCAGGCGCTCGACTCGGAGCTTGCCGCCGAGCCTACGCAGATTCTGGATGCGACACGGCCACCGCGGCTCACAACTTCGAGTGGCTAGCTGCCCGGCTCTGTCCTGCCTTCGCCAGCCACGGTGACGGCTTCTTCCTCTCCACCTCCGCCCGGTATCGTCACGGGCTGCTCTTGGCAGCGCCCGCGGCCCGCACCGGCCGCGTCGAATACAGCACGGGTGGGATAGGCAGGCACAGGACACGGTCGGGGACGGACCATCGGTAAGAACAGCGCTTCCATGCGCCCGCCCGGGCTTGCTTGTGATCTTCTTCAGCCTCGTTCCGACCAACTTCATACGGGCGAGGCGACGCTGGAAATGTCGGTTGGAGCCATGTAGCAGAGATCCCCGAGCCGGCAGGCTCAGGCGCGGTCCGGCCAAACTCATCCTGAGCACTTTGCCTCACGAGATGCTCCGCCATTTGCTAGGTTGCTCTGACCATGTTCAGAACACGGTTCACAGCATCCATTCCTGTAGCTCTCGCGCTCGCCTCTTGGCTGTCGGCGTGCCGCGCGGATACGCCTCAAGCGGGAGCGCCGGGCGCGAATGCCGTAGAGGCCGTCTCGCCTAGCGACTTCACCGGTCGGTTGTTCGAGCGGGGGGTGGTCTTTCTCGCCCCGGCTGGCGACAGCACGGTCACCGTGCCCTGGCTCTTCACCGCCCATGAGAGGACGAATGGAGTGGACCGTCAGGCGCGCGGCTGGCTTGGGCGTGGCGGTAGGTGGGAGTTGTTCCTGGAAGAGCGATGGCGGACGGAGCCCACGCGAGTGCCCTGGCGACTGCAGCCACGTAGGCAGCTTCGGCTCATCGTAGGGGGCGGGGACGTGCTCCGGGGACTCGTGTTCGCGGACGGCCCACGCCAGCTTGAGGTCGTGCTCGGAGCTACGCTTGCGCAGTGGAGCAACTCGCGAGGCGGAACGTTCCTGGTAGCCGAGGGGGCCACGGTGCTCGCTGAGCGGCGCATGCCCGGACTGGTGCTCGATCTCACGCGCGCGCACCGCGGCGAGCGGCTTCCTCCGGGGGATTGGATGTTCCTGGTCTCCGGGGACTCCGTGCAGGTGGTGCTCACAAGTGCCGGGGCAACGGTGGCGCCGGAGAGCATCCATTACGAGGCGTGGGCCAGGCTCGAGGACGGGCGTGAGATCCCGTGGCGCGACGTCAACGTGTCGTGGATCGAAATGCGTGCCTTCGAGCCTGCGCGCCGTGACGTTCCCGCGCGATGGCGCATCATCGCCGGTGACGGGGAGATGGCGGTCGAACTCGAGCGGCAAACCGCGCAGATCGAAACAGGCACTGGAACCGAGCCGCGTCTGCCCATTGAAGCGCTCTTCGAAGTAGCAGGGACCCTCCGCGTGAGTCAGGTGGTCTACCCGGTGCGCGGATTCGTCCGGCACGTCCAGAACTAACTGCGACGCGTTTCGAGCCCGTGCCTCAAGACGTGATCGTCGCACTCGTCTCGGTCGTGTTCGCGTCGATTACGGGCGGCATCACGAACGCCGTCGCCATCTGGATGCTGTTCCATCCCTACGAACCACGCCGCTTCGGCCGCTGGCGGCTGCATTTCCCGCAGGGTGCCGTGCCGAAGAATCAGGCACGGCTGGCCGCAGCCATCGGGCGCACAGTAGGCACGCGCCTGCTTACACACGAGGATCTGGTCCGGAGCCTCTCGGAACCTGGCTTCCGCAGCGCCTTCGACGAACAGCTCGCGGCATTCCTGGACACGGTGCTGCACCGCGAGCGAGGCAGCCTACGCGACATCTTGCCCGACACGGTCCGTTCGGAAGCCGAGGACTTCTTGTATGAACTGGCTGCGCGTGCGATCAAGGCCTTCGAGGCGTACGTAGCGTCGGAGGCCTTCGAGGCTGCGGCAGGCGCGCGCGTAGACGAGTTATTCGTTTCGGTCGAAAACGAACTGGTCGGAAGTTTGCTAACGCCTGAGCGTGCGGCCACCGTTACTGAAGTCGTGGACGGCTGGCTCCAACGCGCAGTCGAGAGTGATGACTTCGGGCGCACGGTCGAGGAATACGTGGACCGTGCCGCCCGCCGGCTCCTAGCACCCGATCGGACGTTTGAGGAGATACTTCCGCTCGGGCTGGTTGGTGCTGTCGAGCGGGCTACCCAGGCGTATCTCCCCCTCGTGATCGAGCGCTTGGGTTCACTACTCAAGGACCCGGACACACGAGCGCGGTTTGAGAGCACGCTGCACGAGCTGTTCCACCAATTCCTGCGAGACCTAAGGTTCCATCAGCGTGTCGTCGCACGGCTGGTCGTGACCGAAGAAACCGTCGACCGCGTGCTTGATACCATCGAGAAGGAAGGGGCCGAGCGCCTCTCCGAGTTGCTCCAGGATCCCGCGGTCCAAGCCGCGATGGCCAAGACCGTCAACGAAGCATTCTTCGATCTCCTTCGACGGCCTGTCCAATCAGTGGTCGGTGGCCCCGACGACCCGAAGGTGCGCGAAGCACTCCGCAGGCTGGCGGACTGGGTGGTGCAGATGGCGCGCGATCCCGCCGCTCGTGTCCTTGTGGTCGAGAAGCTCGATTACGCCTTGAAGCAGGCAAACGCATACACGTGGGGGGACCTGTTCGCACGGGTACCCGCGGATCAGCGCACACGGGGACTCACGGCGATTGCCCGTTCGAACCCAGCTTCGCGGCTCTACCGGGAGGTCGGCGACCGGCTCGTCGGCACCCTCTTGGACCAGCCCATCGGGGTGCCGGCACGGTGGTTCGCGAAGGATACGTCCCGCCGGATCGAGCAGCGTCTGAGCGACCCTCTCTGGGCTTGGCTCCAGACCCAGGTGCCGACTGTCGTGCAGCGCCTAGACGTGGCAGGACGCGTGGAAACCAAGGTGTTGGAATACCCGACGCACCAGCTTGAGAAGCTGATCCGGCGAGTGACCGAGAGGGAGCTCAGGCTGATTGTGCGACTCGGCTACGTGCTGGGCGCCGTGATCGGGATTATGATGGTGTTTGTTGGCCGCGTGACGACCGCATTCACGGCGGGCTGAGCCCAGAAACGTGAGGCGACTCCAGCAGAAAGACAGCCCCGGCTAGGTCTTGCGAAGCGTTTCGAGCGCGAGGACGCCGATGCCGATGCTGAGAATAATCGCCACCGCGTTGGTGCCGATGGCGACCAACGCGACCACGGTCCAAAAAACGACGTGAGTGAAGAGGTAGCCGCCCGGCACAAGATCTAACATGGGATCCCTAGCGACAGGGCACATTCGAAGGGCCGCGCTGTTCGCGCTATCAGCACTGGCAAGATAGGCAGCGCGGTGCGCCAGTCAACAGCCCTATTGCTCCCCCCGTTCCGCCCGTTTACGCACCTCCGCTAGGTACCCGGACTTCAAATTGAGCAGGTCGGTGATCTTTCGGATCAGCGCGTCCTCGCGAACTGCGAGCGCACCGTCCGCGTAGACGAGCCCCCACATCACCTCCGCCAGTACCATTCTCTGCCCCGGCGAGTAGTTCTGATTGATCAGTCGGGTGAACTGCCAGAGGTCCACAGCCTGTCTGCGTTCTTCTTCGGCCAGTGCAATCAACCGAGTGGCCTGTTCCAGGTCGAGCCCGTAGTGCCGCTTGACTGCGGACTGCAAGTGCGCGCGCTCATCTTCCCCGAAGTCGTCGTCGGCGTGAGCAAGTTCAAGAAGGAGCGCGCAGGCGGCCAGGCGGATGTCGGTGCTCGTCTCGACGTCCTGCGCCGACCGAGGAATCATGGATCTCTGGAAGAACGAGCGAATGCTCTCAAGCATCGGGCTTTGCAAACACGTCTAGGGGACTGGAGAAGAGTCTCGGCACCAACATTCGGTGCCGAGGCAGCCCCGTCGGATTCCAGGCCGGCGGGGGCTAGGCTGTTGCAATCGTACGGGGCCGCCTCCGGTCACTACGGCCGCGTCCGCTCTTGGCGGCACAGCCCGCCCGGTAGCGGGCTCTGCCGCCTCCGAGTAGGTCGCTAGGACAAGGCCGGTGCCCGCGATGCTCTCCCAGCCGAAGCCGCCGGTCAGCACCGCGTCCGGGGGCACGTCTCGTCTCGGACCCAGTTGACGTACGGCTCGAACCCCGCCTCCACCTCGAACGCAAGCACCTCGGGCACATCGTACGGGTGCAGCTCCGCCGCGCGAGCAATCAGCTCCGGTACACGGTCGGCTCGCGTCTTGATCAGGATCAATACCTCGTCCGCACGGTCGAGCTTTGTTCCCCACCAATAGTGTGATACCAGTCCCGGCACGAGATTCGCACAGGCAGCAAGCCGCTCCCCGATCAAACTCGTGGCGAGCGTCTCCGCAGCTGCCCGGTCAGGGGCTGTCATGAGCACCAAGCGTACGTCGCTCACCGGTTCAGGAGACGAATACGGTGCGCCCCTCCGCCTCGGGTTCGTAGAACCGGTCGATCAGCGATGCATAGCGATCTTGTACTACGCGCCGCTTGACCTTGTCGGTCAGGGTCAACGTGCCATCCTCTATACTGAAGTGCGTCTCGAGCAGCGCGACCTTCTTGGGAATCTCCACTTGGGACAGGTCTCGCAAGCCGCCGATCGACTGCTCTTCCATGTGCGCCTGCACCAGGGGGTCCCTCAGGAGTGCCGCCCGGTCCGCCACCGAGACCCCTCTCTCCTTGGCCCAGGATTCGAGCACAGTGAAGTCCGGCACCACAAGCAACGCCACAAACTTGCGGCGATCACCGATCACTACCGCCTGGTCAATGAAGCGACTCCGTTTGAGCCGGTTCTCGATCGGCTGGGGCGCTATGTACTTGCCGCCCGAGGTCTTGATTAGGTCCTTCTTGCGGTCAGTGATACGGAGAAAGTCATCGGCGTCCAATTCGCCGATGTCGCCCGTGTAGAACCAGCCCTCGTCATCGATCGCTTCCGCAGTCGCTGCGGGGAGCTTGTAGTACTCGCGCATCACCTGGGGTCCACGAACCAGGATCTCGCCGTCGTCGGCAATCTTGATTTCGGTTCCCGCCACCGGACGGCCTACGGTTCCGACGCGGATCTCGTCCGGGGTGTTCACGTTGGTCACCGGACTAGTCTCGGTAAGCCCATATCCCTCTAGGATCGGCAACCCCGCAGCGTAGAAGAAGCGCGCGATCTCTGGATCGAGCGGCGCGCTCCCACTCACGAAGACCCGGATCCTGCCACCCATCAGATCACGGATTTTCCTGAACACCAAGCGATCGGCAAGGCGACGAGCCAGCTCAAGTAGGAATGCCGGGCTGCGCCCCGCCAGTCGCTCGGTGGCCCACGCGACCCCGACCCCGCGTGCCCAGCGGACCAGCTTTCCCTTGAGGCCGGATGCTGCTAGCGCTCCGAAGTAGACCTTTTCGTAGACGCGCGGCACCGCGACGACCACGGTGGGCCGAACCGTCCTTAGGTCCGCGACGATAGTCTCGCGCGAATGCGGATAAGAGATCGTGCAGCCGCGCCCCAGCAGAAGATAGTCTACCATGCGCTGGAAGACGTGCGAGAGCGGCAAGAACGAAAGCGTCGAGTCGTCGGATGAGATCGTGAGCGCTCGTGCGGCCGCTTCAACGTTCGAGAACAGATTGCTGTGTGTCAGCACTACACCTTTCGGGTCTCCCGTAGTGCCCGAGGTGTAGAGGATCGTGGCGACGTCGTCGGGCGTCGCCGCATGCGCCCGGGCGCGGAAGTCCGCCTCCGACACTTCCGCCACATACTCGCGCCCCTGTTCCAGCAGCCGATCCCAGAACAGGACATCATCAGGCGGCGAGGGCAGCAGGTCGAATGACACGACCCGTGGGCGATGAGTGCACCGTGCGCACGCCGCACGAGCTTTTTCCGTCTGCTCGGAACCGGAGGCGAACACCACGTGAGCTCCGGAATTGTTCAGGATATAGGCGACTTGTTCCACCGTGAGCACGGAGTGTATCGGCACGGTGTAGACGCCTGTGCAGAGACAGCCGTAGTCGGCGAGGGCCCACTCAAGACGATTCTCCGACAGGATCGCCGCGCTCTGGCCGCGCTTGAGGCCAAGCACTTGCAGCGCCCCAGCCACGTTCATGATCCGCTCTAGGAGATCGCTGTACGAGAGTGCCGTCAGTTCCTGTCCCGGACCCACGAACGTGCGGAAAGCAGGATGCGCGCCGAATCGATCCACCGCGTCAAGCAGAAGGTCGACCAAAGTGCCACGTGGAAGATCGGCCGGGTTCGCCGCGTAGGTATGGAGTGCCATAGCGGTTCGACTGATTGTGGTGAGCGTAGAGCCTCCGGTGGTGGAGCGCTCAGTCTAAGCAGATTTCGAGCGTAATGTCGAGGTCCGAACGGAGCGTGTGCAGCACGCTACAGTAGGTCTCGCGTGACAGGTTCACCGCACGCTCTACCTTGGGGTGATCAGCGGAAGTCGGCCCTGACAACCTAAAGGTCATGACGATCGACGTGAACCGTCGGGGCGGATCGGGCGCGCGGTGTCCGAGGACGTCCACCCGCAGCTGTTCCACTGGCACGCGCGACTTCTTCAGGATGTCGATCAGGTCCACTCCCATACAACCCGCGAATGCGAGCAACAGGTGATCAGTGGGTGACGGTCCCGCCTTGCCCGTAGAATCCAAGATGGACGCCGGAGTCCCCTCCGGGCCGCCTTCAAAGCGCAGATCCTCACCGCTCCAGTTGAGGATGAGCTTACGGAGCGGCGGTTTGTTGGAGGCAGGGGTACAATCGGGGGCAGCGGAAGCCGCGCCCGGATCAAGAAAGCTCATCGTTAACCGCGGGAACCGCCGGCCCTTGACTGCCCGCAAGCTGGTCGAGCGTCTCCCGTGCGTAGGAAACGTGCTGTACCGCGTCGTCGCCCAGCGGCGGATTGTCGAGGAACGCCCTGAGGTGGCGCGCTGCTTCGTCACGCTGACCGGCTCTGAGCAGAAGGAATGCAAGGCCATAGCGCGCGCCTGAGGCCGCCGGGTCCTTGCTCAGCACATGCCGATAGGTCTTCGCGGCCTCGTCGGTCATTCCTATGCGGGTATACGCGATCGCGATCTGCTGCAGGATGACGGGATCGCCTGGCTGCTCCTTGAGCGCGAGACGGAACGAGGTGAGCGCTTCGTGGAGCTGCCCGTCGGCGAGCAGGTCGAGGCCCTCGTCGTAGTAGTCGATTCGGCTCGATTCGTCGGCGCCGAAAAGCTTGTTCCACCAGGCCATTCTGGCGTGCCCCGCGTCAGAAAAGGAGTCCTCTACGAACGTAAGCGGAGGCTGCAAAGCAGACAACGCCAGTGGCTTAGGCCATCTAGCGCATCGCGACCAGCCATCGTTCGTCCTGTGCAAGCACCCGAGCGCCGACGTTCGCCAGGCGCTCGCCCGTTCGGGCGTCAGGCCCTTCTACTACCAGCCGGCCGCCCTCCAGCACCAAACGGATAAGAGCCTCCGGCCGTTCCAGGAGCTCGGCCTTCCCTTTCGATAGCGCCAGCGCGCGGAGGCTCTCGGGACGAAAAGGCAGATCGAGGCCCGAGACCATTCTGCTCACGCCCGCGCGTTCGGCATCTCCGCGTACCTGTTCCGCAACCGCGATCACTTCCACTCCGGGAGTACGATCGGCCAACGGACCCGCGTATCTGGCGACCGAGCCCACGAGAGCGATGCTCCCCGGACCCTCTACCACACCCAGGAGTGCGGTGATCCGCTCAAGCTCCGCGGTGTCAGTGGAGTTGACCGGCTCCCCGTCCGGAAAACTGGTTCGTGGTGGAGGACGCAGATCTGCGAAGCCGTCCGTGATCGGGAACCGGTCGCGGCAGTTGGGACATCCCAGGGCACCTTCAAGCACGCGTCTCTCCGTCAGCCGGTCGGCGCGCAGGATCAGCCCGAAACCAGACCCGCACCGAGGGCAGTTGAGACGGTCGGTGAGTAACAGGTGCACTTCACGAGGCTCGGGCGAGCGGCCGTACCGCTCAGGCCACCGGTGGAATGCGCGGCGGTGCGGTAACGACGCTCGGGGCGTATTGTGCCCACTGCGTCGGCGTCTCCCATACGCGCACGTACAGGAGACCGTCGGATTGGGGCTCGGGGAGACGGGCATGCAACTGGTCGAAGAACCAACGAGCCTGGACCTCAGCACTGGTCTCCAGCCCGGCGAACTGCGGCAGGTCGTTCAGGTTCCGATGATCAAGCTCACTGGCTAGGGCGCGAAGCTCGCGCTTCAGTTCGACGAAATCGAACGCGAGCCCGGCTTGGTCCAGCGTCTCAGTCTGCAGAGCAGCTTCGACCACGTAACGGTGTCCATGCAACCGCTCGCATTTCCCGTGGTAGTGGCGCAGATAATGCGCCGAGTCGTAGTGAGCCTGGACGCTGACGGTGTACATGGTGCCCTCAGCCTCGCCGGATCCGAAGCAACGGCAGCGTCACCCCGGCCGGTCGGGTGACAACGAAAAGGACTGCCTCGGCAACGTCGTCGGGCTGGAGCATCTCCGCCCTGTCGGGTAGATCCGGCCGCTCGTCCGGGCGGTACGGATCCCAGACGGGGGTGTCGGTCGCCGCAGGCTCTACGAGCGTCGCTCGCACACCCGTGCCCTGGAGTTCTTCCGCCAATACCTCGTGCATCCCGCGCACACCGAACTTCGACGCCGAGTATGCCGAGTTACTCGGAAACGCGCGGTATCCGGCCACCGACCCGATGGTGACGATCGTACCGCTACCACGAGCCAACATACCGGGAAGCAGCGCCTGGATCATCAGAAAGGGCCCACGCAAGTTCGTTGCCAAAGCCCGGTCGAGCATAGCACGGGAAGTCTCCGCGAACGGAGCGACCTCGAAGATGCCGACTGCGTTGACCAGTACGTCGGGTGGGCCACCTTGAGAGCGGACGACGTGCTCAAGTACATCCCGAAGCGCATCCGCTTCCTCAAGGTCCGCCGGCCATGCACAACCGCCGAGCCGTTCGGCCATAGAGCGCAGGGCGTTCCTACCACGCGCGATCAGGTGCAAATTCGCACCAGCGTCGCCGAGCCGGCGCGCGACCGCCGCCCCGATTCCCCCAGTCGCGCCGGTGATAAGCGCGCACCGATCCGCGAGAGGGCGGCTGGCGCTCAAAGCACCTCGCGTGATGACGTGGCGAGGCGAAGGAACTCGTCACGTGTACGTTGGTCTTCGAGAAACACACCACGCATCGCCGAGGTGATGGTCTTGGAGTTCTGCTTTTCCACGCCGCGCATCATCATGCACAGATGGTACGCCTCGACCACGACCGCGACCCCCCGCGGCTCGATCGTCTCCCACAACGCCTGGGCTATCTGGTCGGTGAGCCTCTCCTGGATCTGAAAGCGTCGTGCGTAGACCTCCACCAGCCGTGCGGTCTTGGACAGCCCCATTATGTAGCCGTCCGGGATGTAGGCCATGTGCACCTTGCCGAAGAACGGCAGAAGATGGTGCTCGCAGAGACTATACATCTCGATGTCCTTGACGAGCACCATGTTATCGTGCGTCTCGCTGTAGAGCGCGTCGCCGACGGCATCCTGACCGGTGAACCCGTAGCCCTGCGTCAAGAAGCGTAATGTCCG
This sequence comes from Gemmatimonadota bacterium, assembly GCA_028875075.1. Lineage (GTDB taxonomy): Bacteria > Gemmatimonadota > Gemmatimonadetes > Longimicrobiales > Gaopeijiaceae > UBA2988. The sequence continues at coordinate 178,038 of JAPPGF010000008.1, read as the reverse complement.
CTCGACACGCTCCGGGGTTCTGAACAGTCCATCACGCCCGGGGTCGTCACCAAGCCGCTGGATCATCTCCGCAATCAAGTCGGTGAACGGCACACCGGATAGATCGGCCTGGGTGACCCCCGAAGCCATGCCCCCGCTTGTGTCCGCGACCGGCCCACCTCCCCGGCCGCTCAGCTGGGTATGCGCGCCCTTGTCCGTTGCCGTTGGCCCGGCCATCACGTTCTCCCGTAGTGGTTCAATCACCCGTGTATTCGACGAAATTACGGGGTGTCTCCTTGAGTCGAACCCGTTCGAGCCGGACGCTAGCGGGCAATCCGTCCACCAGCCGGTTCCAGATCGCCACCACCAAGTTCTCCGTGCTGGGAAGGATACCCTTCATCCAGTGCACATCGAGGTTCAAGTTCTTGTGGTCCACATCGTCCACCACACGAACCTGCACCAGGTCACGCAGCTCCTTCAGGTCCACTACGTACCCCGTTTCGGGGTCCACGGGGCCAAGAACCGTCACTTCCAACTCATAGTTGTGTCCGTGCCAATTCGGGTTAGAGCAATCCCCGAACACACTCGTGTTGTGCTTGTCGGACCACTCCCGACGGAACAAGCGATGCGCTGCACTGAAGTGCATCCGCCTCGTGACCCGCACCTCGGGCATAGGTGGCCTCCGCGATTTTCACGGGGGAGGGACAGACGGAGCAGCCGATACCCACGGCCTGGGTGATCGTCTCCTGAGTTTCGCACAACTTGCCAGACGGAATAGCAGCGGGGCCGACGCTCTCAAGCGCGGCCCCGCAGTAGACCTGGAGGGTCTTATTGCAGCCCGGGCCAATTCGTTTGGCGACCTCCCCTCGGCTTCCGCCTTCCCTAGCAGGGCGTGACGTCCACCTCGGGAGCCGAGTCCCGGCTACGCTTATGTTGGCTCAATAAAGAACCCCCCAGGCGTGGATCGAATATATCGGAGAGCAGGACGCGGGGAAACCTCGCGCAGACCACCCCGGTCGGGCTCGCACTCACCGGCCGCTTCTTCGCCACGGAGTCTCCCCGAGACCGCGAGATCTGTCCAGCCCTTCTGGATCAGCGCAGCGTCCTACGCGAGATTCGCACCGGTCCCCCAATCCCCGTCAGCAATTCACGCATAAGGACCTGTGTGACAAGACCCTTCCTGGTTCTGCAGCTACGGCCCGAGGACGTCGCAGCCGACAATGAGTTCGACGCCATGCTGCGCTACGGCGGGCTCGGGCACGACGACGTAGTGCGTGTGCGTGCCGAACGAACGGGCCTACCGGCGATCGACTTCGACAAGTACGCAGGCATCATAGTGGGCGGCAGTCCATTCGACGTTAGTGCGGCGGAGAATTCGAAGAGCGCCATTCAGAAGAGAATCGAGGTGCAGTTCATGGAGCTCTTCGATCAGCTAGTGGATAGGGACTTTCCGTTCTTGGGTGCCTGCTCCGGAAACGGCCTTCTGGGAAAGTACTGTGGCGCCAACATCTCGACCCGGTACGCCGAACCGATCGGCGGTGCCGATGTCTTCCTCACTCCGGAAGGGGAAAGGGACCCTCTGTTGGCCGGGTTTCCGACGACTTTTCGTGTCCTGCTGGGCCATAAGGAGGCGTGCGACGACGTTCCGCCAGGCACAACCCTCCTAGCATCGTCCTCGGCGTGTCCGGTACAGATGTTTCGTCTGAGAGGCAATCTCTACGCGACGCAGTTTCATCCAGAGGCCGATCCGGAAGGCTTCAGGATACGAATCGAAGTCTACAAGGACTACGGGTACTTCCCACCAGACACGGCGGATGACCTAATGGCGTCCGTGGCGACTGAACATACCCACTTTGCGCAGCGAATACTTGATCGTTTCGTGCGACGTTATCGGCAAGCTGAATAGACGCAAGAAGTCAATGGAGCACAGGGACGAGGGACGTGCAGGGTCCATTTGCCGGGCACCGCCCCGGGCCCTGGGAGCCGGCGGGAAGCAATCACGAGCGCGACCGCCAGCGCCCAGTGGGCTAGGCGCGGCCCAAGACCGTGTGTCTACTCCAGAACTCACGGATGACTCCTGTCCTGGATTGTGAGGGAGCCGGCTTCCCGAATATCGGGCGCACGTGCAACCCGCGAACAGCGGCCCCTCGCCCCCAATCCGTACAGTAGGCCACCCAGATGGGACGGCTATAGTACGTATCTCCGCTCCCTCTACCAAGCCGCATGCTACGAAACGCTACTGGGCCAAAATCAACTTGGCCCATTGTCCCGATCAAACGGCCTCGCTCGACTCTCGCCACCGATGCCATAGAGGTCATGATCGTCGCACGTGGGATTGACAGCCCTCTCACCAAGTGGCAACTAGGAACGCGACGAAGGCTTCGGCGGCGACGCCCGCGTGTTCGAGTCAAGCCCCCCTTGACTGCGGAGATGCCTTGAGCAGGCAACCACCGTCAGGGAGATCGTGCAACCGGAGGAGTCCGGGAGCACACGACTATGGGGACACTCGCCGGTAAGGGCGTGTGGGTCGCCCGTGAATCGTTCACTTTAACCAGGGGCGGCTGTGCACGGGTCAGCGAAGGGTCGGATCGTGGCGGCCGTTGTGGCCATACTGGTCGGCAGCCCGTTGAATCTGTCGGGTCAGGCCGGGCCGGCGGACGAGACAGATCCGCCCCTGATCGTCAGCTACCGGCAAGCGCTCATGAGAGCAAACCAACAGCGCCTGGGCGCACTTCGGGCACTTACCAGCGGGGAGATCGATCTCCCGGAGCACAGACGGTTGCACTCGGCTGCACTCGCGGACAACGGCAGAATGATGATGACGCGGGCGGCAGCAGGGATTCACGACGTGTTTCCTGCGGGGTCGACCCACGCCACGTCGCGCGCTTCGGATGAGATCTGGCAGCGTTCGGGAGACTTTACCGAACGGGTGCGTGACTTCGCCTTGGCGGCCAGCGCCGTGAACGAAGCTGCGCAGGGCGGATCAACGGAGCAGATCCGTGAAGCGATCGCCGAGGTGGGACGGACTTGCAACGGTTGTCACCAAGAATTCAGGCTGCCAGCCCCGGACGCCGGCTCGTAAGAAGCTGAGGGTCCAGGTTCGGCCTCAATCGCCTTTCTCCCAGCTTCATGGCCGGGGTCAAGGTCGAAAGAGTGACTCAGTCAGTAGGTCGCAGTGTCGGCACTGCTTTCTGTTGGGGGCGCTTCGTTGAACGCACTCTGCGCCGAGAGCGACGGTTGACCCAGCCTCGATCGCCACGGGCATGACAGGGAACGGAATTTCGGCGCTTGTCGCTCTCGCAGCCGGGGTGGCCGGCCCTCTGGCGGCCCGATCCGTCGCGGCCCAGGACGTCCCCGGGGACGACCCCGTCCTCCAGGCAATCTGGGAAGCGGGGACAGCTGCGTCGCGCGTAGAGGCTCTCGCTCAGGTGCTCCTCGACTCGCTCGGTCCGCGCCTCCCTGGAACACCCGAGTCCGAGGCCGCCCTGGCGTGGGCGGAACGCGTGTACGGCTCTTGGGACATAGACGTTCGCCGCGAACCCTACGGTACGTGGGTCGGGTGGCGCGCGGGGATCACCCACGTAGACCTGCTAGCGCCACGGGTTCGCACGCTGAACGCCACGATGGTCGCGTGGAGCCCGGGTACGTCCACACCGCGTACTGCCCCTGTCATCGCGTTGCCAGCATTGTCCGAGGAACCCGACCAGGAGGCATTTCGGGAAGCGGTGCGGGACCGGTTCGTCCTGCTCTCTCCGCCCGAGCCGACCTGTCGGCCTTCAGAAAGCTGGGAGGAGTGGGCGATGCCTGAGACGGTGGAATCCTGGCGAACCGAACGGGCGGCGGCAAAGACAGAGTTCGCCGATCGGTTCGCCCACGCCGGCATGGGCCTCGAACAACTTGCTTCGGTCTTGGACGAGGGCGGAGCCGCAGGCATCCTCACCTCGGAGTGGCCAGACGCGTGGGGGGGCTCGCGCATGCATGGCCCATCTCTCACGCGGCGAGCACCGCACCTTGCCCTCTCCTGCGAGCACTATGGTCTCCTGTGGCGGTTGGCCGAGCGTGGACAGGGTCCGATGGTGAGGGTGGACGCTCGGGCAGAGTTCCTAGGCGAGGTTCCGGTAGCCAACCTGATCGGGACCATTCGCGGGAGTGAGCTGCCCGACGAATACGTCATACTTTCCGCGCACTTCGACTCGTGGCGAGGCGCCAGCGGCGCGACGGACAATGGAGCCGGCACGGTCGTAATGATGGAGGCCATGCGTATCCTACGCGAGGCGTATGCACAGCCCAAGCGAACGATCCTTGTCACGCACTGGAATGGAGAGGAGCAGGGCCTGAACGGTTCACGCGCTTTCGCAGCGGACCATCCGGAGATCGTCGAAGGCCTTCAGCTACTCCTTAACTTGGATCTCGGCACGGGCCGAGTGACGAATATCTCGATGATGGGACTCAAGGAAGCGGCACCTTTCTTCGAGCGCTGGCTCGCCCGCATTCCGGGACCGCTGGCAGCGGATATCGAACTTGAAGATCCGGGTGTTCCCGGCAGGGGCAGCGACTACGCATCCTTCGTGTGCGCGGGAGCGCCAGCCTTCGCCCTGGGGACGCGCTCCTGGGACTACGGCACGTACACTTGGCACAGCACGCTTGACACGTTCGACAAGCTCGTCGTCGATGATCTCCAGAGGAACGCGACGCTGGTGTCGATGCTAGCCTACTTGGCCTCCGAGGATCCCGAGCGGCTGCCCCGGACCCGTCGTGTCCTACCCGTCGACGAGCAGACAGGTGAGACCGCAAGCTGGCCTACCTGCACGGACGGCGCCCGAAGCTCCGGCCGTTGACGTCCGGGCTGTCACCTTAGCCATCCATACCTGGGCGAGAGGCGCACAAGGGAAGGTGTGTCGGCTTGTGTACAAGCGGGACAGAAGCTACGCGCTCGCCCAGCTCATCCAGGGGGCAGATCGCTCTGTCCGCAAGGAGCACCAGCCAATACTCGTACACCGCGGAGGTGAGCATCAGGCCACGGTTACTGACAGCCGCCGTGGGCGAAGCCTACTTGCTGAAGCATCCGATCGAATGGGCAAGGAAGCGCCCTTCAGGGCGTGGAGAACCGACGGCGAAGAGCCCGTGGCGGTCGTGGCGGCGCTGTCGCCCGCGGCGTGCGAGCAGCCGCACCGTGCGGGCGAGCGTCAGGTATTCGTTGTTGCGACCAGCTCGGACGCGGCCGACCCCCCGGCCAAGCTGGTAACGAGCGTCGTGTCACTGGACCCGCCTCCGTGAACGCAGCGGGACTCGGTGAAGCACGGTCCGCTGCAAACGCAGGCGCGGTCGGCCACCTGCCTCTGGACGTTGTCACTCACGGCGAGGGGCCGCCTTTGGTTCTGTTGCATGGGTTCGGTGCAAGCCGCTTCACGTTCCGTCTGTGGGTGGACGAACTGGCGCAAACGCACTCGGTCCACCTCGTTGACCTGTTCGGACACGGTACCGCCCCCCCTCCCCAAGACCAACGATACGGACCCCTCGAGCAAGCAGACGCTGTGACGCATTGGATACGCGCGGCGGACCTTCGCCAGACCGTACTCATCGGACACTCGCTCGGGGGCGGTGTGGCGTTGCTCGTCGCGCTCAATCTAATCCAGCGGAGTGAAATCGACCGTGTGGCTGCGCTCGTGAGCGTGGCAGGGCCCGCGTACTCGCAAGCGATGCCAACGTACATCAGCCTCGCCCGTATACCAGCCCTGGGACGCACGCTGCTGCGACTCGTCGGTGTGGAGCGTGTCGTGCGCAACGTGCTGGAACATGTCGTCTTCGACCGCAGCACCATCACCGGCGCACAGATCGCCGGCTACGCCGATCCGCTTCGCCGGCCCACGGGACGCAGTGCGCTTATTCAAACCGCGAGGCAGATCGTGCCTCCCGGCCTCGATGAGTTGGCCACACACTTCCCGTCGCTCGACCTCCCTGTGCTTCTGCTCTGGGGCAGACACGACCCGGTGATCCCCCTCTGGGTCGGTGAGCGGATGGAGAGGGAACTGCCGCGCGCACGCTTGGTCGTGCTCGAGCGCTGCGGGCACCTACCTCCGGAGGAGGTCCCAGCGGAGTCCCTCTCCGCCGTCCGAACGGTTCTGGACACAACTGATACCCGGACACGGCAACGTACCCTGTCACCCTAGAGCCTGTTCGCTCGAGGTTCAGAACACGGGTCATCCGGAATCTGCGCTTCGTAGCCCGGGCACTCGCGCACCGGGAGCGGCGGATATTTGGAATAGCACGACTCGCGCATAGAGCGGCGACACATCAGGAAGCGAGACCCCCGCCGGTTCGAGGTCCAGCGGTGATGGACGCACGCGCCGCACAGTCCGGGCTCCAGCGTAGCGGGCGGAAACTGAGCTTCACTCATCACACGCAGCCACGCGTAGAGATCCCCAGCACTGTGACCTGGCGCTCGGTGCGACCCCCTCGATGTGAGAAGAACGCCCCCCCGCTGCAAAGGGTGCAGTATGTCGAGGCCGTAAGGTGCGCCTCTTGAATACCGGCGCCTCGCAGCCGACCGGCGAGGATCGCGCGCAGGTCGATGGATTCCGGCCGCGCAGGCTCGGGCAAGCGGAGGCTACGGTGCACTTCGGGACCCACCTGGTAGCAGCTGCCGCAGATCGCGGGGCCCAGATGAGCGTACAGCTCGTGTACTCGCGCGTCGAGGCGTGCACTCAGAAACTCAACCCCGCGCTCCGCGATACCAGCTGCGATCCCGCGCCAACCACCGTGCAAGAGAACAACCGCTCTACGTTCCGGCGCCACCAGTGAAACCGGCACGCAGTCAGCGACCGAGACAGTGAGCAACACGCCCGGCACGCGGGTCGCGTGCCCATCGGTGCGCGGGCTGATGTGCAGGCCCGCCGGTCCTTCACCGTGTAACCGTATCACGACCCCGTGCACCTGCTGACCGTGTACAACCCGAATCGCACCGGTGGCACGGCCGAGCGCCTCCCAACGCTCCAACACGTCACGCGGCCGTGCCTCTCCGGACAGGGCGAGGTCGAAGGGACGTGAGCCACCGGCACCCGTGACACCCTGGACCAGCCAAGGAAAACGTTGTCGCCAGATCGGGTGCTCAAGGAACGGGACACGGACGGTCGACGTGCCTCCCGGCACCCGGACTTGGCCTGCCCTCTCGTCGGTAGGCTGACCGACGGGGACCTCGGTGATCGCGTGGGCAGGTCGAACTTCCGCGCTGTCGCCGGCTGGAGTCATCCCCGGGGGAATCACCTGGCGCCGCTCCATATCTTCAGTCCTCCGTAGCTCCGCCCTGCCTCCAGCCTCTCGTGACCCGTACCCTCGTCGACACCTAGAACGCCAGCTATCTGCAGGTATCATACGAGGACTACGCTCGCTACTCCGAGTCGGATACCCGGGGCACGACGGCGGTATTTCGCTTAGGGACCCTCCGCTACGGAGAGTGTCGAACCTCTCGTCTCCGAATGACTCAACGGAATTCGGAAAATCCGAGAGCATCCGAGCGTTCGGACTCGGTACACGCGCACGTGGACCCGGCAGGTGTTGCCGGGCCAAAGCGACTGTGTGAGACATGGAGCACGAGATCACCGGCAGCTACGTAGAACGCAGTCCGGTCCCGGAGACCCAGATCTGATACTATCCTTCACACCTGAGCGGACACCGGTCAAGTCTGTGTGTCCTCGAATCACCAGCAACCGCCGAGTCCTGGCTATCGACCCGGCTTCGGCACTGAACCCGAGGCGGCAGCGGCCGGCTGGTGTGAGTCTTATCCTGCGTATCGGGCTCAACTATCGCCCGACACCCACATGCTGTCCGAGCTCATGTATCGTTGGACAGGACTCGGGGCTGCCACCCGCCTTCCTCTTCGGCTATCTTTCGGGCGCGTGGCAGGCACCTAGCCACCATTAATTCGCACGACGTCATGCGCCTCCCCTTTGTGCTCGACCGACCGCTGGTCTTCCTCGACCTTGAGACTACCGGGCTGTCGCCGTCCCAAGATCGCATCGTCGAGCTGGCAATAATCAAAATGACACCGGGCGGGGATGTGCTGGAGCGGGTCCGGCGATTCAACCCCGGCACGCCGATCCCCGCTGAGGCTATCGCGATACATGGGATCACCGCCCAGGACGTGCTTGACGAAGCCACTTTCGCGCAGTGTGCTCGCTCGCTCGCCTCGCTCCTAGACGGGTGTGACTTGGCGGGTTTCAACGTGCGGCGTTTCGACGTGCCCATACTCGTGGCCGAGTTCCGCCGAGCCGAGGTCCCATTCGATGTACGCGGTCGTCGCATCATAGACATGCAAGCGATCTTCCACCGGGAGGAGCCGCGCGATCTCTCAGCGGCTGCGCACTTCTACCTGGGCCGTGAGCACCCTGAGGCTCACTCCGCGCTCGGTGACATCCGCACGTCCGCCGCCGTTCTGTCCGCCCAGCTCGAGCGGTACGCCCACCTCCCTCGCGATCTCGACGGACTACACAAGTACTGCGACGAGCTTCTCCCTCTGGAATCGGAGCTAGAACGTTGGTTTAAAGAGACGCCCGCTGGTCATCTGGTATTCCGACGTGGCAAGCACCGCGGGCGCGCACTGGCCGACATCGCCGCTCACGAGCCGGACTACCTTTCCTGGATGCTCGGAGCTGAAGACATGGACGATGAGGTGCTTCAGGTCGTCCGTGACGCGCTCGGTTCAGGGAACGAGCCCGGGCCCGTGGTCGCGCCGGAAGCCGCACCGCCACCCATCTGAACGAGAACCCAGTGATGCTATTCTACGCTCATTCCGGTGTTCGCTACCTAGTTCTACTCGTCGGCGCCGTCGCGCTCGTCCACGCGATCTTTGGAGCAACCACGCGCCGACCCTACGGCCGGCCGATGCTCGCACTGGCTTCAACCTTCGCGGGGCTCATGCACCTCCAAGTCCTGCTTGGCTTGGCACTCCTCTTTGCCGACCGCTTCTATCCGGCCTTGACGGGACACATCGTGCTCATGGTATTGGCCGCGGTGGTGGCCCAGATCGTACCGTCGGTTATGCGCCGCCGGACCCCGCTAAAGCGTAGCTTCGCCCCGCACGTCATCTCCGTTACCGTCGCTTTGGCGCTCATCACGGCGGGTATCGTGGCCATCGGACGGACACCGTTCGGTAGCTCGGGAGGCTGAGCCTGAGCCGCCCGTTCGCTCTGTCGCACGTGTCCGAACTCGAGCCGCTCCGTGAACTCCCCGACGCCGAGCACGGAACGGGCCCGGCGGATCTGGGCATCGCATTGGGCGGGGGGGGAGCTCGCGCAGCCTACCACGCCGGTTTCCTACGGGCGCTCGCGCGGATCTTCCCAGACCTGGTCATTCCATACGTGACCGGTGTCTCGGCAGGTGCGATCAACGCGGCCCACGTCGCTTCGCATCACGGCCGGTTCATCGAAGCGATCGAAGAACTCTCGCACCTGTGGGGCAACCTGACTGTGGAAGATGTTTTTCGCGTCGACTTGAGCGCGCTCACACTTAACTTGCTGCGCTGGGCAAAGCAGTTGGTCTCGGGCGGAGCCCAACGTATGACGTACGTGCGCGGTCTGGTCGATACCGATCCACTTCGTAAGTACCTGAACGAAGCCCTGCACGCGGTCGACAGCGAGCTCACCGGCATTCACTACAACATTGAGACGGGACGACTCAAGGCCGCAGCTATCAGCACATCAAGTTACACGACCGGTCAGTCCACGACCTGGGTTCAGGGCAGGGACATCACATCGTGGGCACGACCGCATCGCCGATCTCGCCGCACGATCCTTACAGTCGAGCACGTGATGGCCTCGACGGCGATTCCGTTGTTCTTCCCGGCAATAAACATCGCCGGCAGCTGGCACGGTGATGGCAGCGTTCGCCTCACTGCTCCTCTCTCTCCCGCGGTGCATCTGGGCGCGCGACGCATTATCGCTATTTCGACCCGGTATCGGCGGTCCGATTCGGAGGCGGATCGTGCCGAGATAGAAGGATACCCGCCCCCCGCGCAGGTCGCTGGTGTACTCCTCAATTCCATTTTTCTTGATCTACTTGACAACGACGCGGTCGAGCTCGAGCGACTGAACGCTCTGCTCAAGGAGCTACCCCCGGCGCTCTGGCACGGGATGCGCCCGCTCAGGCTCCTGATCCTGCGCCCTTCCGTCGACCTAGGGCAGTTGGCCCAGGAGTTCGAGCCTCGGCTTCCGCACGGATTTCGCTTCCTCTCGCGCGGCCTCGGCACACGTCAGACGACAAGCCCCGACCTGTTGTCGTTCGTCCTCTTCCAGCCGGACTATTTGAGAGCGTTGCTGGAGATCGGTGAGCGCGACGGCCTGGCACATGCCGTTCGCATTCGGGAGTTCCTCAGGAATGGCGACCAGATCGTCACCCCGGAGCGAACAACCACAGCCCAGTGAGAACGAGCCCTGGCGTGGCTCACCCGTCTGGCAACCGCCCTGAGCAGCTGCGGGCAGCGCCCCCACACTAGTATCGTACCGACCGAGGCGAGGAGCCTGCCTATCCAAGCCACGGCCAGGAAGGCGCGCTGGGTTATCTTCACTCCGCCATGACCTCTTCCCAGCACCATCAAGCCTTTCGGATCAGTGTCGTCTGGACGCTCGGACTGCTCTTCCTCGGCAGCATCGTGCACGCTACCGGGTCAAGCTTGGCCTGCCCCGACTGGCCGACCTGCTACGGAACTATTTTCCCTGCCATGGAGGGCGGCGTCTTCTGGGAGCACTTACACCGGCTGGTCGCAGGTGGGCTTCTCCTGATATGGGGGTTCGCGTGGTGGCTCGCCCGCCATGAGGGCGCGCCCGAGCGCGTGCGCATGGGATGCGCGCTCGGCTTGGCCCTACTACTCGTGCAGTCGGTCTTGGGCGGTATGACTGTGCTGCTCCGCCTGCCGGCTGCGGTATCCACTACGCACCTTGTGCTTGCGTTGCTCTTCCTCGCGCTCGCTGTCGCACTCACCACGGAGAGCTCGACCAAGTGGCATGCGACGGCAGCCTTCGGGCCCAGACTCTCGGGAGCACTACGGCACTGGGGCTATGCGGGTGCCGTCATCGTACTCGTGCAATCCGTCTTGGGTGGCCTAGTTCGACACCTCGACGCAGGGCTTGCCTGCCCGGATGTCCCGCTATGCTTCGGCCGGGTGGTGCCCCCGCTGGTTGACCAGCTCCTCGGGCTGCACTTCGCACACCGTTTGCTGGGCGTTCTTGCCACATTCGTGGTGATTGCAGGAACGCTGGCGATGTTGCGCGCCGGGGCGCGCGGACGAATCGCCCTGCTGGCCGTGAGCGGGACAGCGCTCGTGCTCGCGCAGGTCGGGCTCGGCGTGTGGTCCGTAGCCAGTCGCCTTGCGGTCGCGCCCGTGTCGCTGCACACCCTCGTCGCAGCGCTGCTATTCGCAACCGCTGTCGCGCAGGCGCATTTGGGGAACATCGGGGACAGCCGCAGGCGTGGGGTTCGCGCCCCGCTGCAGACTTCTGACGTGGGCACGCCCCGCTGACGGCAGCCGGGAGCCCCCCTCTATGGATCCGATCGACCTAGGGCACACGCTCGCCCGCATCAACGCGGGGCTCAACTTCGCAAGCTTCACTTGCTTGGTCGTGGGCTTCCTATTTGTGAAGCGGCGCCAGCTCCACCAACACCGTGGCGCGATGACCGCGGCGCTCTGCGCCTCCGGCCTCTTCCTGGTCTCCTACGTCACTCGCGTCGTTCTCACCGGCACGCATGTCTTCGCCGGTACGGGCGCGGCGCGAGTGCTGTACCTCGGAGCCTTGTTCTCACACATGGTACTTGCTGTGGTGTTGGTGCCGCTGGTACTCCGCTTGCTCTGGCTGCTGCGCCGCCATCGCTTCTCTGGTCACGCGCGTTTGGCACGCTGGACGTATCCGGTGTGGCTCTACGTGTCGATCACCGGAATCGTGGTCTATGTACTGCTCTACCACGTATACGGCTACGTGTAAGGCGCGCTGGCCGCTGGGGTGCCAAGTGACAGCTGAAGAAACCATTGCACAGTGTCGGTGGCCCTGCCTATCCTCGTGTTCTCGAATCGCCAACTGGCCATAGTCCCATGCCCGTAACACACGTTGAGGACAAGGAACGCCTGGATCGTGTCGTCCGCATGAGCGGAAACAGCAGGCGGAATCCTGGCGCCGACGAGATTCGACGGATTATCCGCGGCACTGAGCGAATCGCGGTCGTCGGCATGTCGCGCGACCCCGCGAAGGCCGCCCGTCGCATCCCGTCTTACCTTGCCGCCATGGGCGCCGAGATCGTCCCCGTCAACCCGCTGGCGGACCGTATTCTCGGCCGCAACGCCCACGCCACCCTAGAAGAAGTGGATGACTCGGTGGACATGGTACTAATCTTCCGTCCGTCGCCAGAGGTCGCACCCTTCGTACGCGCGGCGGCCGCGCGCCCTGAGGCACCAGTGATCTGGCTGCAGGAAGGCATCCGCGACGACCGAGCCGCCGAAGAAGCACGCGCCGCAGGCCGGACGGTCGTACAAGACCTGTGCATCTACCGGGTGCACCGGGCGATGGGCGGCACGTTGCGCCGGGGCCTGAGACGGCAGTAGGGGGAAACCACCGTCGGGCACGGCGAGGCGCTAGATGTCCAGCCGCTCCCCCACCCAACGAATATGATCCCTAGCCCTTACGCGCCTCCACACATCAGTCACGATCCCCTCCTCGTCAATCAGGAACGTGCTGCGCACGATCCCGAGTGATTTCACGCCGAAATTCATCTTCTCCTGCCACACACCGTACGCTTGCGCCACCCGGTGGTCTTGGTCAGCGAGCAGCGGGAAGTTGAGTTGGTATTTGTCCTTGAACTTGGCGTGCGACTGCACGGAATCCGGAGAGACCCCAAGTGCGATGACACCGGCTTTCGCGAGCCGCAACATGTTGTCGCGCAGATCGCACGCCTGCATGCTGCAGCCTGGTGTATCGTCCCTTGGGTAGAAGTAGAGCACGACCTTCTTGCCGCGTAGTTCCACAAGGGAAACGCTCGTGCCGTCGTCCGCCTCGAGCGTAAAGCCCGGTGCCACTGATCCCCTCTCAATCTCCGCCATCGTTGTCGCGTACCTATCCCGCCCCTGGGTTCAGGGCCAGCCCGTGGCTTTCTTCCTGTGCTCGCTCTTCGGCCAATACCGTCCAGCGGCAAAACGGGTCTCCGCGGCCCTCGCACAGCGTGTGGGCGATCTGTGCGCTGCGCCCACAGTATTGCTGGACAGTGGCCTGCGCGAATCCGGTAAGCAAATGACACGCGTCGCCGCCCGGGTCGCTATCGATCAACAGGTGCGCGCAAGCCTCAAGTACGAAGGGCCCCGGGCCGAAGCCGCCGATCCTCCTGCCGAACAGCCTCGCTAGGCCGCGTCGCATCCGCCGCCGCATCAGGCCGTAGCCCAGCGGCCGCGGCAGAACTCCCTGCCACCGGGGAGACCAGCCGTCGCCCGAAAGAACGTTGCCGGACTGAAAGAACACATCCACTGAGTCCGGGCGCCGGGTCACCAAGCGTACCAGATCGCGGAACTCCGAATCGGAGATCCGCTCCTTGCGCCTCACCTCCTCTCGATAGCGCCGGATCTGGCGCTCGATCACTTCGGAGAGGCCCAGCCGACGAGGCATCGTGACCGAGGGATCCTCCGCTTCGAGGACCTCAGTCGGCAAGTCCCGGCGCCTGATTACTTCGAGCAGCGTCAGCGCCACGGTCGGGGCGATGCGACGACTCGTCGTTTCCTGTGGGGGGCGGGCGGTAGCGGGCTCCGTCGGCATGGGCGGGGAATTTCTCCCACTGCCGGCCAGGGTGCAACCGCGTCGGACGAACATTGTTCGTCCGACCGGGGGCCCTCAAGACGTACCGGATTCAGGGTCACACCAAGATCGTTCGAGCTCGATCCGACGAGCACGTCATCGCCACACCTGGGAAAGCGAATCGACGATACGGCCACACGTGCGACGTTCAGCCAGACTGCGCGTGCAAGCTTACGGTGTCCCGATTCGAGACAACCGGGGGTTGTGAAAGAAACCCCCCCGCCCCATCTTTTCGGTCAGGGAAAGACGACGACGTCGTGACGATCCGCGCAGAACACCGGGGCAGGTACCGCCATTGGCGGTAGCGCCCTTTTTTGTCCTCCTGTGCCCGGGTATGCATGCCGGAGCGTCACGACGAGCCGACAAGGACAGGTCATGGTGAAGCCGAACCCCGAGTGTGATACGGCAGAGCGAAGTCTGGCACAGCTTGCGGATGAGGAACTTGTAACGTCGCACCTCGCCGGGCGGCCGGGGGCCTTTCAAGAGCTCTACGATCGGTATAGAGACCGACTCATACATTTCATCACGCGCAAGACGGGTGACCCGGACCGCGCGCAGGACCTCGTGCAGGAAGCGTTCATCCGAGTGACTCGTCATCTGCATCGTTTCGACACGTCCAAGAAATTCTCTACGTGGGTGTACACGATCGCGAGCAATCTGTCGAAGAACGAGCTCCGCAATCGATCCCGTAGTCCGCTTGTGCTGTTCCAGCGCCTGACATCGAACTGGGACGACGATCATCGTCCACTTCAGTTCGAGGATTTCTCGATGCGTCCGGACGATCTGTACCGAAAGCGCTACTTGCGCCGCCTAGTCGAGGACACGGTGAAGGAGCTGCCAGAGCACCATCGGTTGGTGTTCCGGCTCAGGGAGCTGGAAGGGAAGAGCTACGAGGAGATCAGCGAGATCACGGGCGTCAACCTGGGCACGGTGAAAAGCCGCCTCCACCGCGCCCGCAACTCTTTCGCGCAGCGGATCGAGCCGTTCCTTAACTGACGACGCGGGCCGCGCCGATCGAAGGACGGACCAGCCGACCGCTCCGTGCCATTTGGAGTATTCGGGATCGCAGGAACAGTACGGGCAGGAGGCCCCCTTCCTTCTCCGACCATCCAGGTATATTCGACCACCGCTGTTACCTTGAGGCCATGTTCGAGAACCTCCGCGAAGCGCTACGAGAAGCCATCGATAACTTCAAGGCGGAGATGAACCGGGACGATCTGCCGGAGAGCGCACACGGCGGCTTGGACCGGTTGCTCGTCGGTATGCGCAAGGAAATCGGCGACGCCAAGTCCGCACTGCGCGCGCTAGACGGCCAACTAGTGGAGGTGCGAGCGCAGCTGTTGCAAGAGAGCACCAAGGAGGCCACGTGCCGCCGACGCGAGAAGCTGGCACGCCGCGTCGGCGATGAGGAGACGGCCCGCATTGCCGCAGATTACGCCCGGCGCCATGCGCGGCGCCACGACGTGCTGGAGCGCAAGATCGCGGTGATCGAAGAAGAACACTCAATGCGGGCGGCCGAGATCGCGGAGATGCTCACCCGCTTGGGCGACGTCCAGGACAGGCGTGACGCTCTGGCGGCCGCCCGAGGCGATGGCAACGAAGGGAGCGTGTGGGCCGCGGAGGAGCTACTTGAGGAACTAGACCGGACGGCGGGTGCCATGGACGACGCCGGGCACCATTCCCGTGCCGGGACGATTGAGGAGCCTGAAGACGGTGTCGAGCGGGAGTACGCGGACCTGCGTGTGGACCCTTGGGCTCACCCCGAACCCCCGCACATGGACTTGGACGAACGTCTCTCGGACCTCAAACGCCGCATGGGGCGGGATTAGCGTGGCCCCGCGACGAGCCTCAGTGTCATGTTCCACGACACTACGACGAAGCCACGAAGGGATCGCACCCCTCGACACTCCCGAGCAAGCGAGAGCAGGTTGTCGTCCGTGCAAGAACGATTGCGCTGGTTTCTGTTTGTCGCCATCCCTAAGATTCTTGCATTCTTTGTGACCGCACTCTAGCCGCACGCAAACATGCAAAACTGGATCGGAATCGGAATCTGGATCGTATCGGGGGCGCTGATCGGCCTCGCCATGAAGGCCCTGATCAGTCGCCCCGAGGAAACCGCGGGCCACGCTCCTGTGCTCGCTGTACTCGGTGCATTCGGAGCGGTGATCGGGGGAATGCTCGGTGTGGGGATATTCGAATTCTTCGATCCGCGTGCCCTGAGCGCCGGGGGAATGATCGGGGCGTTTACGTTCGCAACTTTCGTGTCGTGGCTCTACCGCTGGGGAATCCGTACCCTCATCTAGCGGCCGGGATAACTGTCCCGCCCGTCGGGGCGTCTGAGCCGATGACCTCTTGACCACGCACTGCCGGGAAGTACCGTTCAAGGTTGCATGATCAGAGCATTTGGCGTCCAAAAGTGGTTCGGCGGCAAGCGTGCGCTCGGGCCGGTTTCGTTCGAGATTGCCCGTGGTGAGACGGTAGGCTTTCTGGGACTCAACGGCGCCGGAAAAACGACGCTGCTGCGCATCTTGGCTGGGGAGTTGCGTCCTTCGGGGGGCACCCTCGAAGTAGGCGGCACAGATGCGATGCGCGAACCTCTGGCGGTGCGCAAGCTGGTCGGTTTCCTGCCCGAGTTTCCTCCGTTGTATCCCGACATGACCGTACGCGACTATCTGCGCTTTGCCGGCATGGTGCGCGGAATGGACGGCGCGACTCTCCAAGGGCGGTTGGAAGAGGTCGAGGCGCTAGTGGGACTCGGACCCGTACGGGAGGAGTTAACGCGCACTCTCTCGCAAGGATTCCGCCAACGCGTGGGCTTCGCGCAGGCGATCATCCACGAACCTGAGCTGCTCGTCCTCGACGAGCCTGCGCACGACCTAGATCCCGCGCAAATCGTCGAGATGCGTAGCCTGCTCCACACCCTAGAGGGACGCCATACCATCCTGCTCTCGAGCCATAACCTGCCTGAGATCAGCGAAACCTGCGACCGGCTGTTTGTGCTTGACGCAGGTGAGGTTATCGCTTCGGGCAGTGAAACCGAGCTGGCCTCCCACTGGCTCGACACGCAACAGGTGGAGGTCGCCCTGCGGGCTGCGGCGAACGACCTCGCGCCCGCAGTCCAGCGGCTGCGCTCGATCGAGGCGGTGCGCAACGTCACTGTGGACGAGCGGGATGGCAACGGCGAGGGCCCTGTACTCGTTGTCGAGTGCTCCGACGACTGCAGAGCCGAGATTTGCCGGTTGCTCGTGGAGGATGGATGGGACATGCTGCGGCTCGTGCGGAGTCGCCGGAAGCTGGAAAGCATATTCCTAGGACTGGTCCATGGTACGGAGCGGACACGCCGTCAAAGTCATTCTGCAGCGTGAACTCGCGGCGTACCTGAAGTCGCCGCGCGGCTACGTCGTCGCGGCGGCACTGCTCCTGTTGGCGGGTGTGCTGTTCTACGCCGAAGCACTCGGCCCGTCGGCAGGTGAACGTTTGTCCGCCGACGTGCTCGCGCGTTTCTTTTATAACACGAGCGGGCTCATCGCAGTGGCCGCGGTAGCGCTCTCGGTGAGACTCTTCACCGATGAGCGGCAGACCGGCAGCATGGTTCTCCTTGTCACGGCGCCCGTGCACGAGCACCAGATCGTGCTCGGCAAATTCTTCGGAGCTGCGGTGTTCTTGACCGTGCTCGCGCTCGCGACGCTCTACATGCCCCTGCTCATTCTCGTCAACGGTCGCGTATCGTGGGGTCACGTTGCTGTCGGCTACCTCGGGCTCGTGCTGCTCGGCTCGGCCGTACTTGCCATCGGCATCTTCGCGTCCGCGCTGACCCGAAACACGCTGAGTGCGGCCGTGGCCGGGGGCGTGCTCGTGGGCACGATGTTTCTTTTCTGGCCGCTTTCCTTCGTCGTTGATCCGCCGCTATCACGTGTCTTCGCGGGTCTGGGTCTGCACGGTCGCCATTTCAACGACTTCCAGACGGGCGTGCTCCACCTGCGCGACGTCGTCTATTACCTCTCGGTCACCTATTTTTTCTTGCTGCTGGCGACCAAGACCCTGCAGACGCGCCGGTGGCAATGATGGCACGCACAACTCTATGGTGGCTGGGCTGGGCACTGGCTGCCGCCCTTGTGTCTCTGTTCGTGGGCGAGCGAGTGCTCGCTGGCTTCGGGTACGCCCGGGCCCTGTTCTCGGGCACCGGCGTACTTGTCGTCCTGGCCTGCACTGCGTGGCGCGCCCGCGCATGGCATGCCGCCGCGGGCGATGCCCGGCGCGTCCAAGGATGGATGTCAGCCGCTTATGTGGGTGTGGCGCTGGCATTGGCCGGTTACCTGGTCTCCAGCGAGGACGGGATGCGCTGGCTGGGGCTCACGTTCGCCGACGAAGAAGCGCGCAGCCGCTTCCGCGTAGTGTGCCAAGTGCTCTGGATCACGCTCCTCGCGGTCTCGCTCCTGCCTGCGCTAGGTGCACAACTGACGCTTGGGCGCCATCGTAGCGCGCGCGGCAGTCTGGAAGCGGTAGAGGCGTTCCGTACCCTGGAGACGGCTAGGGCAGGGCTCGTGGTGGCACTGGCCGGGGCGGCCTTGTTCGTACTGGGATATGTCGTTTCGGCGCGGGACAAGACTCTAGACCTCAGCTATTTCAAGACAGCCACTCCAGGTCCCGGCACCGAAGCCATGGTGGCCAGCTTGGAGGCGCCGTTGCGGGTCCTCCTCTTCTTCCCTGACGTGAGCCCGGTGAAGGACGAAGTGTTGCGCTACTTCCGGGCTCTCGCCGACGTGACTGGGCAGATCCGTATTGAAGAGCACGATCGGCTCACGTCACCTAGCCTAGCCCGCGAGCACCGGATCGCGTACGACGGCACGATCGTCCTGCTCGGCCCCAACCGGAGAGGGCGCCTCGAACCGGGCAACTCGATGGCCGATGCACGCACGCTTCTGCGCGCGCTCGACCGGGAATTCCAGCGGGCGCTGATGCCGATCCTGCGCAACCGGCGCATAGTCTACCTCACGACCGGACACGGCGAGCTGAACGACACGATCGAAGCCGTGGGAACGAGACCGCTCGGGAGCATAAACGCGTTTCGGGATATGATGTCTCTCCTTGGGTACGAGGCCATCGACCTAGGGTTGGTAAGGGGGCTGGGCAACAGAGTGCCCGAAGATGCTGCCGCGGTTGCGGTGCTTGGACCGCAGCGCCCGTTCCTCGACGAGGAAATGGAGGCCCTCGTCCGCTACGTCGAGAGCGGCGGGGGGCTGCTCATCGCCCTGGACCCGAACAGAGGTTTCGCGATGGAGTCGCTCGAAGCGGCGCTGGGCGTGCGCTACGTAGGCGTACCGCTCGCCAACGACGAGCAGCACCTGCGTCAGCGAGGTGACGCGTCGGACCGCCGCTTCATCATCACCAACCGATTCTCCTCGCACGAGGCCGTGACCACGCTCGCGCGGGCCGGGCCCAGCGCCGGCGTGCTGTTCGTGGGCCCCGGCTACCTGGAGGCGACCGACGCGGGTCCGGAGCCAATCTTCGTGGTGCGGGCGCTGCCGGGCACCTTCGCCGATGCGACGCCCGACTTCCGGTTCGACGAAGACACCGAGACGCGCGACTCCTATCCGCTGGTCGCGGCAGTTGAAGCGTCGATGACGCCTCCTGGGGCCACGGCGGACACCGCCGGGGAGGCAGGCCCGGACAGCGACGGGGCTGACCCTCCTATCGGTGACGCCTCGGAGCCCGCCTCCCCAGGGCGCGCGCTCGTGTACGCCAGCACGTCGCCGTTCACCGACGCGGTACTCACGAGTCTCGGTACTAACGCTGCGCTCGTGGCCGACGGCGTGCGATGGCTCGCGCGCGAGGAGGAGATCTCAGGGCCGACCGAGACGGAGGAGGATGTGCCTATCGTCCACACGCAACAGGAGAACGTGATCTGGTTCTATTCGATCATACTAGGCGCTCCGATGTTCGTCCTGCTGGGTGGAATGCTCGGCGTCTACCGTCGGCGAAGGAGGTCGCAGACGTGAGGATCGTTGTTACCCACGCCTTGGTCCTGCTGGCCGCGCTCGCGGTGGCATATCAGACGTGGTCGCGCGAGGACGACGCCACCTCCAGCCCCGGTACCGTATCGCTCTGGGACCGGGAGCCGGAGGACCTCACCCGGATCGTCTACCAGACGAGCGGCCGAAGGGTCTCGGTGGAGCGCCGAGAGGACGACACGGGGGCATTCGTCTGGGTAAGCGTTACGATTGACCGTGACACGACGACGGCCGCACCCGACAGCGTGATCGAGTTTCCCGGGGACGACCAAGCACACGATTTGATCGAGGCGTACGCCGCCCCACGTGCGATCCGCGGTCTGGGCGCCATCGATACTCAGAGCCAGGAAGAGTTCGGGCTCATCGAGAACACAGCGACCTTGAGGATCGAGTTGGGCGACGACGCGCACATCCTACGTGTGGGCGGCATCGTGTTCGCCAGCGGCGACCGCTACGTTCAAGATCCCGAGAGCGGACGTGCGTATATCCTCCCAGCGAGGATGGTGAGCAGCCTCCATAGTGCGGAAGGCGTCCTCGTCGAGCGCGCTGTCCATCCACCACCGATCCTTGAGCGTGTCGCTCACGTGACCGTGCGCACGAATGGCGATAAGCGCACGATACGGAGGGTGGCGGGCGCAACCGCCAACTCCGCCACGTGGGACCTCCCTGAAGAACCCGGACGCCCTAACCAGACGTTTGCCACGTTCATGGAGCGCGTGGAAAGGCTTTCGGTGATGAACTATGTCCCGAACTTGAACCTCGACGACCTGGACTTCTTGGCCAGCATCGAGTATTCGGACGAGGACGGCTTTCCGGTTGATCGCCTCGAGTTGTACCGGTCGAGCCAGGGCGACGAGCCGGTCTATTACGTGGCCACCGATTACACACGCGTCCCTGGGCGCGTTTACAGCGGGTTGGCGGAGCCGCTCGACGAGGATCTCTCACAACTGTTCTGAAGCGCACCGGTACTTCCTCCTCCCGCCGGCTGCACTGGGCAAACCTTCGCAGCACGACACGGTTGGGCGGGCACAATACCCAAGAGTCCCATGAGCGACGCCCTGACCTACGCAGCCCGTGAGTCGTCCCGCTTCCGCGAGGAGCTGTTCGAGTTCCTGCGTATCCCCTCGGTTAGCGCCAAGAGTGAGCATGACGCCGACACGCGGCACGCCGCGGAATGGCTGGCAGACCAGCTTCGCCGAGCCGGACTCGCCGTCGAGATCCTTCAGACAGCCCGTCACCCGGTCGTGCTCGGTGAGTGGCGGGAGGCTGGATCGGATGCACCCACGGTGCTCGTCTACGGCCACTACGACGTGCAGCCGGCCGAGCCGTTCGAGGAGTGGACCTCGCCGCCGTTCGAGCCGGAGATTCGTGAGGGCAAGGTGTTCGCCCGTGGCTCCGCGGACGACAAGGGTCAGCTGTTCATGCATGTGAAGGCGCTCGAAGCTGCGCTCGCCGAGGGCAGTTTGCTTCCCGTGAACGTGGTCGTACTCGCTGAAGGGGAAGAGGAGATCGGATCGCCCTCGCTTGTGCCGTTCGTCGAACAACACCGGGATCGCCTCCGGGCAGACGTAGTCGTGATCAGCGACTCCACTATGTTTGCCGAGAATCTACCCTCACTGCTCTTCTCGCTCAGAGGTCTGGCCTATTTCGAGCTGCGCGTAAGCACAGCGAAAACCGATTTGCACTCAGGTGCCTACGGAGGCGCGGTCCCGAATCCCGCCACGGCGCTGGCGCGCGTGCTCGCAAGCCTCCACTGCGCCGACGGACGTATCGCGATAGAGGGCTTCTACGATGACGTGGTCGAGTGGGACGAGAGAACCCGCGAGCGGATACGGGGCCTTCCCTTTGACGAGGAGAAGTTCCGCGACGAGGTCGGGGCGGCCGCTCTGACGGGCGAGCCGGGCTGGTCGGTCCTTGAGCGGCTTTGGATCCGGCCCACATGCGAGGTCAACGGACTGTTGGCGGGCTACACGGGTGAGGGCGCCAAGACGGTATTGCCGGCCAAGGCGATGACGAAGCTCAGCTTCCGTCTGGTCCCCGATCAGACACCCGATCGGATCAGGGAACTGTTCGAGGTCCACCTCGCGAAAGTCACACCTCCGGGTGTCGACACCGAGCTCATTCAGCTCCACGGCGGGCTCCCATGGAAGGCCGAGCTAGGGGGGCGCTTCCTGGAAGCCGCTTCCACCGCACTCGACGAAGCATTCGGCACGCGTCCCGTGCTTCAAGGCGAAGGTGGATCGATCCCGATCGTCGTGGAATTCGAGCGCATCCTCAATGCACCCGCTCTGCTGGTAGGCTTCGCGCTGCCAGGTGCCAACATGCACGCGCCTGACGAGTGGCTCCCGCTCGCCAACTTTGAACGGGGTATTGTTGCGCTCGTACGCCTCTACCAAGAGCTCGGTACACCCTGAGCATCCGCCTCGGGTCCCGCCCTTGGTCGGTGCACGGTCCAGCCTGCCCCCCGTGCCGGAGAACTGCGTGAGGGGAAAGGTACGCCGCAGCTGGGATGCGCTCAGGAGCGACCCGCCCGGCCAGCGCTTCCGCCGCCACTACGAGCGGCGTCAGCAAGAAGCGGACCGGAGCGGGAACTCGAGGCGCTACCTTGTGGCGAGCGGGCTCATCCTGGTAGGCGTCGTGCTCGTCTTCATTCCCGGACCGGCCGTCTTGTTCTTCGCACTCGCCGGCGCGCTGTTAGCCGAGGTCTCGCTCCCGGCCGCACGCACCCTCGACTGGGCGGAGGTGAGGATCCGTAGTGGCCTAGCGTGGATAGGGAAGGTATGCAAACGCTAGTCAGCGACGCACCATTGCGGCCGCACGCAACAGCGCGCGTGCCTTGCTGAGCGACTCTTCGTATTCGGACGCTGGATCCGAGTCGAGCACGATGCCTGCGCCGGCTTGGACGTAGGCGCGTCCTTCGGCCACCGCGACCGTTCGGATGGTGATCGCGGCGTCCATGCTCATGCCTCCCCAGCCGAAGTGGCCGACAGCGCCGGCGTACACACCTCGTTTGACCGGCTCCAACTCATCGATGATCTCCATCGCGCGGATCTTGGGTGCCCCGGAGACCGTACCCGCCGGGAAGCAGGCACGGAACGTATCGACGGCCGACAGCCCCTGCCGCAGCCTGCCCTCGACCTGACTGACCAAGTGCATCACATGCGAGTAACGCTCCACAACCATGAGGTCCGGGACACGTACGCTGCCATACTCCGCTACCCGCCCGACATCGTTGCGGCCCAGATCCACGAGCATGCGGTGCTCGGCGAGTTCCTTCTCGTCGCCCATCAGATCGGCGGCGAGTGCGCGGTCCTCCTCCGGGTGCGCGCCGCGCCTCCGCGTGCCGGCGATCGGTCGCACCGTAACGACGCCGTCTTCGAGACGCACCAGAACTTCGGGTGACGAACCCACTAGCGTGAGCCCGTCGAGCTCAAGGAAGTAGAGGTAAGGTGAAGGATTAAGCGAGCGGAGCGCACGGTACAGGTCGAAGGGGCTCCCGCGCAGGTCCATCCCAAGGCGCTGCGAGAGAACGACCTGGAAGGCGTCGCCCGCACGGATGTAGTCACGAATGCGCTCGACTCCTTCCTCGAACTGCTCGCGGGTGCTGCTCGAGGTGAAGGCCGGATCCGACTCCGGCTCCGGCTCGAGCTCGAGTGGTGCGGGAGCTGGCTCCTCCTGGAGACGGGTGATCAGCGCCGCCGTGCGGTCCGCAGCATCGTCATACGCGCGCCGCAGGTCCCCCTCGCCCATCCCCACATCAGTCGGGACAGCCGCGATCGCCATGGCTCGGCCGCGCAGGTTGTCGATTGCCAGCACAACATCGGTGAACAGGAATAGCCCGTCGGGTAAGCCTAGGTCGTCTGCAGGCGCGTCGGGTAAGCGTTCGATTGTGCGCACGACGTCGTAGGCAAAATAGCCGACTGCCCCGCCCCACAGGCGGGGCAGACCGGGTACGTTCACCGGGCGACGCGACCTTAGGTGTGCATCGAGACTGGCAAGCGGATCGCTGGCTCGAATGTCCTGCCAGCCCTTCTCGGGCACCCACCAGGACACCTTGCCGCCGCTCAGTCGCCACGCCCCCGAAGGGCGTGTACCGAGGAAAGAGTAGCGGGCCCATTGCTCGCCACCCACGACCGACTCGAGGAGGAAGCCGAAGGGCGACTCGGCAAGCTTGGCGTACGCCGTGACCGCAGTGTCTACATCGAAAAGGAACTCCCGCCAGACTGGGACGACGCCCCCAGTCGGCGGCGCCGTCTCGGCCCCGTGCTGGGCCACCGCGGAGGCAGCCGTGTCGCCAACGTCGGTGCGCACGCTTGCAGCGAGCTTCCGGAAACCCTCGAACGACGGGTAAAGCTGCATAGGTCATCGATTTGGGCAGGGAGAAGCGCACGAATGTCCCCGCGCGGTGGGACGAAGTCAACTGCGAACGCACGGGCCGGGAGGTACATTGGCTTGTTCCCTACCCCTATCTTCTTTGCGGATGCCCATCGCCACCGACGACCCAGCCGAAGCCTCGCTCACGGGCAGGACCCACCCTCCCTATCGGTGGGCGTTCGGCGCCGGAGGGTTGATCTTCGTCCTGTACGCCCTCACGCTCGCGCCCACGACGCAGTTTTGGGACACCAGCGAGTATATCGCCACGGCGCACATCCTCGGCATCCCCCACCCGCCGGGAAATCCAACGTTCATCCTACTCGCGCGGACCTGGGAACTGCTGCTTGCCCCGCTCGGCCTTTCCGTTGCAGCGCGCATCAATCTCTTCAGCGCACTCATGAGTGCTGCGGCGCATGGGCTCTGGTTCTTGCTGGTACATCACGTGCTGTGCCACTTCACCGGCGACCGCAAGGTCCGGCTCGGCGGCGCGTTCGCAGCAGTCGTGCTGAGCGCTTCCGCGTTCACGGTCTGGAACCAATCGAACGTGAACGAGAAAGTCTACACAGTCTCGCTCGCCACCGTCGCGCTGCTCTCGTGGCTGCTTTTCCGGTGGCAGGAAAACCTCGCGAAAGGCAAGGACGACAAACTACTCGTCCTGATGATCTTCAT
The DNA here is from genome assembly GCA_028875075.1 of Gemmatimonadota bacterium. Lineage (GTDB taxonomy): Bacteria > Gemmatimonadota > Gemmatimonadetes > Longimicrobiales > Gaopeijiaceae > UBA2988. The sequence goes on along the minus strand of JAPPGF010000008.1, from coordinate 153,182 downwards.
CCTCGCGCTTAGCGTGGGGAACCACCTCATGGCGTTCCTTGCGGCCCCGGCCATGCTCGTGTTCGTGCTGCTTGTCGAGCCTAGGACGCTGCTCAGCTGGCGACTCTACGTCGCCGGGGCGGTGGCCCTGGCGCTGGGCCTCTCCGTGCAGATGTTCCTGCCCATCCGAGCTGCGCTCGACCCCCTGATCAACGAGGCAGATCCAGCGTGCGCGAGCCTCACATCGGCGATGGCAAGCGTCATTAGCTGGGGAAAAGCCGGATGTGTTGCGCTCTCAGATGCCATCGCGCGCGGGCAGTACACGGATCCCGGCCGCCCCGGCGCGGGCACAATCGCACGTCAGGCACCGCTTCACTACCAGCTCCTCAACTACCTCCAGTACTTCGACTGGCAGTGGTCACGATCGCTCGCCGGCACACAAACGTTGCTCGCTCCCGTTCGACTTCCCTTCACTATGCTCTTCACCGGCCTGGGGATCTGGGGTGCCATCGAGCACATGAAACGCGACCGGCCGAGCTTTTTCTTTGTCCTGACACTCTTCAGCACGCTGTCGTTGGGACTGGTCTCATATCTCAACTTCAAGTATGGCTACACGATCCCGGCGCCGCAGAACATCGGGCTGGAGGGCCACGAGGTACGCGAACGGGACTATTTCTTCATCGTCAGCTTCTCCTTGTGGGGCCTGTGGTCGGGGATCGGCGTCACCGCAGTCTGGCAGGAGCTCGGAAGGCGCGCGGGCAGCATCCGACGCGCCGCGCCAGTGCTCATGCTGGCGTTTGTACCGCTCGGGCTCAACTGGAGTTGGGCCACCAGGAGCTATGACTGGTCCGCGCGCGACTGGGCGTACAACCTCCTCATGAGCGTCGAGCCGTATGGAATCCTGTTCACCAACGGCGATAATGACACGTTCCCACTTTGGTACGTACAGGAGGTGGAGGGCGTGCGGCGCGACGTGACCGTGATCGTAACGTCTTACTTGAACACGGCGTGGTACACGAAGCAGCTGCGTGACGTCACGTCGCCTTGCGAGCCCGGTGAGTCTGCCGAGGACGACCCTACCCGGATCGTGTGCCAGCGGGCCTACGACGAGAGCGTGGCCGCAGTCTATACACACGAGCCTGACCAAGTCGAGTTCCGAAGGGTCGCGATTCCTCTGAATGAACCGGTGCGAAGACCCGACCGTCCCATCCTCGACCTCGACGACACGACGATCGACCAGGTTGCAGCAAGCTACATCCCGATACAGCAGCCCGGCGCCTTACAGATCGGGAACGTCCAGGCGACGATCCCGGGCGGTATCTATTTGTTCCCCTGGCACCAGTTCGCGCTCACGATTCTGACGCAATCGGTCGACGTCCGGCCAATCTATTTCGCTTCGAGTGGCAACGCCGCGATCGAACTCGGCGTGCAGCCGTACTTGGTGAGGCAGGGTCTCGCCCATCGCTTCGTCAACGCAGATCCTGGAACGTCACTTGGCGGTGTGGTTCGCATCGGCGACACCCCGCTTCGTCCGATCATCGGTCCCGCAATCGACGTCGCTCGCACAGAGCTGCTGTTGGAACAAGTCTTTGTCCATCGCTCCGACCTGCCTGGTTGGGATCACTGGCCAGACCACTCGACTATCGGCATCCCCAACTATTACGCCTGGGCCTTCTACGGGCTGGCTCAGGCCGCTGCGCAGAGGCATGACGGCGAGCGTATGGAGATTTTCCGGATGAAAGCCGACCTCTGGGCCCAACTGGGTAGCACGTAGCGCTGACTTACATCCTCCGTTGAGTGGCACCTAGCAACCCGTGCCCGCTACCGATATAGCCGGCACCTACTACTTCTCTGTCGCCGAGGAGAACGGCTCCCCGCTCGCCGTCTCGGACCCTTTCCTAGTCACCTCTGTGCCATGAAAGCCGCGCGAGGCGCCCACTTGTAGAGAGGCAGCCACACCCACCCGTACCTGCCCAACCGCACCCCGACCATTCCCGTTCGCGTCCGGCTTGCTCCCGACCGGATATCGGAGTTGTTCCTGACCTTCGCGGCACACATGAGAAGAAGCGTACCTGCCTGCGTAGCCGCGCGGGCTCGGGAAGAAGTAAGATAGGCTGTCTCTTTCGCTACCCTACGCCACCCGTCCGGAGGTTCTCGTGAACAGGGTCGCTCTGTCGCTCGTTCTCGCTCTGACCGTCGTTCGACCCGCACCCGCGCAGGACGCGCCGACCGACGATCGAGTGCTGCGCGCGATGTGGGATGAGGGTATGACCGAGCGTTCTCAGGCGGCCCGGCTCGCTCAGGCACTCATGGACTCGATCGGGCCTCGACTGACGGGAACCTCCGGCTACGCCAATGCGGTCGACTGGGCGCTCGCTCAGTATTCCGCGTGGGATATCGACGCGCGGCGCGAGCAGTACGGGACGTGGAATGGGTGGCGGCGCGGAGCCACGCAGCTAGAGCTGATCGCGCCGCGTCGTCGTGACCTGGATGCCACGCTAATGGCCTACAGCCCAGGCACGGATGGTCCGGTTGTCGGAGAAGTCGTCGCATTCCCAGATCTGCCTGAGCAGGCCGCGTACGACGCGTGGCTTGCCGAGGCCCGCGGTAAGGTCATCCTGCTCACTCCCCCCGAGACCTCGTGTCGCCCACTTGAGAACCTGATCGCGCATTCGCGACCGGAAACCGTGCGGCGCATCCAGGCTCAGCGCGACAGTATTCAGGCCGTGTGGGGCCAGCGTCTTGCCCGCTCGGGCGGAGGTCTGGGTACGCGGTTCGACGAGGCCGGCATAGCTGCAGTGCTGAGTTCCTCGTGGTCGCAGGGATGGGGGGTCAGCAGGATCCACAGTGCCGCGACCCGGGAAGTGCCGATGCTCGACGTGAGCTGCGAAGACAACGGCCTACTTAACCGGCTGGCAGAGAACGGGCAGCAGCCACGGGTGCGCCTCGACGCCGATGCCGAAGCTCTCGGAGAGGTTCCCTCCTACAACACGATCGCGGAGATGCGCGGCGGTGAGCTGCCGAACGAGTACATCTTGCTATCGGCCCATTTGGATTCGTGGGACGGTGCATCGGGGGCCACCGACAACGGCACGGCGACAGTCATGATGATGGAAGCCATGCGCATCCTGAAGGCGACGTACCCGAGTCCTCGGCGTACCATATTGGTGGGACACTGGGGTGGCGAGGAACAGGGGCTTATCGGCTCAGGCGCTTTTGCCGCCGACCACCCACAGGTTGTGGATAACATTCACGTCGGGTTCAACCACGACAATGGTACGTGGCGGGTCGAGGCCATCCGCATGCAGGGGTTCGAAGAAGCACAGCCCATGGTCGAGCGCTGGCTGCGGCGGATCCCGGGCAAAATCTCGGACACGATCGCGTTCACGAGTCCACAGCGAGAAGGCGGAAGCGACCACACCTCATTCACGTGTCGTGGTGCTCCGGTCGTGCGTCTTCAGTCGAACTATCCCGACTACCGCCAGTACACATGGCACACAAACCTGGACACGTACGACAAAGTCATCCTGGATGATCTCAAGAACAACGCCACCCTTGCGGCGATGCTTGCATACCTCGCTTCGGAAGAGCCCGCCCGGCTTCCTCGCGAGCGCGAGCCTCGGATCAGCCAGGAGGGGGAGCCGGAGCCGTACCCGCCCTGTCGGGTGCCACCTCGGAGCTCGGGAGGTTAGCAGCCGGTGACGGTCGCTGAACCGCACGTATACCCGAGTTCGCGAGGTGAGCAATGTCGCTGCGGATCGGGCCTCGCCCGACGGAGAGCACGAAGAAGTAGAGGCATTTCTTCGTCGGCCGCCACTTCTGGACCTGCCTCATGGCACCGGTCATCGAGGTGAGAGTGCATGAGGATGCGTACTATTTCACTGGACACGGCCTTGGCCGCCCCCCAGGCTGCCAGCGCTCGCGGACTGAATTGCGGTAGGTGACTACCAGTGGCACGAGTTGATCGTCGGCATCGACGCTGTGACCACGGACGGCCTGCAAGTAGACCGGCCTCACCAGGCGACGGATCGGAGGGCGCTGGGTTATCTCCATGGCATGTCGCGGCACGGGCGTGGCGAACCGACTAACGCGACCCTGCGTCCTGTTGGAGGCACTGGCCAAGGAGGTGGACCAGGTCCCACTCGGCGCACGCCTCCTCCTGGTCGCCCCCACGCGTGGGGAGGGGCGCGAGATCCTCCGCAGCCTGGCACGTCATCGCGACAAGTGGCTGGGGCTTGAGGTCACCACCGTTAAGCCCTTGGCACTCGAATTGGTGGGCGCGGAACTCGTCGAACAGGGCTTCACGCTGTTGGACGAGTTCGCCGAGCAGGCGCTGATAGACGAATTGCTGGACGACGCTTTGAGCGTGACCCGGAGTTCGGATCACCTCAAGGAACTGACCGAGGGAGTAGGGTTTCGCGCCGCTATGCGTGAAGCGATCAGCGCACTACGCCTAGCCGGGGTTGAGGCGGAGCGGCTCACTTCCGCTGGTTTCGGGGACCAGACGAAGCGTAGACTCCTCGCAACCGTGCTGTCGCGCTTCGAGCGGCGGCTCACGACCGAGCGGGTCCTTGACACAGCGCACGTGCTGGCACGCGCCGAGCAGGCGGTCCGTGACGGAGCTTCGTTCGGAGCTGATGTCGTCCTGCTGGTCCCGGGGCTTGGCGCTCGCGGGCTCGCCGGGAAATTCCTAGCCACGCTTGAGAGACGCGGCGCACGTAGGTTACCGCACGACCCCGTGCGCGGACTCCCGGCACCAGAGGGTGTACTCTGGGAATCCACCGATTCACAGCCTGGGCTGCTCGGCGCCGTGTACGACTCGGTCTGCCGGTCGGTCGCTGAAACGGCCGATGTTGCCCTTTTCCGTGCCGCAGGAATCACCGAAGAGCTCCGCGAGGTGTTGCGCCGTGTAGCCGCCGGCGGCATTCGTTGGGACGATGTCGAAGTCGTGACGCCCGACACCTCGACTTACGGGCCGGCGCTGCACAGCCTGGCCGTTCGTTTGGGCGTGCCGGTCACATTCGCTGTCGGGCTTCCTGTGGAGCGGACGCGGGTCGGTCGTGGGGTGTCCGCATGGTTGCGCTGGATACAGGAAGACTTCCCGGAACACGAGTTGCGACGTCTGCTTGAGTCAGGCGATCTGGTACCGCCGCCGGAGTTCCGGGACATCGATGGCGCCAAGCTGGCGCGGAGACTCCGCCGGTTGCGCATCGGTTGGGGCCGCGAGCGCTACCTGGCTGTCATCGAGGGCGCCCGGACGCACGCCGCCGCCACGTCCCGGCAAGCACACAAGCACAAGAGCGCGGACGACGCACGGACCGGTCATACCCACGAAGCGCGGGAGCTCGACGCACTACGAGCTCTGATCGAGCCCATCGAACGCGCGATCCCACCCGTTCCGCGCCAGATCGATACCGCACCGGTCGCGGTTAGCCCCAGTGCGCTCGCCGGAGCGCTCGCCGTATTCCTCGACCACCTGTCCCCAGAGGCTCCGGTGGATCAGACCGCCCTTGAGCGACTCCGTCGCATCCTCGACCGGGCGGCGGCCACGCTTGTCCGGCCCACTAGCTTCGCGGTCGCGGTAGCCGTGCTCACGGAGCACCTGGCTATTCGCGTACCGGCCCCAGGCTCGGAAGGCCGGGCTCCGTGGGGGTCGGCCGGGGGACATCTGCACCTAGCTGATGTAGAGCACGGCGGATGGACCGGACGCCCGGTCACGTTCGTCGTCGGCCTGGACTCGGCGCGTACTCCGGGACCGGATAGACAGAACCCGGTCTTGTTGGACGGCGAGCGTGACCGACTGTCCTCTCAAGGCTTGCCCACGTCTACTAAGCTCCTTGAAGAGCGGCGCTTCCGCATGGCCGCGCTGCTGGCGCGGCTGCGCGGACAGGTCACACTCAGCTACCCCGCCTGGGAGGCTTACGAAGGACGCACGCTCGGCCCGTCTTCTCTAATGCTTCAGGCCTACCGGAAGGTCGAGGCTCGTCCACACGCTGGGTTCGACGACATGGAGCGGGCGCTGGGAAATCCTCTCTCGCGGATTCCTCGTAGTACTCGGAGGCTGGACCGTGAGGATGTCTGGCTCGGCGCGCTGTACCGCCATGGGCGGATCTTGGACGGTGAAGCTGCCCTGCGTGCCTGTTTTCCATGGCTCGCTGCTGGAATGGAGGCGCACGCCGAGCGGACGGGCGAAACCGTCGGGCGCCACCACGGTGTCGTTGCCCCTCGGCCTGGCCTCGATCCACGCGTGGACGATACGGTCGTACTCAGTTCGAGCGGCCTCGAGGCCTTGGGAAGCTGCCCGCTAAGGTACTACTACAGGTACGTCCTCGGTGTCCGACCAGCGGATGACCCTTCCTGCGATCCTGAACGCTGGCTGGATGCGCTTCAGAAGGGATCGCTCTTGCATACCGTCTACGATCGAGTCCTGCGCGAGGCGAGGCACAACCGAATCGCACCGGACGACGAGCGCTTTCTCGAACACGCGCTGATCGCGCTGGAGGAGCTAGTCGACGGGATGCGTCTTGAAGTTCCGCCTCCCTCACGCGCGGTGTACGAACATGAGCTCAAGGAACTCCGTGAAGATATGACGTTGTTTGTCGGCATGATCCGTGCCGACCTCCCAGATTGGGAAGCCACCGAGCTGCGGTTCGGGTTCGACGACACCGCGTTGCCCGCCGTCGAGCTAACACTCTCTTCCGGGGCCGTGATTCGCCTGCGCGGGGCCATCGACAGAGTTGACAGCCTGCCCTCGGGCAGCCTCCGCGTAGTCGACTACAAGACCGGCTCTCCCTTCCAGTTCAGCACGACCACGGTGTGGAACGCGGGCAGGCGTCTTCAGCACGTGCTCTACTCTGAGGCCGCCGAACAGCTGTTTAACAGGCCAGTGGACCGCATGGAGTACCACTTCCCGACTCGGAAGGGCAAGAACGAGCGTTCGCGCTTTCGTCGGACGGAACTGCGCGACGGTCTCACTCTGCTCGACCGCATGCTGGACGTCGTGTCGGGCGGACATTTCGTTCCGACTGAAAACGCTGCCGACTGCCGCTTCTGCGACTTCCGCGACGCCTGCAGGGTCCGAGTCGACAGCTACGGAAAGATCGAGTCTTCGTTCCGAGAGCGAGCGTCTCGGCGCCAGAACGACCCAGCGTATGCCGAGTTCCAGCTCGTTCGCCAGTTTCGCGATCGCGCGGGGAACGATTCGTGACCGGCTCGCCAGCGGAGCAGTTCAGTTTAGACCTGAGTCGGCGGCTGTCCGACCAAGACGCCCGCGACGCGATCGAAGGCGCGCTACACGAGAATCTTCTGGTAGAGGCTGGTGCCGGGTCAGGCAAGACGACACAGCTTGTGCAGCGCATGCTCGCTCTCGTGCGGCACGGCGTTTCAGTCCACGAAATCGCGGCGGTCACGTTTACGCGAAAGGCAGCGGGCGAGTTGCGTAAGCGCTTCCAGGGGCAGCTGGAATGTGCGCGCATCGCAGCAAGCGACCAGGAGCGCAACCGGTTCGAGCGCGCACTCCAGAACCTGGACAGAGCGTTCGTGGGAACAATCCACGCGTTCTGCGCACGACTGCTTCGTGAGCGGCCACTCGATGCAGGCGTAGATCCCGGATTCACGGAGATGACAGCAGCCGAAGCGACCGCGCTCGCGTCACGCTTCTGGCCGCTGCACCTCGAGCGACTCGCGACTGCGGGAGATCCGATGTTGGCGGAGATCGACGCGATCGGTCTCACCCCGAGACAGCTGAGGAGCCTCTACGAGGAGCTGAACGCTTACCCCGATGTCGAGTTCCCGCTCGAGCCCGCGCCGCCGCCCGATCCGGTCGAGGTAGTCTCGCTACGGAACGATCTGGAGGCCCTACTGCTCCAAGCCGAACAAAGGATGCCTCGTGAAGAGCCGAGAGCGGGCTGGGACAAAATGCAGGTGCGCGTGCGCACGCTACTCTATCACAGAAGCCACAGCCGCTGGAACGACAACCGCCGCTTCCTGGAAATCGTCGCCGACTTCTGTACATCCTGGGACCTGACGCAGTCGAGATGGGCCGACGATACCGCCGGCAAACTGGCAGCAAGAGAACTGCGGGACCGATTCAATGCGCTCCTAGTGGAGCCGGATTCCCCTGGAGCGCGCGTTCTCGACCAGTGGTGGGGGTACCGCTACCCGACCGCCATGCGCTTCGCTCAAGTCGCGACGTCCGCCTTGAAAGACCATCGGCGTGCACACGGCAGGCTGGACTTTCAGGACCTGCTCGACATGGCGGCTCACTTACTTCGCACGAATCGCGTCGCGCGCGCCGAGCTCTCCAAACGCTGGAAATATTTGCTAGTGGACGAATTCCAGGACACCGACCCGCTCCAGGCGGAGGTGCTGTTCCTGCTGGCGTCGGACGGAACAGAACACTGGATGCACGTGATTCCCCGACCCGGCGCGCTGTTCGTCGTGGGTGACCCCAAGCAGTCCATCTACCGATTCCGGCGAGCCGACATTGCGCTGTACGCCCACGTGCGCGAGCGTTTCGCGACGTTTGGTCGCATTCTGACTTTGACCGCCAATTTCCGCTCCGGACAACCAATTGCGTCGCTTGTCAACGAGATATTCGCGCCTCCTCATGGTTTTCCAGCGGAGGTCCAAGAGGTTCAAGCATGCTTCGCGTCACTGGATCCGCAGCCGCGCGCCGAACCGCCGCCGCGCGAAGGTGTCTTCCAGTACACTGTCCCCGATGAAAGCCGCGCTCGCCACGTGCAGGAGGCTTGGGAATCAGACGCATTGGCCCAGTTCGTGGCCGATCGGGTGGCGAGCGGTGAACGGGGTGCCGGCGACTTCCTGATTCTCACGCGGCGGAAAAGGCCGCTCGCCTCGCTCGCCCGGGCCCTGGAGGCGCGCGGACTCCCCGTGCAAGTCTCCGGCGTCGGGATCGGTTCGGAGCAAGAGGTCGAGGAGCTCCGGCTCCTACTGCGTGTGCTCACCGATCCCTCCGACTCCGCGCTCACGGTGGCTGTGCTCACCGGTCTCTTCTTTGGCCTCGACCACGAGCAGTTGCTCGTTCACCGCGAGGCAGGCCGGGGATTTGATCTGCGTCGGGCAGACAGTGACGTCACCGGCGACTTGGTCGAGGCCGCACTGGCGCGCATGCGCAGATGGTACAGCCTCGCCCAGCAAGAGCCTGCTGATGTGGTGGTCCCTCGCATCGCCGACGATCTCGGGCTCCTGGCCTACGCTGCCTCCGGAGAACTCGGGTCGATTCGCGCTGGCGCGCTGGGCTTCGTGCTAGACGCCGTACGTGTATCGGGAAGCAAGGGTGACACGTCACTCCTCGGAGCACTCGAGGCTCTCGACGCGGCGCTCGCGGAGGACGAGGCGGAGGCGCCGCTCGAGCCTGGCCGCCGCGCCGTAGTACGGTTGATGAACCTGCACAAGGCGAAGGGCCTCGAGGGCAGAGTCGTGGTGCTCGCGGCACCGTACGAGCGACCAATAGAGACGGTGAAGCGGCACGTGGCGCGGAGTGCTGACGGAAGGGCACGCGGCTGGTTAGTGGTCGACGAAAAGAAAGGCCGGGAGTTCCGTACGGTCGCCCGGCCGTTGGGATGGGCGGAGAAGGCGCAGCGTGAGTTGGCGTTTCTCAAGGCGGAAGAACTCAGGCTTCTCTACGTCGCTGCAACCCGCGCGGGCGATGAGCTCGTGGTCGGTCAGACGGCAAGGAACGCGGACGCATCTTCGTGGGGCGCCCTCGCCGGGTGGCTCGCGCAACACGCCGAGCCGCTCGACATCAATCGTTCACCAGCACCGGTGCGTGAGCACCTCGACGTGGATGCCGAGCAGATTGCCGCGATGGTTGCGACCGCGGACGAAGCACGGGAACGGTCTCGGCAGGCCGGTTACGCCTTCCGCACCGTGGTAGGGCTCACGAAAGGCGCTCACACCACCAGCGGCGAAGAGGATTCGCTTCCGGCGCTCCTCCCCGTGTCCACCGGTCCCGGTGGCTACGACTGGGGAAGCGCTGTCCACGGCCTGCTCGAAGCGGCCGCACGAGGTGCGAGCGCAGAGCGGCTGCGGACACTCGGCCGCTCGCTACTACTCGAGCTTGATCGGCCCACCCGCGCGGGCGAGCCCACCGAGCTCGACGTCCTGCTCGCTGCGATCGAGACCGTGCACGGGTCCGACCTGTGGAAGCGCGCCATTGCTGCGGAACGCATGCTTGTGGAGGTCCCGTTCGCGCTCAAGATCGAACTGAACAACCGGCAAACGAGCGCGGCGGTCGGGGGCAGGCCTCCCACCTATCTGGAAGGCGTCGTGGATCTGGCGTTCCGCGAACCGGAGGGTTGGGTGCTGGTCGACTACAAGACCGACCGGGGAACGGACCCGGACTTCGCAGCGCGGCGCCTGACCTATCGCGAGCAGCTCCGCTGGTACGCCGATGCGTGGGAGCATCTCACGAACGAGCCAGTGCACGACCGCTTGATTCTATGGACACGTGAAGGTCTGGAAGAGCGGGTGGGTCCGTGAACCTTCGAGAACCCGACAGCGACCGGTCGCTCGACCGCCGGATGCTCCGTGACACGGTATGGGGAGCGGTTGCCGGCGCCTTCCTGTTGGGCGGCTGGTCGGTCCTCCAAGCCATCCGCGCCGAGGTCGCACTCGCGCAAGTGCTCCAGCCGATTCTCGTGTTCGCGCTGATCGGCCTTACCGTGGGTGCGTTGGCCGGCCCGCTGGTCGGCAAAGCGAGCCGCCGCAGTCGCCGGAGCTGACGCTATACGGAAGTAAGCGGCGGCGCGCGAGTGTAGCTCTCAGCCACCCGACAGCGCGCCTTGGCAACTGCGCCAGCCACAACCAGAGCGGTTGTGGCTGCCGGTGCAAGGCCGGGAATCCACAGGCGAGCGGGGCCATAGAACAGCCAGCGGCGATTCCAGAGCGTAAGGCCTCGTCAGCCTCGCCCACGGCATCTTGCGCTACGACTACTCGCAGAGAACCCCGGATATGGGACCTGTACCGGGGCGGGGGAAGAGGGGCCTGTTCAGCCCCCCTACCCCCCGGATTTCCTGCCCCCCTTCCACGCCCCTAACGGGACCCTGATAGAATCCACTCAGTTATCGTAGTAGAGACTGTACTCATAGGGATGCGGTCGAAGCCTGAGGGGCTCTAGCTCATTTTCGATCTTGTAGTCGATCCAGGTCTCGATCAGGTCATCCGTGAACACGTCGTCCTTGGTCAGGAACGCATGGTCCTTCCTGAGATGGTCGAGCGCCTCCCAAAGTGACGCCGGTGTCGTCTTCGTCATAGCAAGCTCTTGAGGCGTCATATCGTAGATGTCCCGATCCAGCGGCTCGCCCGGATCGATCTCGTTCTGGATTCCGTCGATCATGGCCATGAGCATCGCCGAAAACATCAGGTAGCCGTTGCAGCTTGGATCCGGGCAACGGAACTCCACACGCTTCGCTTTCGGATTGTCCGAATACATGGGAATCCGGCAAGATGCTGAGCGGTTCCGCTTAGACATCGCCAGGTTGACGGGCGCCTCGAAGCCCGGCACCAACCGGTGATAGGAGTTCGCGGTCGGCGCGGCGAATGCCATCACCGCCGGGGCATGCTTCAGCAGTCCACCCGTGGCGTGGAGCGCGAGGTCCGATAGCCCGGCGTATCCCTGACCGGCGAAGAGCGGTTCGCCCCCCTTCCAGATGGACATGTGAGTGTGCATGCCGCTCCCGTTGTCGTCGAAGACCGGCTTAGGCATGAACGTGACGGTCTTTCCGGCGCGCTTCGCCACATTCTTGATGATGTACTTGTACCACATGAACTGGTCGGACATCTCGAGTAGCGGCGCGTACTTCATGTCGATCTCGGCCTGACCGGCGGTGCCGACCTCGTGATGGTGCGCCTCCACCACGATTCCGATCTTCATCATCTCGTAGACCATCTCCCCACGCAGATCGTGGTACGTATCGGTCGGGCTCACGGGGAAGTATCCGCCCTTGTAGCTTGGCTTGTAGCCGAGGTTCGGTTCCTCGAAGCGGGCCGTGTTCCATGCACCCTCGGTGGAATCGATCTCGTAGAAGCCTCTGTGTTGGTTCTGCTCGTAGCGGACTTCGTCGAAGATGAAGAACTCCGGTTCCGGCCCCACATAGCAGACATCTCCGATACCGGATGCCGCTAGGTATTCGGTCGCCTTGCGGGCCACATGCCGTGGGTCGCGGGTGTAGTCCTCGCGCGTCTCAGGATCCACAATGTTGGCGATGACGCTCACCGTGGGCTCCCGGAAGAATGGATCCATGACGGTCGTGCTGGCATCCGGAACTGCCAGCATGTCGGATACGTTGATCGCCTGCCAGCCGCGGATTGACGAGCCGTCGAAGCCGACGCCGTCCTCGAACGTACCCACGTCCCACGTCTCAATCGGGAACGAGCAGTGCTGCCAGCTCCCGAGGAGATCCACAAACTTCAGATCCACCATGCGGGCCCCTTGCCTCTCGGCGAAGTCGAAGAATTCCTTAGGCGTCATTGACCTGCCTCCTGAGTGATGGTGATCGCTAAACGGTTATATCAAATGGACATCGTGAGGCGCCTGCTGTAGCACTATGGCCCGTGAGTCGATGGTATGCGCTCAAGCCGCCAATCGCTTCCCTGAGCCCCGAAGCCGTCGGCGCGCTGCAGGACCCGAGTGAACACTTCGTCAGCGTGCACCGCTGCGATGACCGCCCATGATCGGGCCGCAGCTACATTTGCGCAAGGCTAGGACGGCAACGGGGTCGGAAGGTATCTGGCACCCTCCGGCCCCGCTATGGTAAGTATAAGGGCTACCTTACTTCACGAATAGCACCTCGCGCTACTCCCAGATCGGCCCGGAGCCGCCATCGCGTGGGCTCGGCGGCGAGCTCCATGGAGGAGCCCCGCTATCAGACATCCAAGTTCCTGACGTACTTGGCGTTTTTCTCGATGAACTGCCGCCGCGGCTCCACCTCGTCGCCCATCAGTTCATCGAAAAGCTTCGAGGCAATGGCTGCGTCCTCGATCCTCACGCGCATCACGGTCCGATATTCTGGGTCCATGGTCGTGCGCCAGAGCTGGTCGGGATTCATTTCACCGAGCCCCTTGTAGCGCTGGATGTTGACGCCCCTGACATCGTCCAGCTTACTGTTGCTGAGCCGTTTGACAACCTGTTCCCGCTCCTCATCCGAGTACGCGTAGAATTCCTTACCGCCCTTGGCGATCCGATACAGCGGGGGCTGGGCTATGTAGATGTAGCCCTCCTCGATCAACTCCGGCATTTGCCGGAAGAAGAACGTGAGCAGGAGCGTGCGGATATGCGCGCCGTCGACGTCCGCGTCTGTCATGACGATGACCTTGTGGTAGCGGGCCTCCGCCAGATCGAAATCTTCCTTGACTCCGGTGCCGATCGCCGTGATCATCGCGCGGATCTCGTCGTTCGACAGAATCTTGTCGATTCGCGCACGTTCGACGTTCAGGATCTTTCCCTTGAGCGGCAAGATGGCCTGGTAGGAGCGATCACGACCCTGTTTTGCGCTACCACCGGCCGAGTCACCTTCCACGATGTAGAGCTCGCACATCGCGGGATCCGAGTTCGAACAGTCGGCCAGCTTGCCCGGCAGCACGCCACCCTCGAGTGCACTCTTCTTCCGCGCTAGGTCCCGTGCTTTGCGAGCCGCCTCGCGAGCCCTTGCAGCCTGAAGGGACTTGTCGATGATGACGCGTGCGGACTTCGGGTTTTCCTCCAGGAACGCGGCCAAGCGCTCGTTTACCGCCACCTCGACGGCGCCACGCACCTCGCTGTTGCCGAGCTTCGTCTTGGTCTGCCCCTCGAACTGAGGCTCCATGACACGAACCGACAATACCGCCGTGAGCCCCTCACGCACGTCGTCTCCGGAGAGCGAGTCGTCCTTCTTGAAAAGCCCTGCCCGGCGTGCGTAGTCGTTGATGGTGCGCGTGAGGGCGGCCTTGAATCCGGTCAAATGCGTGCCACCCTCGTGCGTGTTGATGTTGTTGACGAACGTATGAGTGTTCTCCGCGTAACCGTCGTCGTACTGCATGGCGAGCTCGATCTCAGCCTCAGGCCGGCTCACCTCGAACGAGATGGGCTTGTCGTGCAGCGGCGTGCGATTGCCGCACAGAAAAGCGACATACTCGACCAAGCCACCATCGTAACGATAAACCTCCTGAGCCTGCTGCTCATGACGCTCGTCCGAAAAAACGATCGTCAGGCCCTTGTTTAGGAAGGCCAGCTCGCGCAAACGGCCGGAAAGGATGTCGTCGTTGAATGCGAGTTCGGTGAAAATCTGCGGATCGGGCTTGAACTTCACCCTAGTGCCCGTTCCCTGCGATTTGCCCGTCACCGTGAGCGGCATCACCGGAACGCCGCGCTCGTAGCGCTGATGGTGGACCTTACCGTCGCGGCGGACCTCGACGTCCAAGTACTCCGAGAGAGCGCAGACAACGCTCACGCCCACACCGTGGAGGCCGCCAGAGACCTTGTACGTGTTCTTGTCGAACTTGCCGCCGGCATGCAACACGGTCATCGCCAACTGGACGCCGGGTATCTTCTCAGTTGGGTGAACGTCGACCGGGATCCCGCGACCGTCGTCCTCCACCGTGACGACATTGCCCTCGTGCAAGGTAACGTGCACAACCGAGCAGAATCCTGCCATCGCTTCGTCGATGGCGTTGTCCACGACCTCGTAAACAAGGTGGTGCAGGCCCCGTCCGGATGTCGATCCGATATACATGCCGGGCCTCTTCCGTACGGCATCGAGGCCCTTGAGCACAGTGATCTGACCAGCCGTGTATTCGGCGTTTGGCTCTTGTTTCGCCTGCTCTTCGTCCCTCTTCTCCGCCATGCTCCGCCTCAGGGTTCGGTAGTTCCCAGCACGAAGACGATGCACTCGGGCGATGCTCTCCCGAGCCCGGTGTTCAATCGTCTCATAATCTCGCCACGCATCAACTCAAGCTCCATCAGCCAGGCATTCGACCGCACTGCCACGAAGAGCGTGCCTCCTGATAGCGACCGTGCGCACGTCACCGCAGCGATCTGCTTGCCCACTAGTTCGGGCCACGCCTCGAGTGCGACTTGGCGCCGGACCTGCTCGGCTACGTTGCTCGCTTCCAGAACGCGCTGAAGAACAGGTTTTACGTGTTCGGGACCAGCCCTCCCGGAACTGGTCATCCGGCGGCGGGGCTCCCAAACCGCCTCTCGGCGGAAGCGACCGCGCGGATGCTCACACCTGTATGCGGCCGGCCGTGATGCGCCATTGCGGCAGCACGTCGCGCTTGAGGCGCACATCGGTCTCCCTAGGTGCGGTCAGGATTACCTGAGCGGTGTCCTCGTGCTCCAACAGGTCTAGGGCGCGCTCGGCTCGCCCCTCGTCAAGTTCGGCGAACACGTCGTCGACCAACATCAACGGTGAGCACCCGCGACGGTCGCGGACCGTGCGTGCCTCCAGCAGCCGGAGCGCGAGCGCCGCGGTGCGACGCTGACCGCCGGATGCGAACGCGCGGACCGCGAGCTGTCCCGCTACCCCACGGAATGTCATGTCGAGGTCGTCCCGGTGGGGGCCCACATCGGTGCTGACCGGCCCGCGGTCTCCCTTCGCAGTACGGACTAGCGCGTCACGGAATGCTGCTTCCACGTCCTCCGTTTTAGAAGCGTCGGCGAGCGGCAGCCCCGGCGCGTAGCGCAGTCTAGCGGTGTGGCCGTCCGCCGCTACGGCCTGGTAGAGCGACCGGAACGCGTCACAGTGCTCCTCGACCCAAGCCCGGCGCTCGATCACCAAGCGCGCGCCCAGGCGCGCCAGCCCCTCGTCCCACGGCCGAAGCCGCCCCGAGGCTATCAACGCAGCGATCGCACCGCCCCTTCGCCCGACATCCTTTAGGACCGCATTCCGCTGTCTCAGCACGTGTCGGTACCGCTGTAGTGTGCGCACGTAGCCGGGCACGTTCAGCGAGAGAACGATGTCCAAGTACCGTCGGCGCTCCGCGGGACCGCCGCTCACGAGCGCTACATCCGTCGGTGAGAAAATTACTGCCCCGATCGCGCCCAGCGCGTCCCTCAGGCGCACGGGCTCGGCACCGTCCACGGTGACTTTCTTACGCTTACCGCGCGGCTGATAGGCGGCGGACACGCGGCGTTTTCCCACACCTTCGAGCACCGTCGACACCCGGAACGCCTGTTCACCAGCGGCCACAAGTTGCTCGTCGGGCGCGCCCCGGAAGGATCGGAAGGCTTCCAGATAGTAGAGTGCTTCGAGGAAATTCGATTTCCCCTGCCCGTTTTCCCCTATCAGCGCGAGCCCTTCCGGAGGGATCTCCAGGTTCTGGATAGCCAAGTTCCGGAAGTGCCGTAGCCCCACCTGCACTAGGCGCACCCTGAGTCCCCCTCACAAGGCCGCGTCGGCATAAGAGAATTTAGCTATTTTGAGACTTGGATGCCATCGCTCCTGAGGGGCTGTAAACCCCTTGGCACGCCTCAGCTTCCAGGCCGAAGAAAGGAGATCGAGGAGGGGGTTAGATTGGACTTGAATTGACGCCGATGCCCGCCCTCTCCGGGCCGTCGTGTCAACGCCCCTCGACTTTCTCCTGATCGAGAAGCTCCAAGCGTAGTACAACCGCGCACTCACCGAACTCGTTACTCATGCGCGTCTTTGTCCACAGGATGTCGCCGGCAAGTACTGTCTCGACTGCCCGACCCGGCCCGATCAAACGCGCGAGTCGAACCGTGCCGCCTTAGCCCGGGATCACTGCAAGCCCGATCTCAGATGAGGCGAAGATCGCATTGTCGCTCGCAATACGGAGATGGCAAGACAGAGCTACTTCGCAGCCACCGCCCAGTGCGAAGCCCCGACCACCGCCACGACGGGTACCTGACAACGTCCAACACACGCCAGCAGAACCCGCCACGGCAGCTCGATTCCATGCCCGTGATCGGCTCCACGCGTGCGAGCTCGGCGAGATCGTCACCTGCCACGAGTGCTCTATGGCCCGCACCGGCCAGGACGACCCCACGCACATCGGGGTCGCCCCGAAGGTTCTCGAATACTGTCGTCAGCCCGCGAACCACATTCGCGTCGAGGGGTCTGGCTGCTACTGCCGATCGACGGTGAGGACGGCAAGATCGTCATCCCGCTCAACGCGGACGCGTGTAAGGTCGCCGGTCGCCCTGCGGGAAGCGCTAGAAAGGCAGATCGTCGTCAGGCTCGCTCAACGGCGGAGCTGGTGCAGACTCGCCCCCAGCATGGCCCTCGGGTGCCTTCCGAGGCGACCCACCCCGAGTGCCGTAACCTCCTTCGCCTCCGGTCCCTCCCCCACTACCGAGCATCACCATCTCGTTGACCACGATATCGGTCCAGTAGCGGGTCCCGCCCTGGTCGTCGTGGGTCTGGGAATACTCGACGCGGCCCTCGACATAAATTCGGTTGCCCTTGTGCACCCACTGCTCTACGAGGTCGGCCAGCTTGCCGAAGAACGTCAGCCGATGCCAATCGGTGCGCTCCTGTTGCTGCCCCGAACGGTCCTGTAATGTCCGGTTCGTGGCGAGCGACAGCTTTGCGATCCGCGAGCCGGAGGTAGTCGAGCGTAGCTCGGGATCACTGCCTACGTGACCGATAAGCATGACCTTGTTGAGCGACCGGCTCATATCTGTTCCCGGCTAGAGGGTGGAAGACCGCAACATAAGCCGGGACCTGGGCATTTTCCATAACGACGAGGAGATGCGAGCGGGAGTGGCACATTCGAGCAGTTTCGCGCGTGAACGGGTGGCATGCGGAGCCGAGAGTCGGAAAACCAACGCTGCGCGCGCAAGTCATGCATGTCTTGCCACTACGTTACCGCGCTCGCGTGTCCTTCGCCCCACGAGCATCCGGTACCGCATAAGCCGCCGTGCATAGAGCCGCTCAAGCATGAGGCCTCCGTGAAGGGAAGCCACAAACTCGCCAGCCGCTGTCGTCCCGAGGAGACGCGCCAGTCCGCGGACGATCCGTATCCGACGCTCAAGCGCCCTCGCATCGCGCAGTACTACCAACGGCGTCAGGTCCTCGTCGCAGGCTAGTTCTAGCCCAGCGGAGCGAAACGCAGTCTGCAGCCCCGCGCCGCGCGCGAGAAACGGTACCGCCCAATCCCGCTTGAAGGCATCGAAGTCCGGATCGCCGTCGGACAGCGTGTCGCCGGGCATGTCGTCGACGACTACGAGACATCCTTCCGGGCGCAGTATACGCGCTAAGTGCCCGACTGTACGCGCCGGATCGGTGGCGTGTGCCAAAGATTCGATGGCGACAACTAGGTCTGCTCCCCCGGGCACGAGGTCATGGAGATCCCCATCGTAGGATCGCATGTGGAAGCGGCACGTCTCCGCAACACCCCGCCGAGTCGCCTCCTTAACAGCCCGCGCACGCTGGGTAAGGCTCAGCGTGAGGCCATCGTAGCGGCCGCCGATCCGCGAGTGCAGGTAGAAGACTGTCCCGCCGAGTCCGCAGCCGGCATCGATCACGCGCGGCTGGGACATCGAGCCGACCGCTGCGAGCAGCTTCTCGTGCACAACGTCTTGCGGCGATACGCCGGTGCGCCCGGCGTCGAGCCTGCGGTGGATCGCGAGCGTCTGGTAACCGCTCTGGCCTACCCAGCGCGCGAAGCGCTGAAAGCGGCCGAGCCGATCGTAGTAACGACCCAGACGCGTCACGGAAGATGACAGACCGCCTACATCAGCTCGGACGAGGCCTGTTCGTCGAAGCCTGTCGAACCATGAGCTGAGGTTTCGGGCCTGGGCGTCAGTCCCCCGCGATCCCTTGGTCGATCATGTCCATCAACCAATGCCCGGAGCGGTGTACCTTGGCGTGGACGTATGGGAAGTTGTGGGGTGTGAGTTTTCCGTGGAGTGCTCTGCGATCCACGACGCTGATTCCGGCCCTCTCAAGGGCACGCACCTTGTCGGGATTGTTGGTAAGGAGTTGCACACGCTGGACGCCAAGATGCTCGAGGATGCACACGGCCGCGTCGTAACGGCGCTCGTCCGCACCGAATCCGAGCACCCCGTCAGCGTCGACCGTATCGAGTCCGTTCTGCTGGAGTGCGTAAGCCCGCAGTTTGTTACCGAGCCCAATCCCCCGGCCCTCCTGCGCGAGGTATACGAGCACGCCGCCACCCTGCCCGGCGAAGTGGCGCAGGCTCCCTTGGAGCTGCTCGCCACAGTCGCAACGGAGACTACCGAACACATCACCGGTGAGACAAGCCGAATGCAGACGAACCGGTACCGGGTCGGGCCACTGCTCGCGCTCGCCGACTAGAATCGCGACGTGCTGGACGAACCCATTGCGTTCACGGAAGAACACGAAGCGCGCAGACTCCGCTTCCTCGAGCGGTACCGTTGTCTCAGCCACGTGGGTCACTTCGACGCCGGGCGTGGCAAGGACTGCCTCGATCTCACACCGGGTGACGTCTAGCAAAGTGCCGTCGCCGAGCCACTCTAGGAGCCGTGCTACCCGCATGGTGTCGGGCGTCACGCTTACCACGGCCGGTATGAGTTGACCGGCACGGGCCAGAGCCAGACCCGCTGCCTCGGTGTTGGTCGTCGGGCGTGTCTCGATGTTCCTGGGGGGTCGCGTCCCCGTCGCGATCCGATGGATGGCTGCGGGGGTGGCATCCGGCTCAAGCTTGATACTCAGGTGGCGAGCCGGCCCCCCGTTTACGAGCCCGATTGCGTGACCCCGGTGGTGAGTAACGACGACGCACAGGTCCGGGCCGATCTCATGCAGTTGCTCAAGACGCTCGTCGGTCAATCCTTCAACCGCTACGACGAGCGCGGAACTGCCCGGGTCAGTGACATACAGAGCCCTGCCCTGTCGTAGCTCAAAAAGGCCGCGTTCCGCTTTGTGCGCCATGGGCTCAGGTAGTATCGTTCGCGCTGGAGAGACGGACGCAGGGCCACCACGGGCCGGTAGTCCGCGCGGCGCCGTCCTGATGCGCTCGAGCGGGCCGCCGACTGGGGGAGTTTGACGAATGAAGGCCCCGAGGATCCCGGAATTGCTGAGGTTGGCCGCTGCCTTGGTGCTTGTCAATGCCCTGCTCGTGACCCCGGCATGGCTGGCCGTGAGCGTTGCGGATGGCCAGGCGATCGAGATCAGCGCACGCACCGGGCCGGGATCCTGGATTGCGTTGGAGGCCGCGCTCGTCGTTGGCGCACTCACGCTGCTGCCGCGCGGCCTGTGGATGATTGGATTCGCCTGGGCGGCTGCCGGCACCGTCATCGCCGCAACCGTCATCGGGGTCACCGACGTCGTCTTTCAAGTGAGCCTCGCTCGCCCCCTCAACTTGTTCATCGATCTTTATCTGGTAGGGGCCCTCTACAATCTGGCCATCGGGAACGTTGGGCTCGCCACGACCCTGGCAACTCCTTTGCTTGCGCTGCTTGTTCTCTCCGTCTTGGGGATTGTTCTCGTTCGCCTGCTCGTGGCTCGCGATCACAGCGCAGTAGGACGCGGTGGCGGACCACAAAAGCCGCGACGTAAGCAGTTCGCGCCACGTCTGGCAGGCGTGGCGCTCGTGGTGTTCTCGGCCCTCGGTCTAACGCTCGAGGCTGCGCCCGCGTTTGAGAGCCCCTTTTCCACCCCGGTCGTCCATCTCATACGGACCCAAGGCACGTTGTTTGCCGACACCCGGCGCGAGCGCGCCCGCTTCGAGAACGAGCTCACAGCGCCAGACAACTATGCCGAGTTGCCCGGTCTCCTTTCCGGCTTGGGAGGTCGGGACGTCGTGATGGTGTTTATCGAGTCCTACGGGATGGCCGCACTTGAGGATCCCCAGTTCGGCGCGGTAGTCGGTCCCCGCCTCGATACGCTGGCTGCGCGCGCCGAGTCGGCCGGAGTGCATCTCGTCACCGGCGAGCTCGTTTCACCCACACAGGGCGGGCAGTCGTGGTACGCCCACGGCACAGTGATCAGTGGGCTCTGGCTTTCCAACCAGCTTCGTTACGAGCTCCTTCTGGCGAGTGATCGCAAGACGCTAGTCGATGACTTCAGCTACGCCGGCTACCGCACGGCCGCTCTCATGCCCGCCATCACGAGGCGCTGGCCTGACGGTGTACGGCTCGGCTACGACGAGGTCCACACTGCTGCGAACATCACTTACAAGGGACCGCCCCTGTACTGGGTGACGATGCCAGATCAGTTCACATGGTCCTATCTGCAGCGCTCCGTGCGGGAAGGCAGGAAACGTACGCCGTTGTTCGTCGAGGCCGCGATGGTAAGCAGTCACGCTCCTTGGACACCCGTGCTCCCGATGATCGGCTGGGACGAGGTCGGTGACGGCTCCCGCTTCGAGCCATTTCGCCAGCAGGGCTACCCCCCTGAGGAGCTCTGGGTCGACATCGACGTGCTGCGCGAGCAGTACGCGGAGTCCATTGAGTACTCGTTGGAGGCGATGACCGGATACGTCGAACGCTATCTGGATGAGCGTACGCTCCTGATCGTCATGGGCGACCACCAGGCGGCTCCTTGGGTGATCGGTGCAACAGGGGCGGATGTGCCCGTTCACGTATTCGCGAGTGACCGATCATTGCTCAAGCCCTTCCTCGACTGGGGTTTCGTTCCTGGTGCGTTTCCTGGCCAACAGGGTGAGGCACACCGTATGGACGAGTTCCGATCTTGGTTCATCGAAGCTTTCAGCGGCGTGCCCCAGGGGTCTCGCGCGTCGTCGCGGGGTGCTTCAACGCTAGTCTCCGCAGAAGAGGACCAACCATGACTCGGTTCACGCCCGGCGCCCGTTACGACGGGGGTACCCGATTCTTCCACTGGCTGGTCGTGCTGCTGTTTCTTGCGCAGATACCAGCCGGGGTAGCCATGATTGTCCCAGCTCAGGTCGGGGAGTTCCAGGCGCTCCCCGGAGTGGAGCAGAGTACGATCGACACCCTCTACATTCTCCACAAGGGCTTGGGAGCGATCCTGATTGCAGTCATCTTCGCGCGCGTGGCATGGCGTGTCACGCACCGATCGCCCCCGTTACCGAACACGATCCCGGAGCTTGAGCGCCGGATCGCGAAGGCGACCCATGCATCCCTCTACGTGTTGATGGTCCTCATGGTGGTGACCGGCTACATCCACGTGATCGGACTGGGTTTCCCGATCGAGCTGCTGGACGCGCTCGGTGTACCGCCGCTCATTCCCAGGATGGAGCGTCTCGCAGTAATCTCGTCGTTTGTCCACCGCGCCACGGCCTTCCTTCTAGTGAGCCTGGTCGGCGTCCACGTGGGCGAGGTCCTACGCCATCACTTCGTGCTCAAGGACGGCGTTCTGGGCCGAATGTGGCCTCCCATAGGTGGCGGGCCGGCCCAGCCGATGGACCCCGGGCCCGAGGAACCGCGGGCGGTCCCGCCCTCGACGTTTGACTCCTCTTCACGTTGAGCTGTCACTCGGGCTCCTGCGGTCGCTTCTGATCTACTGGCGGCCCGGACGGCAGCGTGCGCTACGCCAACTCTACGGCTCGCTGGTCCATCCAGGCGACTTGGTCTTCGACGTGGGAGCGCACCTGGGAGACCGTTGCGTTGCGTTTAGCGCCCTCGGCGCGCGCGTGGTGGCTCTCGAGCCGCAACCGGACATCCGACGGTGGCTCGCGCGCCTCGTCGGCACGCGTCCGGACGTGGTCATCCGACCTGAAGCGGTAGGCCAAGCGCCTGGCACTGCGCGCTTGGCCGTGAGTCACCGCACGCCTACGGTCTCATCGCTTGCCGAGCACTGGCGTACCGTGCTTCCCTTCGCCAACCCGGGCTTTCGCAACGTTCGGTGGCAGGAATACGTAGAGGTGGACGTCACGACTCTGGACGTGCTGATTCACGAACACGGAGTGCCCCAATTCTGCAAGATTGATGTAGAAGGCTTCGAGGCCCAGGTGCTGTGTGGACTAAGCCGGCCGCTTCCTGCGCTCTCCTTGGAGTTCGTCAGGGGTGCGCTCGATATCGCGGTCGAGAGTGTACAACGGCTCAAGGCCCTCGGCCGCTATGAGTTCAACGCCGTTGTCGGCGAAGGGCGGTGTTTCGTATTTGAGCAGTGGCTGGGACCAGACAAGATGATTGACTGGCTCGGGGAGGAAGCCGACAGCGCACGCTCCGGAGATGTCTACGCGCGGCTCGTCAAACCTGCCGGGGAGGCCCACCGTGACTGATCGGAATCGCCCGATCGCGCCCACGATCCGTTGGTGGCATTCGCTCACGACCGTGGACGCGGACGAGATCGTCGGGCGCGACCCCGTCGTGATCTTACCGCTCGCGGCGACCGAGCAGCACGGGGCGCATCTGCCGCTCTCAACAGACCTGGACATCGCCGTGGGGCTTGTGGGAGAAGCGTTCCGGCAACTGCCGCCGAGCGTTCCCGCGTGGGTGCTTCCGCCTCAACCGCTCGGGGCGAGTCGCGAGCACGCACGCTTCACGGGTACGCTGTCCGTTGAGCCCGATCTGATTGCTTCCTTCATCGAGCAGGTCGGCGAAGCGATCGCCACCGCAGGCGTGCGACGGTTGATCCTCTGCAACAGCCATGGAGGTAATCGGCGCCTATTGACGGAAGCTGCGCTCCGCCTCCGCGACTCGCGTGACATGCTGGTCGTGGAGGCAAGCTGGTTTCGGTTCCCGCGTCCGGCTGACGTCGACATCCCTGAGACGGAATGGCAGCACGGGTTGCACGGAGGTCTGGTCGAGACTGCCATGATGCTGCACCTGCACCCGGAGCGCGTCCGGCAGCACAAGCTGGAGGACTCTCACTCGCTGGGCCAGGAGCTCCAGGATGCTCTGTCGCACGTGTCTCCCGAGGGAACGGCTCCGTTCGCGTGGCTGGCGGGCGATCTCAATCCATCGGGGGTCACCGGCAACGCGCTCATCGCTGACGCCGAGCTCGGTGCGAAGCTCGTGACGCACTATGGAACTGTGCTCGCCGAGGTGATCTCGGACACGAAGCAATTCCCACTCGATCGCCTGACCTGACACGTGGATCGCCAGGGGACTCGACACGCGGATTGACGGTTGAAGCGACTGGACGAGACCACCGCATGGGCCCTCGTGAGGGCCGTCCGCAGGGCAGCGCCGAAGGCGAGCGGAACGGTGAGTGTAGCCATTCCTACTCGGCCCGAAGCCTGGATCGAAGCCGCAGCGGGCAAGCGGGAATGGGAGTGGCGCGTGTCGGCCCCGCCCGACGACGAAGCGCGCAAGTTACTCGATTTGTACTTGCCGATAGCACTCACGCCAGACTTGGTGATCGGCCAACTCGGCCAGAGCCTCGATGGACGAATCGCCACGGAGGGCGGCCGGTCGCATTACGTAACCGGCCCGACTGATATCGTGCGGCTCCACCGGCTTCGCGCTCTGGCGGACGCCGTGATTGTGGGTGCTGGTACCGTCGTGGTTGACGACCCGCGGCTGACCGTTCGCGTAACCGACGGTGACAACCCGGTTCGTGTCGTGCTTGATCCGGACGCTAAGCTCGAGCCCGACCGTAGGGTCTTCACTGATGGTGCGGTGCGTACACTCTGGGTGTGCCGCGCGCACGAAGCCCGGTCCTCCGACGTGGGCAAGACCGGGGATCTCCTCCCGCACGGTTCGAGGCCTGAGGTGCTCAAGCTGCCGGTCGGCACCGCCGGATTCGAACCACGAGCAGTACTGGGAGCGCTCCGCGCTCGCGGGCTTCGGTGGATTCTGGTTGAAGGCGGAGGTATTACGGTATCCCGCTTTCTGGAAGCAGGCGCACTCGACCGCCTCCACATCAGCGTAGCGCCTCTACTGATCGGCTCGGGGCGGCCCGCTCTCACACTTCCCCCGGTTACGACGCTGGATGCCGCGCTACGCCCTCGCTGTCGCCATTTCCATCTCGGAGAGGACCTTCTCTTCGACCTAGACTTGGGCTGAACGGGACGAGCACTCCCGGAAGCGTCGAGATAAACACGAGCAGCCCGTACGCTGCTGAGGCCGCCACGCCGTCCTCCGCGGTGAGTCCGACTATACTCCAGATGCCCGCCGCCACCGCCTCGCGGACTCCCCAACCTGCGATGGTCACGGGAACGAGCATGCTGAGCAAGACGGGAGGGATGAGAGGCAACAGCGTCCCCAATGGTGTGGTGAGACCGACAGCGCGTGCGGCCACCACGTACATCGCGATGTAGGTCGCCAGGGTGAGCGCGGATGTAGCCAGTTGGACCCCGATAACATCGCGGGCAAGGAGGGCGGCATGAAGATCATGCCAGAGTGAAGGGGTTGTGCGCGCGCGCCGTAGAGCGACCACCGCGATCACCGGGAGCACGATGGTTGCGACGGCGAACACCAACGTCAGGCCGCGTGCTGCCGGCGCAACCGGAAGGCTGACCAGCGCCACGGCCGCTACAACAGCCATAACGACCTGCCCCGAGGTGCGCTCGAGGACGACGGCACGCACCGCATTGCCGAAGCCATGGCGTTCGGCGGCTCGCTCCCGTCGCGTCCCCCGGCCATGCCGCCAGGCGCGTGACACGTCGCCCGTGACACCTCCGGGAAGGAGCTGGTTCAAGAACGTGGCTAGGTAATACTCGCGTAGTGCAGTCGCGAACGTCAGCTCAAGCCCGAGTCGGGCCGCGGTGATGCGCCAGCGCAGCGCAAGCAGTGCCATCTGCGGAAAGGAAATCGCGAGGCCAACAAGGATCCACCAGAAGGACAGATCGGTCAGTCGGCGCACGAGAACGTCCATATCAAGCAGCCACGCGAGTCCCACGAGCAGCAGCACGCTCACCATGAACCGCAGCAGCACGCGCCCTGGAGCGCCTGATAGAAGACCGCGACTCACGGTGGTGGAAGCGCGAGTAGATCTACATGTCCGATGACAAGACGGAACCGCTCAGTCCGCGCCGCTCGGCTCTTTCTGGTCCGCCAAGCGCGCACACGGCGCGCTTCGGCAGGGTGCTGCTCCACCGCCGCGCGCTCCCACCCTTTGATCAGAGCCAGGGCCAGTGATCGCTCTTCGAAGGTCGGTGACGGACCTACTACCCAAGGGCTCCCGGTGAGCTCCGTACGGTAGCCTGCTGTGGCGAATGCTTGCTCCGCGGTTCGACCGGCGGCCGGCCCGAGAGACGGACCGAGTCCCTTGTCGCGACGCTGGTGCTCCCGCACGGCGTCCCAGACGAACTCGTCGTCGCGCGCGTCGGCAGCCAGCGGCGGACGCGCGACTTTGCGATCCCGAGTACTTCCACCCAGGCTTTGCCATTGGATCACCCCATCCCACGTGAGCGCGAACAGCACCGCAGCACGAGCGTCAACACACGTCTTTACCAGCCGTTCGATCCATGTCCTCGAAACAAGGTCGAGCAAAGCGGACGCAGTCACCAAGTCCGCACGGGACGCTTCCTCCAAGCCCTCACGGATGAGTTCTCCCTGCACCGCTTCGATGCGGACGCGGTCGGCAAGGCCGCCAGTCCCGAGGTCCACGGCCCGCTCAAGCAGCCGGGCGTCGCGGTCGACAAGCCGCCAATGCTGCCCGCCGCCGAGATAAGGCGCGAGGTAGCGCAAGTTCGAGCCCGCGCCACTGCCTAGGTCCACGACCCGACTCGCGCGGCGAGCGCGCCACCAACTGCCGAGCGGCGCCAGCAAGTCCGCTGCTCGCGAGCGGTGATCGACCGGCTCACGCAGCGCCAGCCAGTCAATCGTGAAGCGCTCCCCCACAGCCCCGCTAGTCCGGGGCCAGCTCAAGGAGAGAGCGCGCGAGCAATCCCACGCTGTGGTCCCATCTTGGCAACTTGAGAGCGTACTTGCGGGCCGCAGTGGCCAACCGTGCTCGCCGCGCGGCGCCGGCCGAGCCGGCGAGAAGGCTCGCCAGCGCATCCGCCAGCGCTACGTCGTCGCCGGGCGGGACCAGAAACCCAGCCGACCCGGGAACCGTTTGGGGTATCGCACCCCCCGTTGTGCCGACTACCGGCAAGCCGCGCACGAGTGCTTCCGCGAACACCATCCCGTAACCCTCGTACCACGAGGGAAGCACGAAGATTGACGCACCGTGGTAGATGTCGTCGAGCGTCCGGACACCGCACTCGCCGGAGAACTCGATCCGACCCTCAAGACCAGCGGCCTTGGCTTGTGCAAGCACTGCGCGCGAGTGGTCGGGTGCACGGTCAAGGCTGCCCGGGCAAGTGCAGGTCCAAGGCACTGCGCGAATGCGTTGCAGTGCACGCAACAGCACGTCATGACCCTTGCGCGGGATCAGGGCGGCGACGCAGACGAGCCTCGGAGGTTGCCCAGGTTCGGGTCCGGCCACCAGACGCGCGGGGTCAGTCCCCGGGGGCACCGCCCGAAGCCGTGCCCGGGGCAGCCCGTACGCGACTAGGCGTTCACATGTGAAGCGACTGGTGGCGATCACACCGGTACACACAGCGAGCGCTTCACGCTCCAGCGCCTCAAGCTTGGCGCGTTTCTTCTCTTCGATGCCGGTTTCGTCGGCCAGAGGATGGTGCACGAGCCCGAGGATCTTCAGCCGTCCAGCATGCCGTGCCACCGTACCTGGGAGCGCGCCCATGCCGAGACCGTCGATCAGGACACGCGCCCCGTCGGGCAGGAGCGCTAGCGTCTCCGCGAGGCTCGCCTCTGCGCGCTGGTCTCCCTCCGGGAACTCCCCTTCGAGCGAGTGGACGTCGACCGTCCACCCGAATTGCCGCAGACCAGCTGCCATGCGCGAGTCATAGACGTAGCCGCCGGTGTATTGATCGAGAGGCCCGGGCACAAGTAAGTGGAGCCGGCCCACGGTCACGAACGCGCCTGTGCTCCGTCGACCTGTGTGTCCACGTTGACGCCGGTCACACCGGTCCCTCGTAGGACCCCCACGCGACATGCGACTCGTGTAGCGTGACCACGAGCGATTCCAGGCCCAGCGCGCCCTCGCCCAGTTCGCCCACTCGAATAGCCCGTGCGAGGCGCTCGTGGATTGCCCGGGCCAAGAATTCAGTCGTGGTGTTTCTACCCGCGAACGCCGGATGCTCGTCCAGATTCTTGTAGTTCAGCCCCGCAAGCACGGTCTGCAGCGCCGAGCTTGCACGGCCAATGTCGACGACTAGTCCGTCTGCGTCTAGCTCAACGCGCCGGAACGTGGCGTCCACGACATAGGTGGCTCCGTGCAGGGCCTGAGCCGGGCCGAATGTGTCGCCATCAAAGCTGTGTGCGATCATGAAGTGGTCACGAACGTTCAGGCTGTACAAGATGCGGCTCCGTCCGAGGCCGCGGTCACGGATAACGGATGCGGTGGCACAGCACTCCGCGGCCGTCCTGTGCGAGCTCTGCCATCCGCTCGGGCAGATCGTCGAACATGCTCTCCCCGCTTATCAAAGCATCCAGCCGAGGCTCCCGGAGCAAGCGCAGCACGAGCGCGAGTCGCCGCTCCCGTGTCCAGCGAGGCGCACGTTCCGGCGGGATCCGTCCCACTTGGCTGCTCCGGAGGGTGAGTCGGCGAGAATGGAAGTTCTCGCCCAGCGGCAGCGCAACAGCGCGGCTCCCGTACCAGCTCAACTCCAGCACGGTGGCCTCTTCCCCCGCAGCGGCGAGCGCGGCAGCCAGCCCTTCGACGGTCCCGCTCGCATGCACAACGAGGTCAGCGTTTCCCTCGGCAGGCGGTTGCGCGAGAAGATCGAGCCCGAGCTCGCGCGCCGGGGCGTCACGCGAGGGGTCAGGATCGACCACACGCACCTGCACTCCGGCGAACTGCCGGCACAGCCAAGCGACTAGGAGCCCGACGACACCGGCGCCGATAACGACGATCCGGTCGCCCACAGACGGCGTGCTGTCCCATACTGCTGTCACGGCGGTTTCCAAGTTGGCGGCAAGCACGGCCCGTTCGGGCGGCACCGTCTCAGGCACAGGAGTGACAGCAATGGCCGGTACCGCGTAGAGATCTTGGTGGGGATAGAGGCAATAGACCGGGCGACCAATCAGTGTACTCAGTCGCTCAGGAGCCTGGAGTACCTCCCCCACGCTGCTGTAGCCATATTTTACCGGTCCGGGGAACTCCCCTTCCTGGAAGGGGGCGCGCATGGGCCCGTGCTGGGAAGTCGGGACCTCGCCCTTGAACACGAGGGATTCGGTTCCGCGGCTGATCCCCGTGTAGAGCGTCCGGACGAGCACGTCGTCCTCGCCCGGCGGTAACAATTCGGCCGTGACGATCTCTCCGCGACCGGGGCAATGGATCCAGAATTGTCGGGTGACGAGGGTGCTAGACACGTTGCTTTCCGACGAACCTCCGTTGGAGGCAGAGATCGAACTCATGTCCACGACGACTACCAAACGCGACGACGTCCCACCACTCCGTACGGTCCAGCTGCCGCCGGCGCAAGCCAGGGACGTGTGGGGGGATCTGTTACTAGGAGGCGTGCCGCTGGCAGCTGTCTCCGGAGCAACCTGCCGGATTCTGGCCCTCCCGACCAGTTACCTATTCGAGACCGTCGCACTTTATGTCGTGATGGTAAGCCTGATCGTGCTCAACTACCCAGGGCTCTCCCGGGGTCCGGGGATTGGAGTGGCCAATCGGGTCACTCTCTGGCGCGCAACTATCGTTCTGCCGGTGACGACGTTACTGCTGCGGCCGGAGGCCCTCCGCCAGGGCGCCCAATGGTGGATCATCGCGCTCGCCACGGCAGCCCTGACGCTCGACGGGGTGGACGGACGGATCGCGCGCCGAACCGGCACTAGCTCAGCGTTCGGCGCTCGCTTCGACATGGAAGTCGACGCATTGCTCCTAGTAACGCTCGCCGCGTTGCTTTGGCAGAGCGGGAAGGTACCGGTCTGGGTACTGGCGATCGGCGGCCTACGCTACGCATTCGTAGCGGCCGGCAGAATCTGGCCCGTGCTGGCAGCAGAGTTGCGTCCCAGCCAGCGCCGGCGCGGCGTATGTGTTGTACAGGGCGTGGCGTTGCTGATTGCACTGGTGCCGATTGTCTCTGCGCACCTGGCCACGCTCTTGACCGGTGCAGCCCTGATTCTGCTCACTTGGTCTTTCGCGATCGACGTCGTCTGGCTTCTGACCCACGCCGGGCACCAACGCGCAGGAGCAGCGTGACCACGCACGCAGCGTCTCACCGAACTCTTGCCCGTCACGAGGACCCGGCATCTACTAGCCACCACCCCGCCCGGGAGTGAGACGGAGATCAAGGAAGGCTGCACCGGGTGGCTAGCAGGGGCAGCTCTCCGCGACGACCCGTTGACGCTCGGCTGCTCGCTTCCCTGTCGATTCTCCTTGACGAGCCGTCCGTGGTGGAAGACTTCGTCGTCGCAGGTAAGTTCCTTCGGACCGTCGAGCACTCTAGCCCAATGCGGGAGCACAAACGACTGAATCAACAGCACGCCCCGCTCCAGCGCGGCGTCACGGAAAACACACGGACGGTCAAGCTCGACCGGGTCACACGCATCCTATGTAAGGTCATGGAGACGAACGACAACGCTCGTGTCGGTTGCGGCCACTTCAAGAGTCACAGCCGTTCGTCACCGGACCTCTGCATGGACGTGCGACAAGCCATCAAGCTCGGGCGGCTGCAGGGCCTCCAGACCGAGGGCGTCGAGTTCGCCTGCCCCACGTATACGCTCCTCGTTCGGAGTTACGAGCCCGAAGCCTCGCGACCGGTGCCGTTCGGAGGGTGAGACCTTCAGTGAGCGGCGACCAGCCCGGGGAGTTGCTTTGGGCACCCGACCCGACTGCACGAGCGCGGACCCGGATGGGGGCCTTTCTGGATTGGGCAGGGAGGGTTCACGACGTCTTGCTTCGCGACTACCGCGAGGCTTGGGAATGGTCCGTCCGGGACGTGGGGGTATTTTGGGGTAGCGTCGCACGCTGGTTTGACGTTCCCTTTCACACTTCGCCCGTACGTCCGCTGTTGGGGGCGATGCCAGCGCCCCGCTGGTTCCCCGGCGCCACGCTCAACTACGCCGAACTCGCTCTCCGGGCCCCGGGAGCTTGGGATTGCGCACCGCACGACCAAGCGCCCGCGCTGATCGCGCGTTCACAAACACGACCTCGGATGACCCTCACGCGGAGCGCCCTACGAGACCAGGTCGCGCGCGCGGCAGCCGGGCTTCGCAGTCTCGGCGTGGGTCGCGGCGACCGGGTCGTCGGCTACCTGCCCAATGTCCCCGAAGCGGTGACCGCATTCCTGGCGTGCGCATCGTTAGGGGCAGTTTGGTCGTCGTGCGCCCCCGAGTTCGGAGTGAGGAGCGTGATCGACCGCTTGCGCCAGATCGAGCCCAAGGTGCTGATCGCCGCGGATGGCTACCGATACGGTGATCGGGTAGTGACTCGCGTCGACGCGGTAGCCGCGATCCGGTCCGGACTGCCGTCGCTCAAGGCAACGATCATGCTGCCTTACCTGGATTCCTCCGGCCGACTCGCGCTCTCGTCATCGGTCGGTCCAAGGCAGGGTCTGATGGTTTGGCACGAGCTCGTGGGCAACGGTGGAGCGCTGGAGTTTGCAACGGTCCCGTTCGATCACCCGCTCTACGTGCTGTATACGTCGGGTACCACCGGGCAGCCCAAGGCCATCGTACACGGACACGGTGGTATCGCGCTTGAACACCTCAAGCTGCTCAGCTTGCATCACGACCTCGGATCCGACGGTCGGTTCTTTTGGTTCACAACCACCGGGTGGATGATGTGGAACTATTTGGTCTCGGGACTGCTAGTCGGCGCTGCAGTCGTGCTCTTCGACGGCGACCCCGGCTGGCCGGATGCAGGGGCACTCTGGAGGCTGGCTGCCGAGGAGCGCGCGACCGTCTTCGGGGTGAGCGCGTCGTACCTGCTGCACTGCCGCAAGCTGGGACTTGCGCCCGGTTCGGAGCTGGACTTGTCCGCACTCCGCTCAGTTTGTTCGACGGCGTCGCCATTGCCGCCCGCAGGATTCACGTGGGTACGCGACCACGTGTCAAGCGGTATTCCAGTCGGCTCGCTCAGCGGGGGAACCGAAGTCTGCACCGCCTTTGTCGGGCCTTGTCCCCTGCTCCCGGTCCACGCCGGTGAGATCCAGTGTCGGTGTCTTGGGGCCAAAGTGGAGGCCTACGACGCACGGGGCCGCCCCGCAATCGGCCAACGAGGCGAGCTGGTCCTTACGGCGCCGATGCCGTCCATGCCGGTGCGCTTCTGGAACGACCCCGCCGGCGAGCGCTACCGCCAGACGTATTTCGACTATCCTGGTTTTCCACCCAACGTCTGGCGCCACGGCGACTGGGTCGAGATCACTTCGCGAGGTAGCCTGATTCTTTCTGGACGCTCCGACGCGACGCTCAACCACGGCGGCATACGCACGGGGACGGCGGAGATCTACGCGCTCGTGGAAGCCATGCCCGAGGTTGACGACAGCCTCGTGGTCCACGACGAGACGGCCCGAGACGGCGCTGGCGAAGTCGTGCTATTTCTGGTTCTAGCAGCCGAGGTCGAGCTCGACGAAAGATTGCGGCACGCCATCCGGAGCGCGCTCCGGCGTGAGCTTTCACCGCGCCACGTTCCCGACGCCATCGAACGCGTGAAGGAAATACCACGTACGGTGTCGCAAAAGAAGATGGAGTTGCCGGTGAAGCGCCTTCTCTCGGGTGAGCCAGTGGACTCGGTGGCGCAAGCGGGGGCGATGGCCAATCCGGATAGCCTCACCGCTTTTGCCCGCCTCGCCCTCGAAAGGTCGAGCCGGAGTAGCAGCCCACGTGTTGGAGACGCTACGAACACCTGATGCGACCGCCTCGCCGTCACCTACCCGCCTGCTACTGAGAGACTCGCCGGCCGATCAACCCTCGCCGAGTTCAGTTCTCCTTGCGAATTAGCTTTCCGAGCGCGCCGCGGTCGTCGGCCACGAGCTGCGCGACGCTCTTGCCGTCTACGTCCCCGACGATGACGTCGCCCGCTAGCTTGACCTCCTCGAAGAGTCCGTGAGCTTTCATCCGGTCGGCCAGGAAACGATTGTCCTCGGTGGCGGCCACGTAGTGGATTGCAACCACATTATAGCGATGGATCAGCCATAGATTGAGCAGGCTCATGAGCCGCTTCTTGCGCATCGACTCGGCAAACGTGTTTTGGTCACGCACCGACAACAGGCTGCGACTCTGGCGGTCCTGGAAGGGATTGAAGACCACGTTGGCGATCGGTTCGTCGTTGTCTGCTCCCGCGTGAACCGTCAACTCCAGCAGGTCGGTGCCCGCACGTCTGGGTCGCAACTGCACCTGGAGCACCTCAGGTCGGTCGTTGTACGCACCCCACAGGGTCAGCCACTCCTCAAGCAACGACGTCGGTACTTCGGTTTGGATCAGGTGCTGGTGCTGAGTTGAGCCCTTCCCCATCGCCTTCGTGGAGGCTGTCCTCCCTGATGAGGCCGCGAGTGCTGCGTCTGCCCTCGGGCCACCAACGAGCGTCTGCGGCGTCTTGTACGGTGAATTCACTAGCCGGATGCGCCGCTGCAGGTGTGCAAGCGCCAACATCCCGTCCTCTTGCAGGGCGGTAGCAAAGTCCTCCGCGGCGACACCGTCTATCTGATGCCCACCGTATGTGATGAAATTGAAGACGAAGCCCATCTTGCCCAGCTCCTCGGGGAACCCGCGCATGTCCTCCTCGCTCATGCCGGTTGTGTCCCAGTTGAACGACGGCGAGAGATTGTAGGCCAGCATCTGGTCCGGGTACTCGGTGTGGATTGCGTCGGCGAACTGGCGAGCGTCTTCGAGGTCCGCCGTCTTCGTCTCCATCCATAGCAAATCGGCAAACGGTGCCACCGCGAGCGACTTGGCGATCGCGTACGGGATCCCACCGCTCACCTGGTAATAGCCTTCGGGCGTGCGGGCATGGTCGCAGTCCCACGTAATCTCGACGCCAAGCTCCCTTGCCCGCGCCTTGGCCGTATGGAGTGAGGCGTGGCCGGCGAACTCACGCCACGCTTCTACCGACATCCCGCCTTGTTTCCGGTTACCCTTCTGGGCAAGTACATCCGCGACAGCTTCGCCGTACGTGGCCAGCCCGGCGTCCCTTTCCCAGCGCGCGACCAGACGCGAGTCGGCCACGTCGTAGACGGCGTCCATGCGGTGCCAGCCTTCTCCCTTCACGGTCGCTACGCCCTCGGTGATGAGCGCAGCAACACCGGCCTGTTCAAGCCACGAGTCCGCTGCGGCATACTCGGCTTCCGCGACAGAATAGAGAAGATGCCCGTTCAGTTCCTCGATGCCTTCGTTGTAGAAACGGCGGATCATCGCCAACACGCATGTCTTGTAGGCTGGCAGGTCCACCTTGGTCGCGCCAAGCATGAACGGATGGTCACGCTCATCTCCACTACCGTCGAGCAGGTTAGCCGCTTCAGCGTCGGTGCGCGCAACGATGATGCCGGGCACACCCATCACATCTAACTGTAGGCGCGCGGCGTTGAGCCGCTTGATCTGCTCGTCTGAGGCGACCAGCACCTTACCCCCCTGGTGACCGCACTTCTTGGTGCCCGGCCGTTGGTCTTCGATGTGGTAGCCGGGCACTCCCACCTCGACGAAGCGCCGGATCAAGTTCCTGACGTGGGGATCACCGCCGTGGCCTGTATCGGCATCGGCAATGATCCACGGACGGAAGTCGTATGCCTTGGTTTCCTCACGCTTTGTGTCGCTCATGCGTGAGCGTAGATATCTCTGGTTCCGGTCCGCAGTGAGGAGAGCGCGCACGAGCAGCGCCGCTTCGTCGGGCACCTGCGAGAGCGGGTAGCTCGCCAGATCGGGACCCGGATCCTCCGTAGCGGAACCTTTGGCAGAGGTGGCCCAGCCGCCCAGGTAGATTCCCTCGATGCCCTGACGCTTCATGGCCACGCCCTGCCCGGGCGAATAGGGACCGAACGTCGTGATAGATTTCCTCTGTTCGAACAGTTCGCGGAGCCGCGCGTAGAAAGTGATGGCTGCGTCGCGAGCGACACAGTATTCCGTTTGGATGGTGCCGCGCTGCGCGGCTACTTGCCGCGCGCCATAAATCCTCGTGACGCCCTCGAAACGCGGGCTCTGCATCCACCGCTCGATAGCTCCGATCTCTTGCTCGAAGGATTCCATATCAGTCATCCGAAGTAGGCGCTGACGCGCCGAAGTCGAGGTTCTCGGTGATCCGCGTGCCGTCGCGCTCGAATGCGGCCAGGAAACGGTCGATGCGGTCCTTGGCGATGGCTAGATTGGTGTTGTCCAGATTCAGATTGAGCAAATCTATGTACCACGGCGGCTTGACGTTGCTGGCCAGATACGCCTCCACAATCGCTCGGGCGATCGGCAGCGACGTGTCCTTCGAGTCGTCGTGGACATCGCGGTCGCTTGCCGCACGCAGCTTCGCGTATTCCTGCTCCAGAAGGCCATCGAGTAACGCTCGGTCGAATACATCTCCGGCCCGAATCCCCAACGCGGGATCGTCGTCGGTGAGCTGCCCCCCCTTGTACAGCCACTCCCACAGGATGGACAGGCGGATTTCACCCGTGGCCATGTCCTCCATCAGGTACAGCACGTCGTCGTTACCGAAGAAATCGGCGGGTTTGAGGGCGGCCGCCTGGTAGCCGCGTCCGAAGGCGTTACCGTACTGGAGCGCCACCGACAACAGGTCGCGAGCACCCCTGGTAGTGCGGGGCGCCGGCTCGAGCAGCGTCAGGTCAGCGCTGTCGGTCGTCGAGTACGTGAGGCGAGGGAAGTGCCGTCCCATTTGGTTGGTCTCACCCACTTTCTCCCACACTGGGCGGATGATGTGCACCATCTTCCAGTGTGACACCCATTTGCCGCTCGCCCCCTCACGCTGCTCACGCTCCGCGCCAGCGACGGCTTTCTTCATACCGGCCTCTACTCCTTCAGCGGAGCCGACTGGAATATTCGGCTCCATTCCGCCCTGCCACAGAGCGAAGCGCCCGTTCCGGTCCGGTGTGTTGACGGCTCGACGAACACGATCCTCGTAGACACGCATGTACCCGTAGGTCATGCCGATCACATCGATGTTGGGGTTAATGAAGGACTCGTCCCATGCCATCGCATCGGCGACACTGTTGATGTAGTCCCAACGACCCGTGTTGAAGCCGACGAAATGAGGCGCCAACGCTGCGCGGATCTCCATCAACTGGTACGATGCTTCAAGCTGCTCCACCAACACGTAGGCCCTTATCGTGCCCGCGGGCAGGGCAAGGTGTTCTTCGAGGGCGTGCAAGATGTCGTTCCACAGAGCCGCCTCCTCCGCAGTCTGGATCTTGGGGAGGTAGAGCACCACGGATCGGCCCTCTGAGGTTAGGCGCTCAAAATTGTTCGTCACGTAGAGTGCGGCGTCCACGATCGAGGCGGAGAAGCCGCTGCCGTCTACTTCGCGGACCTGACGGTCGTCCAGATGTAGGCCTCGCGCACGAAAGATGCGCGTGGTGAATCCCAGTTGCTTCTGCCAATCCGGTACGATCTCGCGTCCCAAGAATTCCCTGGCCCAGGCGTTCACCTCGCCCGCTACCTGTTCGGCGACCTTGAGGAATCGCACGTCGGACGCGAACGCGAGCTTGAGGTTGCGCTGATTGTCAAGCGACATCGTCTCCACCTGCCCGAGCGCATCCTCCCCGTCGAACATCCACCCGTCGGCACCCGAGAGGAGCGCATACGCCACGTTGCGCAGTCCTTGCTCGGTCGTCGCCCGTGGCCGCGCCGCAGGCCCGGTACCCTGGATCCATTGGCGCTCGAGATCCCAAGGGATTTCGGCTCCATCAAACTTGCCGTCGCGCGCATCGCCCACCCGCAGTTGCGTGCGCGCGATCAAGGCGTCCGGATCCAGGAACTGCACTCTGCGGCGGTCGCGAGCGCGGGCGACGCGGCGGGCCGTGCGTGCAGCCATGACTCTGAGGCGGTCGCGGTTGAGAGGGGCCAGTGCCTCGAGGATCGCTCTCGCGCGAGGGGTGAGCACGTCCGGGTACCGGTCCAGAAGGCCGTTGCGGAATTCCAGCCGCGCAACCTGGGTGTTGGCCATTCCTATTGCCTTTGGCATCGAATTTCGCTAACTGCGAAATACAGCGTGATTCCTGATGGGGCAGCCAAGATACGGCCACAGGCGTCTGCTCGAAAGGGCCTCAGCGAATCTTCGCTGAAACGGAGAGATCCGGAAGCGACGCAGGCTGAACGGTGGCCGCCTGACCCTTGACAGTACGCGCTTGGTGTCGAGCGGGTAGCGTGTGAAGCGGCCTAGCGACTGACCTCCGATCCGCTCAGGAGGGGGGACACGGAACGCGTCATCAAGCGCTTCGGCTCGCCGACAGTGCTTCGATCACCCGTACAAGCGCCGAATGGTCCTCCTTGCCCCAACCCTTGCGGGCCATGACGCCGAAGAGCTGATCCACGAGTGCGGTTACGGGCAAGGCAGCGCCCGACTCGCGGCCCTCGGCCAGCGCGATGCCGAGATCCTTGTGGTGCAACTCCGCGCGGAAGCCCGGCTCGAAAACTCTGCTGAGCAGCTTCTCGCGCTTGAGCTCCATTACGCGGTTGCCGGCCAGGCCGGTGCCCAACACGTCCAGCAGGGTCTCTGCGGGTACGCCGCCGCGCACACCCAGAACCAGCGCCTCCGCCACGGCAGCGATGATGAGCCCGACCACGACTTGGTTGGCGGCCTTGGCGACCTGGCCTGCGCCGATGGCGCCTACGTGAACGATGTTTTCTCCCATCACCTCGAACAGGGGCCGTGCGCGCACGAAGTCAGCGGTCTCCCCTCCCACCATGATGGTGAGCGTCCCCCTGGTCGCTCCGATGTCCCCTCCGCTGACAGGAGCGTCGAGCATAGACGCTCCCACTTCCACGAGGCAGGCGGCCAACCGCCGCGTAATGCCGGGCGAGATCGTGCTCATATCGACGACGAGCGCCCCCGCACGGATGCCATCCATCAAGCCTGAAGGGCCCGCCACGACCTGCTCGACATCGGCAGAATCGGGAAGGATTGTGATGATGGTGTGGCAGCGCTCGGCCACCTCCCTAGGATATGCTGCCACTTTCGCGCCGCCCCGCGCGAGGGCCTCCGCCTTCCTCGGGGTCCGGTTGTGGACCAAGAGTTCGTAACCGGCACGTTGGAGGTTGCGTGCCATCGGCAGACCCATGACCCCCAGCCCGATGAATCCGATCGTGTCGGCCATAGAGCACCATATGTAGACTGCTGGTCACCTCTACGCTACCGGGCTGGCGAGAGCAACGGGAATAAGTGAAGTCTTACGGGTCACCCACGCGCGGGAGCGAGCCATGATCCAGGTTGCGCTGGACCAGGAGGTCAAACCCCTCATCTCGCCGAGAGGCGGGCCGGTGGACGCGGAGGTCACGCTCACCGTGATCGGCGCCGACCCACTCATGTCGCTGCGAATCGGCTTTGGTTCGTTCGGTCAATACGAGCTGATTGCCCGTGACCAGGCCGACACCGACGGCAACTTCAGCACCACTATCAAGGTTCCGTACTGGGCCGAGCGAGACCGGGTCCACTTTTTCTTTCTTTCGTTCGGGAATCGGCGGCCGCGAGCACTCTCGGATCCGTTCCACGTCACTGCCCCGGACGGAACGGCAAGGATCGTGGGAATCATTCGCGACGATCCGGGCAACTGCCTCGCGCTAGACGGCCCCGACGACACCGTTTATTCGCTGGAGGGACCTATGGGCGGATGGTCGCCGGGCATGCGTGTTCTCGTCACCGGAACAATTACCAGGGCACCGACCTGCGGTGGTAACGGTGTTCCGATAACAGTGCAGCAGATCCAGCCCGCATAGGAGTCCGTGGGCGCCTAAGCAGGAAAACCCCGCACAACTTGGTGGCCGTGCGAGGCTTCGTGAGCTGGCGAGGCACCGTACTATCTCTTCGAACTCTCGGCCATGAGCACAATGTCCAAGTGGTCTCCCGCCTGGACGTCAATTGGATCGATGAAAAACGCACTGCCAGCGATAAAATCCACTTCAAACTGCACTACCTCCCCCCGCCACTCGAGCGTAACCGTCTGCTTCGTCTTGCCGGTGAACAGCCCCACACGGTGGCGTACGCTGCCCTGCCAGTTAGCGTAGACGACAGCGTCGTTGAAATCGTTGTTCTCGACGGTCAACCGCACCGGCCCGCCGAAGCCGCTTCCCGGTCGCATCGGATCACGGACCATCCCACCGCTACATCCCAGCGTGAGCACGGCAGCCAGGGCAGCGATGGTGCAGACGACTCGATGCCCGCTCATGCGAGACCTCCCGGACAGGCTGGGCGCATTTCTTCGCTAGATTACCCGGCGCCGCTGAGAAAGGTCGATCCCTGCCGGGAGAGAGCGGCTGAGCCAGCCGTGGGCATGGTCTCAGCAGCTCTGCGGCGACGCGTGTCTCGGGGATGATCTCCTTGATACCTATGTCCCGCACGGCACCGCCGCAGCTTCTCTCTCATCCCATCTGCTGATGACTGCGTCCCTCCAGCGCTTGACCAATATCCGCCGGGAAGAGGTGCCGGTTGCCCTGGCGTCGACGGCCTTCTTTTTTTTCGTGCTCACCGCTCTGATGGTACTCCGCCCGGCGCGGGAAGCGCTGGGCATGCGCAGCGGCCTGGATGCAGTGCGTTGGCTCTTCGTAGGAACCGCAGTAGTGACGCTGGCAGTGAACCCCGCGTTCGGTTTCCTGGTGAGCCGATTTCGTCGCATCCACTTCATCGCGGTCACGTACCTGTTCTTCGCCACGAGCCTCTTGGGCTTCTGGGTTCTCCTCACTCTGGCTCCCAAAGTTACGGGTGAGGTGAGTGGCCGCGTGTTCTACGTGTGGTTCAGCGTTTTCAACCTGTTCTCCACGATGGTTTTCTGGGCCCTCATGGTGGATCGATTCTCAGTAGAGCAAAGCAAGCGGCTGTTCGGCATGATCGCTGTGGGAGGTACGCTCGGTGCGATCTTCGGACCGTGGCTGGCCACCCTGCTCGCTACGCCCCTCGGAACCGCGAATCTCTTATTGGTGGCGGTCTCGTGTCTCATGTGTGCCGTCGGCTGCGCGTGGCTCGTCGGCCGACTCCAACCCGAGAAGCTCGGCTCCGGTGGTAGAGCCGATTCCGATGCGTCGCCGGTGTTGGAACGGGAAACAGTGATCGGCGGCAATGCATGGGAGGGTCTGAGGGCGAGTGTTCGCTCACCCTACCTGCTCGGGATTTCGGGATACGTGTTGATCCTCGCGGTCATAGCCACGTTCCTGTACTTCACGCGACTGGCGATGGTGGCCGAGCTGGGTGACGACTTGGATCTCCGCACCGTGTGGTTCGCCCGCATCGACCTCATTACCCAAGGGACCACCTTGGCGCTGCAGCTCGTCGTTACCGGGCACTTCATGAGGCGGCTAGGTGTGCCACTTACGCTCGCGCTACTCCCCGCCACCGTCGCCCTCGGAATGCTGGGCCTCGCCGTGGTCGGCACGCTCGCTGCGCTCGTGTCATTTGAGGCTGTGTTCCGTGCGGTTCAACGTGCCATGATGCGGCCTGCGCGCGAGACTCTCTTCACGGTCGTCAGCCGCGAAGAAAAATACAAGGCGAAGGCGTTCATCGACACGTTCGTTTACCGGGGCGGCGATGTCGCGGGTGCTGGGACGGAGGGACTGCTCGGTCGCGTCGGAACGGGACTCGCCGCACTCGCGTCGCTCACCATTCCGCTTGCGATCTTGTGGGGTGTGTTAGGCATCTGGCTTGGGCGGATCCAGAGACGCCAAGCAACCGCCGCCCACGCTCGTGTCTGTGAGGAACGCACCGTCGTGGCGGTCTGATACTGAAATGTCCAGGGGAGTTGAGCCGCTGGCTGAGCGGCTGGAGTCGTGTGGCCACGAGTCAGACCACGTTCTCGCGAGGTCCCCTGGCCGGGAGATCTTCGCTACCAGCCTGAGGCGACCCGGACCGGGGGCATGAGTTGTACAGGACATCGGGTCGGAATCGGACGGGACAAGAAGGTGGCCTCAAGGATGCGGCGTCGTCGAGATTCTCGCGATTGCCGCCGACGACGTACCTGTGGCCGAGGGTTTGGGAACAGCGAACAGGAGGAGGACCGCCGCGACAACGATGCCGAACGTCTCCGTCCGGGTCCCATCGGGGTCACGACTTGGCCGTCAATCCACGACCTGGGCCTTCGCGCGAGGGCCGCGTGGTTCCGAGCTGTCGTGACCGGCATGCGCTCACAACGACCGACCGGCAGAAGGCGCTGGGAGCGAATCGGGCAAGCATGAGCCGCGGCCCCGATCTACGATCGCGATCCGGACCGCGCAGTTGGGATGGTCACATTTTGGAAGAGCCCCACCCCGCGAGCCTCTCCGCAGAAGGCTACACGCGCCAGCACGGCACCTAGCGCTACCGGCTCAGAATGTCCCTGAGGAAACGGCCGCACTCAGGCCGATGACGAGAAGAACAGGAAGTAGCACGACGGCAGCGAACAGCCAGGTCCGGGCCCGCGTCGCACGTGTCGTAACCGGATTCATGGCAATCCCCCGGACCTTGTGGTCCGCTCTGTGGGTTCAGGCCTAACGATAGCCGAGCCGCACTCGCAGTAAGGCCTAGGCGGGTCCTCACCGGAGGCTCCCCGGACGAGGAAAGCACTCAAAATATAGGAACGGGTGCCAGCAGGAAGAAGTGGCGATCTCGTGCAATGACGAATGAGGCCAAGGGGGAACCCGTTCCCGACGAGAAATGAGACTAACGGGCGAGCACAGCGATCGCGGGAACATGACGGGGCCTGCGCCCCCATAGCCGTGGCGTTGGAGGGGGTTCCACCTGTGGCGGCGAAAAACGACTCCGTGAGAGGAGCAAACTGACCGTAGATCGTCGCCGCTCCGTCCTATCCGACCGAGAGTCTGATGTTGCTGCCGACACCGGCGAGGATGAGGATGTGCACACCGTCCGCCACCGGAATGGTCCGGTACCCGCCGCCTGCGGTCGGCCCACTCAAGAGCCGGAACGACCTGTGAACTCGGATT
This sequence comes from Gemmatimonadota bacterium, assembly GCA_028875075.1. Lineage (GTDB taxonomy): Bacteria > Gemmatimonadota > Gemmatimonadetes > Longimicrobiales > Gaopeijiaceae > UBA2988. The sequence goes on along the minus strand of JAPPGF010000008.1, from coordinate 111,322 downwards.
CCCATAAGCCCATGAAGAATTCCTCGTACAGTTCCGGGTGGGCCAAGTAGTCTTCCACCCAGATCTCGAACGGAGGCAGCTTGACCTTGTCAGCGAGCCACTCCGTCGCAGTCTGCACCATGCGCGTGTAGGACAACTCCCCGGTGTCCCCGCGCTCCTGCGCAGCCCGTTGGGCGATCAGATAGATCTCATCGGGGCTAATGAAGACAAGGAGATCTGCCAACTGGGCCGAGCAGTAATCCAGATACTTGGCCCTCAAGACCTCGTTGTGTCCGGCGTCTTCGTCCCCAGGTGCGGTGGCTTCCCGCTGACTCAAGCCCGCCCCCTTCGCGTGGGATCCGACATTCACGCTCCCGAAACTCGTCTCCGCGTACTCGGGCCGGGAAACGTATGACGTCAGGAGGGGGGTACCGCAAGCCTTATGTAATCAGCCGACCCGCGCGCTCACCGCCGCTCAAGACGTTCTCCTGGTCGTGCTGATTGAGATGTCGGTAGATGCAGCGCCGGGTAAGCCCATACAGTACGACGCGGCTCAAGAATTCGGGATCCGTACGCTGCATTTCCTCAGCTTGCGTTGCGATGTCTCGGGGCAGCCTCACACTCAGCTGCACGGAACACGTTTCCCACATGCATGGTGCGTCGCCAGAGCCCATTTGGTAACCCGCGTCCCTTGAGAAAGGGCATTTGTTGGATAACATCCGGAATGACTGACCGACCCACCGCCACCCCGCTGGCATGGATCGGGAGGAGCTCAAGGGTATGCGGGTTCCCGGGGGGACGCAAGAGTTCATTCAAATTGTGTACCCAAACAGTCTGACTACGTAAGTGATTGAAATAACTTAACTTACACGACAGAAAGCCAAATACAAATCACCTGTTCCCAAGACTAGGCGAGTGCCTCATTTTTTCATATCTTCGCGTCGATAATCGAAGCATAGCGCGGCCTTCCGGGATGGGGTGCGCTCAAATCTGGCTTGGCGACGATATCGATTTTTTACAAAAAAGATGCGTAGGTAACAAAGCAGGTAATCGCCAGCCGAGGAAGGCCCGGAAGGCGTAGGGGGCGGGGGCGAAGCGAGTACGGGCTACCTTGGGGATGCGTTTTAGCACGTCTACGCTGCACGTCCCTTGCCCAATGCTTCCTTTAGATAGCGTCCCGTCACGCTCTCGGGCACGTGCGCCACATCGGCGGGTCGCCCCATCGCCACGACTTCACCACCGCGGCTTCCCGCCCCGGGGCCCATATCAATCACCCAGTCGGCCGTCTTGATCACATCCAAATTGTGCTCGACTACGAGCACAGTGTGTCCCGTATCGAGCAACCGGTCGAGGACACAAAGCAGCTTGCGGACATCCTCACCTGAGAGGCCAATCGTTGGCTCGTCCATCACATAGAGCTTTCGCCCCTTCTTGCCGGCCGCCCCTGACAGTTCCCTCGCGATCTTCAGTCGCTGCGCCTCTCCGCCGGAAAGCGTCGTTGCTGCCTGTCCGAGCCGTAGGTAGCCGAGACCCACCTGCTGGAGTTGCCAGAGGATCCTTCCTAGCCGGTCCTCGCGGACGAAAAACCGAATCGCTTCGTCCACGGTCAGTTCGAGCACGTCGGCGATACTCCGGTCCTTGTAGGTCACATCGAGAATCTCTGGCATGAAGCGCGCGCCGCCACACGCCTCGCACGGTACGAACACATCGGCCATAAAGACCATGTCGATCTCTACCAGGCCGCAGCCCTTGCACGCCTCGCAGCGTCCTCCGGGCACGTTGAACGAGAAAGCACGCGCATCGACTCCCTGTTGCCGTGCCGAGGACTGGGCAGCGAAAACGCGCCGTACCTCGTCCCATGCTTTGACATAGGTAACGGGACTAGAGCGCGGTGTCCGGCCGATCGGGCTCTGGTCCACCAGCACGACGTCCTCGATCCCGATCACTCCCTCAAGCCGTTCGTAGTTGCCCACGGCTTCGCCTAGGTGCTCTTTCGCCGAGGTCTCGCCGCCGAAGAGTTCTCGTTCGAGTGCCCGGTACAGGACGTCGTGAACGAGTGTGCTTTTGCCCGAACCGGAAACACCAGTGACGACTGTGAGCGCGCCGAGGGGTACATCGACGTCGACACCCTCAAGGTTGTGCAGCCGTGCGCCTCTGAGCGCGAGCATCGGCCCGTCCACGCATCGATGGCGCTCGGGAAGAGCGACATCACTACATCCGGACAGATAGCGGCCGGTCGACGTCTCGCTGTATTCTAGTTCTCCGGGCGGTCCTTCGAAGACGACTTCTCCGCCCTTCTCGCCCGAAGCCGGTCCCAGCTCGACCACATGGTCGGCAGCGCGGATCACCTGCGAGTCATGCTCCACCACGATTACGGTGTTCCCCGCGTCGCGAAGGCGTCTGAGCAGGGCGACCATCGCACCGGTATCACGAGGATGCAGTCCCACGGTTGGTTCGTCCAACACATAGAGCGTCTCGATCAGCTGTGAGCCAAGGGCGTTGGCAAGCGTAATGCGTTGCGCTTCGCCGCCGGACAGCGTGCGCGTCTGACGGGCTAGCGTCACATATCCGAGGCCCACATCTACGAGGAAGTCGACGCGGGACACTAGCTCGTTAAGAATCGTCTCTGCGATCCGCCCTTCCATCTCGTTGAGCGCTAGGCTGCGCAGCCAGTGTCCAAGCTCGTCCAAGGGAAGCTCCGACACCGTGCCGATGTGCGTGCCGCCCACGTGCACGCGAAGTGCCTCGGGACGCACGCGCGCACCGCCGCAGCTGCGGCACGTGACGGGGCTCTGGTATCTGCGGAGGAAGACGCGAATGTACCGTTTGTAGCGCTTCGACTCCTTGGAGGCGAGGAATGGAACGACGCCTCGGAAGTTCCTGTGCCTACCGCGGCCGTGAAGCACGGTCTCACGGAAACTCTCGTCGAGCTCGTCCCAAGGTGCGTAGAGGGACTGCTTCTGCTGATGGGCGAACGCGCGCAGGCGTTCCTGCTCCCTGCGATAACGCGGCTTGGCCCATGGATCAACAGCGCCCTCGTCGATGGAGCGCTTCGGGTTCGGTACGATCAAGTCGACGTCATACTCAAGCGTTGCGCCGAAACCAGTACACTCAGGGCACGATCCGTAGGGGCTGTTAAACGAGAAGAACTGTGGCGTAGGCTCGGGAAAGACGATGTCTGGGTGATCAGGACAGCGGTAACGTTGAGTGAAGGTGAGTCGTTCCCCGGACGCAGCGTGCTGCGCGGGCGCGCCAGCAAGGACGACGACGCACTCCCCCTCGCCTTCGTTGAATGCCGTCTGTAAGGAGTCCGCGAGACGATCGCGTGCTCCAGGGTCGGCGACCAGACGGTCGACAACGATCAGTAGCTCGTCGCAGCTCGACAGGTCAACGCCGAGTACCGTTGTTTCTCCCAGGCGAGCCTCCCCGATATCAACCATCACGCCGTCCGCCAAGACACGCACGAAGCCCATCGCCTTGAGGTTCTTGATCACGGCCGCGTGTCCAATTCGTCCCGAACGGTGCAGTGGGAACGTGACCATGAAGCGCATTCCTTTCGGAAGCTCAAGAGTGCGGTCGACCGCGCCGGCCACCGTGTCCGACTGGACCCAGCCGCCGCACTCGGGGCAGTGAGTTCGACCGACCCGCGCATAGAGTAGGCGCAGATAGTCGTGCACCTCTGTGGCGGTGCCGACAGTCGAGCGGCTCGTCTTGATCGGGTTTCTCTGCTCGATCGCGACTGCAGGGGCGATACCCTCCACCGCCTCCACTCGCGGCTTCTCAATCCTGTCGAGGAACTGCTTCGCGTAGGTTGAGAGGGACTCGACGTAGCGACGCTGACCTTCAGCGAAAAGCGTGTCCAATGCTAGCGACGACTTCCCCGACCCCGAAGGGCCGGTTACGACCAGAAACTTCCTACGGGGAAGGTCGAGGTCGAAGCCCTTCAGATTGTGCTGCTGCGCGCCCCGAATCCGAATCGGCTCGTCCATATCGCCGGTGAGCGGGAATGGGTTGCCTGCGCGGTCAACGTCACCATGAGGGCTGTAGCATGCTTCGCAGTCGCAACCTATACGTGGTCACGGGCCCATCCACGGCGTGCAGGGCTAGACCTGGCTGAAACACTCCCTGGTGACCCGAAGTTCCCCCGAAAGTTTACATGGGCGGCGCGCGATCACGCGGACCCACGGCTGTTGCCGGACGCTTCTGCCCTCGTCGCCGCCACCGGTCCTCCCGCCACGATCGGACCGAGCCTTGAGCGGTACGCCGGAAACTGAAGCTTGCGTTTCTTCCCATCCCCTATACCTTTGCCTTCTATGCTGCTCGCGACGACGGCCCGCCGTTACCATCATCGCGCTACCCTGACGGGGTCCGCGGTGGTCGAGGTGCGCGGCTAAGTCTTTAGCCACACAGGGGGGCATCCGAGACCGCGGCCCGTCGGATACGGCGGGCCGCGGTCTTTTTTGCGTGACGCATAGCAGCAGCACGCCGAAGGCCGACGGCAATGATCAGATCGCGAAGGGTGGCAATCCCTACCATTGCGGAAAACTAAGGAGGCCGAGGCGTGATCACGATTGCGCTGCCCAACAAAGGACGGCTGTCCGAGAAGGGGCTAGAGCTATTCGAGCGCGCGGGGCTGCGGGCCGAGTTCACTTCTGAGCGGGCCTTAGTCGCAACGCTGGGCAATGACTTCCGGGCAATCTTCGTGCGCGCGGCCGACGTGCCTGAGTTCGTAGCCGACGGCGTCGCGGAGGCCGGGGTGACGGGGGCGGATCTCGTAGCCGAGAGTGGCCGCAACATCAGAACGTTGCTGGACCTGGGCTTCGGGCGCTGCCGGCTAGCGGTGGCGGTTCCTGAGGGCAGCGCAATCACGGGCCTCGAAGATGTACCCGAAGGCTCGCGGGTGGCCACCTCGTTTCCCTGCCTCACATCTCGCTTCTTCGCTGCCGCCGACATCGCAGTCGAGCTGGCCCAAGTATCGGGCGCCGCAGAGATTGCGCCGCACCTGGGGGTGGCCGATGTCATCGTGGATCTCGTGTCCACGGGGTCGACGCTCCGGGTGAACGGACTGCGCGAGGTGGCGACCGTGCTGGAGTCCACTGCGCGGCTGGTCACAAGCCGCCAAGCCTGGGCGGATCCGGGCTGTCGCACTCGGATGGAGGAGCTGGTAGCCGCGCTGGAGTCGGTCCTGAGGGCCGAGCAAAAGCGCTATCTCATGGCCAACGTGCCGCGCGGCCGACTGGATGAGGTGAAGCACGTGCTGCCCGGCATTAACGGTCCGACAATTCTGGAGGTGTCCGACGGTGGCGACTGGGTAGCGGCACACGCAGTCGTTGACGAGGACCGCGTCTATCAGACTATCACCGCTCTCAAGCGCCTTGGAGCGGAGGGAATTCTGGTCACCAGCATCGAGAGGCTGATGCCGTGATAGCGGTGCGGAGTCACATCGCCGAACTAAGCGCCGAGCAGCGCACGTTGCTGCTCGATCGTCGCCCAACCGACGACGCCGGTGTACGGGATCGTGTACGCGCCCTGCTTGCAGACGTGCGCGACCGTGGGGACGACGCACTGCTAGAGATGGCGAGCACTCTTGATCGTGTCGAGCTCGCTTCGCTCGAAGTCCCGCGCGAGCGATGCGAAGCGGCACTCACTACGCTCCCGACACCGCTTTGCGCCGCACTTGAGCACGCCGTACACAATATCTCTGTGTTCCATCGTGCCCAGCTCCCGGCCGAGCTCTCGATCGAGGTCGAGCCGGGCGTGCGCCTCGGTCGTCGGTTCGGACCTCTGGCCGTGGCCGGCGTATACGCGCCCGGCGGGCGGGCGGCCTATCCGAGCAGCGTCCTGATGGGTGTCGTGCCCGCGCGCGTCGCGGGAGTCCCGGAGGTAGTAGTGTGCTCGCCTCCCAACGAGACCGGTGAACCTCCTGCGGCGATTCTGGCCGCAGCTGCGCTGGCGGGCGCGACCCGCGTGTTTGCGCTCGGCGGGGCCGGCGCCGTCGGCGCCATGGCGTATGGAACCCCATCGGTTCCGCGCTGCGACGCCGTGGTGGGACCGGGGAATCGCTGGGTGCTCGAAGCCAAACGCCAAGTCGCCGGCGACGTGCGCATCGACTCGCCGGCTGGCCCGTCCGAGCTACTCGTGTTGAGCGACGGGAGTGCGGACCCCGAGCTAGTCGCCGCCGAGTTGATCGCGCAAGCTGAGCACGACCCTGACGCTGCGGTCGTCCTCTTGACGACGGAAGCAGTCGAGTTGGACTCGGTCGCCGCCGCACTCGCGCGCCAGGTCGCTGGAGCGCCCCGCCGCGACGTGGTCGGTGCGGCGCTGTCAGGACGCGGCGCGCTGCTGCTCGCCGACGACCTCGAGGAAGCGCTCGCATTCACGAATGCTTGTGCCCCCGAGCACGTGCTCGTAGTGATGCGTGACCCGGCGGGGATCGCCGCGCGGGTCCGAACCGCAGGCACGGTATTCGTCGGCCCGAGCAGCTCGGTGGCGTTCGGCGACTACCTTACAGGCGCCAACCACGTGCTCCCCACAGGCGGTGCCGCGAGGAGCTTTGCGGGTCTTTCGGCGCTGGACTTCCTCCGCTCCTGGTCCTATCAGGAGGTGACCCCGAGCGCTGCGCGCGCACTCGCAAAGGACGCGGCCCTGTTGGCCGACGCGGAAGGCCTGCCAGGCCACGCGGCCGCGGCGCGGCTCCGCGCCCGATCGGGCAGCACCCCAGCGGCGCCGGGCGTCGCGACGAGGCCCAAGGACAACCGATGACACGCTTTCCGCGCTCCGACTACGGTGCACTAGATCTCTACCGGCCCGATCGCCGACCCGTCCCGGTCGATCTCTCGGACAACACCAACCGCTGGGGCGCGCACCCGGACGCGCTCGCCGCGGTACGGTCCGCAGACGAGGGCACACTCACGCGCTACCCCGACGCATACGCGCGAGACTTGCATGCTGCGATCCAACGCCGTTTCGGCGTACCGGCTGACACCATCACGACCGGGTGCGGATCCGATGACATTCTCGACTCGACTTTCCGGGCTGCGGGGCCGGCAGGCGGAGCTGTGCACTTCGCGGGCCCAACGTTCTCTATGGTCGAGGTCTTGGCGCGCATGAACGGCCGTACCGCCGTCGAGGTGCCGTGGTCACGAGCGCTCGCTGATCCCGACAAGTTGTTGGAGAACGACCCGGATGTGGTTTACGTGTGCCGGCCCAACAACCCTACCGGACTGCAGGCACCCCGCGCTTGGCTAGACTCGCTGCTGGGCGCCGCCGGCTCCACTGGCCCGTTGATTGTGCTGGACGAGGCGTACGCGGACTTTGCGGGGGAGAGCCTGGTGCGCCAAGCCCCGGCGCATCCTCGCTTGCTCGTGGTGCGAACGCTATCCAAGGCATACGGCCTCGCTGGCTGCAGGGTCGGCTTTGCGGTGGGCTCCCCGGAAGTCGCACGCGAGGTGGAGAAGTCGAGAGGACCGTACAAGGTGAGTCAGATCGCGGCGCGCGCGGCTGTGGCCGCGCTCAACGACGCGGACGGCTGGGTCCCGCGCACGACCTCCGAGTGCGTGACCAACCGAGAGCGCCTGTCGCAGGCCCTTCACGAACGAGGCCTCACCCCTCTGCCGTCGTGTGCAAACTTCGTCTTCTTGCCGGTCGCCAAGGGATCCGCGCACGCGTGGAATCTAGCTCTCCGGGATCGCGGCGTGGCCGTGCGGCCGTTCTCCGACCTGTGCGAAGCGGGTGACGGGCTCCGGATCTCAATGGCACCGTGGCCCATGTTAGAGCGTTTTCTCGGCGCGCTCGACCAAGTCATCGAGAAGGGAATCGAGCAAGGGGCGATGTTAACCGGTGCGCGATCGGACCCACAGACGGCCGGGAGTGCGGGATGAAGCCCGGCGTCATGTTGCTCGATTATGGGGTCGGGAACCTGCACTCGCTTGCCAAGGCGCTCGAGCTAGGCGGCGCCACCGTGAGGATCACGTCACATTGGCACGATGCGCTCGACGCCGACGCGCTTGTGCTCCCCGGGGTGGGCGCATTCACCGCGGCCGTGGAAGCACTCCCGGAGGATTGCACGCCCATCCGTTCAGCGTTGGCGGATGGGCTCCCCTGCCTCGGAATCTGTCTTGGCATGCAACTGTTGTTCGAGGGCAGCGACGAGGGACGAGGATCCGGGATCGGCCATATAGCGGGACACGTCAGGCGGCTGAACGCACCAGTCGTCCCACACATGGGTTGGAACGATGTGGAAGTCTCCGAAGATCCGCTCTTCGCAGGACTGGGCGACGGCCTGCCCGTGTACTACGCGCATTCCTATAGGTGTGACCCGGCGGACGAAGCCTCTGTGATCGGCTGGAGCGGTTACGGAAACACCCGCTTTGCCGCGGCAGTGCGTCGCGACCGAACCTGGGGTGTCCAGTTCCATCCCGAGAAGAGCTCACGCCCGGGTCTGCAGTTGCTCGCGAACTTTCTGCAGATGCTACGCGGATGATCGCCCTGCCTGCAGTCGACTTGCGCAGAGGCCGATGTGTCCAACTGGTCGGGGGACGCCCAGAGAAGGAGAAGATCAGCCTGCCCGCAGCCTCGAACGTCGCGCTCAGCTGGTGGCAGGCCGGTTTTGAGCAGCTTCACGTCGTGGACCTTGACGCGGCGCTGGGCCATGGCAACAACGACGAGCTGGTCGGCGAGGTGGTGGCGGCCAGTCCAGCCGAGACGCAAGTAGGCGGCGGAGTCCGCACTGACGAGCGCGTCGACTTGCTGTTCGCGTGCGGCGCCGGCCGCATTGTCGTGGGAACGCGTGCCGTGGACGATCCCGACTGGATCGGCGGACTCGCAAAGCGCTACCCGGGCCGCATCCTGGTCGCCGCCGACGTGCGGGAGCGCACTGTTCTTCGAAAAGGCTGGACCGAAGCGTCGAAACTCAAGGTCGAGGTGTTCTTAGAAGGTCTCTCGGAACTTCCGCTAGCCGGGGTGCTCTGCACTGACGTGGACCGGGAGGGACGTATGGAAGGCATCGATCTGGCCGAGATGAGTACCGTAATCAGAGCTTCGACGCACCCTGTTCAAGTGAGCGGCGGCATCACCAGCTTGGATGACTTGGACACCTTAGCCGATGCGGGTGCCGCCGCCGCGGTGCTTGGAATGGCTCTCTACACGGGTCGATTGGATCCCGCCGAGGTCGCAAGGAAATACGGAGGCATGACATGAGCCGAGTCGAACGAGAGACGCGTGAGACCACGATAGAGATCGTCCTCGAGCGTGGTGACGATGCGTCGGAAATCTCGACGGGGGATGCGTTCCTGGACCACATGATCGATACCTTGGCGTGCTACGCCGGCCTGTGCGTCCGGGTGCGAGCCCGAGGTGATCTTCGTCACCACCTTGTCGAGGACGTCGCCATCGGCCTCGGCCTTGCGCTCGCCGACGAGGTGCCCGAGACGTGCGCGCGCTTTGGCTTCGCCGTGGTGCCCATGGACGACGCGCTTGTGCGCGCCGCAGTTGACGTGGCAGGGCGGCCATGGTACGAGGGACGATTGCCGTCCCGTCTATACGAGCACTTTCTGCAGAGTCTCGCCACGAACCTGGGCGCAGCCCTGCACGTTGAAGTCGCGCGCGGACGTGACAAGCACCACGTGATTGAAGCTGCGGTCAAAGCAACGGGCCTCGCGCTGCGTCAGGCCCTCGCCCGCGGTGAAGCCGTATTCAGCACCAAGGGTCCGGTCCAGCTGGAGCGGGAGGGGCCGTCTAGGCGCAGCACCGGGAAACACGCTACCGAGAGCCCAACCGAACAGCGACGGAGCCTGTCTTGAGCCTGCATCCCAGGGTGGTCGTCTGTCTAGACGTCAAGGACGGACGGGTGGTCAAGGGGACCCGTTTCGAGGGGTTGCGTGACGTCGGCGACCCTGTCGAGTTGGCTGCGCGCTACGAGGCGGAGGGCGCCGACGAGATTGTCTACCTCGACATCTCTGCGTCGAAGGAAGGGCGTGGCACGCTGCTCGACGTTGTGCGCCGCACCGCGGAGGTGCTGTTCGTACCGCTCACCGTGGGCGGCGGCGTGCGCACCATTACCGACATCGGCCCCCTGCTGAGGGCCGGTGCCGACAAGATCAGTGTGAACACCGCCGCAGTGCGCGACCCAGCGCTGCTCACTGAGGGCGCGCGGCGTTTCGGTAGCCAGTGCATCGTGATCAGCGTGGACGCGGCACGCGTCGCACGGCCCTCGGGAGTGACGTCCCGGACGTGGCGTGCCTACACGCACGGAGGCAGCAGACCGACCAAGAAGAACGCAGTCGCGTGGGCGGCTGAGGCCGTCGAGTACGGTGCAGGGGAGGTACTGCTAACCAGCATCGACAACGACGGTGTGCGCAGGGGTTATGATGTCGAGTTGACGCGCGCCGTGGCCCAACGCGTGGGAGTCCCAGTGGTCGCGTCGGGTGGTGCTGGCGAGGCGTCCCATTTGCGCGATGCATTTGTCGAGGGTGGTGCATCGGCCGCGCTTGTGGCCGGCATCCTGCACGACGGACTAACGACTGTGGCCGTACTCAAATCCACGCTGGCCGAGTGGGGCGTGAACGTGCGGGGGTTGCACCGAGCCAACGCCGGAACGAGAGGCCCGGCGTGACCAACCGTAAGCTGCGCGGCGCCACGGACATGGCGGGGCTCGGTTATGACGATCGAGGGCTTCTCCCGGTGATCGCGCAGGACGCGACCACCGGTAGCGTGCTCATGGTTGCTTGGGCCAACCTCGAAGCGCTCCAAGCCAGCGCTAAGACGGGGGAGCTACACTTCTGGTCCCGCTCGCGCGGTGCACTCTGGAAGAAGGGCGAGACAAGCGGGAACGTGCTCCGGCTGCGCTCCTTGTACGCGGACTGCGACCTAGACACCGTGCTCGCGCTGGTCGACCCCACCGGACCAGCCTGCCACACGGGTGAGATAACCTGTTTCGGTGAGGTAGAAGAGAGCGGCAACGCGCTGGCTGAGCTCTGGGACGCGATCGAAGAGCGTAGTCGGACCCGTCCCGAAGGGAGCTACACGGCTCGACTCCTGCGCGACGAGAACCTCCGGTTCAAGAAGCTCGGGGAGGAGACAACCGAGCTAGTGGCCGCGCTGGCCCGGGGACAGGAGGAGCGGGTCTCCCAGGAAGCCGCGGATCTCCTCTACCATCTCCTCGTGGCACTGCATGGAGCAGGGGTCGGGTTGGACGACGTCATGGCAGTGCTCTCCGCACGCCGGCGCCGTCAAGGCCCCGAACGCTGAGGCGCCGGGCGACCAATGATCCCTTTCCGTTTCGCATACGTCCGTCCCACGGTCGGGGGCGATGTGGCGGACGTAGCGCCCATCCATCCTGCGGCGAGCTCGGAGCACCGGCGACTCCGCTCCTCTGATATCCCGGCAACGACCTTGAGCCGTGACGCGCCCAGGAGGGCAGAACGTCCACGGTTTCCGAGGATCGTGTCGTGAGGAGCGATATGTTCTGGCGCAACAGGTCTGGCTGTGCGGTCTACGGCCCTACGCGACACAAGCTTATCGCCTGAAAGGCCGAGAGGGCCGAGGTCTAAGTGGTTCAAGCCGCACATCACGACGAAGAAGCGATCGGGAAGGCGTACGACGCTCGCCTGATGCGCCGGTTGCTACGCTATCTGTGGCCATACAAGATGCCGGTCTTGGGGGCGTTCCTCATGCTGCTGGCCGGCGCTACGCTTGAAGTCGCTGGCCCCTGGATTGTACAGATCGCCATCGACGACGCGATCCCGGACTCGGACCTCCAACTTCTGGCTTTGCTCGTCGCGACCTACCTGGGCGCGAATCTCCTTGGATTCCTACTGGACTACCTCGACACGCTGCTAACTACCTGGTTGGGGCAGAGCGTGATGCACGATCTCCGTACCGAGATCTTTGCCAAACTGCAGCGTGCCGATCTGCGTTACTACGACCGGAACCCCGTCGGTCGACTGATGACGCGCATCACGAACGACGTGGAGACCCTGAACGAGTTGTTTAGTTCTGGTGTCGTGACGGTGTTCGGCGACCTGTTCACGTTGCTCTTCATCGTGGCCGTCATGTTCCGCATGGACTGGCGCCTGGCGCTGATCACGCTGGCGGTGCTTCCGTTCGTGGTCCTCGTAGCGTTCGTTTTCCGGGCTCGCATCCGCGAGGCGTACCGCGAAGTCCGGACGCGGCTCGCACACATCAATGCGTACCTCCAGGAGCGGATTACCGGCATGCGCGTCGTACAGCTGTTCAATCGCGAACAAGCCGACGGGCGCCGACATGAAGAGATCAACGACCACTATCTTGAGGCGCATCTACGCTCGATCACCTATTACGCGCTCTTCTTCCCAGTGATCGAGGTTCTGACGTCGGTTGCCCTCGCGCTGATCATTTGGTATGGCGGGGGTGGAATCCTGGGGGGTACGGTCACGGTAGGCGTAGTCGCAGCGTTCCTCCAGTACGCTCGCCGGTTCTTTCGGCCCATCCAGGATCTCTCGGAGAAATACAACCTTCTCCAGGCCGCGCTGGCCTCCTCGGAGCGCGTGTTCCGACTACTCGACCGCGAGGAGCAAGTCAAGGATCCGGTCTCTCCGGTCGTCTTGCCCGAGCACACGCGCGGCGAGATTGAGTTCCAGGATGTTTGGTTCGCGTACGCACAGCGCGCGGATGGAGTGCCCGACTGGGTCATCAAGGGCCTTTCGTTTCGAGCCGCTGCCGGCGAGAAGGTCGCGATCGTTGGGCACACCGGAGCGGGAAAGACTACGATCATCAACCTGTTGATGCGATTCTATGACGTGCAGCGGGGCGAGATCCGGCTGGACGGCGTGCCGATCCATAGAGCCCGCATGCGCGATTTGCGTGCGTGTATCGGGCTAGTCCTGCAGGATGTCTTCCTTTTCAGCGAGGATGTCCGCTACAACGTCCGCTTGGGAGCGAGCATCTCGGAGGAACGGTTGATCGCCGCCGCCCGGCGAGTGAGCGCCGACCGCCTCGTGCGCAAGCTTCCACGGGGATACTACCAGCCGCTGGGCGAGCGGGGCACTTCGCTCTCTGTAGGGGAGCGCCAGCTCGTGTCGTTCGCTCGTGCGCTCGCGTTCGACCCGCCGATCCTTGTGCTCGACGAGGCTACGAGTTCGGTGGACTCGGAGATAGAAGCACAGATCGAGGCCGCTACGAACGAGTTGCTCGAAGGTCGCACGAGTCTGGTGATCGCACACCGGCTCTCCACCGTACGGGGCGCAGATCGGATCCTCGTGCTCCACCACGGTGAACTGCGCGAAGAAGGAAGCCACGTGGAGCTGCTGGCGCGCGGTGGACTATACGCGCGGCTGCACGAACTCCAGTTCGCCCGAGTCCCGGCGGCCTAAAGTAGCACCCGATTCAGAGCAGGACGTGCAACCGTTCGGCGGCTCCGTCGCCAAGGAAGCAACAGTAAGCTGTCGAACTCCAGGGACAGCGTCCATTCCTAGGTGCGGAGTCCCCCACCGGCCACGTACGCGCGGGCGGACATCACGTACGTGGCGCGCGCAGCGCAACCGGCGCTGTGCGTAAGTCTTCGGCACACCGCGAGCGTAGGCCCGGCCGGTCAGTACGGCCGCAGCGTAGGGTCAACGTCTTCACGCCAGCGGAGCAAACCACCTTTGAGGTTCCAAACCCGCCGGAAACCGTTTGCTAGGAGGTGTGCTGCCACGCGGCCGCTACGCGCTCCGGAGCGGCAGTAGATCACGAGATCGGTCTCGGGATCGAGCTCACTGACCCGCCCGGGCACTTGGCGCATCGGAATGCGGAGTTGTCCTGCCTCGGGCAGATCTGCGAGCGCATACTCGTGCGGCTCGCGCACATCCAGCAGCGCCAGTCGTTCGTCGCGATCGAGCCGATCCTTGAGTTCGGTGGGAGTGAGCTCGGGGACTTCGGGGGTGTGAGTATTATCCGTCTGCATCGTTTGTTCCTGGCGAGGGGCGTGTCTGAACTATCGAGGGCAACTACCGTCCCTCAGCACCCTTGATCAGCTCGAAGAGGAGCGCGGAGGTCCGCGCGGCCGCGCCCACCTGATCGCGAATATAATCGAGCCCCGCCCGGCGGGCCGCGTCTCGTCCCGCGGGATCGGATATCCAAGAGCCGAGCGCGACGGCCATGCTTGCCGCGTCTCCCACCACGCGGGCCGCGCCCCGCTCAAGTAGTGCCCGGACGTGCGACACCTGGTGGCGCGGTCCAACTACCATAGGGACTCCCGCCGCTGCCGGCTCAAGCACCGAGTGCAAGCCTCCCGCGTGGAAGCCTCCTCCCACGCACGCTACGTCCCCCACTGTATAAAGTTCGGCCAGCATGCCGATCCGGTCCACGACGACCGCGTCCGGGTCGGCCAGTGAATCTCCGGAGCGCCTTGCTGAGCGGCCCACGGCCATAGATTGCTCCAGATCGCTGAGGCGCGCGACACGCCAACCGGCACCGCTAAGCCGGTGCTCCAGCGCACGCATGCCCTCCTCTTCGGGTTCGTGTGGCGCCACGACGATGCGCAGTGGTGGGTGTGCCCGACGCAGCTCGATACACGCCGGAATTAGTACGGCTTCGTCGGCTGGCCACGTGGAGCCGGCCACAAGCGTAGGTCGCGGCCGGGTTTGGAAGCACCTGAGGTGGGGCGCATCCGGGTTGGTAGCGGCTATGCGGTCTGCCGCAGAATCGACCCCCGGATCGCCCGTCACATGGACAGCTTCCGCGCGCGTGCCCAACGCCACGAAACGGCGAGCGTCCGCCTCTGCGACGGCCGTGAGTAGGTCAAGTGCCCCTAACGTCGGCGATAGCACCGAGCGTGTGGGCCAACGCCCGCGCGAGGACCCCCGAGGCAGCGTTGCTGCCACGAGCGCAGTGGCAGCGCCACTCTCACGAGCGGCACGGGCAAGCACCGGCCACACCTCTGTCTTCGTGAAGCACAACAGCGCAGGACGCAGGGCGGCCATCACGCGTTCGGCGTCGTCCGTTACATCCCAGGGCAACACCCCGCAGAAGTCTGCGGGCATGCGTGCTGCGAGTCCCTCAGCCGACGGCGAGAAGTGTGTGAACACAGCCTGCGGGGGATCGCCGCGGGCGTAGAGCGCTTCGAGCACAGCACGCGCCTGGAGTCCCTCGCCCACGGAGGGAGCGTGCATCCAAAGTAACGGACGCCCGGCCTCGCGGTGCTCGCGCGCCCATGCCGTTAGACGGTCCGCCGCGTTGCGTCGGGCGCGCACGCCGCGCGCGAGCTTGGAGTTGCCGGTCGTTAGTAGTGGGGCAGCCCGCCGCGCCGCGCGGCTCACTACACGGTACCACCCCTCCATACTCAACACGTGATCAGAATAGAGGAGAGCGCCCGAGCAGCGCTACCATTGACCGCTCGCGGGGATCCCCTGCAACGTTCGGAATGCGCTCGCGCGTCACGCCTCGCCGACACCCCCCGTCGTACCGCGGACGACGCCCTACCCGAGCGCCCGCGTGCCTCCTGGTGCTTCTGTCAGTACTTCTCCTGGCGGGGTGCTCACCCATCTACCTCATTAGGGCGGGGATAGCCGAAGCCAAGATTCTGGCTGCCCGCCGACCGATCCCCGAGGTTATCCTCGATCCGGCCACGGATGCCCGCACACGGGGGTTGCTGACGATCGCCATGGAAGCACGCGTGTTCGCAGCTAACGAGCTCGGCCTCGACGTCGGCGACTCCTACACGTCCTTCACGCGGCTGCAATCGGACACGCTCGCGCATGTGCTGTCGGGTGCGCGGCGCGATCGCCTAGAGCCGAAGACCTGGTGGTTTCCGGTGGTCGGACGCGTGCCGTACAAGGGCTATTTCAACTTGGATGATGCCCTCAGGGCGCGGCGTGATCTCGAAGCTGAGGGATGGGACAGCTATTTGAGACCCACTGCGGCGTTCTCGACCCTCGGGTGGTTCGCCGATCCGTTGCTCTCGACGCTCCTGCGGCAGGACGACGTGGACCTGGTCACTTCCATTCTACATGAGCTGTCGCACAACCACCTGTACGTTGCCGGGCAAGCGATGTTCAACGAGAGCTTTGCTACGTTCGTTGGTCGGACCGGGGCGGCCAAGTTCTTCTGTACACGGCCCGGCGGCAGCCCGGACTCGGTCAAGTGTGCACGCGCACGGGCACGCTGGCGGGATGATGTGCGATTCTCGCGGTTTCTAGACGCCGTGATCGAGCAGCTGCACGCCCTTTACTCCAGGACCGATCTGACAGGCGAGCAGAAAATCACGCGCCGTGCCGAGGTATTCGCAGCCTCACAGCGACGCTTCCGTGAGGAAGTGCAGCCTACGCTCGAGGCGCAGAGCTTCGGCAGCTTTCTCTCTCTCCCACTCAACAACGCGACGCTGCTCGCGCGAATGGTATACTACCATCGACTGTATGATTTCGACGCCCTGCTCGACAGCCACGGCGGTCACCTCAAGGATGCCGTGACCGCAGTGGCTGAGCGCGCGGGCGAGGTGGACGACGCGTTCAGTCTCTTGCTCTCGGAGAATTGATCCGGTTGCCCGGGCGAGCCCTCCGTGGATGACGAGGTGCGCGTCACCGCCACGCCCGTCGGGATCGGATCGGGGAGGAGTGAAGAAGCACGGTACGTCGAGTAGACCCGTCGTCCCCCCCCCCCCCGAGGTCGCCCCCGCAACAGCGCCCACTTGGCAACCCCATTCGGCCTGCGACTCCGTTGTACAGCCCTCGGGACGTGTGTACGTTTTCAATCTGTGTTTCTGGCCTGCGGGGGTTCAGTTGCTTGACCGGACACCTCGCATCACCCGGAAGCAGGTTTGCATCCGGTTCCTTGCGATGATTCCCCAAGAACGATGGACAATGGAGATCCGAGGGTTTACAGCCCTTCCAAAGTAGAGCGGAAGTGGCAGGCACGCTGGGAAGAGCGGGGTACGAATCACTTCGACCTCGACGCTCTGCGCCGTACACGACGGCCCTTTTACAACCTGATGATGTTCCCGTACCCCTCAGCCGAGGGGCTTCACGTTGGCAACATCTACGCGTTCACCGGGGCGGACGTACACGGGCGATACCGCCGCCTGCGCGGGGATCAAGTGTTCGAGCCCATCGGCTTCGACGCTTTCGGCATTCACTCCGAGAATTTCGCGCTGATGCAAGGGGTCCACCCTATGGACCTCATTCCGGCGAACATCCGCAACTTCACCCGTCAGCTGAAGCGCATAGGCGGCATGTTCGACTGGGCGCACGCGGTAGATACCACCGATCCGGCGTACTATCGCTGGACTCAGTGGATCTTCGTGCAGTTGTTCAAGGCCGGGCTGGCGGAACGCAAGGAAGCACCAGTCAACTGGTGTCCCTCCTGTATGACCGTGCTCGCCAACGAACAAGTGGCCGCTGGCCGTTGCGAGCGGTGCGATACGCCGGTCGAGCAACGACGCATTGCCCAGTGGTTCTTCCGCATCACTGAGTTCGCCGATAGGCTGCTCGACAATCTGAACTGGCTGGACTGGTCGGACACCACCCGCAAGGCCCAGCGAAACTGGATTGGCCGAAGCGAGGGTGCCGAACTCCACTTTCCGCTCCAGCGCGACAGCGGTGGGCGGGCGATGTCTTCCGCGGAGGCTGGAGTGGGCGTGGACTCCATCCGCGTGTTCACGACTCGCCCTGACACGGTCTTCGGTGCGACATACATGGTCTTGGCACCCGAGCATCCGCTTGTGGATCGCATCACGACCGAGGCGCAATGCGCGACCGTGGCCGAGTACCGGATCCGTGCAGCCGCCAAAGACCTGGTGGCACGCAAGGTCGAGGAAAAGAAGAAGACCGGCGTCTTCACGGGGGCGTACTGCCTGAATCCAGCCACTAACGAACCGATTCCGGTGTGGGTCGCCGACTATGTCCTGATGGAATACGGCACGGGAGCGATAATGGCCGTCCCGGGGCATGATCAGCGTGACTTCGACTTCGCGTACACGTTTGGACTACCGGTGCGTCGCGTGATCGCAGCTCCGGGCGAGGATGCGGCGACGCCCTTGTCCGAGGCGTATGAGGGAGAGGGACGGTTGGTCAACTCGGGCGTCTTCGAGGCACTCGACACAGCGGAGGGGAAGTGTCGCATCTTGGACTGGCTCACCGACCGCGGGCTCGCCGAGCGGCGCGTCAACTACCGGCTCCATGACTGGTGCATCTCGCGGCAACGTTACTGGGGGCCGCCCATCCCGATCGTGTACTGCGACGCGTGCGGGACCGTGCCGGTGCCTGAGGATCAGCTCCCCGTTGTGCTACCTCGGGTTGAGGACATCAAGCCCGATGAAACCGGAGTGAGCCCGCTGGCGCGCGCCGAGTCGTGGTATCGTACGGTGTGCCCCGCATGCGGCGGTAGCGGCCGGCGTGAAACCGATGTCTCGGACACCTTCCTCGACAGCGGCTGGTACTTTCTGCGCTATCCATCAACGGACTTCGACGATCGCCCCTTCGATCGGGAGATCACTTCCTACTGGCTGCCCGTCAACATGTACATCGGCGGCAACGAACACGCGGTTCTCCATTTGATGTACAGCCGCTTCCTCACCATGGTGCTCCATGACCTCGGCCACCTGCCATTCGAGGAACCGTTTACGAAGTTCCGTGCCCACGGCCTGATCGTCCGTGAGGGTGCGAAGATGTCGAAGAGCAAAGGAAACGTGATTATTCCGGATCCCATCATCGAAGAAAGCGGGGCGGACACCTTCCGACTCTACCTCATGTTCTTGGGCCCCTTTGAGGAGGGCGGTGACTATCGTGACGAGGGCATCCAAGGCCCGTACGGTTTCCTGCATCGCCTGTGGGAAACGTGCGCTTCAGCTGGCGAGGGAGCACCCGATCCCGATGTCGAGCGCAAACTGCATCAGACCATCCGGCAGCTCACCGAGCAGCTGGACGGACTTCAGTACAACACAGCGATCGCCGCCCTGATGGAATACCTGAACGTCGTGCGCGCGGGTGGCCGCATAGCCACGCGTGCTGAGGTCGAGCCGCTGGTAGTGCTGGTAGCGCCCTTCTGCCCGCACATCGCCGAGGAGCTCTGGGAGCGCCTCGGCCACACCGACAGCATCTTTGAGGGCGCCAACTGGCCCGGGTGGGACGAGGCTAAAGCGCGTGAGGACCGGATGCTAGTAGCGGTCCAAGTGAACGGTCGGCTACGGGGTACGGTCAGTATCGCCCGCGGTACGTCCCAGGAGGCGTTAGAGGAGCTGGCTCGACGTGACGAAAACGTAGCTCGCCACTTGGACGGCGCAGAGGTTCGCCGAGTCGTCTATGTACCTGAGCGTCTAATGAACTTCGTTGTGCGGGCGAAGTCGTGACGCGTCGACCAAGCACTTCCGCCTCAGGCCTCCGGGCCCCACGGCCAGAAGCCCGACTCGAGCGTCTCATGGTCGACTCCATCCGCGTGCTTGCGATGGATGCGGTACAAGAGGCCGAATCCGGCCATCCGGGCACACCGATGGCACTGGCCCCGGCGGGCTACCTGCTGTGGACTCGCCACCTTAAGCACAACCCGGCCAATCCCGAGTGGGCGGACCGCGACCGCTTCGTGTTGTCGTGCGGACATGCCTCGATGCTGCTCTACTCGCTGCTCCACCTGACCGGGTACGATCTGCCGCTCGATGAACTGGTCAACTTTCGGCAATGGAATTCGGCCACGCCCGGTCATCCGGAGGTGCACGTGACGCCGGGCGTCGACACGACGACTGGCCCGCTTGGCCAGGGACTGGCGAATTCCGTGGGAATGGCTTTCGCCGAACGCTGGCTGGCGCAGCGGTGCAACCGTCCTGGACACGATGTCGTGGACCACCGTACCTGGGTGTTCTGCTCGGACGGAGATCTCATGGAGGGTGTGAGCCACGAAGCCGCAGAGTTGGCCGGGCACCATCGCCTCGGGAAGCTGACTTGGATCTACGACGACAACCGCGTCACGATCGAAGGAGACACGAAACTCGCGAGCTCGACAGACCAACAGCGCCGTTTCGAGGGCTATGGATGGCGGGTCCTCCGGGTGGATGACGGCAACGATCTGGACGCACTCGATCGCGCCTTCGCCGATGCGGCCTCACAACATCACTGCCCCACGCTGGTTGTCGTGCGCACCATGATCGCTTGGGGGAGCCCCAATAAGGCGGGTCATCACTCGACACACGGTGCCCCACTGGGCGTCGAGGAGATCCGGCTTACCAAGCAGGCGCTCGGGTATCCTTCTCTCGAGCCCTTCTGGCTCGATCCGAAGGCCGTCGACAGTTGGAGAACCGCACGCCGGCGCGGAGAGTGCATGGAAGCGGAATGGCATGCCCGGCTGGACTCCCATCGCATCGCGCATCCCGACGTGGCTGCGGAGCTGGAGCGGCTCTTGGAGGGCCGGCTTCCCGACTCATGGGACCGCAACCTGCCGGACCTACGAGGCCGGGCGTACGCCACGCGCAGCGCTTCGGGCACGGCGATCCAGGCGCTAGCCACGAGTGTACCAGAGTTGATCGGTGGCTCCGCGGACCTGGGATCGTCGAACAAGACCGACATCGTGGGGGGCGGCAGCTTTCTACCTGATACGCCAGCGGGCCGCACCCTACATTTCGGAGTCCGTGAGCACGCGATGGGCGGAATCCTGAATGGGATGGCGTTGCACGGCGGCGTACGCCCCTTCGGTGGCACCTTCCTACAGTTCGCCGACTATATGAGACCGGCGATCCGGCTGGCCGCACTTTCGGAGCTGCCCGTTGTTTACGTCTACACACACGACTCCATCGGGCTGGGCGAGGACGGGCCCACGCACCAACCCATCGAGCACCTAGCCTCCCTGCGGGCGATTCCCAACCTGCTAGACCTGCGGCCGGCCGACCCCGCAGAGACCGTCGAGGCGTGGCGCGTGGCGCTCGCGCATACCGCCGGCCCCGCGTTTCTCGCACTCACTCGGCAGAAAGTACCCGACCTGCACGGTGGCGAGGCGGCTCCGGCCGAGGGGCTCCGCCGCGGCGGTTACGTCCTAATCGAGGGGTCGGGCACGGTGCCGGAGGCGATCTTAGTCGCCACTGGCTCCGAGGTGGCCATCACGGTGGCGGCGCGCCTCCTCCTGGAGGAGGAAGGCATTGTAACGCGGGTTGTGAGCCTGCCAAGCTGGTACTTGTTCATGCGCCAAGACGACGCTTACCTACGTGCGGTGTTTCCGCCCGAAGCGCCCGTGCGCGTCGCCGTCGAGGCTGGTGTTTCGTTCGGATGGGAGCGTTGGGTCGGTGAAGGAGGCGCCGTCGTCGGCATCGAGCGCTTTGGTGCTTCCGCCCCTTACCAAGACGTCTACGAACAGCTGGGGCTGACGCCGGCACGCGTCGCGGACGTCGCGCGATCACTAGTGGCTGCGAGGCGGGCGACGCTCGCGCAGACATGAGCCGCAGACGGGCAAACAAGAAGACGACAAGCGAGAAGGCGAGAACAGCCAAGGAGCACTAACCGCGTTCACGAGTCGAACTGGTGGCGGAACCAGTACGCGGCGCTTGCGTGGAGCCGACCGAATCCTCTTACAAGCTCCGTAGTCGCCTTAGTGATTGTGGCGTCTCGTTCACTCGCTGCCAGGCGGCGCCTCCCGACACCGTACGCGGTCTGCATGATCGCGGGGAAGACGCCAGGGTCCAGCGGCTCGTGGACGGTCGTGTCCAGAACGGGCTACGTTTTTTCTTATGCCCCGGCGACTCGCATGACGGCACGCTACACTCTTGCCATTGTCTGCGTCCTAGCAGGCTGCGTTTCCAGTCGTGACGTCTCCCCGCCGACCCGCACCCTACTTGAGCTCCAGAGCTCAGGCACGACCCAGTTGCTTCAGGCCGTCTCGGTAGTCAATGCCAATGTGTTGTGGGTTAGCGGCCACGGTGGAACATGGGCCCGTACCACGAACGGAGGGGCGACGTGGCACACCGGCGGGGTCACAGGCGCGGATACTATGCAGTTCCGCGATGTACACGCCTTGGACGAACACAGTGCGTGGCTCCTATCGGCCGGGCCAGGTGATCAGTCGCGTGTCTACCGAACCGACGACGGTGGCGGGTTGTGGACCCTCCAGTGGACCAACCCGGAACCGGATGGATTCTATGATTGCCTAGCTTTCTGGGACGCGCAGCGGGGCATCGTGTACGGGGATGCCGTGAACGGCGAACTCCGGATCCTGCGCACCGAGGATGGCGGCAGCACTTGGCGGCTCTTGGCACGCTCCGGACTCCCGGAGGCTCTGCCCGCAGAAGCGGGTTTCGCGGCAAGTGGCACCTGTGTCACCACGCAGCCAGGCGGCCGGGGCTGGATCGCGGCGGGTAACGCTCCGCGCGCGCGTCTTCCGCACGGACGACTACGGGGCTACGTGGAGCGCCGCTGACGTGCCCGTGGCCGCCGGAGAGGCAGCCGGGCTCACCTCGATCTCGATGTTGGACGCACGCACCGGCACAGCCTTCGGCGGTGACCTTACGGTCGCTGACGCTCGTATGGACAACGTAGCGCGCACGACCGACGGCGGGCGAACATGGACGGCGCTTCCACCGCTAAGGATGCTCGGCGCGGCGTACGGCGGCGTCCACATCCCGGACACGGATGGCAGGGCGCTATTGGCAGTCGGGCCCGGCGGGGTGGACGCCTCCCTCGATGGCGGTCAAACCTGGCGCACGGTGGACGGGCGCACTTGGTGGGGCATTGGAAGCGGAGGAGCCCTCGCTACCTGGATTGTTGGCCCCACGGGGCGGATCGCGCGTGTTCGGCTCAAATAGCGTTCCGCTTCGAGCCCGCGCGAAGGACTAGCAGGCAGCAGGACTAGGTCACGATTTGTCGGCGAAATTCACGAGGTAATCGAACGCGGCACGGGCACACGCCCGCGCATCGCCGCGACGGAGCAGGTGGTGGCGAAGCTGGAAGCCCAGTACCAGGCAGTGCATCTGGTACGCGAACTGCACAACGTCTAGGTCCATGCGGAAGTGGCCCTCCTCTACCGCTATCTTCACCGTCTTTTCGACCGCCGTCGTGAGTTCTCCCTGAAGGTGCGCCACCCGATCGCGCACGACGCCGGGACGGCCGCTGAACTCCAATGAAGCGGCCAGGATCGGGCACCCGCCCGGGACGGACTTGCCTTCGGCCCAGTCCATCCAGCGCTCGAACAGCGCATGCAGCCGGGGGCTGCCTACAGGTGCCTCATACGAAGGCTCCAGCACGTCTTGGATAAAGCGCTGGCGGGCAGACGCGACCACCGCAAGCTGAAGTTCTTCTTTGGAACCGAAGTGGGCGAAGACGCCACTCTTGGACATCTCCGCGCTGTGCGCCAACGTACCGATCGTCAGGCCCTCCAGGCCCACGCTCCCGGCCGTGCGCGCGGCGACCTCCAACAATCGTTCCCGCGTAATCTTGCCTCTGTTCACATTCCCAAATTAGCACGATCGATCGTTCTTAACAAGAAAACGAGAACGTTCGTGCTATTCAAGCCGCCGGCAAGTACAGGACGTTTGGTGTACGGACCTGGCGCTGGGTCACGTTCAGGTTGCCGCCTGGTGAACGCCCGCAACCGCCCGCCCAGAAGGGTCGGCCGCCTCAGCGAAGGTCGTGTCCCAAGCGAGCGCTTCGGGCGTGCTGCACGCGATCGACTTGCCCCCCATCACTGTCATGGCCGACGACGAGAGCGGAAAGAAGCCTTCGAACACCGAGCGATAGTAGTAGGCCTCCTTGGTGTCGGGCGTGTTGTGCGGGAAGCGGACGGCGGCCTGGCGCATCTCGTTGTCCGACACCCGCGCCTCGGCCTGCTTCTTGAGCGCGTCAATCCAACCGTAACCGACGCCGTCGCTGAACTGCTCTTTCTGGCGCGTCACGACTTCCTCGGGAAGGATGTCCGCAAAGGCGTCACGCAGTACCTGCTTTTCGATCCGGCCCTTGACGGGCATCTTCTCCTCTGGGTCGATCGCCATCGCAACGTCGAGGAAGTCCACGTCGAGGAAGGGCACGCGCGCCTCTACGCCCCAGGCTGCCATGGCCTTGTTGGCGCGCAGGCAGTCGAAATGGTGCAGTCGGCCGAGCTTGCGCACGGTCTCCTCGTGGAATTCCCTAGAGTTCGGCGCCCTGTGGAAGTACAGGTAGCCGCCGAAAACCTCGTCGGCACCCTCCCCGGACAAGACCATCTTCACGCCCATCGCCTTGATGCGGCGCGCCATCAGGTACATCGGAGTCGCAGCGCGAATGGTGGTGACGTCATACGTCTCCAAGTGATAGATGACGTCCGATACTGCATCCAGACCCTCTTGAATTGTGTAGACGAAACCGTGGTGTACGGTACCGAGGTACGCAGCCACGCGCTCCGCGACGGCCATGTCCGGTGAGCCCTTCAACCCCACCGCGAAGGAGTGCAACCGCGGCCACCATGCCTCGGACATATCGTCTTCCTCGACGCGCGCGCGCGCGTAGCGCGCGGCAATGGCGGCCGTAACCGAAGAGTCTAGCCCTCCGGATAGCAAGACTCCGTATGGCACGTCGCTCATGAGCTGTGCGTGGACTGCGTGTTCGAGCGTCGGGCGAAGCGCTGATTTGGGGACCGGCGCGGCCACGACATTCTCGTACGAGGTCCAGGGTCGCTCGTAGTAAGGCCGTGGCTCCGCGTCACCGGAGGTGAGCACATGTCCCGGAGGAAATTGACGCACTGTGGTGCATACAGGTACCAGCGCTTTCATCTCGGAGGCCACGTGCAGGATTCCCTGATCGTCCCATCCGAGGTAGAGGGGCACAACGCCGATTGGGTCACGTGCGACCATCCAAGTACCATTTGTCAGGTCCCGCAGAACGAACGCGTAGATCCCGCTAATCTTCTCAAGCAGACCTTCACCCAGCTCGCCATAGAGAGCGAGGACAATCTCGCAGTCGGACTCCGTTCGAAACGGGTACGGATCGCTCAATGTCTTTCGCAGTTCGCGGTGGTTGTAAATCTCGCCGTTCACTGCGAGCACGGTCCGCTTCCCGGGGCCGTAGAGGGGCTGCGCGCCGCTGGCCGGGTCGACGATGGCGAGCCGCTCGTGCACGAGCACACCGCCGAGACGGACGTCCACGCCCGACCAGTCTGGGCCGCGATGGCGCTGGAGTCGTGACAGCCGGAGTGCGCGAGCGCGGTATTCCTCGGCGTCGCCCGGTAGATCGAGAATGGCAAGGATCGAGCACATGGAAGTGATCCTGTTGTTGGTGTCTTCTCGGTGCCTTTGCGGGACCGCTCCGCAGACAACGAAAGAGGCGGCTCCCGCTGGGAGCCGCCTCGTAGACTTCGGGACCTGGCCGCCCTGCCGCTACAGAGCGAATCCCGGGCGGCGACTCCTTGGGAGCCGATTCTTCCAGCTGTTGCGGTCCCGAGTCATGTGTGCTCTGTGGGCAGATTCCAAGGTACCTTAGCGCCAGAAGATCGACCTGGCAGGTGGGAACACGCAAGGTGCGGCCTCCGCCGGAGAGTGCCCGCAACAGCGATGGGTCTGCAGGAGTATCCGCCACGGGGCAGGCCTTGACCCGCCGGGTCCATGCCGCCTTGTTGCTGCTATGATCGATCGGTCCATCGGAAGTACGCCGACGATCCGCCTTGAGCGGATCGTAGAGCCCGGCATGGCCGAAGTATGGGTCAAGGTCGAGGGCCTCAACCCAGGTGGCTCGATCAAGGACCGGCCTGCTCTTTCCATGATCGTGGACGCCGAGCAGCGGGGATTGATCGTGCCGGGTGACACTATCGTCGAGCCGACTTCAGGCAACACTGGGATCGGGCTTGCGCAGGTCGCCTCAGCCAGAGGATACAGGCTTGTCCTCACGCTGCCCGCGCAGATGAGCGAAGAACGTAAGCGGACGCTGGAGGCATACGGCGCCACCCTCGTGCTCACCGACCCCGAGCTGCGCATGATCGGCGCGATCTCGGAGGCTGAGAAGATTCGTGACGAGCGGGGCGCGTTCTTGCCCAACCAGTTCGAGAATCCCGCCAACCCCCAGGCACATTACGAGACAACCGGGCCCGAGCTGTGGGAAGCGATGGCAGGCCGGATCGACGCGTTCGTGTACGGCTCTGGCACGGGGGGCACGGTGACGGGCGTCGGCCGCTTCCTGCGCCAGCGGCTCGACGATTTGCTGATTGTGGTCGTCGAGCCGGGTCGCAGCGCAGTGCTGCATGGCGAACCGCTCGGCCAGCACGAATTCCAGGGCATGGGACCCGGTTTCGTGCCGCCCAACCTGGATCGTTCTCTGGTCGACCGCGTGGTGAAGGCGTGGGAGGAGACCGCGTTCCCAATCGCGCGTCGGCTCGCCCGCGAGGAAGGACTCCTCGTCGGAATGAGCAGCGGCGCCATCGTGGAGGCTGCGCTTGACGTGGCCCGGGAGCTGGGGACGGGACATCGAGTAGCTTGCATCGCGCCCGACTCCGGATCGCGCTACCTCACTACGCCGCTCTTCTCGGGTGAGAGCACCGGGGAGGCCGCGCTCCCGAAGTAGCTCCCGAGCCTTTCCAGGTGCTCAGTCTGTCTTGCTGTTGGCCTAAGCTTCCGACGTTGCCGGATGTCAGGTCCTGAGCGGTCTGGAACAGGGCGTGCCCGGTGACAGCGCAGACCGGCACTGTCCCGCACCCCTTGTCATGCCGGTTACTGCGTCGCGGGTATGGTTCCAGTCCCTTTGTCCAGCGGTCGTAGCGTCTTGGCAGGGACCATGTCCTTCTGGTGGAGCAAGGTCACACGGTCCCCCGTCTTGATCCGGGTCTCGTCCATTACTAGCGCAGCCTGTCCCTTCCGCTCCACCAGCAGAGGCAGCACGTTAGTCGTCTCCAACTCAGAGAAGTGAACCTCCTTCTCTGCAGTAGACTCATAAGTATGCACCGCGCTACGACCGGCGCGCACTTCACGTGACCAGTACGCGATATCGGTCTCTTTGCCGAACAGCATGCGCACCCCTAGCGCGCGCAACCGGTCCATGGGGACCGCCGTGCGGTCAGGTCGGACCGCTATGTAGGCCGTACCCACGCGGAAGTCGCGCAGCGCCTTCTCGGCTACTAGTAGGCTCACGCCTTCGTTACCGATCAGGCCAATCACGCCACGACGCGACGCCACGTCTCCCAGCTCGAGCATCTCCTCGTCGAGCGCGTTCCCGAACAGAACCGACAGGCCGTCGCGCCGTGCCGCTGCCACCTCCGCGGCGTCGGTGTCTACCATCACGACGTCGTGTCCGGCCGTGCCCAAGGCACGTGCCAGCTCCCTTGCGAGAGGGTTCGCTCCCGCAATGAGGTAACCCCGGTTCGAGGGCCTTCCCACGCCGAGCAGACCCGCGACCAGTCCTCCGCCTAGCCCTTGAACGATGACGGTCGTAGCGATCACCAGGAAGACCATTGCCTGGAGGTCGCGACCCTGAGGGATCCCGTCTGCCGTCAGCACCTGCGCAAACAGAGAGGCGACCGCTGCGGCGACGATCCCACGTGGTCCTAGCCACGCCAGGAAGCCGCGTTCGCGCAGGGTGAGCTGAGAGCCGGCGGTGCTAATCGCGACGTCGAGCGGCCGCACTACGGCCATGAGCAGTCCTGCGGTAGCGACGCCTCGCCAGCCGAGTCCGGTTACTTCCTCGACACGCACGTCGGCGGCAAGTAGCACAAACAGGAGCCCCACCAACAGCACGGTGATTTGCTCCTTGAACTCCTTTAGCTCCTTGCTCGGACGCGACGGCATATTGCCGACCGCCATTCCGGCGATCGGCGCAGCCATGATGCCGCTCTCCGGAATGATCGCCTCGGCCACCGCGTAGACCGCGAGTAACAGCGCGAGAGTCGTCACGCTGGCGAAGCGCTGCGGAATCGACCTCTCCGATGCCAGCAGCCGGCCCATGATCAGGCCACCGATCACACCTACGCCGAGGCCCGTCACTAGCCTCGTCGGGATTCCCAGCAGCCCCCGAGCTGCCACAGGCAACTCCTGGGCCAGCGCAACCTCTAGCGTGACCACCGCGACGATCGCCCCAATCGGGTCGATCAGAACACCTTCGGCCTCGAGAATGGTTTGCACGTTTTTCTTGATACGGATCCGGCGCAGCAGCGGGGTGATGACCGTGGGGCCGGTCACGATCACGAGCGTCCCGAACGGGATCGCGACCTGCCATGGCCACCCCATCACGTAACGCCCCGCCAGCGCGCCGCCCAACGCCGTAACGAGCGCGCCGATCGTCACCAAGCGACGGATCACGAGCGCCTCGTTGCGCAGGCGGTAGAGATTTAGCTGGAGTCCACCCTCAAACAGGATCACCGCGACCGAAATCGCTACGATCATCTGAAGGCCGGGGCCGAGGGTCTCCGGGCGAACCAAGTTGGCCACATCCGGCCCAAGCAGGACCCCCACGAACAGGAGCACGACGATGCCTGGCACACGCAGGTGCTGGGCGATCACCTGCGCGGCCATGCCCCCCGTGAGAGCTATCCCGAAGGTGAAGGCTGGGTCTTCGAGGTTCATGGACGTGGTCCCGTCATCCAGAATAGTGGCCTCACGCGGACTCCGCGTCCATCTCCCTACTCCGTGGGGAGCCTGGTATGTCTTCCGATGCGATCGGGCGCCCGGAGCGTGACGAACGCTACCACCGAGCCAACTAGGGCAATCGCCGCGCAGAGCAAGAAGCCGCTGTGCATTCCCTTGACGAAGGCGACGGGTCGAGCTTCCCCGCGAGCGAGGGCGTCGGAGAGTCCTGAGGTGACGACGGCTCCGGTTAGTGCGATGCCGATCGATCCCCCGACTTGGCGAGCGCTGTTGAGCACCGCCGAGGCGACGCCCGCCTTGTCCGGCCGCACCGCAGACATCGCTGCTGCCGTAGCGGGAGTCATGGTCATAGCCATGCCGGCGCCCGATACCACCATCGGGACCAACAGTGACCCGTAGCCTGAATTGAAGCGCAACCGTGCGAACAACAGCAGCGCGACTGCGACGAGAAGCTGACCGCCACACGCGAGTACGCGGGGTCCGATCCGGTCCGCCAACTCTCCGGCGCGAGGTGCTACCGTGACGGTCAATAGCGTCATCGGCAAGAAGGCGGCCCCTGCTTGGAAGGGTGAGTAACCGAGGACCTGCTGCATGTAGAGGGACACGTAGAAGAAGACGCCGAACATCGCCAAGGCATTGAGGAGCGTCACGGTGTTGGCGCCGACAAACGTTCGATCGCGGAATAGCGACAGGTCAAGCATGGGTACGTGTTGGTACCGCTCCAGCCCGATGAACGACACTAGCATCACGGCCGCCAGCGTGAACGAACCTACGGTGAGCACGGACCCCCAGCCGTGAGCATTGGCCTCGATCAGGCCGTAGGTGAGCGCAAACAGTCCTAGGCCGGAGGTGAGGAGTCCGAAAATATCGGCCCGCTGCTCAAGCGACGTGTCTCGTGACTCATCGATGAACGCAAGCGCGGCGACGACGGCCGCGACACCAATCGGAACGTTGATGAAGAAAATCCAACTCCAGTAGACGTTCTCCGTAATGAACCCCCCGAGCGGTGGGCCGAGGACCAACGCGACCGCAGACACACCCACCCAGATTCCGATCGCGCGCCCACGCTCTCGGGGCGGGAAGGTGACGGCGATGATCGACAGCGTCGCCGGGTTTATGAGGGCGGCACCCAAGCCCTGGACGACGCGCCACGCGATCAGCGTGCCGGCACTGCTCGCGAACCCGCAGCCCAGCGAAGCCAACGTGAAGACGAGTAAGCCAGCGATGAAGGCTCGACGCCTACCGAACAGGTCGGCGAGTTTCCCGCCGGTGAGCATAAGCGCGCCGAACGTGAGCGCGTAGCCGGCCACGACCCACTCCAGCTCGGAGATCTGGAGGCCCAGCGAACGCTGCATGGTGGGCAGGGAAACGTTCACGACTGTGTTGTCGAGCATGATCATGAACAGCCCGAACGTCACGGCGGCAAGCGTCCACCACTTTCGGTTCTCGGTCAGATCGGGCACAGTGCGCGGCTCTCCCGTCGGGGTTCCCGCAGCGACCGAAGCGGTCGGGACGATCGACTCCCCTGAAGCCCACTAATACCGCGACAGGTTTCCTGACCCGAGGTCGCGAACCACCCTGCCTAGGCAGCGGCTCCGACCTACACCCTCAGTAGGAGATGGCATCTGACCCATGCCCCCCGGCCGCTTCGCCTTGACCGGGCACTGTCGTCCTATAGAGTGTACGGTTTGCCCGGACCGCCATCCCGCCCACCGGCGGATCTGTCGGCGCCCTCAAGCCTCCCGACGACCTAGTGGCAGTACACTCCGTGGCCAGTTCACACCGCCAGGAGGGCCCCGCGGCCGATGTCGCAGGTCCCGTCACTCGCATCGTTACCGACGGCAAGTTCCTTTGCGCGGCGGGGAGTGCGGGAGACGCGACGGCCGGCACACGGTTCCGCATAAGGGGCGTGAGCTACGGAACCTTTACGCCCGACGCACGGGGCGACCAGCTCCCCGACACGACCACTGCTAGGCGTGATTTTCGCGCCATGTCTGCATTGGGAGTGAACACGGTGCGCGTCTACACACCTCCCCGTACGGAGTTGCTGGACGAGGCAGCCCGTCAGGGGCTTAAGGTCATGGTCGGGCTTCCGTGGACACAGCACGTAGCCTTCTTGGACAATGCACGCACGGAGCACGCGGTCCGACGTGAGTTGCTTTCGCACGTCGACGCGCTCGCGGCTCACCCGGCAGCCTTCCTGTTCGCCCTCGGAAACGAGATCCCGGCAGGCGTCGTACGCTGGCATGGGTCGAGGCGCATCGAGCGCTTCCTGCGCGAGCTGTACGAGGAGGCCAAGGCCGCGGCGCCCGACCGACTGTTCACGTACGTGAATTTTCCGCCAACCGAATTTCTGGACCTTGGCTTCTTCGACATCTGCGCCTTCAACGTCTATTTGCACCGGGAGCGCGAGTTGCGGGCCTACCTAGCGCGGCTCCAGCACGTTGCCGGCCACAAGCCGCTGCTGCTGGCTGAAGCAGGGGCCGACAGCATCCGCGAGGGTCTGCAGGGCCAAGCGGAGATCACGGCGATGCAGGTACGTGCAGCCTTCGAGGAGGGCGCGTGTGGCGCCGTCGCGTACGCGTGGACCGACGAGTGGTGGCGAGGTGGGCATGCGATAACGGATTGGAAGTTCGGCATTGTGGACCACGCCCGTCGTCCGAAGCCAGCAGCCTCCGCGGTAGCCAGCGCGTTCGCCGATGCTCCTTTCCCTGTCGCGAAGCGGCAGACATGGCCACGTGTATCTGTCGTCGTGTGCGCCTACGATGCCACGGACACGATCGACGATTGCCTTACCTCACTCGAGCGGCTCGACTATCCCGACTACGAGATCATAGTGGTCAACGACGGCTCACGGGACGGCACCGGCGAGATTGCGCGGCAGCACGCGAAGGTGCGCGTGATTGACACACCCAATCAGGGACTAGGAGCCGCGCGGAACGTCGGACTCGGGGCGACAACCGGCGACGTCATCGCCTATACGGACGCCGATGTTCACGTGGACACCGACTGGCTCACCTACCTCGTGCAGCCGCTTCTCGGTGACGACAACACAGTCGGCACGGGGGGTCCTAACGAAGTCCCGCAGGACGATCCCTGGATGGCGCAGTGCATCGCGCGCGCCCCTGGCGCTCCTACGCACGTACTACTCGATGACCGGACCGCCGAGCACGTCCCCGGTTGCAACATGGCCTTCCGTAGGGACGCGCTGCTCGCGGTCGGGGGATTCGACCCCATCTACCTACGTGCGGGTGACGACGTCGACATCTGTTGGCGCCTACAGGCACGTGGCTGGCGGATCGGGTTTGCCCCGAGCGCGTTAGTCTGGCACCGCCACCGGGCGAGCTTCGGCGCGTACTGGCGTCAACAAGTGGGCTACGGCGAGGGCGAAACTTGGCTGATGAACCACCACCCCGAGCAGTTTCTGGACGGGAAGACGCGCTGGCGGGGCCGCATTTACAGCCAGCTCCCGTTCGTACGTTCGCTCTCGGGAACGCGCGTGAACACTGGAGTGTGGGGGACCGCCGCGTATCCGTCTGTTTACCGAACGGACGCGCACCCTCTAGCGTTCTTGCCACATTCGATTCGCTGGCAGGCGCTCTCGCTCGCGTTAGCGCTGATCGGCGTCGTTCTCACCGTGCCCAGGATCTTGGCTGACCCAGCCAGTTCCCTCGGCAGTAGGTGGTTGGGAGCAAACCCGGCTCTGTGGAACGATGGTTGGCTCGGTCCCGTCCTGCTGGCCGCCGGCGGCGCGGGTCTCGCTCTTACGTTCGCGCGCAATTTGGCGTACGCTTTCCGTTCCGATCTCAGTGATCTGCCGGGATCACGTCTGCGGTACCGCATGGCGGTCACCTGGCTTCATTTCATGCAGCCGCTTGCTCGCGCCTGGGGCCGCGTGCGCGGCATGCTTGCGCCACCCGAGGTGTCGCGCCCTCCCCGCGACGATGACCAAGCAACGCTCTCAACCCCAAGTCGTGCGGAGATTGTCGCGCGACCGACGTTTCGCGACGCTCTCCGTGCTCTGAGGTTGGTGTCGGGAAGCGCAGCGGAGGATCGCTTCTGGAGTGAGCGCCGGACGACGACCGCGCAGATTCTCCGGAAGCTCACTGACCGGCTTCGCCGAACGCGCCCGGGCTATACGCTGGCGATCGACGACGGCTGGTCGCACGACCGAGACGTTAGCGTGTTGATCGGGCGTTGGGCTTGGCTCGACTTGCGGGCCCTGGTAGAGGAACATCAGCGGGACAATTGCCTGGTGCGCATCGGCAGCCACGTACGCCCGACCGCACTTGGCGTGACCGCCGCCGTCGTGCTAGGGCTGGCACTCACTGTCGCCGCGAGCGCCGGCTTCGCGTATCGCTGGCCAGCCGCCGGCGTCGCGGCCGCGGCACTTACACTGGGCCTGGGCATCTTCTCGGCAGCCCGCACCGCACGTGCCGTGGCCACGGTGCGCCTCGGGCTACAACGGGTAGCCGAAGCCCTGGAGCTTACGTCGCTCCCTGCAGCACCGGCCCATCCACCGCTACTGGTTCCCTCAGTGCTGCAAGCGTACGGCCTGCGCAGCGCCACCGTGTTCGTGCTCATGGTCGTGTCGCTCGGCGCCAGCACGTTCTTGCTGCGTGACGCGGCGACCGCACGGGTGCTTCAGTACGGTCCGCGGATGTCCGCGTGGCTCGATACACCCGGAGGGCTTGCAATCGGCCCCGACGGTGACCTCTATCTCGCCGACGCCCACAGCAACGTCATCCGGCTGATCGATGCCGTGAGTTTGGCGGCCATTCCCTACGTGGGTGACCAGCGCTACGGGCCCGGATTCTCGGGCGACGGCGGCCCCGCACTATCGGCGCAGCTAAACGAGCCCGACGGGATCGCACTCGCCCCGAACGGTGACCTCATCATCGCCGATTCTGAGAACCACCGGATCCGTCGAGTGGATCGCGAGAGGGGCGTAATCACGACGATCGCCGGCTCCGGGATCGCCGGATGGGACGGGGACGGCCGCTCCGCACTGGAAACTGCGTTCAACCAGCCGTCTGCGGTTGCATGCGCGCCCAACGGTGACATCTACATCGCCGACACCATGAACAACCGGATCCGGCGGATCGACCGCGCCACGGGACGGGTCTCTACAGTCGCTGGCACCGGGCGCGTATCTGAAGATGGAAGCCATGTAGGCGACGGCGGTCAGGCCACTGCCGCCCGCCTGTTCATGCCGAGCGACGTCGCACTCGCAGCGAACGGTGACCTCTACATAGCCGACACGCACCACAACCGGGTGCGGATAGTCGACGCCCTGACAGGCGGCATCAGAAGCGTGGCTGGTAGCGGAGTGTTCGGGAACTCGCCGCCGGGCATCCTAGCGCTCGAGAGCAACCTCTCCTCTCCGACGGGGATTGCGCTCTTCGAGACCAGTGAGGGTCTCACGCTCTTCATCGCGGACTCGCACAACGCTGTCGTGCGTCGGGTCGGGCCCGACGGCATTATGAACAACGTTGATGCCGACGCCACGCTGTTGGCTCCGGCGCGACTGGCGTTCTCTCAAGCTCGTGGTTGGCTGTACGTGACGGACGCGGCCGACGACAAGCTGGTCGCACTTAATGTTGCCAGACTGGGCGAGAGCCCAAATCCTCGATGAGCGGCATATTTGCGCGTGGCAGGCGAGACGCGTCTCCTGAGACCGGTGCGCCCCCGGCCAGCGCCGCACCGGAGTCGTTGTTGCGGTGGATGGTACCGTATCTACGGCCGCACCGAGGCAATCTCGGCCTCCTCGGGGGCTTGCTCTTCCTCGAGGTGGTCTTGGGCGCGCTCCAGCCTTGGCCGCTGGCCTTCGTGTTGGACTACGTCCTGACCGGTCGGCCGCTACCTGCTTTCCTGGCCGACCTCGTCGGACCCGTCAATGTACAGACCCGGGTAGTGATGCTGCTTGTGGTCGCAATCGCCGGCGTCGCTCTTGCGCTGGCTAACCAGCTTGTGACGTTCCAGGCGACCCAGGTGCAGGTACGGACCGGTCAGCGGTTGGTCTACGATCTCCGCTACAAGCTCTTCGAGCACATCCAGCGGCTACGGCTCCACCATCACGTAACGACTAACACGGGAGACGCGGTCTACCGTATCGACGTCGATTCGTACTCGATCGAGAATCTCGTGATGAGCGGAGTATTCCCGCTCTTGACCTCGACCGCCGCGTTGGTGGTCATGTTCTCGCTGATGGCCAGCATTGATCCGACTATTGCGCTGCTTTCGCTTTCGGTGGTGCCGTTCCTCTACATCTCGCTCAGGCATTACATGCGCACGCTTGTCCACCGAATCGAGGCGGTGAAGTCGCTAGAATCGCGACTGGTGGAGAAGTTGTACGAAGTGTTCGCAGCGATGCGTCTAGTAAAGGGCTTCGCCCGCGAGCCGTTCGAGCTCGGCCGCTACCGCAGGGCCGGCGACGAAGTGATGGCGGCGCGTATCGACATCACTCGGCAGGAGTCGGCCTTTTCCGTCACGATCAGCGTCATCACGATGCTCGGTACGGCCTTGGTCCTGGTAGTGGGCGGACTTGCAGTGACCCGCGGCCAGATGACGATCGGTGAACTGACGGTCGTCCTCACCTATCTCGGATCCGTCTACGGCCCGCTGTCGGAAGTCGCGCACACGAGCGGACAGCTGCAGGACGCGCTCGCGGGAGCGAAGCGCCTGCGGGCGACTCTGGCCCTCGAGCCGGAACGCATGGACGAACCGGGTGCTGTGGCCGCCGACGAGTTGGTCGGCAGGGTACGTTTCGAGGGCGTGGGCTTCGCCTACCCGGACGGCACCGAAGTGCTGCATGACATCAACTTTACCGCCGAACCCGGCGAGATGGTGGCGCTGGTTGGCCTCACCGGTGCGGGCAAGACCACGCTGGTGAGTCTAGTCCCGCGGCTGTACGACGTTACCGAGGGGCACCTGCTCATCGACGGTGTCGACGTGCGCGACTACCAGTTGCGGTCGCTCCGTAGCCGGATCGCGCTTGTACCTCAGGAACCTGTGCTGCTCCAGGGAACGATCGCGGACAATCTGCGCTACGGCCGTCTCGACGCCCATGACGAGGACGTCGAGGCGGCGGCGCGGGCCGCCCACGCGCACGATTTCATCGCACACCTGCCGAAGGGGTACGACACGGAGGTCTCCGAGGCGGGCGGCGGCCTCTCCGGCGGAGAGCGCCAGCGCCTCTCCGTGGCGCGGGCGCTACTCAAGAATGCGCCGATCCTGATCCTTGACGAGCCGACGTCGTCGCTGGATGCGATCTCCGAGGAAATCGTGTTCTCCGCGCTCAGGCGGCTACGGGCTGGGCGAACCACGATTGTAATCGCGCACCGGCTCTCCACCGTTCGCGATGCCGACCGCATCCTCGTATTGGACGGTGGTCGAATCGCGGCACAGGGCCGCCACGAGGAACTGATGCGAAGCAGCCAACTCTATGCTCACATGTGCGAACGACTCTCGATCGGACGATCGTTGGACCCGGAGACGGTGGATGAGCTGATGAAGGCTGCCACCGGGTGAAGGTCGTTCTAGCGGGCATCATTGCCCGCTATCCCTTCGGTGGCGTCACGTGGTGCTCCCTCATGTACCTCTTGGCACTGCGCGAGTTGGGTCACGACGTCCTCTACGTCGAAGACACGGGTGAATGCGTGTACGACCCCGTGCACAACACGGTGTCGCTCGATCCGAGCTACGGCACTACGCTCATCCACCAGTCACTGGAGCCTTTCGACCTGGGTGAACGCTGGACATTTGTGAACTACGACGGCAGCTACCACGGACGCGGCGCGGAAGAGGTGTGTCGATGGTGCGCCGAGGCGGATCTGTTCCTAAACCTCTCGGGCGGCTGCTGGTTCTGGCGCGACGAGTATCGGAACATCCCGAGCAAGGTGTTCATCGACTCCGACCCGGCATTCACCCAGCTGGCGATCGCCAAGGCGGAGCCTTGGTATGTGGAGTATTTTCGGGGCTTCGACCACCTCTTCACGTTCGGAGCCAACATCGGTACGACGACTTCAACAGTTCCGACCGGGGATTTCAGGTGGCGTAAGACCTGGCAGCCAGTCGCACTTGACCAGTGGCATGCCACCATACCACCGGGTGATCGCTTCACTAGCGTGATGACGTGGAAGACGGAGAGCTTTACCGACGTGAACGGTAACAAGGACCGGGAGTTCCTGCGCTTTCTTGAGTTGCCCGGAAGAACTACGCAGCGCTTTCGCATGGCGGTCAACGGGCCGCAGGAGCTATTGGCCGAGCACGGCTGGGACCCCGTCGACGCGATGGACGTGTCGCGCACTCCGTGGGATTACCGCCGCTTTATCCAACGCTCACGTGCCGAGCTAGGTGTCGCCAAGCACGCTTACGTGGCATCACGATCAGGGTGGTTTAGCGACCGCACCCAGTGCTACCTGGCGTCTGGCCGCCCGGCGCTCGTACAGGATACCGGCTGGTCAGATCATCTCCCTCACGGGGATGGACTGTTGGCGTTTACCACGCCAGAAGATGTGTTGGAGGGCATCGACCGAATAAACAGCGACTACGCACGCCATCAGCGGTACGCGGGCGAGATCGCTCGGGATTGCTTTGACGGCCGGCGCGTAGTCGCCCGTCTGATCGAAGAGGCGTTAGGGTGAGCCGCGGGGCTGCCCCGAGCGAAGTCGGAGCGGAGGCGGCCGACACAGATGCGGGACCGCTTCGGATCGCTCTCGTCAGCACGGTGGCCACCTCAACACCTCCTGCGAAGTCGGGATCGGTCGAGGTGATGACCGCGCTCTTAGCCGACGGCCTAGTCGCAGGCGGCCACGATGTCACCCTGTTCGCCACCGGCGATTCCGTCACCAGCGCAAAGCTTGACGCGACGTTTGAGCGCGGATATTGGCACGACTTGAGTCTGTGGCCCTGGGAGTTTTGCGAGATGCTCAACTTCGCGGCCGCCGCCGAGCGCGCCACGGAGTTTGACTTGATCCACTTCCAAGCCGGCTACTACCCGATGCCGCTTGCGTTCACGCGGCTCTGCCCAACCCCGATCGTTCAGACGGTGCATCACGCGCCGTCGCCCGACGAGGTCAGGATCTGGTCGCGCTACGCCGAGGCCCCGTACATAGCGATCTCCAATGAGCAGGCGCGACTGATGGACGGCCTCAACATTGTCGGCGTGGTCCTGCACGGCATCGATACCGACGCGTTCG
Source organism: Gemmatimonadota bacterium (assembly GCA_028875075.1). Lineage (GTDB taxonomy): Bacteria > Gemmatimonadota > Gemmatimonadetes > Longimicrobiales > Gaopeijiaceae > UBA2988. The sequence continues at coordinate 73,687 of JAPPGF010000008.1, read as the reverse complement.
CGTTCCGCGCGGAGCCGGAGGACTATCTCCTGTATCTCGGACGGTTCACAGCGGGCAAGGGCGTGCTCCAGGCAATCGAGGTGGCGCAACGCCTAGGCCTTCGGCTGATTTTGGCTGGACCGAACGAGGACTACTTCCGTGACAAGGTCGCTCCTCACGTGGACGGCGCGCAGATTAACTATTTCGGTGAAGCTGATCACGACGCCAAGGTGCGTCTGCTCGGCGGCGCGCGCGCGCTACTCTACCCGATCCTAACTCCGGAGCCTTTTGGTCTCGTGCTTGCTGAAGCAGCGGCGTGCGGTACGCCGGTCGCGGCACTCGACCGGGGAGCGGTCCGTGAGGTGGTGGAAGACGGCGTAACCGGAGTCGTGTTCGACGACCTAGACCAGATGATGGACTGTCTCGATCGCGTGCTCGCTCTGGATCGGCGCGACATACGCAAGCACTCTGTGGCCTGTTTCGGCCGGGACCGCATGGTGGAAGAGTACGTGAGGGCTTACCGGGACCTGATCGGCGGCGGGCGAGCGGAATCGGGCCGTGGCAGCTGACCCGTCACCGGCCCCAGTCGGGACGCTGGCCGGCCACACGCTCCTCGCGGTGTTCGCACACCCGGACGATGAGGCACTGGCGTGCGGTGGAACACTCGCCCGCGCTGCCGACGCCGGGGCCCGGATCGTCGTGGTGTGTGCGTCGCGCGGCGAACTCGGCCCAGTGAGCGATGAGGGATTGCTTCACGAAGGCGATCTGGGAGTCACGCGGGCACATGAGCTGTTGGCCTCGGCCGCCGTTCTCGGCGCCGCCGAGGTAGTCCAGCTCAGCCATGCCGACGGCTACTTGCGTTGGTCCGAGGAACTCGACGCCGATATCTCAAGTGTAATCGTGCGCCACCGGCCTGACACGGTGATCACTTTTGATGCCGACGGCCTCTATTGGCATGGTGATCATGTAGGCGTCCACGAGCGCGCGACCGCGGCCATCGCGGCTCTCGGAGATCACGCGCCGGGACTCTACTATGTCAGCCTGCCTGCCGGGGCCATGCGCGCGGTCGTCGACGCGGGCCACTCCCACGGCGCTGCATCTGACAGCGACGGCCTATGGGGAGTCTCGCCGGAGGCATTCGGAGTTGCCGCGCCCACGCCGGACTTCCGGGTAGACGTCCGTCCGTGGATTGAGCGCAAGCTGGCGGCCATCCGCTGCCACTTGACCCAGGTCGGTGCGGGCAGCCCGTTCGCATGGATCGACGCGGAAGAAGCAGGCCGCTGGCTGGGCTTTGAGTATTTCCGCCGATCTCATGTCGGCGGGACGGGCCACGGTACGCTTGAGCTCCTGGCAGAAGGATCCGACGCTTGAGGCTGACTACGCTCGATGTCCTACGCTGTCCCTATTGCGGCGGTCGACTTGACCTAGTCCGGTCCATGCCGCACACCCGTGAAGGGGACGTCGTGCTCGACGGTCTGCTCGGCTGCCATTGCTGCCTTTTCCCCGTCGTCGGTGGCATCCCTGTAGTGCACCTCCAACCCAATGCCGTTTCTGCGCGCGCCGCGGTTGAAGCAGGTGACACTGGGCGCGCGTTTCGTGTCCTGATCTCGAGCGACGAGGCCCGCGCCAATCGCTTTGCCGAAATCGCGGACCTGGAAAGCACCACGTTCCGTGAGCTGGCCGAGATGCTAGGTGAAGAATTCGAGGGCGGACATTTCCTGTATCGGTTCTCAGATCCCCCGTTTGTGACCGCGAGCGCAGTCGTGCGCGCCGTGGCTGGCGCCGCGCTCTCCAGCGGCGGCCGTGCAGTCGACGTTTGCGGTGGCACAGGACACCTGACGCGCGTGCTCCTGGGGCTGTCTTCACCGCCGCCCGTGATCGCGGACCTCTACTTCGTCAAGCTCTGGCTGGCCGCTCGCTACGTTGCCCCCGGCTGCGAACCCGTGTGCTGCGATGGCAATGCTCCGCTCCCATTCGCACGCGGCACGTTCGGTTTCGCGCTGTGTGCGGACGCGCTCATGTATGTCTGGACCAAACGGCAGCTGGTGGGGGAGATGGAGCGGCTCGTCGACCGCAGCAGTGGACATACTTCGGCGGTTGTTGTTGCCCACGCCCACAACCAAGACGTGTGGAGCCCGTCGCACGGCGATCCTCTCCCCCCGGACGGCTATCGAGAACTGTTCGAGGTACTCGATCCGCGTGTGTTTGCAGAGGAGCGACTTCTTGACGACGTGATCGCCGGAGGTCCCCTCGACCTCTCGCAGCAGCACGACACGAGCCAGCTCTGTGGGGCCGAAGCGCTCACGATCGTAGCCACACGGAGCGAAGACGTTTTTCGCCCCCACAAGCTTGGGTCGCGAGAGCCGGTACGCGGCGAGCTGCGGCTGAACCCGTTGTATGCCACCGAATCCTCGGGCGAGGGCGTACGGATGAAACTGGCGTTTCCATCACGCGACTACGAAGAGGAGTACGGCGCGTGCCGACGCTACCTTCCGGAGGAGGTCACGCTGGACGTTGGGATCGCGAATGCAGTAGCCGAGGGTCGCCGCACACCGGAAGTCCAGTCGTTGCTGAGAAAGCGGATCATTCTGGAGCTGCCGCAACGTTACTGCTAGGAGCACCCACCAGAGCGTTGTTCACGGACTCGCTGGGCCCCAAGGGCTCTCCCTCCGACAGCAGCCGCCCTCGGGCGCAGAATCCCCTCTTGTCACGGTGCTAAGTCGCTCACAAGCCAAGTTCCGGAGGCCGAGTGCCACAGAACTCTTGTCCTTCCCGGCAGCCGCTAGTGTCACTGCGATGAGGCTACGCGTTGTCAGCTGGTTCGGAAGGGTCACGCTCGTGCGCCGCCATACGGCCAAGGGCGTCGGACCTCAATCGCCCGTGCGCCACAAAGAAACACAAGGCCAGCAGCACAAGGGGCACAACAGCCTGCGAGTACTCGCCGAGTCGTATGTGGAGCAAGCCGGCTACAGCCATCGTTAGCGCCAGCCCAGCGGCAGCCGCAGGTGTGAGCGCAGGAATGATGCCCGTGGCCGCAGGAGCAACGAGGCCGACGGCCCCGGCCAATTCCAACACGCCGATGACCTTGGGCGACCACGAGGGAACGTACACGACCCAGGTGAACCGGGCCGCCAATTCAGGTGTCGGAGTTAGGATCTTCGTGCCTCCGGCACCGAGGAATAGGACCGCGAGGAGCAGCTGGACACTCCACACGGCCCTGTTCATGGCGAATCCCGGTTCAAGACGCCTCTGCGGGGATCCAGCAGACCGGGCCATCCCCGTGACCCGGACCCGCAAATCCAGCGGGCATACCCAAGAAATGGAAGAGACGAGCGACCCCCACAACGGCGTCGTCCAGGAGAGAGTTAGGCTCGAGACCGCAGCCGCTAATGTCCAACAACGTAGCGAGCGCGAGCGAAGCCGAAGTTCGCCCGCTCCGCGTCCATCGCGAGTACCTCGATGACGACAGAACCCCGTGCCATCGGGGCCAACAAGGCCGTGTACGTGCTGGTTGTTCCGGCGTAGCGCATTGTCACCTCCTGCATGACCTTGCCGGCACGAAGCTCGCGCGCGACGATCGTGTAGCGGTCGGAGTCCCAGATGCCCCCGGGTGAGGTCGGGCAACCGCAAAGCATCGTCACACGTGCGCCAACCTCGACGGTTTTGTCCACGGGCAGAACGATTTCCGCAGCCGGACCGGTGAGCTCGACGGTGAACCCGAGCATCTCAAGCACGATCCCGTCACCGAGGACGTGATGGCCGGGGACCAGAAGCATGGTCTGGCTCGCTCTACGTAGTGCTTGAGGCGTGCCCAGCGGGCCAGTCGCTTCGATCTCAATCCACGTCGGCTCATCGATTGCTATCTCGGCCAAGAAACCCGCTGCGCCCTCGGTGTCGTAGACGCTCGAGCCGCGCTCACGTGTGCCCATGATGAGGCCAGTGTCCCCCGTTCCTCCCTTCTGCGTACCGCTCGCGAGCACTTCGCCGGTGACCGCGTCACGGATCGTCACATTGGCCCCCCCCACCCCGGAGCCGATGATCTTGGCATCGTTGGAGGTTACGCGGACCATTACCTGGGTAGTCGTCTGGGCACTCAGAGCACCTGCGGCGGCGAAGGCCAGCGTCAAACAGGCAAACACAGCCGGGGAGTAGCAGATCAATGGTTTGAACACTCGAACTCTCCGGGAGCAGGACAGAACACACGATACGATCGGCAAACCTTGCCTCGCGGATTGGTTGCCCATAGTCCAGCGGTGTACTTTACCTATGTGTGGCTTAGACGACAAACACAACGAGAGAAGAACCTCAAGTTGGGGGTACAGCGCTTACAGGGGTGTGGTCGCGAACCCACCGCGTCACCGGCGGCACGGTAGGATCGACCGTGACCGCCACCACCGCGACGATCCCCTGCCACCAGAGAGATCTTCCGGCGCGCCGCTGCCAACTCCGCGGCGGCCCACGTTTCCGGCGTCTTGCGCCGATCTCCAACAACCACGTGTACAACTTGAGAAGGCCCGTTAGCACCGGCAGGGCCGGCTCACCTTTCGCCGGACGCCCCGAGCCCGGGCACGCGCAGCCGCTAGGCCAGAATGCCCACCTGACGGGGGAACAACCTCGTCGCCTCGCGACAAGGGCAAGCGTCAGACCCGATGCTCTCCCTTTGAGTTGACCGTGGCAGTCCCGTGCGAGACTATAGGGGCCCTTCATCCCCTTCATCCCACACGCCCCACACAACGGAGAACTGCCTTGAGCGAGGCTCTGGCTAAGGCCCCGTCTGCGGATACCTCGGATCAGGACATCATCTATCCGGGAGCGGTGCCGTTCGTCGTCGCACACTTAGCCTGTTTCGCTGCCATCTGGACGGGAGTGACCGCCGAGGCGGTAGGAATCGCATTTGTGCTCTATTGGCTACGGATGATCGGTGTCACTGCAGGTTACCATAGGTATTTCGCGCACCGAACGTACAAGACGAGCCGTGTCGGACAATTCCTGATCGCCCTGCTTGCACAGAGTTCGGCCCAGCGCGGACCGATTTGGTGGGCATCGGTTCACCGCGCGCACCACAAGTATTCTGATACCGAGCTGGACCACCACTCGCCGCTACACAAGGGCTTCTTGTTCTCACACATGGGGTGGATCTTTACCGAGCGGAGCGGCAGGCCCGACTATGCCGCGGTCTCGGACCTCACCCAATACCCGGAGCTAGTGTGGCTTGATCGTCATGAGTACGCCCCTGCGGTCGCGCTAGGGGTCGGTGTCTGGTGGTTTGCCGGATGGACAGGACTCGTCGTGGGTTTCTTGTGGAGCACAGTCGTGCTTTGGCACTGTACGTTCTTCATCAACTCCCTAGCGCATGTGCACGGCTCACAGCCTTATCTCACGGGAGACGATTCACGGAATAACTGGTGGCTGGCGGTGATCACGTGCGGAGAAGGATGGCACAACAACCATCACGCGTACCAGAGCTCGACGCGACAAGGATTCCGATGGTATCAGCTCGACCTTACTTACTACGTGCTAAGGGCGCTGTCCTGGACGGGCCTGGTGCGGGACCTCCGGTCCCCTCCCAGTGAGGTGGTCAACAATGAGCGTCGACTCGGTCGCCTCGTCGTCAAACAAGTCGCACGCCAGCTTGCCGAAACGTTTCCGGCCGAGCGCATGGCGATCCAGCTCCGCCATGCTTGGGAGGGTCATCCCACTTGGCCGGAGATCCAGCAGAAGCTGCAGGCGGGAGCCGGCCACTGGCGGTCCCACTTTCAGCTCCCGGGGTTACCGACCTTCGATGAAATCCGCAGACGGGCTGCCGAGCGATTCCCGGTGCCGGAGGTCTCTCTGGACGAAGTAGCCGAACACGCCCGACAGTTGGTAATCCAGGCGGTAAGCGTTCAGATTCTGGGCGATCCGAATCTAGCGACGGCTTGAGGCTGTCCCGAGAAACAGCTGCGTGGCAGTGGACAAGGGACCGTACTGGCCGTGCCAACCCGATGGTAGGTCTTTCTAATCGGGATCCGGTAGTGTACCTTGTGATTGAAACTCGATCTCATTCTCATGGACTTGGCTGGACGATCCTTGGATTCCGCAGGTGTCCGCAGAAACAGGACTACGGCTTCCTGAGATTCCGCTCCGGGAGACGGTCGAATTGGTACGGATCGACCTGCCACCCGACCAGATGGAGCTGCTGCTCGAGCTCGGCGTCTTGCCCGGCTGCCAGCTGTGTTCCGTGCGCCGATCTCCTGCGGGTGATCCCATTGTGATGGTGGACGGCTCCCTCCTCGCGATACGCCGTGAGATGGCAGGGTGCCTGTGCGTGAGGCGCGCTGAGTCCGACGCCGCCTGATCAGCGGCCTGCCCAGCAGGCAAGCGCTGTGGCCGCCCGTTCTGGCCGTTCTGACGGCTATCCTTCGCATGTCGATCCCGGCCCCGGCGGGGTTCTCGAGGCTGATGACCCGAGGGAGTCAGCGCCTCTGGTAGCACTCGTCGGCCCTCCCAACTCGGGAAAGTCGACCCTCTTCAACCGACTGACGGGTCTTCGACAAAAGGTTGCCAACTACCCAGGGGTGACGGTCGAGAAGTACGTCGGTGCGGTGCGGCTGGATGGAGACCGAACGGTCAACGTCGTCGACCTCCCGGGACTACACGGGCTCTCCGCACGCAGCCTCGATGAGCGGGTGACCCGCAACGTGCTAGAAGGTCGCGTGGACGGCCTGCGAGCGCCGGACGCCCTCGTCCTCATTGTCGATTCAACTCGGCTCGAGACCCAACTCATGTTGGCCGAACCCGTGCTTGAGCTCGGCGTTCCTACTCTGCTCGTCCTGAACATGGCGGACGAACTGGAGAAGAGGGGCGGGGCCGTGAATGAGAAGATGCTCGCAGATCACCTCGGCGTGCATGTCGCGCGCACTAGTGCTCGGATCGGTCAGGGCCTCGAAGAGGTTCGACAGTTCCTCATGGGTGTAGCGGACCGAGGTCGCCTGCCGTCGCGTCCGTGTCCGGCGCTCGCCGTCGAAGAGAAAGGCCAAGCCCTTCCGATGCTAGACACGTTCGTGGAGCGGCGGCGGCGAGTCCAGGAAGTCGCGCAACTGGCGGGCTTCACCCAACCGAGCACTTCACGGCTTACCGAGAAGCTGGACGCCGTATTCCTGCATCGAGTTTGGGGACCACTGGTCTTCCTCGTACTAGGGATGTTGGTCTTTCAGGCCATTTTTACGTGGGCAACCTGGCCAATGGACGGTGTCGAAGCGCTGATCGCGGGCTCGGGGGAGTGGCTTGCAGTGCACATGGCAGACTCCTGGCTGCGCTCGCTCCTGATCGACGGAGTCTGGGCGGGCGTGGGGTCGGTGGTGGTCTTCCTCCCGCAGATTCTTGTGCTCTTCTTCTTTCTCGGCGCGCTGGAGGACTCGGGGTATATGGCGCGCGCTGCGGTGATCGCCGACCGACTAATGTATCGAGTCGGGTTGCAGGGACGCGCATTTCTTCCGCTGCTCTCAGGCTACGCCTGCGCTATTCCTGCTATTCTGGCTGCACGAACGGTCGCGGACGAGCGCGACCGTCTCGCCACGATTTTCGTCACGCCCTTCATGACGTGTTCCGCACGCTTGCCCGTATACGCGCTGCTGATTGCGGCGTTCATTCCTGAGCAACCGGTGCTTCCTCCTCTCTTGGGCACGCGCGCAGCCGCACTGCTGGGACTGTACATACTGGGCGCGTTGGCTGCGATCGTCACCGCATCCCTGCTCCGGCGGACATTGCTGCACGGGCGGCCCTCCTCATTCCTGATGGAGCTTCCGCCCTACCGGGTGCCGTCTCTGCGGTCGCTCCTGTTGAGATTGGTCGATCGCAGTCGAATTTTCCTTCGCCGTGCGGGAACTATCATCTTCGCTGTCACAATTGTGCTCTGGACGCTTACACAGATTCCGCAGAGTGGCAGTGGACCTCCACCGGTGGACACCAGCGTGTTGGGACGTATGGGCCAGTTCATCGAGCCGCTGATCGAACCACTCGGATTCGACTGGCAGATCGGCGTAGGTCTGATTTCGTCGCTCGCCGCACGTGAGGTGATAGTGGGGACGCTCGGCACACTCTACGGTGTGCAGGAACCCACGGAAGGATCGTTCGCCCTGCAGGAAGCGCTCAGACGCGATCTGGATCTAGGAGGGGCGGTAGCTCTCCTGGTGTTTTTCGCCTTCGCCCTGCAGTGCATGTCCACCGTCGCGGTCATGCGCCGTGAGACGGCGGGTTGGAAATGGCCCGCGCTGCAGTTCGGTTACATGCTCGCACTGGCTTACGCTGGCGCGTACTTGGCGAACTGGCTGATCTAGAGGGTCGGGGCGACTTCAGGAATCATGGCGGACACCAGTTCGTAGCTGTACGCCGTCGCGCCCCCCGCGAACTGGACCTCAAATCCGACGTTGTCCCCTGACGGTGGCGCTGCGACCGTGACGGTCTCGCGGCCGACAGGTTGGGCTTCGTCGTAGAAGGTGAATCGAAGCGTAACGGGCAAACCGGGTTCGGCGGTGTTGCCGGTCACGACGCCCTGCACGCGGGTGATCGCTGCGAGAGGCCGCATCTGTAGCTCCTCCACGTAGACGGGGGCTCTATCGATGGCTTCCAACGCAGTGAGCGCCGCGGTACTGTCGCCCACCTCCAAAAGCGCACGGGCCACTATCAGACCCGACCGCTCCCCGAGCGGATCTAACTCTACCAAGCGAGATCCGACTGCGGCGAGCGAGTCCCACTCCGCTGCGCCGAACAAGGCGTTGGCGTAGTTGAACCAGACGTCCCGCGAACTCGGGCGCAGTTTGGCGAGCCGCCCGAACGCCCGGCTCGCCAGCCCGTATTCCCGAAAGCGGAAGAGCGCGATTCCGAGGTCGAACAGGCGACCGGCTTCGACATCCGAGCGAGTGAGCACCTTCTGGTAGACATCGACCGCTTCCTCGGAGCGCCCCTGGCCCGCCAGAGCGGACGCCAATTCCGTCTGGAGCTGAATGTCGGCCGTGTCACGCGCAAGCTGCTGCCGGAGCAGCGGTTCGGCCTCTTCGTACCTGCTGGTGAACATGTAGAGCTGTGCTAGCGTTGCCTCGGTGGTCAACGTTAGCGCGGCTCGCTCGTCGACCTCGACCGAGTCTAGTATTCGCGTGACTGGTCGCTTCGCGAGCCCTGCCACAGCTTGTTCGGACGCCCGGATCGCGTCCTCGTAACGGCCTTCCTGGACATAGACGCTGGCGAGGTTGCGTGGTGCCTCGGGAGCAATGTCGTAGATCATCGTGGCCCGTTCCCACGCATCGATCGCCTGCTCGATCTCACCGTTGTTGTACGCCTCGCTCCCTAGGTTGTACAGGGTCACCCACGCCGCCCGCCGCTCCGGCTCAACCTCAAGTTCGTAGGCCGGATAGATGCGCTCGGCCTCGCCGAACATCACGTGCGCGTCCTCGTACTGGCCCAATCGGACCTGCGCGAGGCCGGCTAGAAAGTAGTGGATCGGATTCGCAGTGTCGGCTGCGATCCCTTCGTAGGCAATGGCGAGCGCCCGGTCGAGGATGCCTTGGCTGAGGAGCAGGGCAGCGGTCTGCGAATACTGGCTCCGGGTCGGAGGAGTACCGGGATCGTACACCTTTCCCGTCGGCGAACGGACCGGGCCGGAGGGACCGCGCGGCCCCATGCACCCTGCAAACGACAGCCAAATGGCAAGCGCGAGCGCCGCTCGCGCCGCCGACTGACCAACTCCTGTCGACACCCCGTTCACGGGGGCTAGAACAAAGCGAAGTTGACGGAGAAGATCGCTGACATGGGCATCAGCACCCCGGCGAGGCGCGCCGGACGGAAGCGTACGATGTCGTTGAACAACTCTAGTGCAAGCTGGTCCAGGTCCGCCCTTCCGCTCGACTGGATGACCTCGGCCCACTCCACCGATCCACGGGTGTCGATCCAGAGGGCCACGGCGACTGCTCCCTCGGTGCCCAGAGAGGACACGCGCTCGATCGAGTGCCGACCCATGAACGCTTCAACCTCACGCGGATTACGGATAAGCACCCAGCTGGACGTGGCCTCGAGAGCTACCTCGGGGCTGAAACCGGCGAGGCGCTCAAGCGCCAGGTCGAGCACGCTGAGCTCATCCAGAGCACGACTGTCTGTTGCCGTCGGGTCGCCTGCGCCCGGGTTCGGGTTCCGGCTGTCGCCAGCGAGATCGTTCAGTGACGAATCACCTTCTTCTGTGAGGCTCTGGAATTCGAGGCCGGCGAGATCAGAACTGCCACCTGTGACGCTCGGCCCGCCGGCGGTACGCCGGAGCAGGTCAGCCAAGTCCGCGCCCGCCCCTTCACCCCGTTCACTGGCTCCCGGACCTGTAACCAGAATCGGCTCGGGTACGCCCGGCGCAGTGATCATGCCCTCGCCTTCGACAGCTGGTGGAAGGATCGGGCCAGAAACAGTGATGGCGTCGTCGCCCAACGCGGTACTCCCTCCTTCTTCGTACGGCGTGATCCAGACAGGATCAGCCATCGGCACTGGGGGCTGTACGACCGCCACGGCCGTCTGAGACATCGGCCAAAGGCCAAACAGCGCGCCATGGGCGGCACCCGCCACGAGCATCGACCACGACATGCGGGTATACCAACGGTCGATCTGCGGATTGTAGGAATCAGCGTTCGGTGAAACACCATGGACCTGTTCGTTGTGCTCCGTTGCCATCGACCACCCCCTCCAACAGCTCCGTGTATGTGCCCCCGAGAAGGCTGCCCGATAGAACAAACTGGCCCAGCGGTCTCCCGTAACCATTATTAGATTAGGCAGAGAGTACCCGGACCCACAACATTGGCCCCCTTGAACCGTCGAATCTTCCTTCTCGCGGCAACCGCGTCCATACTGGCCCTCATCGCCGGATTGAGCCTAAGCCGCCCGGTTCGCATTGAAACTCGGCAGCCACCCACCACTCCGCCGGTGACCAGTCCCGTCACAACGGCGCCCGACCCGGCTGTCGAGTGTCCCGTACCCCTTCGTTGGCGGATCGCACGCGTGGACAGCCAGTTCGGCCTAAGCCGAGTCGATGTGCTCAGGGCCGTGCAAGACGCGGTCACCCTCTGGGAGGACGCGACCGGAGCGGATCTGTTCATCCACGACGAGGCCTCGGGCTTCCCCATCGCCTTCGTCTACGATGGCCGCCAGGCCACCGCCCAGGAACGCGCCCGCCAGAGAAGCGAGCACCGGGCGCGGCGGAATCGCATCGACGCGCAGCAGCAGGAACTCGAAGCTCGCACCCGACGGATCGTCGACGCACAGGAGAGTCAACGGCAACGGCTGGCCGAGTACAACGAACTGGCGGCCAGCCACAACGCGGTCGTACAACGGTGGAACCTGGCCACGAGCATTCCCGAGCCCATTCTCAACCAGCTCACGGCCGCCGAAGACAGGCTCATGCTCGAGGAGGCACGGCTTACGGAAGAAGGACGCAAGTTGGAGGCAGCCGGAGATTCGCTGTCGGAGGACGCAGCCCGCTTCCGGAGCACCGTGGAGGAGCACGACCGGATGGGGCAAGCGCTGGAACGGGTATTCGCTGCCAGCCCCGTCCTCGCCGCCCGTTACCTCCAGCTGTTAACGCCCGACGGCCGCCCCCTACCGGGTCGGGAAATCCAGATCTTCCAATTCGACAGCCCCAGCCACCTCCAGCTGGTCATGGCCCACGAACTCGGGCACGCCATGGGTCTCAAGCATTCTGACGACACCGTGGCCCTCATGAGTGAACAACACGAACTGGCAGGCGCGACCGCGGAAGCGACCGTCCACGCCGCTGACTTGGAGATGCTTCGCGTTCGCTGCCCGGAACTCTAGTCCGCGCTCGCTCCCCCCAGCGCGTGCTCGGACCCAAATCGTAGGCTCTTCCGGTGGGCGAGCACCAAGCTCGTCAGGGCGCGCACGTTGTCCTCGGTCTCGTTGGCGCGCTTGGTGAAGGCATTGTATGCGACCACCGCCGGGAGAGCGACGGCAATGCCCAGCCCGGTTGCGATCAACGCCTCGGCGATACCGGAGAGCACGGAACCCATGGCCGAACCGGTGCTGGCACTCAGCTCTTCGAACGCCTTGACGACGCCTAGAACCGTACCGAGGAGACCTAGGAACGGTGCATTGTTGCCGACCGTGCCGAGAAAAGCGGAGCCCTGCTCAAGCTCTAGCCGTTGTTCCCGTAACGCGGCTTCCATCACGTCGGACATGGACTCCGGACCATCCTCGAACCAATCGAGGGTCCGCAACAGGACCGCGGCTTCGGGTCCGGGCGTGCTCTTGAGCAGCGTCCGTACAGCGCCCAGGTCCTCAGAGCGCAATGCATGCTCCAATTCGCGCGAGAGCCGCACTACCGGTAGTCGACGACGGCGAAAGAAGATCATTCTCTCAACGATCGTGGCGACCGAAAACAACGACAGCAACAAGAGCGCCCAAAGCACCCATTCGGGTCCAACGGCAGCCATTCCCATCAGTCGCTCGATCACACTGCTTCCTCCTGTCAAGGCAACCTCACGCCTTTCCACCTGCGGTGGAGCCGTTGTAACCGGTGGCGGCGGAGCGTGCCAAACTAGCATTCGCCTGGTCTACACGCATCCCAGAGTCGCGGTCGGGGCGTCCGGCCTGGGATTTCAGTCCTAGGATCCAGGCCCCGCGGGCGGGGTCTCCTTTCTAACCCGCTCGCCATCGCACGGCGCGGCACGGAGGCATGATTGTACGCAAGCCAGGTTCGACCGTAGTCGGCAGATGCGCACGTTTCCCATCCTGGTCGACCTGGGCTACATGCTGTCCGCCGCCATGGGTGTCCTCCTTGCGGGCCGGGTCTTGGGTCTGCCACCCATCCTGAGCTACATGGTCGCTGGCCTGCTATTGGGACCAGTCAGTGGCCTCCTGGGCCCACAAGATTCGGTAGCGCTCTTCTCTGAGCTAGGCATCGCCCTGCTTCTGTTTCTGGTCGGCCTAGAACTCAGCCTCGCTCGCATTCGCGACGTCGGCGCCACAGCTCTCTCGGTTGGACTGGTCCAGGTCACTGTCACCACCGTCGCCGCCGCGGCACTGTCCACTCTGATCGGCTTCGGCCGCGCGGACGCCTTGGTACTCGGCCTGGCGCTGGCCTTCAGCAGCACCGTCGTTGTGGTGAAACTCCTCGAGCGCAGCGGCGGCACTGGCTCAGACCTAGGACGGACGACAATCGGGATTCTACTCGTGCAGGACGTCGTCGTCGTGGTCGCACTCACAGCCCTTAGCGGGGTCGGGGGCGGAGAGTCGGGGCTCAAATCGCTCGTGGACGGCATCACCATAGCGACCGCAGGAATGGCCGCGCTCGCCATGGCCGCAGCCGGGGGGGCGCTCTGGCTCCTACCACGGCTCCTAGGGTGGATCGCCGCTTCGGCAGAGACGCTGTTGGTCGTGAGCCTAACGTGGTGCTTCGCGTTTATTCTCGGTGCGGAGCGCTTCGCGATTTCAATCGAGCTCGGAGCCTTCATCTCCGGATTGGCGTTGGCACAGTTGCCTTACGCCGACGAGCTCATTCGCCGGGTGCACCCCCTCGCGAATTTCTTTCTGGCCGTGTTTTTCGTCGCGCTCGGAGCGGGCATCGACCCAGACGTTGCGCGGACGCTCTGGCCGCAAGCGATCGTGCTCTCTGCATTCGTGCTGATCGCGAAGCCGGCGCTCGTCTTCGGGCTGCTGCTCTGGCGTAAGTACAACAGGCAGACCGCGTTCTTGGCCGGGCTCACGCTGGGACAGGTGAGCGAGTTTGGGTTCCTGCTAGTAGCAGTAGCTCTGGCCTCGGGGGTCGCGGGCTCTGCCGAACTCGCATCCTTGATCGGGTTGGTCGGGATCCTGACTATCGGCCTTTCGGCGACTCTGGTCCCCCGCGGTCCCGCCATCTATCGCTGGCTCACACGCTTGGTGACGAAATCCGGCCTGGGCACGCCGCGGCTGGTGCCACCCTCAGCGCCCGGCTCCCACTCGGAGCAACTCCTGCCGCCAGTCGAGGGACACGTAGTCGTGGTCGGCATGAATACACTTGGACGCACGTTGGTTCGCCGCCTGTGTGAGCGCGGCGAACAGGTCGTAGCGGTGGATTCCGACCCACTCAAGCTAGCGGGTCTTCCCGCCCGCACGGTCTTCGGCAACGCGGATAGTGTGGTGGTCCTGCGGCGTGCCGGTATCGAGCGCGCACGCCTTGTCGTAGCCGCACCGCAGATCGAGGACGTCAACGCACTGATCGCCCATCGATGCCACCTGATGCGTGTGCCGGTGAGCGTACACGCGTTCGATCCTAGCATGGTGGACGAACTGCTGGAGATCGGAGCCGACCACCTCATGGTGCCCAAGTTGGACGGCGTTCCGCTGGTCGAGCGCGAGCTGCGCCGCCTGGGAGTGATGGGCTGATGCACGGCGTCGCACTGCTTCTGCTGGCCGCCGCCGTCGCCCATCTGCTGTCTCGGCGCATCGGCGTGCCGGCGATACCCGTGCTCATTCTGGCGGGCATGGCCACAGCAAGGCTCGCCCCTCCGCCCGTTCAGCTGCTTGAGGACGTGCTCGTGCTAGGTGTGTCGTTCTTGCTCTTCCTAGCCGGCTTGGAACTCGACCCACGGCGCGTGCGAGGCCAGACCCGAGCGGCGACGCTAGTGGGCACGCTGCAGTTCGTGCTACTGGCTGTAGCGGGGTGGGTGGTCGCGCTCATCCTGGGCTTCCGCGATGGCGGCGCCGCTTATCTCGCCATCGCGGTCGCCGCCAGTTCGACGCTCGTCGGCGTCCGGTTACTTCAGACGCGGGGGGGAATATACGAGCCCTACGGGCGGCTAGTGCTCGGCGTACTGCTGATCCAGGACGGGCTCGTGCTCGCTTCCATCCCGCTGCTCGCAGCCGTGGGGACGAGCTGGACGAGCGGCTTGATCGGCATGGGGGGCGTCACTGTACTCGGCGGGCTGGCAGTCGTCGTACGCGTGCGCGGGGCCCGATGGCTCCTGGCCCTCGGCGACGATCCCGAGCTGGCCCTCCTGGCACCGCTGACGTTCCTCTTCGTGTTCTTGTTGCTGGGTTCGTGGCTGGGGCTACCCATGGTCGTGGGTTCGTTTTTCGCCGGAGTGGCCATGGCGCGCTTCCCGGTAAGTGGCATAGTGCGCGCCGACATGGCCCCACTGGGAGATTTCTTCGCCGCCCTGTTCTTCACGGCGCTGGGGGTACTCGCGCAACCGCCTACGACAGCGCAGCTACTCGACGCATCGGTGCTCGCGCTAGTCGTGATCGTCGTCACGGTGCCGCTCGTTACAATGTTGGCCGAGCACGCAGGATTGTCCGCGAAGTCCGCGATCAAGGCCGCGCTTCTTCTCTCCCAAACCAGCGAGATCTCACTCATCATCGGCCTGACGGGAGTGCTCCAGGGACACATTGACCGCGCCGTTCTGACGGTAATCGTTCTGGTGACCACCGCGACAATGCTGCTCACGCCGTTCATCGCCACTGACCGGGTGTCCTGGTGGCTGACGCACCGGCATCCGTCGAGACGACAATCTCAAAGAGCGGATCAGGACAGGCACGTACTCCTCCTCGGTGCGGGATCGACCGGCATGCAGTTGCTCGAAGATCTCGTGATCGCAGGAATCGACACGGTGGTGGTCGATGACGACCCGGCGGTGCTCGGCCGCCTGCGAGAGGCAGGGATCCGCACCGTGCGCGGGGATGCCGCAGACCGGGATGTTCTCCTCCGCGCTAGAGCGGACCACGCACGTGTCATCGTATCGACGATCCGCCACCTACACGACAACGAGGTCGTGCTGGCCATCGCACCCCGCGTGCCGACTCTCGTGCGCGTGTTTGACGATGCGGATGCGCACTGGGTCGCAGAACGTGGGGGTACCGCTGTGCTCTGCACCGAGGCAAGTGCCTCGGCGCTGATGGAATGGATGGACAGGGAAGCAGCGGAGCTGGCAACGCGGCTCAGGGAGCGCGGGCTCCGGGTCAGCTCGGAGACAGCCGCACCCTAGCGGAACGCTCGGAAGCTCGGGTGCTGTACTTGTGGCCGCGATCCCCGGGGGGTCCGTTTGGGGTAGTCGTCTCCACGGTGGGCATCGAGATATCCACGAGTGTGCCGTACGCTGGCCACGAAGGGAGGAGGAGCTTCACGGCTCGAATCGTGAGCGTCATTCGGCCGGGGCACCGATCTTCGGTGAAGGCACCATCTCGCCGGGCTAAGGTTGAACCGAGTGGTCGGCTCCAGATGCCCAAGGTCACTCCATCGAACCTGGCAGTGCTGGCTTGCGCCGCGGACGATGGCCTCATCGGGTCCGGGCCCCGGCCTTAGGCCTTGCGTTTGGTGATCCCGGACGGGCTGGACCACGCGGTGCGGTTCCACTGCCGTGCCGCGTGCATCACTGGCTGCAGACGTCCCTCACGGGTCGACATTTGGAAACACGTGAGCCAAACCGAGGGCCTGCCACATGGGGGTAGCGGTACAGACTGTACTACTATCCGCTCGGGACTCGATTTGACAGTCGACCGCCACGGCTTCAGTTTGGTTGTTCTTGCGTCTTCGCGAGAAAGATCGATGCCCCGATCACCGACATGCGCGAAGTCCCCACCTCCATCGCCGCCCGCGTGGCCTTGACCGCGCGACGAGCCAAACACGGCAGCGGCGGTCGCCCGCTTCGATCGAATGGACACGGATCGGAGAGCGGCGACTCTGGCAGTGAGCGCCAGGGCCGGGAGGGGCTGGAGAGGAAATCGGCGTAACGTAGCAGAACTCGCTGAGCGACTCCGCCCTCGCGCCCGACAGGACGCGGGGGCGGAGTCGTTTGGTCGCTGCCGCGGGAAGAACGAACCTTTAGTCACACGAGATGAGGGGATCGGTTTTGTTTTGGCCGTCCCGCCACGTTTCCAGCAGCCGCCCGACGTCACCGTGACTCACCGTGCATCCAACATCGAACGCGGCCCGGCGACGGCGGGGAGCCGGCCGTGCGCTTCGGCTCTGCGTGCTCCTGCCGGTCGGCCCGATGCTCAGGGACTCTACGATCCGCACACCGAGCACGACTCCTGCGGAGTGGGCTTCGTCGTCGACGTGAAGGGCCGCCGCTCACATGCGATCGTGCAGAAGGCGCTCCAGGTGATGCTCAACCTCCAACACCGGGGCGCGTGCGGATGTGAACCCAACACAGGCGATGGCGCCGGAATCCTCATGCAGGTCCCCGACCGGTTCTTGCGCAAGGTCTGCTCGCCACTTGGCATTCAGCTCCCCACAGAGGGTGAATACGGAGTTGGCAGCGTCTTCCTGCCGCACGATGCAGAGGAGCGTGAGCGGATCCAGCAGCTGTTTGAGCAGACCGTTCACGCCGAGGGACAGCGGATGTTGGGCTGGCGGGATGTCCCCGTGGACGACTCTCTCCTGGGCGACAGCGCCGTCTCGATGGAACCTCTCTTCACGCAGGTCCTCATCGGAAGAGGCGAGGGCATCGAAGACCAGGCGCACTTCGAGCGAAAGCTCTACGTGATCCGGAAACTGGTCGAGCGGGCCGTAGCCAAACTGCCGGACAAGGCGAGCGCGTCCTTCTACGTCGCCAGCCTCTCGTCACGCACGCTCGTCTACAAGGGGATGCTCTCGGCAAACCAGATCCAGCCGATGTTCCCCGACTTGGGCGATCCAGACATGGAGACTGCGCTGGCTCTCATCCACCAGCGTTTCAGTACCAACACGTTCCCCTCATGGCCGCTCGCGCATCCTTACCGCTACATCACCCACAATGGTGAGATCAACACCCTGCGCGGCAATGTCAACTGGATGCGGGCGCGTGAGGCGCTCTGTCGCTCCGAGGCGATGGAAGAGGACCTGGAAAAGGTCTTCCCGGTGATCCGGGAAGGGGACAGCGACTCCGCAACATTCGATAGCGTCCTCGAGTTCTTGGTTATGAACGGGCGTTCGCTGCCGCACGCCGTGCTGATGATGATCCCGGAGCCGTGGAATAACCACGAATCCATGAAGCCTGAGGTGAGGGCCTTCTACGAGTACCACGCCTCGCTCATGGAGGCCTGGGACGGGCCGGCCTCGATTGCGTTCACAGATGGAACGGTGATTGGTGCAGTGCTCGACCGTAACGGACTGCGCCCGTCCCGCTACTACGTCACAAAGGATGACTTGGTCGTCATGGCTTCCGAGGTCGGGGTCCTGGACATCGCGCCCGACAACGTTCTCCACAAGGGCAGGCTCCAGCCGGGACGAATGTTCCTTATTGACACAGCACAAGGCCGGATCATCGAGGACGAGGAGATAAAGGGGACCCTTGCCTCCGAGCATCCCTACGCACATTGGCTCGCCGAGAATCTGGTTCGGCTCGAGAACTTGCCCGACGTCCCCGCGCCCGATGCCAGCCACCAAACCGTGCTCACGCACCAGCTGGCCTTCGGCTACACGCACGAGGAGCTCCGCATCATCCTTTGTCCCATGGCCCAGAACGGGGCGGAGCCGATCGGCTCCATGGGAACCGATGCCGCGCTGGCGGTCCTCTCCGACCGACCGCGCATGCTTTACGACTACTTCAAGCAGCTATTCGCGCAAGTCACCAACCCGCCGCTGGATGCGATCCGCGAGGAGTTGGTGACTGCGATGGATAGCAGGATCGGTCCGGAGAGGAACCTCCTCAAGGCCGAGCCGTCCTCATGTCACCAGATCAATCTCAAGTGCCCAGTGATCGACAACGCAGAGCTGGCCAAGGTTCGTCATGTTGCCTGCAAAGGTTTTCGGGCAACGACGATCTCAACGCTCTATCCGGTAGCAGAGGGCAGCGAAGGACTTGCACGGGCCGTAGACAGGATCCGCGCACAAGCCAGTGAAGCGATCACGAAGGGCTACAACATCTTGATCCTATCCGATCGGGCGATCAACAACGTGCAGGCCGCCGTGCCGAGCCTCCTGGCCACCGCCGCCGTGCATCACCATCTCGTGCGGCAAGGGACGCGCACGCGCTGTGGGCTGGTAGTGGAGAGCGGCGACGCGCGTGAGGTCCACCACATGTGCATGCTGATCGGTTACGGCGCTGGCGCGGTCAACCCGTGGGTCGCGTTCGAAACGCTGGACGACATGATCCGGCAGGGTCTGCTTGAGGACATCGATCACGACGGTGCGGTCAAGAACTACATCAAGGCTCTCAGCAAGGGCATCCTGAAGGTAATGTCGAAAATGGGGATCTCCACCCTCCAAAGTTACTGCGGGGCGCAGATCTTCGAGGCGATCGGGCTCGATGCTGGCTTTGTGGACGAGTACTTCACATGGACAGCTTCACGTATCGGTGGCATCGGCATGGATGTGATCGCCGACGAGGTGCGGCGCCGGCATGTCCAAGCTTTCCCGTCTCGCGAGCCAGGCCAACCGAGCCTTGAATGGGGCGGGGAGTACCAGTGGCGCAGAGACGGCGAGTATCACCTCTTCAACCCCGATACCGTCTTCAAGCTGCAGCACGCCACGCAGTCGAACCAATACAAGATTTTCAAGGAGTACACGCGCCAGGTGGACGACCAGAGTGTTCACCGCGCGACGTTACGCGGGCTCTTCCGGCTCAAACCCACAGATCAGCCGCTTCCCACTTCCGAGGTACAACCGGTCGAGGAGATCCTGCAACGCTTCTCGACCGGGGCGATGTCGTACGGCTCGATCAGTGAGGAAGCCCACGAGATGCTAGCGGTTGCCATGAACCGTGTGGGCGGCAAGTCCAACACGGGAGAGGGGGGAGAGGACCCGGCACGCTACGTCCCCGACGCCAACGGCGACTCGCGACGGAGCGCGGTCAAGCAAGTGGCATCCGGACGTTTCGGGGTGACCAGTGAGTACCTGACCAACGCCGACGAGTTGCAGATAAAAATGGCCCAGGGGGCCAAGCCCGGTGAGGGTGGCCAGCTTCCTGGAGCCAAGGTCTATCCTTGGATTGCCAAGGTGCGGCACTCGACGCCCGGCGTGGGGCTGATCTCCCCACCCCCGCACCACGACATCTACTCGATTGAAGACCTAGCTCAGCTCATCCACGATCTTAAGAACTCGAACCCGAGTGCACGTGTGAGCGTCAAGCTCGTGGCCGAGGTAGGCGTCGGCACGGTTGCGGCCGGAGTCGCAAAGGCCCACGCGGACGTGGTGCTGATTTCGGGCTACGATGGCGGCACCGGGGCCTCCCCGGTGACATCACTCAAGCACGCAGGGCTACCGTGGGAGCTCGGGTTGGCTGAAACCCAGCAGGTGCTTGTGCTCAACAAGCTGCGCGACCGAATCGTTGTACAGGTCGACGGCCAAATGAAGACAGGCCGCGACGTCGTCATCGCTGCGCTTCTCGGTGCTGAGGAATACGGCTTCTCTACGGCTCCTCTCGTGGTCATGGGCTGCGTCATGATGCGGGTCTGCCAGCTCAATACGTGCCCCGTCGGGATCGCAACCCAGGACCCGGAGCTGCGTAGGCGGTTCGCAGGTCAGCCCGAATTCGTTACCAACTTCTTTCGCTTCATCGCGGAAGAGGTCCGGGAGTACATGGCCAGACTAGGTTTCCGCACGATAGACGAAATGATCGGACGAGTGGACAAGCTCGATTTCGAGCCCGCGCTGGAGCACTGGAAGGCCAACGGCCTCGACTACTCGTCGATCCTCCACGAACCCGATATGCCGCCCTCAGTGGCGCGACGGCGTGTGACCGATCAGGATCACGGGCTAGACAAAGCACTGGATAATCTGCTGATCCGACGCTGTCGGGTGGCGATCGAGCAGCGCCGGCCCGTGGAGTTCATGCTCCCCATCCGCAACGTGAACCGGACTGTCGGTACGATGATGGGCCACGAGGTGACCCGCAGGTGGGGTGCGGATGGACTTCCTGACGACACCGTCCGGATCCACTTCAAAGGATCAGCTGGCCAGAGCTTCGGCGCCTTCCTGCCCCGCGGCATTACGTTCCGCCTCGAGGGGGACTCGAACGACTACTGGGGCAAGGGCCTATCCGGCGGCAAGCTCGTGCTGTTTCCACCCCTCGAGTCCACCTTCCTCCCCGAGACGAACATCATCGTGGGCAACGTTGCCTTATACGGGGCCACCAGCGGGGAAGCCTATGTCCGGGGTGTGGCAGGAGAGCGATTTGCCGTGCGCAACAGCGGAGCCCACGCCGTGGTGGAAGGAATCGGTGACCACGGGTGTGAGTACATGACCGGAGGACGCGTGGTCGTGCTCGGCCGTACGGGGCGTAACTTCGCCGCCGGCATGTCCGGGGGTATCGCGTACGTGCTAGACACCGACGGGAACTTTCGGCACCGCTGCAACACGGAGATGGTGGACCTCGAGCCGCTCCTGCCTCAAGACGTCACGCTCCTGCGCGTACTCGTGGAGCGCCATGTCGAGCACACGAGATCCGACTACGCGGCCCGCCTGCTCGAAGAGTGGACCACGGTGCTTCCGACGTTCTTGAGAGTCATGCCGAGGGATTACCGACGCGTGCTGGCGGCGACATCGCAAGCGCAGGCCCAGGGGCGTGAACCGACATTCAAGGAGCTAGTGGGCACGAACGGTGGGTAAGCCGACCGGGTTCATCGAGATCGAGTATAGGAAGTGGCCGACGCGTTCCGTTGAAGAGCGTATCCGGGACTGGAGGCAGGTCTACCTTCCGTATCCGGATAAGGAGCTCCGTCGCCAGGGCGCGCGCTGCATGGACTGCGGGATCCCTTTCTGTCACCAGGGCTGTCCTCTCGGGAACCTGATTCCTGACTGGAACGACCTGGTCTATCACGGCCGATGGAAGGAGGCCATCGAGCGCCTCCACGCCACGAACAACTTCCCCGAATTCACCGGCTCGCTCTGCCCAGCACCTTGTGAAGGATCCTGCGTCCTCGGGATCAACGACGACCCGGTCGCGATCAAGGCGGTGGAGCTCTCGATCATCGAGCGGGCGTTCGAAGAGGGTTGGGTGCGTGCCGAATTGCCGGAAGCGCGCACTGACAAGCGCATCGCCGTTGTGGGATCGGGCCCGGCGGGGCTGGCCGCCGCCCAGCAGCTCAATCGAGCGGGCCACTTGGTGACGGTGTTCGAACGGGACGACCGCATAGGAGGGTTGCTCCGCTACGGCATCCCCGAGTTCAAAATGGAGAAGCGGCTCCTAGACCGGCGGCTCGATCTGATGCTCGAAGAGGGAGTCGAATTCCGGACCAGTGCACACGTCGGACACGATGTCGCTACGGCCGAACTTCGGGAGGAGTTCGACGCGATCGTGCTGGCCAGCGGCGCGTGCGCGCCGCGCGACTTGGAGATCCCGGGCCGCGACCTCGACGGCATACATTTCGCGATGGACTACCTCACGCTGCAGAATCACCGCTGCGAAGGGGACTTTATCCCCGACGCCGAATTCGTGAGCGCGGCGGGTAAGCGTGTCGTCATTATCGGTGGAGGTGACACGGGAGCGGACTGTCTGGGAACGGCCCACCGACAGGGAGCTAGGTCGATTCACCAGCTGGAGCTGCTGCCGCAACCACCCGATACGCGGGCGCCCAACAATCCTTGGCCGCAGTGGCCGAATATCTTCCGGGTCTCGCCCGCCCATGAGGAGGGGGGGGAACGTCTCTACGCCGCCTCGACGCAGCGATTCATAGCCGACGCCGCAGGCCGAGTGCGGGGGCTCGAAGCGGTCAAGGTAGAGGTGCTGGACGAGGGTGGCCGTCTCGATATCCGGCCGATCCGAGCAAGCCAGTTCATGCTGCGAGCTGAGTTAGTGCTGCTCGCCATGGGGTTCCTCGGGCCGGAACAGCCCGGGATGTTGACCGACTTGGGTATACGATTGACCGAGCGCGGCAACGTGTGGCGGGACGAGAACTGGATGACCAACGTACCCGGCGTGTTCGCGTGCGGCGATATGCAGCGGGGCCAATCATTGATCGTTTGGGCAATCGCGGAAGGGAGATCGGCCGCTCGAGGTGTGGACACCTACTTGATGGGCGACTCAACACTGCCCGCGCCACTTCCTTGAAGAAGCGAGCTCTCGGACACACTTGCTTAGGACGGATCAATCCACGCGCTGGATCCCCGAAAGCGTGCTCTGATCGGCGCCAGGTCGAAAAGCCCGTCGGCTCAGGCAGGCGGCGGAGACTCCAGAACTTCCTGGATCTTCTCGTCGAAGAGGGCGCGTTGCTCGGAGTCGGTGCTAACCGAGAAGATCTTCTGCTGGTATTCCAGCTCGGTTGAGCTGTACTTGGCCAGTATCTCGGCACGCTTGTTGGCAAGTTCGTCACGCGCGTCCTGCTGCGCCTGAACCTCGTGGATCGCCGCGATGGCGTTGTTGAACTCGTCTCGAGCCGCGTTCAACTCAATATGGAGCCTCGCCAGAGTGGTCATTTCTTCCTCAGACGGCATCGCTACCGCCTGCGCCTGCAGCGCAGCCGGAGCCGCGAGGCTAAACAATGCATATGCCGTGAGGATCCATCCGCGCCCAGCCATTCCTACCTCCCGTGTCCGCGCCTCCCGAGGGTAGTGATACAATACCCAGAGGATTGGAGACAACAACGAAACTTGAAACAGGGGTAATCTCTGCAAATTGAACGCGAGCCGCAACGTCGTCGACGTTCTCCCTCCAGATGGCATGGATTCTCCTACAGCTCAGGCGATTGGCCGCCGCTATGTCCTATGGTGTCTTCACGCCACGACACGCCAGTGAGAAGATGCTCATGAACCGAGTCTACGTCGCCCGTCCCTCAAGACCCGGACCTGCTCGGATATTCTGGATAATCCTCGCGCTGGCGGGGTGCGCCGGGCCCGGTACGGCGGGCAGCCCCCAGAGCCTAGAGCGGTGCGAGCCCGCCGAACGCTATGTCATCAATCGGCTTGGCATGATCGCCGAGACCGGCCCCGACACCCTGGACGATTGGCGTACGGACCGAGTGCTGTACGGATGCCGGGTGACAGCGGCCGGCGCCACGTCCTTGGAGCTACGTGACGTGGCAGAGGGGTTTTATGCCGGACTCTTCGAAGACGGATGGCAACGCACGCCGGATCCTCAAGATGCACCAGCGGAGTCCTCGCTTCGGCTCCGCCAGGGCGAGACCGACTGTCTGTTCAGCCTCTACGACAACATCGTCATCGGGACCCCCGCCGAGCTGCGCGTCAGCAACGCGTTGGCGATCGCCCCGGGGGAGAAGCGTTACAATCTCTTAGCACAGTGCTTCCGGGCGATGGATTCCGCCGGTTGACGCCCGGTGGAGCCCTGGCCCAACTTCACCCCTCTGTGCCAACCCGCTCCAGAGCCCAAGCAGCGTGTTCACGTACGAGGAACTCGTCGTCGAGCCCGGCCCGCAGCGTTGCCGTGGCTCCCTCCGGGGGATCGGACCAGCCCGCCAACCAGTTTCCTAGCGCCACCGCCACGTTTCGCTTGAACCCCGCGTAGCCCGCCCGGCGGATGGCGCTCCCGCGGCTGAACGCGTCCCACTCCTCGCGCGTCATCCCCATGAGATCCAACAAGGACGGCTCTCGGGTCCCCGGGTGCCACGGCTCAAAATGCTCGCCGGCACCGTCGGCGGCGGCGTGAGAGCCCGGTCTTCCGTCGATGCCTCGGCCACCTTCCGCCTCGACCCCAAGCGGGCGCTCTGCCGGCCCACGGGCTGCAAAACTCGGCTCGCGCGTCAACTCCGGGAACCGGACATTGAAGGGGCACACTTCCTGGCATATGTCGCAGCCGAATACCCGGTTCCCAATGGCTGTGCGCAGTTCCTCCGGAATCGGGCCACGCTGTTCGATGGTCAGATAGGAGATACAGCGGTTGGCGTCCATGGTCGGTGCACCCGCCCCATCACGGCCGAGCAACGCTCCGGTCGGACACGCCTCGAGGCACCGTGTGCAACTTCCGCAGTGATCATCCGTGAATGGCGGATCGGACTCCAGTTCGATGTCGACCAAGAGCACACCCAAGAAAAACCAGGAACCGCGGCGCGGGTTGATGAGCATGGTATTCTTGCCGAACCACCCTAGGCCGGCGCGCTGAGCCAGCTCGCGTTCGAGCAATGGACCCGTGTCGACGTATGCGCGCCCGGTCACCGGGACAGCAGCCCGTCGGGCTATACGCTCCAAGAGGGCACGAAGCTTCCTCTCGAGCACTCGGTGGTAGTCCCGGCCGCGCGCGTAGCGGGCGATTACGCCAATGTCCGGGGGCGGCGGTCCCTCCTCACGGTCCGCGAGGTAATCCATACCGACCACGACTACCGACCGCACTTCCGCCAGCGTCTCCTTAAGGTCCGCACGCCGCGCAAGAGCGGCAGGTCGGGCCAGGTATGCCATCTCCCCGTGCCGGCCCTCGGATAGCCAACGCTCATAAAACGGCAGGTGTTTGCTAGGTGCCGGGTTCGCGATGCCCACTAGATCGAACCCCAGTTCAAGCGCATCGGCCTTCACGCGCTCGGCGAGCCCTCGTCCTGCCGCTTCCGTTCCCACGTTATGCCTCGGGCCGACTACTTGTCCCGATTCGTTTGAGCACCCAGCGCTCGGCGTCGCGCTCCCGATATTTCTCCAGCACGTGCTCGAACGAGGCTTCCATGTCAATCCCCGCTTGGTTGGCCATCACAAGTAGTACAAACAGCACATCGGCGAGCTCCTCGCCCAAGTCCTGCTTCGCCTCGTCGGGTTTCTTAGTCTTCGGGCCGAAGCGATGGTTGAGCAGTCGTGCGAGCTCTCCCACCTCCTCCGCAAGCCGGGCAAGGTTGACGAGAGGCGGCCAGTAGCCTTCTTCAAAGCGGCGGATCCAGGCATCCACGCGCGCCTGTGCTTCCTTCAACTCCATGCCCACCCCCCGGACACTCCATCAACTGTGCTTGAGAAACTCGTAGCTTACGTATCCGTCCGGTCTTGGCTCTTCCGAGCAGCTCGGCAAGCGCTTCGAACGCCCCAGCCAACTATTGTTGGTGGTAGCCCGCGCGGAAGCCGACGTGCTAAGCTACCTCCACGGCGCCACATTTACTCGTCCACTACATTCGGAACCCGTGAACTACGAGCGCCAAGACCACGACAAACCCCCGGTAGACATCGGGGATGGAACGCTAGGCGGTTATCTGGAACTGCACCGTCGGCCACCTGCCTTCGAGGGCGTGGACGGTCAGCCCTACACCGTGTCGATCGAGGTCGAGCGAAGCGCCAACCTGCGCGCGCCTTGGTTGGCGTACCTAGTATTCCCCCGATGGACGGAAACCGGTCTCGGGATCGTCGGCCACGTCGAGACACCTGTGCTGTGGGAGGCCGACGTCCGTGACGAAGCGATCCGCCAAGCAGGTACAACTCCTCTCCTGCAGGTGAAGCAGTTCCTCGACGAGGCAATCCGGCGGAAGGGTGAGTGACGCCTCACCACCCGTTCGGCCGGTCGAGCACCCCAGATGCGACGCGGCCTACATTGTAAGGAGATGTCTGGCACGGGCCAAGGCAGCGGCTCGCACTAGCGGAGGGCCAGTTCCGCGCGCTGAACCGAGCACGCCTGCGGGACATGACGCGACCGGAAGCGCTAGCCGTGGCGGGACGGCTGGGATCTCTGTGCACTATGTTCCGCTCGGGGGGGAGGGTGCGCAACCAGTTGCCGCGGCTCGCCGAGTGGCCAGCTGACGTCGTGTTAATCGTGGGCAGTGTCGTGCGCCAGTCGCCCCCGGATTGCCCCTGGCCCAATGGTCGGTGCCGGAGGAGGAGCCCGTGAGCACATTGGATACTACGGACCGGGTTGGGGTCGCCAAGCCGCTTCTCCGAGTAACCGAGATTTTCCATTCGGTGCAGGGAGAGTCTACCTGGGCCGGCTTGCCCTGCACATTCGTTCGCCTCACAGGCTGCCCACTTCGTTGCATCTGGTGTGACACCGCTTACGCATTCCGCGGAGGCAAGTGGTTGTCTTTGGAAGAGATCACGGCACAGGTTGCCGGAGTGCGGGAGACGCACGGCACACGATTAGTGGAGCTAACCGGAGGCGAGCCCCTTGCTCAGGCCGGTGCGTTCCCTCTCGCCGCTAGGCTACTCGACGAAGAGTTCACGGTCCTGGTGGAGACTTCAGGGGCACTTGACGTGGCATTACTCGATCCGCGCGCGCACAAGATAATGGACCTGAAGTGCCCAGGCTCCGGTGAGGCACACCGTAACCTCTGGTCCAACCTGGAGCACCTCGGACCCGGTGACGAGATCAAGTTTGTGGTCAAGGGCCGGGCCGATTGGGATTGGACGACAAGAGTAATCGCGGAACACGGGTTGGACGCGCGGGTGCGCCACGGCACTCTTCGAGCATTGCTAGTGTCACCGGTGTGGGGTGAAACTGATCTGCAAGCGCTAGCCAGCTGGATCCTGGAGTCGGGCCTCGCCATCCGCTTCCAGATGCAGCTTCACAAGCTGATCTGGGGCTCCGAGCGGAGAGGCGTTTGACGGGCGATCCTCGCTTTGGAATCCTAAGGGAGGCGCTCGCGGCCCACGCGTCAGACGCGGACGATGCTGCCCGCGTCTCGGCTGGCGTCTTCGAGGCTGCGGTCGCACTGGTGGTACGCGGCCGCGAGCCATTGGAGCTGCTCCTGATCAAACGGGCCCGGCGCCAAGGCGATCCCTGGTCAGGCCACATAGCGCTACCCGGAGGGCGCCGTGACCAATCCGACGACTCGCTCGTCAGGACTGCGGTGCGCGAGACAGAAGAGGAGACCGGTCTCGACCTAGACCAGTTCGGACTTTATCTGGGACAGCTCGAAGCGCTCCGGCCAAGTAGCGCAGTCCTGCCTCAGCTCAGTGTCACGCCGCAGGTATTCGGCGTGCCTGCGGACTCGTGCGCCAGCGCAGTGAGCGCCGAGGTCGAAGCGGTGCACTGGCTCGCCCTTGATGTGCTGCACCTTCCGGAGACCCGGAGCGAAGCCGAGGTCCCACTGCCGGGAGGAGCGTGCACTTACCCGTGCTTCCGGATCGGTGACGATATCGTCTGGGGTCTGACCTACCGGATTTTGGATGACTTCCTCGCGCGTGCTCCCCGTGTGTTCCCACCACGGTAGGGTGGGTAGCCCGACCCCTCAACCACCCTCCGACGTTGGCGGCTCCTCCACCCACTCCGCGATGAACACGTTGGTGTTACCAGCATGGCTCTCGTTCCGATTAGACCCGAATACCAGCCATCGGCCGTCGGAGCTGAACATCGGGAACCCGTCGAAGCCTGGCGTGCGGGTCACACGTTCGAGGCCTGTGCCGTCGACTCCGATCATGTAGAGATCGAAGTCCCGTCCACTCGGATCGTCCATGTTTGAGGAAAACAGGATCTTCTCCCCGGAAGGATGGAAGTACGGCGCGAAGTTGGCAGCACCGTTGTCGGTAATTTGGCGTGCATTGCTACCATCGGCGTCGGCGACCCAGATATCCAGCACGCTTGGCCGTACCAGCTCGTCGGCCAGAAGTGTACGGTAGTCGGCCTGTTCGGCCGGCTCCTGCGGGTAGTGAGCACGCCAGACGATGCGACCGCCGTCGGGCGAGAAGAAAGCGCCTCCATCGTAGCCAAGGCGGTTCGTGACGCGCCGCACATCTGTGCCGTCGAGTGCCATTGTGTAGAGGTCGAGGTCGCCGTCACGCGTGCTCGTGAAGATGACCCGATCACCACGGGGCGATACGGTAGCTTCGGCGTCGTAACCGGGGGTGTCGGTCAGTTGCTCGACTTCCCGCCCGTTCAGCTCCGTCAGAAAGAGGTCGTAAGTGTCGTAGACCGGCCAAACGTAGCCTCGCGAGAAATCAGGTTCGTCAGGGCAGGACTCATCGTGATGATGCGTGGAAGCGTAAACGACCCGGTCACCGCTCGGATAGTAGTAACCGCAGGTTGTGCGCCCGTCGCCGGTGCTCACCATCACGGTCGTCCCGGTGGCCAAGTCCAACGTGAAAATCTGATCACAGCCGCCCGAGTCGGGCGTCCGCTGAAACACCAATCGCTTCCCGTCCGGCGAGAAATAGGCTTCTGCGTTCTCACCTTCGAACGTGAGCTGTCGAAGATTGCGCAGGCGGCTTTCTCGTGGATCGACGGCGAACGGAACACCAGCGGCAACTTCGAACGGGCGAGCCGCGGCGGACCTCACGGCCGGCGCGGGCCGGTCGGAGCAGGCAGCCAGGGTCACCAAGAGGCCGAGCGTCACAGATGGAGTGGGATTCCTCATCATGGATCGCGTAGGGTGCAGGTAAGCGTCCGGCCGCCGGGCTATCGCTTCGCCGGCGCCCACCGCCAAATCAGCCAAACAAGTCCGACTGTCTCTCACCACCGATGGCACCGGCCGCTTGCCACCCACGTTCGATTCTGCCCCTCATCGCACGCGTCACTTCGACCACCCTATCTCCGGCACGGAGCCCTACCAAGACGTTCCCACGGGTCCGGCGGCCCTGCACCGGTATCTCGTCGGCCGGGACCCGTGCGATCTGACCGCCAGCGGTTAACAGCATAACATCATCGCCTTCCATTACTTCCATTGCACCCACAAGCGGGTAAGGATCCGCACCGGGCGGCATTACCAAGGTACCCACGCCTCCCCGCCTCTGAAGAGGGAACTCCGCGATCGACGTCCGCTTGCCTCTCCCTTCACCGGTGACCGCAAGTATGTGGGCTTCCCTCCGGATCAGTACCATCCCGACGACAGCGTCGTCCTCCTTGAGTTCCATGCCCTTCACGCCCTGGGCCGGTCGCCTCAGCTCGGGCACTTCCGTTTCGGAGAAACGGATCGCTCGGCCCGCCCGCGAGAGGACCATCAGTTCAGCCGCACCGTCTGACAGCACCACATCAATCACACCATCCCCCTTCTTTACGCCCACCGCGGTGACTCCGCCGGAGCGGGGGTTGGAGAACTCCGCAAGCGCGGTCCGTTTCACGACGCCCCCGGCAGTGACGAACACGAGGACACGCTCTTGGTCCAGATCATCGACAGGTACCATCGCTACGATGCGATCGCCGCGTCCGGCCCCCGAAATCAGCGAGTATGCAGACCGCCCTCGCGAGGCCCGCGCGCTCTCCGGCAGGTCCCGTACCGGCAGGAAGTGGCACTGTCCACGGCTGGTGAACGCGAGAATCCAGCCGAGCATTCGTGCGACGAATAGTTGCTCAATGTAGTCGTTGTCGTGCTTCTCCATCCCCGCCAATGCCTTTCCGCCGGCGATCCGCCGCCGGTACAGATGCATCGGCATTCGTTTCACGAAGCCTTCGTGGCTCATCGTGATGACGACATCCTCGTCGATCTCCTCCTCCTTAATCTCTTCAACCTCCCGCGCGTCGTCCTCGAAGATTTCGGTCCGGCGCTCATCTCCAAACCTCTGTACCACCTCGGCTAATTCGTCGAGCATGGCTTCGAGCTGACGCTCCTCGCTCTCAAGGATCGCGCGCAACTCACCAATCAGGAGGTCGAGTTCGGCCAGCCGGGCCTTCAACTCGCTTCGCTCAAGCTTTGTAAGCTTCCCCAGCCGCATGTTGAGGATGGCATCCGCCTGGATGTCGGAGAACCCGAACCGATTCTGTAGCGTCTCGGAGGCGTCTGATCGATCACGGGCGGCACGGATAATCTTGATCACAGTATCGATGTGTCTGAGAGCGGCGAGCAGGGCCTCGACCACCTGTTTCTCTGCTTCTGCCTTCTCGAGCCGGTAGCGTGTACGCCGAACGATCACCTCGACCCGGTGGTCGCGGAAGCGTTCGAGCATTGTCTTGAGATCGAACTCCTTCGGCTCACCACGGTCGAGCGCCAGCAGGATCGCACCGAACGTGCCCTGCAGGCTCGTACGCTTGTACAGCGCCGTGAGCGTTTTCTTGGCGCTCGCGCCCCGCTTGAGTTCGATTACGAGGCGAATTCCGTCGCGGTCCGACTCGTCGCGGATGTCGATCACATCCTCGAACTTGCCCTTCCGCGCCAAGTCGACAACCTGTCCGATGATCTTGGTCTTCGAGGTCGCGTACGGCAGCTCGGTCACGACGAGCTGCTCCTTCCCGCCGCGCAGGGTTTCCTTCACGGCTCGCGCGCGCATCACGACGCGGCCGCGACCGGTGAGGTACATATCTCTGATCCCCTGCTTGCCCATGATGAAGCCACCGGTGGGGAAGTCAGGCCCCGGGATGTGGCGCATCAGATCTGTCACTGTGCATTCCGGATCGATCACGAGCTGTTTCACGCCGCTGGCGATCTCCCCCAAATTGTGCGGCGGCACGTTCGTACTCATGCCGACTGCGATGCCGCTGGAACCGTTGACCAACAAGTTGGGGAAGCGCGCCGGGAGTAGGACCGGCTCCTTGAGTCGGTTATCGAAGTTGGCCGTGAAATCAACAGTCGCCTGGTCGATGTCGGCGAGCAGCTCCATCGCGACGGCCGACAGCCGCGCTTCCGTGTACCGATACGCAGCTGCAGAATCCCCGTCGATCGAGCCGAAGTTACCCTGGCCATCCACGAGGGGATAACGAAGCGCGAACTCCTGGACCATGCGCACGAGGGCGTCGTAGACCGCAGTATCGCCGTGCGGGTGATACTTCCCGAGCACCTCCCCGACTACGGTCGCGCTCTTCTTGTGGCCACGATCCGGGAGCAACCCCAGGCCCCGCATCGCGTAGAGGATCCGCCGATGAACGGGTTTGAGCCCGTCACGGACATCAGGCAATGCACGCTGGACAATGACACTCATGGAGTAGTCAATGAACGACTCCCGCATTTCGTCCTCGATCAGGCGGGTCACGATACGCTCCCGCTTCTCTACCATCGCTCTTCCTATTGAGTAGTCGACGTGGATGAGATACGTGGGGTTAGCTGTCGGCGAGCTCTCCTTCGAGATCGGCCGCCATCGACGGATGGTCGTGCCGCCGTGCCTGCTCTATCCCGCGCCGGTACGCGGCCCGCGCTTCCTCGTGCCGGCCGAGCCGCCTGAGCAATGCACCTAGGCGGCCCCAAGCGTTCCCTTCGTCCTCGGTGAGCGCCAAGTATGTCTGGAGCTCGCGCACCGCGTCCTCGATACGGCCTGCATTCTCGTATTCGACTGCCAAACCGAACCGCAGGCGCGGGTCACCGGGACGCGCGCGGCACATGCGTTCGAGTACGGCGATCCGGGCGTCGCTTCGATCTTGGCTCACGCCGCAGGAACCCGCCGCGACTGAGCACAGTTCCAGGCCCAGCTCTTGGAGAACAACCGGAGAGGGACCGGGAAGATAGCGCGATGCCGGCCCGGAGCTACGCGATCCCGTTGCGAATTGCACTGCACCATTGACGCACAGGATCTCCTCCGTGGGATCGCCGCGCCAGATCCGCACCTAGTGGGGTGGCCGATTGGAGAATCCCGTCCCGGATCGGCGGCCGTATCCAGCATCGCCTGCCGACCGTAGGGGGTCGGGGGCGGTGTGCGCGTTGACGGCATCATGCGTGTTGTCTAGCGTACCATCGTCTTCCGACCGACTCGGCCACCCAATCAACGATGGTAACCGTCACGGATATGGAGCGCGTCCCGCGGTTCAGGGTTCTCGACGCCATGGATGCACCCCATGAAGGCAGAATCCTCCGGTTGCGCCTAGAAACGGGAGCGACACCGGCTATCGCAGACCTGAAGGGAGCTCGACTGACCGCGACCTCTTCCGACGGTGACGCAGGAGTCTTGTATGTTCGTGCGTTCGCGGTTTTCGGTGGCCGAACGTCGGACGAACGCCTCGCTCGCAGTGGTCGGATCGATGTCGTGGTCGAGCCCGAGGGAAGAAACCTTCCCGTCGGGGCACGCTGGGAGGTACGGCTGGAGCCCTAGCCGAAGCTCACCGCTCGCTCGCCTCCGAACTCAGGCCGGGCGGGTCGCCCTCGAAGACGCGCGCGTACCACTCCCGGTACTCGTCCAGCCGTACGGGATTCTCTTGCTCCCAGCGCTCTCGCTCCTCTGCGAATTCGTCGCCTCGAGCCACGAGCATATACGCATCCAAGAAACCTGCCTCACGTGCGTACATCACCTCATCCAGGAGCCTGTACGCCGGAGCGTCGAACATCGAGCGCCCCAGAAGCCAGACGTCGGCCATGCGGTTCACGATCGCGCGCTCGAGTACGTAGCCCTCCGCGTCGACATGCTCCGGTAGCCATTCCTCAAGCCTCCCCATGCGCTGCATCAAGTGAAGGTGTGCGTAGATGTTGAAGGCCGTCGTTACGTCGGGATTGGCACGGTCGTATTGGAAACGCGCCGTATCTCCCACGATGTCAATCGTCTGCCACGGAAGGCTCTCACGAGCGGCCGGGACCGCTGCGATCAGGAACGTGGGGTCTAGCTCGATGTTGTCGTTCTCCTCAAGCAGCCAAGCGTAGATCGTATCCATCCGGGCCGGATCGACGCGAATGCGCTCCCCGGACGAGACAACGATGGGACGGGAAGGAGGGAGACGGATTATCTCTCCTCCACCGCACCCTGCGAGTGCGATACTGACGAGGATGACGACGCCCTCCCGGAGGGAGAACTGGACAGAGCGGCGGACACCGGGAAAACAACCCATCGGGAGCCTCCGTCTCACACAGACGTAGTCTGGCAGAAGTCTTTGATACCTCCGGGACCCCGCTGGGAATTGGGGGGTTCGGGGGATGCGCACGCGGAAGAGATGAACTCAACGACCACAGGTTCGTCCCACTTAGCCATGCCCGAGTTCGGGTTCCGAGGACTATGACGCCCGAGGAGCTCGGGGATACACTGGCCCGTCTGGTCTGGGAAAGTTTCTCCGACTTCGTGGCCGACGGCGACGCCGAGATTCCCCTCGGCGCGTTGGGCGTCCCCAGCCAGAACGGCTTCCCGGAGCAACGCGCCACCGAGGAGGCCCTCATCTTTCTCATGTGGGCACATACCCGCGGTGTGCAGCTGGCGTTCTTTGGTCGTACACAGGACAGCCTAGTCAAGCGTGGTTTGGACGCAATGCATCGCGCCGTATTCGAGGACCTGACGGGAAACGGGACACCCCGCTCACAGCTGCCCATCTTCGAACAACGCATAAGTGCGCGCTACACGGAGTATCACGCAGCCGCCGCGTGCTCCGACTCCCGCCTCGGCGAGGCGGTGATGCGCCATCTCAGGAGCCAGGACTGCGACGAGGGTAAACGACTCGCAAGCGCCGTCTCCCGGCGCGCGATCGCCGTCGCCAATCCCCTACGCGACTTCCTGGAGGAAGTGGACTTGGTCGGCTGAGCCGTGCGGCTAGTCGTTAGAGCCCGAGCGAAGAGCGAATCAACGGACTGATCCGCTCCGGAGTCCAAGGTGGCTCGAACGTGAGCTCCACGTGGGCGCGCTCGACGCCCTCCAACCCCAGCACCGCGGTGCGGGCATCTTCCACGATCTTGTCCGCCACTGGGCACCCGGGCGACGTGAGGGAGATGACCACGTGGACGCTCTGGTCCTCAGCCACATTGATGTCGTAGACCAAGCCCAGCACGACGAGATCCAGCCCAAGTTCCGGGTCCTTGACGCCCTTGAGGGCGCCGCGGACATCACTGATCTTGACGCTCATCGACGTTCTTACCCCACAAGACTCGTTTCGAGCGCCTCATGCCTTCCGCGATTCGCGCCACGGTCCTCGTCGACATGGACGGCAGTGAGGTATGCCGGTGTTCTCTGGGTGAGTCTCGGTGGTCAGATCCAGCCGAACTATCGGCCTAGCGCAATCAAGTTCGCGAACAGCCGATAGGCACCGGGTACCCCGGCGGGGAACTGCCTGAAGAATGCCAGACCCGTGTACGCGAAGATGCCCTCGCCCAGAGGCGCGGCGAGCAGTGAGCCGCCCAATGGCGGTTCTCCGGCATCGGCCATCTCAAGTACCGGCGTGTAGCGCGCGTCCCATTGGCCAAGGAAGTAAAGTCCGCGCTCGTGCACCCAGCCCTCCCAGTCTGCGGGCCCGATCACATTCGGCGTGGTGAGCACGGCTGCGGAAGGATCAAGAATCCGCACTTCGGCGTGCTCATCGGTTACGCGATCGTGGGGGCGGTTGATGGAGACCGGGTAGGGAGCGTAGTCGCCCGACGCATACTGGTACTGCTGGTACTGCACGATCACCGTACCCCCCGCGCGTGCGAAGTCTAGAATGCGATCGTTCGCAGCGACCAGATCGGGCCGTGTCTCATACGCGCGGACGCCTATGACAATCACGTCGAAGTCGGTGAAGTCAGCGGAAGTGACGCGTTGCGGGGTCAGGAGCTCCGCGTCGGCACCCAGTTGTGTGAGTACGTCGTAGCCACTGTCTCCACTACCCATCACGTAGCCAACGCGCACCCTGGGGACTCGGACGTCGAGCCGCGCGATCGTCAACTCGGCAGGTGTGAGGTAGACGCTGCGGCGAATGTGCGGATGGTCGATCAGCCGCACTGATCGATCCCACCGTTCTCCCTCCGGACTCTCCGCCACCGCGCGCAGGACCACCCGCTCGGACGACCTGAGCGCCCCTGTCGGCGGGACGACGCGGAAGACCACGGAGGTTACGGCTCCGGATCTGGATACCTCAAACGGCCGTGAGGCGGGCTCGACGGACCAGCCCGTCGGTGTCTCGATTCGCACCGTCCCCCGCACACCCCCATCCGCCTGCCCGCTCAGACGTACTGCGATCTCACGCGGCAAGAGATCGCTGATTGGCCATGCCATCGTCGCATGATCGATGCTGACCGAGACTGTGGGGACAACCAACACCGGCTCCCGGAACTCGCCGGAGGCCTGCGCAACACCCACGTAGGGAGCCTCTTGTATCACACTCACACGTGTGATCTCTCTCCGCTCGTCCACTCTCACGCCCAGCGCCACGCCCGCGTGAATGGGCGGGGGTTCGGCGGGAAGCCCCCAGACCGAGGGATCATCGGGCCATCGATATAGGTCGCCCCGCCGCTTCTGCCTCAGAAAGTACGGTTCTGTCACGGCGACGTCCGCAGGCACGCGGACACGAAAGCTCCAGCTAGCCAACTCGCCCGCCGAGATCGTGGTTCGGCCGGCGGGTCCCGCGCCTGCTGCACGGCCCGTCCCTTCCGCGAGCTCCGTCTCCCAGCCTGCTGGCACAAGGAGCCGCGCCGCTGCCTCATCGAGGTCATAGCGCCCCCCGTTCCAGACGGTCACCTCCACCGTTGTCCCTTCGCCAGGCACAAGTAGCGAGTCGTCGGTACGGGCCTCGACTACTATCCCTGCAGCGGCCAGCAGTGCTCGCTCCGCCACATGGCGATGGTGCGCCACCGCCCGCGCCAACTCGCTCGCGTGGCCGGCGGCCGCGCGCCCCTCGGGCGGTGAAGACAGGCTCATCCGCCCGAGCTCATCGAGAGCACCGAGAGCACGGGCGAGCGGCGGCACTGCCCGTCCTGGATCGGCGGCGCTCAAGGAGCTGCCGGCTTCCTGGATGGCTGCTCGGTACTCGTCAATGGTCGTGGTTGCGCGGGCCCGAACCGACCCTGGCAAGCCTGCGGTGGCCCCGACGAGTGTGGTGTCGACACCAGCGAACAGCGGAGCGGCCGGCGGTATCTCACGGACGGCATCCACTAAGACGAGCTGTGTCGTGCGGGGTCCTGGGGTCTGCGCTGCCCCCATGTCCTGCGAGCGATGCTGGCTGCGCCCCTCCATCGCAAGCTGGTACCAGGAGCGAGCGAGCACCGGATCGAAGATACCCGTCTCGATCACGATGGCAGGAATCCCGCCGAGATCCCGACGCAAACTCCGGAAGAGCTTAACGGCCTGCCAGGGCCCAGTGTACTCGAGTTGGTCGGGGTAGGCCCCAGGGTCAGCCGCGGCGCGAAACCCTTCAGCTGCCAGGATCCCTGCCGCCTGGTGCTGGCCGTGGCCGTCGGCGGGTGTTCCAGAAAAGACCGAGATAATCACGTGCGGGCGAAACGTCCGAATCACCCAGACTACGTCGCGCAGCAGCTCGTCTCGCGGCCAGTGGTTAAACGCCTCGGCCGCGCTCTTGGAGAAACCGTAGTCTACAGCACGCGTGAAGAACTGCGCGCCGCCGTCGAGCCTGCGCGCGGCAATCAACTCGCCGGTGCGTACGATCCCGAGACCCTCCATCAGCTCCGGGCCAATTAGGTTCTGGCCACCTTCGCCGCGGGTTAGAGACAGATATGCCGTCTCCGCGCCCATGCCACGGGCGAGCGTGGCCAAGAGGGCCGAATTCTCGTCGTCCGGGTGAGCGCCTATCATGAGCACGCGCTTGACCCCGTCCAGTTGCCGCAGTAGCAGCGCGGCTTCGGCCACACCAGCTCGTGGGCGTTCCTGTGCTGTGACGGGAAGAACAACGAAGAGCGCGCTGGCCGTGACAGCGACCAGTACGACGTGCAATCGTAAACCTGAGCGGCATCGAACCATGTACCGAACCTGTTCGATCAACGCCCAGCGGGCCAGGGCTGACCGAGCGCTGCAGGGGCCCGGGTTCGACCGACCCAACCGGCGAGGGCGAGCAACGCAAGCAAATACGGAAGCGCCAGGAACAACTGATATGGAAGGTTGAGTCCGAGCGCCTGCAATGAAAACTGGAGCGCGGAGGCGGCCCCGAACAGGAGCGCTGCGGCCACGACACCGAGCGGGTTCCATCGGCCGAGCACGACTACAGCGAGAGCGATAAAGCCACGACCGGCGGACATTCCCTCCGCAAACGTAGCCGTGTGAGCAAGTGACAAGTGGACTCCAGCCAGCCCACCCATCGCCCCACCGAACAGCGTGGCGAACACGCGTGTCCGCACTACCGCAACACCTGCAGCTTCCGCCGCGCAAGGCTCCTCGCCGACCGCCCGCAGCTCAAGCCCCCAAGCCGTTCGCTGCAGATACCACCAAAGGACGGGCGCTAGAAGGTACGCCGCGTAAGCGGTTACCGGCTGCGCGAATAACGCTCGGCCCAGTAGGGGCAGCTCGGCGAGAAGCGGGACCGGCAAAGGATCGAGAGTAGGGAGCGAGAGCGCAGTTCCGGTCGGCCCGAAGCGTGTCTCGTAGGCGGCGGCGGTGAGCCCCAACCCACCGATGGTGACCGCTGTACCGGTGATGATCTGATCGGCACCGAGTCCAAGCGCAAAGAATGCGAACACCGCGGCGGCCACTCCACCCGCCATGAGCCCAGCGATGGCGCCCCCCGGCGCGCCCCACGCGAGTGCACCCAACGCACCTGCGAACGCCCCGGCGATGATCGACCCCTCAAGCCCGATGTTGATGACGCCGCTCCGTTCGGTGATGGTCTCCCCGAGCGCTGCCAGAGCCAACGGGACACCAAGCCGCACCGACGCCTCGAAGAACGGTGCCAGCAGCTCGCTCACGGAGCGCCCCCTGGAGCAGACGGAGGGTGGACGAAGACACTGTGCGGCCGGGCCCGTACCCACCGTTCGATCGCGAGCGCGCTGAGGATCACGAAAGCTTGGATTACCCTCACCCAAGCGGCGGGGATTCCGACGTCGCGCTGCATCGCCCCAGCACCTCCCTCGAGGCCGCCGAAGAGTGTGCCCGAAATAATCACACCGAGCGGATTGAGACGGGCAAGTAAGGCGACTGCGATCGCTGTGTAACCGTGCCCGGGGGAGAGGCCCTCGTAGAGCGCGTAGGTGACGCCAGCCACCTCGACGCCGCCGGCTAGACCGGCGACCATACCCGACACCAAGAACGTGCCAAGCGTCAATGGCTTTACCCGGATTCGGCCAGCGACGCGCGCGGCGTTCGGCGCAGCGCCGACGGCGCGCAGTCGGAAACCGACTGGAGTGTACTTGAGCACCCACCAAAGCAGCACCGCCACCGCGACGGCTACCGGAAACCCCCAGTGCAGTCGCGTTCCTTCCCAGAGCGGCGCCAAGCGTGCTGCTTCGGCAACTTGATCGCTTTGCGGGAAGATGCCGCGATTCTCCTGAAGCGGGCCACGCACGGCCCATGAAGTGAGGTTCAGCGCGACGAAGTTCAACACGAGCGTTGTGACCACCTCGCCCACGCCGAGCTTCGTCTTGAGTAGCGCCGGAACAGCCGCCCAAAGTGCACCGCCGAGTCCGGCGGCCAGGAGCAGGACGGGAAGGTGGAGCGGCGCCGGGAGACCCGGCGACACCAGTCCCACCGCCGCCCCTAACAGCGCGCCCGCGTAGAGTTGGCCCTCCGCACCGATGTTCCATACACCGGCACGGAAGGCAAGCGATACGGCCAGTCCTGTGAGGACTAGCGGCACCGCTCGGACCAGCGTGACAGACAGGAACGCGTCGGGACTGCCGAGTGCGCCGCTCACGAGCGCCGTGCCCGCCCGGAGGGGCGAATAGCCGCCCAGCGCCAGAACGACCCCCGCCGCTAGAAGCGTGAGGCCCAGTGCACCGGCCGCGAGGCCAGTAGCACCGACCCATCGCAGAACACCAACGGGAAGCCGCCGCTCAAGCATCGCCTGGCCACGCTTCCTTTTCCACCCCTTCATCTGCCGCAGCGCTCGCGGAAAGCATTAGCTCGCCCACGCCACTTCGCGTGCGCTCCGCCGCTGGCACCTCCAGCAGCCTCCCGCGCACCATGACGAAGACCCGATCAGCAAGCGTGAGCACTTCGTCCAGATCCGTTGACAGCAGCACGATCCCGATGCCGCCACCTTCCCGCAGCCGCGCGAGTTCCCCGTGGACGAACGCGCTGGCGGCCAGATCGAGACCGCGGGTGGGGTTTTCGGCGACGAGCAGGTCATGGCCAGCCTCGAGCTCCCGGGCGATGACGACCCGCTGCTGATTGCCTCCCGAGAGCGTGCGCGCGAGTGCGTGCGTGCCCTCGGCCAGCACACGGTAGCGGGTGAGCAGTTTCTCGGAGGTGGTCCGTAGCGCGCTCCAACGCAACAAGGGACCGTGCCGCCACGGACCTTGACGATGTAGGGCAAGCGCGAAATTCTCTGCCAAGTCAAAATCCCTGGCCAAGGCCTCTCGGGAGCGATCCTGAGGGATGAAAGCGGGATCGGGTGGAAGGACTGCCCTGCCGCGCACCGGTGCCCTGCGGCCGGACAGTACAAGCGCCAGCTCACGCTGTCCGTTTCCCTCCACACCGGCCACCCCAACGATTTCACCTCGGTGGACGTCGAGCGAGATCTCCGCTCCGGGGTCCTCCGCGGCAGCCGCTTCGCCAGCCGGCCAGACCTCAACGCGCTCAAGGCAAGCTATGCACTCAGTGTGCCCCGGCCGCGCCTGCACTCGATGGTTGCCTCCGACCACCGAGCCGCGGCCGAGGACAGGCGCGTTATCGTACGCCTCACGCGCTTCCTGTCCGAGCATCGCATCCGCCAACAGGCGAGCGTTGACCGAGGCGCGCTCGGCTTCCAACACTGTCCGTCCTGCGCGCAGAACTGTCACCCGGTCCGCAACCGAGAGCACCTCGTCCAACTTGTGGGCAACAATAAGGACAGTGCGGCCAGACGCGGCGAGCTGCCGTAGCAATGCAAGCAGTCGCTCGATCTCAGCCGGAGCCAGCACGGCTGTGGGCTCGTCCAGCGCGACCACGCGGGGCTCACGGAGCAGCACCTTGAGGATCTCCACCCGTTGGCGGTCCCCCACACTGAGTCGCTCGACCACCTCGTTCGGGCGAATCGCGAGGCCGGTGGCTGCGGCGACTTCTCTAGCTCGCTGGGCAACGTGCTCAAGGGGTAGCCTCATTCCGCCGCGCCAGCCCCCACTCGGTCCGCGTACTCCGAGCGCAAGATTCTCCAGCACCGTGAGGCGAGGGACCAGCGTAAAGTGTTGGTGAACGAGCCCTATACCCTCGTCCCAAGCATCTCGCGGAGTATGCAGGTGGACGACGCGGCCACGGACTGAGAGTTCCCCCCTATCGGGTGCCTGGAGTCCTGCCAGCACTCGCAGCAGCGTGGACTTGCCGGCGCCGTTCTCGCCGAGTAGGGCGTGGACCTCGCCAACGCGCAACGAGAGGCCCGCGCCGCGGAGGGCCGCCACCGCTCCGAAGCGCTGATGGACATCCCGCAGCTCGATCAGCTCAGCCTCCGGTTCCGTCCTGGACGCCGATCTCGTCCTCGACATACGGAACGCGCGGCACGTTGAGCGCACCCGACAGGATGGTCCGGCGAGCCTCGTCGATCCGGGCGAGCAGCTCGGGCGGGTAGCGATCGAGGACGGCGGGGTTGGGCACATAGTCCACTGTGCCCTTCTCCATTCCGGAGTAGACGGGCCTCCCTCCGAGTTCGCCGGCCTGCCAGAGCTCGGCGACCTCAAGAAACGCCGCAGGTAAACGGAGATCCGCGCTGCCCAGCGTTACCTCCGGTGCTACGTCGTTCTGGTTACCGTTCATGCCGATAACCCACGCCGAATCGCCAGCCGTGGTCGCCTCGCGCACCGCCTGGAAGACGCCGAAGCTAGCCGCGTCGGTGTTGTGGACGAGGACGTCCGCGCCCTGACGCAGCTGGGCGACCGCCGCCTCCTTGGCTGCGGAGACGTCGTCCCAGCTCCCAATGAACGTCTCTAGCACGCGCACGTCCGGCCGCACCGACGCCACGCCCGCTTCGAAGGCGCGGAAAGTCCCTAGAGCCGGTGGAATTGCTACACCTCCGACCATCCCGACCAAACCGGTTCGGGTCATACCCGCAGCTGCTATTCCGGCGAGATAGCTCGCCTGTTCAAGCGTGAACGTGACGGGCACGACGTTGT
Organism: Gemmatimonadota bacterium; assembly: GCA_028875075.1. GTDB lineage: Bacteria > Gemmatimonadota > Gemmatimonadetes > Longimicrobiales > Gaopeijiaceae > UBA2988. The sequence continues at coordinate 32,170 of JAPPGF010000008.1, read as the reverse complement.
CGGCGACTCGACCTCCGCTGCTCACGACGACGTACATGTCGGGGAACAGGTCACCGGCACGTATTGCTGCATCCTGATACTCGAAGCCATGCGCGAAGACGATGTCGTAGCCCGAGTTGCCATATGCTCGGAAAGCCTCATCGAACTCGGCAGGAGTGCGGGTTTGTTGATGGCTGACCTGTGCACCGATCGAGTCGCGCAAGAGCAGCAGTCCCTCGTAGCCTCCTGCATACCATCCGGCGTCGCTCACCGGACCGGATGTGAGCAGCGCAAACTGCGCCGGCTCGTCCGCCTCCCTGCCAGCCTCTCCTTCGCCGGCGCACGCCCCAAGCCACAGAATGGTGGCCGTGACTACCGCCGCTCCACGGGTCGTTACCCTGCGCACGAGTCGGCTCCTAGGTTCAGACATCGTGGACCTCCGTCGGGTGTCCGACGCCCCACTCCGACAAAACGGTTTGCGGAATCGATCACTAACAGGCACGAATGGGCACGAGACGAGGCGGGCGCAAGCTTTACAGATCGTGCCGTCCAGCCGCATGATCCCGCACGCTGTTCAGGGAATTTTCCTCCTCAAGCCCGTGATGACGCTCCGTGCTCCGACACCCTGGGATCGTTTTCCTATTGTCAGCCATCCTCACCGGCCCAGCGAGCGCCCAAGAGTTGGTAGAATCCCCACCCGTGGTGCTAGGCGACGTGCCCTTCTCGTTGACCATCCGCGGAACGTCCGTTGGTGCTGCCGCGTGGCGGTTGCTCGACGCGCACGGCGAACCGCTAGGAAGCGGCACCGTCCAGCCTGGCCAAGCGGTGACGCTCTCCGAAGTCAGGGTAACGTCCGCCACTCAACTCCCGCTCCGAGTCACAGTGGGGGACAACGTCGAGACGTTGGCCCCGACGCTCGTGCCCGGATGGTTCTCGCTGTTGCCCCCGCTTGTCGCGATCGTGCTGGCACTCATCTTCCGGGAGGTGATCACTGCGCTCTTCGCCGGCGTGTGGCTGGGCGCATTGGCAGTCGCAGGTTTCCATCCGGTCGAGGCCACATGGCGCCTGGTGGACACCTTCGTCGTACCCGCCCTAGGTGACGTGGCCAGCGGCCACACGCAAGTCGTGGTTTTCACGCTGCTATTGGGCGGGATGGTGGGGATCGTGTCTCGTAACGGGGGCACGGCCGGTGTCGTCGCCGCGGTCGCACCGCTAGCGCGCTCCCGCCGCCGCGGCAAGATCGCGACGTTCATAGCCGGGACCGCTGTTTTCTTCGACGACTACGCCAACTGCCTGATCGTTGGCAATACCATGCGTCCGGTCACGGATCGGTTACGCATCTCACGCGAAAAAATGGCTTACCTCGTCGACTCGACCGCCGCTCCGGTCGCTGCGCTGGTCCCTATCTCAACCTGGGTGGGCTACGAGATGAGCCTGATCGCAGACGGCCTGCGCATCGCCGTCGAGCAGGCTCCCACAGCAGCCGAGGCGCTCGCGGGTGCCAGCCCGTTCACTGTCTTCATCGAAACGATTCCTTACCGCTTCTATCCGCTGCTCGCGCTTCTCTTCGTGGTTATGACTTCCGTAATGAACCGCGACTGGGGACCGATGGCCCGGGCCGAGCTGAGGGCCGCGCGCGGTGCCGGCCTCTATCGCCCCGGCGCACAGTTGACGACCGACACTGAGACCGGAGTGTTGGATGCGCACTCAGGGGTGCCACAGCGTTGGTGGAACGCCGCTCTTCCCTTGCTGATCGTAGTAGCCGTCGTGCTCGGTGGTCTCTACATGACCGGTCGGAGCGGAGCGGGACCCGACGCGTCCCTGATCGACGTCTTTGGCGCTGCCGATCCCTTCGCCACCCTGTTGTGGGGTTCGCTCGCCGGCTGCGTGGCCGCCGGTGTTCTGACCGTGGGCCAGCGTCTTCTCTCTCTCCGCGACACGATCGAGAGCTGGCTGGCCGGCATGCGCGCAATGATGATTGCCGTGGTGGTACTGGTACTAGCCTGGTCACTCGGATCCGTCACCGAGTTGGTGGGCACGGCTGCCTATCTGACACAGATCCTCGAAGGCAACGTCGCCCTGCCGCTGCTGCCGTGGCTCGTTTTCGTGGTCGCCGCAGCCATGTCGTTCGCAACCGGCACTTCCTGGGGCACGATGGCGATATTGCTCCCCCTCGTCATTCCGCTTGCGGTGTCACTGGGTGGCGGCGCGGGGTTCGAGGGAGGGAGCCAATACACGATCCTGCTCGGCACAATTAGCTCGGTGCTCGCAGGCGGAATCTTTGGCGACCATTGCTCGCCGATCTCAGACACAACGGTGCTGTCGTCGACGGCGACCGCCTGCGATCATGTCGACCACGTGCGCACACAGCTCCCCTACGCACTATTGGTCGCCGTACCTGCGATGGTTTTTGGAGACATCGGGACCGCCTACGGCCTGCCCGTATGGGCGTCCTTCGCCATCGTCGTTCCCATCCTTTGGATATACCTGCGCATCCGCGGCATCAAGATTCCGGAAGCGACGGCGAAGCTGCCCGAGGCGACGCCGTCACCGATATGAACGTACGCCGTGCAGCAGGTCGTGTAGGTAAGGAACGCCGCGACTGTGCGCCACCGTAGCCGAGGGATACCAAAAAACCTCTTACCAGCCTTTGAGTCCAACATGCACGTCGTACTCAGGGAACTCGCCTGTCTTGTACTTGCCCCAGTAGCCGTCCAGCAATTTCCTGACCTTCCCGCTCAAGAAGTAGATTCCCAACAGATTCGGGAACGCCATGCCGAGAATCATCAGGTCGCCGAAGTTCAGGATGTTGACCGATGTGATGATAGAACCCAAGAACACGAAGGTGAGAAACAGGACTTTGTACGGCAGCGAGGCAGCTGGCCCTAACAGCCACACCGCGCAACGCTCTCCGTAGTACGACCAGGAGATCATGGTCGAGTAGGCGAACAACAAGACCGCAAACGAGAGCACATACGGAAAGAACGCCAGGTGTTCCCCAAACGCCCGCGACGTGAGAGCGGCTCCCTGGCTTGTGCTGATAAGGTCCGCGTAAGCCGGGTTGTTGTAGGCACCGCTGAAGACGATCACGAGGGCAGTCATCGTGCAGATCACCACGGTGTCGATGAACGGCTCAAGCAGCGCTACGACTCCCTCGCGCACCGGATACTCCGTACGGGCCGCGGAGTGGGCGATGGCAGCCGAACCCGCGCCCGCCTCGTTCGAGAACGAGGCCCGTTGGAAGCCGATGACGAGTACGCCGACGAAGCCGCCGAAGGCTGCATCCGGGGTAAACGCTCCGCTGACGATTGAGGCCAGCGCCGCCGGAGTCTGCGAGAGGTTCGCGAGGACTACGATCAACGCGCCGGTCACATAAACGAGAGCCATTGTGGGAACGATCTTGTCGGCCACGTTGGCGATCCGCCGGATGCCGCCGATGATGACGATCCCGACCAGGAACGTCATGAACAGCCCGTACATCCAGCCGTTCCCCTCCAACGCGGGGATCGTCTGCTGAAGCGTGTTCATGGACTGGTTCACCTGGAAGGCGTTGCCACCGCCCAGAGATCCGCCGATACAGAGGATCGCGAACGCCACCGCCAGAATCCGCCCAAGGTTGGGCTTGCCCCGCTCCGCGAGTCCCTTGGCGAGGTACTGCATCGGGCCACCCAGGACGCGTCCCTCCCGATCCATCTCGCGGTAGGCTTGCCCCAGGGTGCACTCGGTGAACTTGGTCGACATGCCGAGCAGTCCCGCGACAATCATCCAAAAGGTCGCGCCAGGCCCGCCCAGGCTAACCGCGATAGCAACTCCAGCGATGTTACCCAGTCCGACAGTGGCCGATAGTGCGGTGCTAAGGGCCTCGAAGTGCGAGACATCACCCGGCTCATCAGGATCCGTGTACTTCCCCCGCGTGACGTTCACCGCATGCCTAAACGCCCACAGGTTGACGAACCCCATGCGTAGGGTGAGGTAGATCGCTGCGATCACCAGCCAAGCAACCACGAGTGGCAGAGTGTTCCCAGCATCCCAGAATAACACGTCGAAGAAAAAAACCGCCGCAATCCATGAGTTCACTCGCCCCATCGCAGCGTCGGCGCGCTGGGCGAAACCGATGGGTCCTGTCTGAGGACCTTCTTGCGCGGTGGCGAAGGTCGCTGTCGCCGGTCGGGGGCTAGCCAGCGAATACTCGCCCGGCTGCACCGTTGTGAGCGCGGTATTCGGCGTCTGAACGACGATCGCTTGCACTGGTGACACGGAGATCGCTCCCACGACGAACACGAGAAACAGCGGCACTCTCATGGTGCTACCCCCTGCGGGCGGACGGAGCGGTCGGGAGCGGTCAGGAATTCGACGGAACGTGCAATAAGAAGGTCGCCGTGTTGGGCGGTCAAGCGCGTAGAGCTGCTCGACCGCAGGCAAAGAGTGTGAGCGCCCCCGGATACCAAGGGCCTTTGCGCCGATGGACGACCATGGGTGGCCGTCCATCGGGTTCACTGCCGCCACGGTCCGGGTCGTTCTCTGATACAGGCGACCCCCGCCTGCACGGCAGAAGTTGCTTCACGAGGCCATCCCTCGGACCCTCGGGTGCCGCCACCACAGTGGTGTGTGTGACTGCCGAGGGTTGGGGAGCCGCTTGCCGCTTTGGACGACAAGGTCCTTGGTGTTTGATTGCGCTGAACGTGAGCACGTGATCCTGCATTGGGCCGGAGACAGATGACCGCGGCTTCCCGCGGACTAGACGTGCGCCCGGCAAAAGACCGCAGCCCCGAGGTATCCGATCGCCCCGGCATCAATCCGGAGACATGGTGCCGTGTATACTTGATAAGTACGCAGGCAAACTTTACATATGGAAGTGGGCGTACTCTTCGTGGAAGTGGGAATCCAATGGCGCTCCATCTCCTCAAACGGGGACGAGAGGGGAGGATGGCAAACCCAGAATGGAGGGCTAGAAGCGCCCTTGTGGCACTCGCGCTGAGCGCGACCGCGTGTAGGGGGCCAAGTACCCGAAACGACGGTGTCGATGCCTGCTCGATGCCCGGTACTACCCCGTGTGCCGCACTGGCCGGTGAGATCATTGTCTCGGCGGCAGCCTCGCTCACGGATGCCTTCGTCGCCATGAAATCCGCGTTCGAAGCCATGCACGCGGACGTGGACATCGTCTTGAACCTAGGGGGAAGCTCTGCGCTGAGAGCGCAGATCCTTGAGGGCGCTCCAGTTGACGTGTTCGCCTCCGCAAACGCAACGAACATGACCCGGGTCGTCGAAGCCGGACGCTTGGCGGACGATGCTCACTTCTTCGCGCGCAACTACCTCCGGATCGCTGTCCCGGCCGGCAATCCGGCCGGAATTAGCGGTCTCGAAGACCTCACCAACGCCGCACTGCGCATCGCCTTGTGTGCGGAGGAGGTTCCGTGCGGGGAGTTGGCACGGCGTGTGTTCGCGCGGGCTGGTTTGTTTCCCGCGCTCGACACGAACGAGCCCAACGTCCGTGCCCTCCTGACCAAGATCCAGTTGGGCGAGCTGGACGCGGGTGTGATATACGTGACCGACGTAGCGTCCGCCAACGGCGCAGTTCAGGGCATCGAAATCCCTGACGACGTGAACGTCGCGGCCGAGTACCTGGTCGGTGTGCTAGCCGACGCACCCAACCCGACGGGGGCCGCGAAGTTCGTCCAGTTTGTGTTGTCCGACCAGGGACGGGTGCTCTTGGCAAGCCATGGCTTCGCTCCGCCGTGACCACGCGGCGACGGCGTGGGCAACCGCGGCTGCCGTTCCTCCTAGGCATCCTGGCCACCGCCGGCATGGCGTTGTTCCTGCTGCCTGTTCTCGGCCTGTTCTCGCGCGCACCCTGGACGCGTCTTCCCGCGCTCTTGGGCAGCGACATAGTCACCGACGCTATCCGACTCTCGACGGTCACGTCCCTCGCGGCAACGGCCCTCTCATTTGCCGTCGGGGTTCCGCTAGCCTGGGTTCTCGCGCGTGTCGATTTCGTTGGCCGTTCGCTGGTACGAGGGACGGTCGCGCTTCCCCTGATACTGCCACCGGTCGTGGGGGGTGCCGCTCTCCTCTTCGCCTTCGGCCGACGTGGGCTGGTCGGCGCGCCACTCGAGCAGGCAACCGGCCTCGTGCTGCCGTTCTCGGCGTGGGGGGTGGTCGTCGCCAACACGTTCGTCGCCATGCCTTTTCTGGTCATCACCGTAGAGGGAGCGCTCCGCACTATGGACCGGCGCTACGAGGAGGCAGCGGCGAGTCTGGGCGCTGGCCGCTGGACGGTGCTGCGTCGTGTCACTCTGCCGACGATTACGCCGTCGCTCGTCGCTGGCCTCGTGCTTTGCTGGGCGCGGGCGTTCGGCGAGTTCGGCGCAACAATCACCTTTGCAGGCAACCTCCAGGGGCGTACGCAGACCCTGCCGCTGGCCGTGTTCGTCGCGCTCGAGAGGGACCGCGATACGGCAGTTGCCATTAGCCTCGTGATGGTCTTGATCTCGCTATTCGTGCTCGTCTCCCTCAGAGAACGCTGGCGGGGAACACTATGAGCGGCGGGCTCAAGGCCGCGTTGGACGTCCGAAGATCGGAGTCATTCCGTCTGGATGTTCGGCTGTCGGTTCCAGCAGGGCGAACCACCGTTCTGCTCGGACCTAACGGCGCCGGGAAGTCGACGGCTGTCGCTGCGCTAGCCGGCACCGTCCCCCTGGACGCGGGACATATCGAACTTGGGGGTGTCATTCTAGACGACCCTGCGAACGGTACGCACGTTCCTACCGAGAGTCGTCAGGTCGGCGTCGTCTTCCAAGATTATCTGCTCTTCCCCCACCTGAGCGTACTCGAGAACGTCGCCTTCGGCCCGAGAAGCAGGGGAATACGGCGCACGGAGGCCCGCGGCCGGGCGTGGGAGTGGATCGAGCGTCTCAAGCTCGATGGATTAGAGAGCCACCGTCCGCGGGACCTGTCCGGGGGCGAGGCCCAGCGCGTGGCGCTGGCCCGAACGCTGGCCGCGGAACCCCGACTCCTTCTGTTGGACGAGCCGCTCGCCGCACTCGATGTTGCCACGCGTTCCCAGGTTCGGAGGACCCTCGCCGAGCATCTCGGGCAGTTTGCCGGCCCGCGCATACTCATTACCCACGATCCCGCCGAGGCGTCGCTGTTCGCCGACGAGATCAACGTCATCGAGCACGGCCGCGTAACTCAGAGGGGAAGTGTTGACGATATCCGCCTACAGCCCCGCACGCGGTACGCCGCCGAGTTCGGTGGCTTGAACTTCATGAGAGGTAACGCACGCGACGGCCGGGTCTACGTTGGCAAACATGTTCTCCATGTTGCCGAACACGAGGTCGCGGGACCGGTCTTGGTCACGATACGCCCAAGAGCCATTTCCGTGCACCTAAACCCTCCCGAAGGCAGCTACCGCAACACCTGGTCCACTGTCGTCGCTCGGATCGAGCGGCTCGGGCACCGTGTCCGGCTCCTCACCGAGGCTCCGCTCCTTCTCGCCGTGGAGGTGACCGCGGAGGCGTCGGTGGAACTCGGACTCGCCCCCGGATCCGAGATCTGGCTGGCACTCAAGGCCACCGAGATCGGTGTACAAGCCGACTCAGCCGCTCCGGGGCACATATCGTGAACACCCGTCTAGACAACGTCCTCGCCACCGAACGCGAACGACTCGGTTGGAGTCAGACGCGCATGGCCGAGGCCGGCGGCGTCTCCCGCCAGAGCTACGCCGCCATTGAGTCTGGAAGTGCCGTACCCTCTACCGAAGTCGCGTTGCGGCTAGCGGCCTCGCTCGGCCGTTCGGTCGGAGAGCTGTTCCAGCTTCCGGACCGGCCAGTGTCGTACTGCACGGGGACATGGGGTGGCGCCCGCGCACCACTGCCAGGTTGCCGAGTCCGTCTAGTAAGGATCGCCGGGTGCCAAGTAGCGCATCCCGTAAGCGAGGAACACAGGCCCGGCGTGCCAGCCGATGGCGTTGTCGAGGCGTTCAAGAAGAGAAGGGTGAAGGTGCGTTTGCTCAGCGAGGCACCCCGGCCAGTACACCTGAGTGTCGTCGGATGTGACCCCGCGTTCGGCATCCTTGCCCACGCACTCGAGCGGGAGCACGGAATCGAAGTAAGCTGGAGCCAGCGCGGCAGCCGAGCCGCCTTGGCCGCTTTGGCCGAAGGTAAGGCCCACATAGCAGGTGCCCATCTGTACGAGGCCGAGTCGGACACGTGGAACGGCCGGTGCGTGCGCGACCTCATCCCGTTCCCTTGCACCCGGATCTCGTTCGCGATCTGGGAGCAGGGGATCTTGCTACGGCCGGCCCTGCGGGATCACATCTACGGGATTGGAGATTTGGCGGATCGACGGCTTCGCCTGCTTAACCGTGAAGAGGGATCGGGAAGCCGCGAGCTCCTCGACGAAGCGCTCACTCTGGCGGGAGTGGAAACGGCTAGCGTGGAGGGATACAGGACAGCCGCGACCGGCCACCTTGAGGTCGCCGAGGGCATCGCGGCCGGTGCGGCGGACGTGGGCATCGCCATCCGCGCAGCAGGTCTCTCCCGCGGTCTCGGATTCCTGAGTCTACGCCAAGAGGCTTACGAGCTGATCGTGGCAAACCATTTTTTGGATCTGCCGGCCGTCGAGATTCTCCTCGACGTCCTCAATCGCCCGGGAACCCGCAAGCAGGTGGAGGCGCTGGGCGGTTACGACACAATGAATATGGGAAGGGACACAGCCTGAATACATTGCCGCCTCGCGGCGCCAAGCTCTCGGCTCTTGGCGGGCCGAAGCAGAGTTTGCTCAACCGTTCGGATAAGTTAGGAACTACGTCCGTGACGGCTTACAACGTGCCCCGCACCAGCATGCTCCCAAAGGCTCGGCGCGATTTGGACGTCGAGGTGGACACTGACCCTATACCGGCCACTTGAGCCAATTGTCTCCGGTACGTCGAGCCGTCCTCGCTACTCATAACGAGGGTCGGGGCCTACGCGTCCGTGGAGATTCCTGACATAGTAGATTCCACACGACAGAGCGTCGCGGGGCTGCCCCGCGACGCTCTTACTCTACGTCGATGGTCGCTGCTGGACTCGAACCAGCGACCCCCACGATGTGAGCGTGGTGCTCTACCGACTGAGCTAAGCGACCAACTCGCTTGCAACAGATACCCCCACGGGGAATCGAACCCCGGTCTTCTGGCTGAGAACCAGATATCCTAGGCCACTAGACGATGGGGGCGGGCGGCGGCAAATCTACCCGAGACAATAGGCGGCTTCAAGCCGGAGTCTTGTGCCACGAAGCGTGCGTCTGAACTGAGGCGCGGATTCAACGAGAGAGGAACCTCAAGAAAGAGGCAATCACGGATGGCGAAAGTCCGCGACGGCCTGCCGCCGCCTGTTGCTAAGGACGTAGCGCGACCAGCGCAGCCCAATCCGCTATCCAATAGTCGGGATTGTTCTCTGCCAGCGCCGTCCGGTCGAATGGTCCCCACAGCACTGCGGCCGTCCTCACCCCAGCCTCATGCCCCGCAACTAGGTCGTGGGGGGAATCGCCCACGAAAACCACCTCACCGGGCACCCCCTCAAGACCGAGATCGGCAAGCGCCCGGAGTACGGGCTCAGGGTGGGGCTTCCCCATGCACACCTCGTCGGCGGTCACCAGGACGTCGAATGCCTCGCCGAGACCACAGGATCCGAGCGTACGTGCGGTCATCTCGCGCCCCTTGCTCGTGACCACCCCGAGCCGTACGCCTCGGGCCCGGAGTGTCTTGAGGGTCTCCAACGTCTTCGGGAACCCGCGCACCATCTCGTCGTGCACTCGACGCTGGACAGCCACGTACGTGTTCACCATGCGCACGGTCTCTTCTGGGTCGGCGGCGAAGGCCGTCATGCTCGCGCGCAAGGGCTTGCCTATGTGCCGGATCCAGAGCTCGTCAGGCAACTCCGTTCCCAAGTGGATTCGCATCGTGTGCCGATAGCAGTGCAGGATGAGCGGTACCGTGTCAGCGAGTGTTCCATCCAGGTCGAACAGGATCGCTCGCCAGTCCATCGCGGCTACTCTCCGCCCACCGATCAACGCTCCCCGGACCACAGCCGCACGCGCGTAACCAGAGCACGGACCGCGTGTTCGGCTTGCGCCTCACTGAGAACAGCGGGGGGGAGGAGCTGGAGCACTTCGCCCCGGGAGCCCGCGGCCAGGGTGATAAGCCCGGCATCGAGCGCGCTCTCCGAAACCGCCGCGCCCGAGCCCGCCGCAGCCAGCTCAATACCGATCAGCAGCCCCTGCCCTCGAACCTCCATTACGTCCTCGACCTCCGCCAAGCCGGTGGCGAGCTCGCTCCGCAGCAACTCTCCCAAACGCGCAGCGCGCTCGATCAATGCCTCGTCGGCCAACACGTCCAGAAACGCGAGCGCGGAAGCACAGGCCACGGGATGGCCGAGGAACGTGCTCGTGTGAATCGCCTCACCCTCCGAGATCGGCCACGCGTCCATTACGCTGGCCGGCGCGAGGCATGCCGACAGGGGCATGCCCCCTCCCAGGGCCTTGCCGACGCAGAGGAGGTCGGGCACGACGCCCGAGTGTTCGTGCGCGAACATCTTTCCAGTACGTCCGAACGCGGTCAGCACCTCGTCGCACACGAGTAGTGCTCCGGCCGCACGCGCGCGGGCGGCGACCGCCGCCACGAATCCGGGAGCAGGGATGCGTGTACCGGCCCTCCCCTGGACAGGCTCAATCACGACCGCACCGATGGGATCGCCACCGTGCCCGCGGTGAAGTGCGCGGTCGACCTCGTCCAGTGCAGCCGCGACAGCTCGGGGCTTGTCGCTGATCCTCGGAAAGCGGGTGTGTACGACCCCTCTGTAGAGCCGTCGCTCGAATGAACTGCGGAAATGCTCGCGGTGGGTGGCGGCCAGAGAGCCGAGCGTGAGACCATGATAGCCGCCGGCGAATGCAAGGACGCCGGCGCGCCCAGTGGCAAGTTGCGCAGTCTTGAGCGCGATCTCGATTGCTTCGGAGCCGGAAGTGGCCAGCACCGTACGTGTGTCGGGCCACGGCGCGAGTGACGCCAAGCGTTCCAGGACCTCAAGCTTGACTGCCGATGGATGAACATCGCCCATGCCGTGGACGAGTGACGCTGTCTGCTCGGAAACCCTCCGGGTGATGCAGGGGTGGGCGTGGCCAGCCAGAGCCACACCGAACGCACCGGTGAGATCCAAGTACTCGTTGCCGTCAACGTCGCGTACGTTTGCGCCCCTTGCTTCTTCCCAGAAGATGGGGAAACGCTCGCCCATGAAGGTGACGTTTCGTGACTCGACTGCTTGCAGACGTGCCGCTAGCTGCCGCGAGCGCGGTCCCGGAGGACGAGCCACCATGCGCGGGAGGCGCTCTCCGAATGCCGGAACGTTCAGGCCGGCGGTCCTTCCGGTGTCGTGCGGCCTGCCCCGCCCCCTCGCACCCTATCGCCACCAGTTGCGCGCACTTCTGTCCCGCTGGCAACCAGCTGCGACTGCGCAACCATCCCCATGGCGTGATAACCGTTGTCTACGTGGAGCGTCACGCCCGTAACGCCAGCAGCCAGGGGTGAGCACAGGAAGGCCGCGGCATGGGCGACGTCGGCTGCGCTGTTGACCCCACCGAGTGCCGAGTTCTCTTGGTAGTATTCGACCATCCGGTCAATCTTGCCGATCGCCCTGGCCGCGCGGCTAGCTAGGGGCCCCGCACTAATGGCATTTACACGCACGCCCCAGCGGCGGCCCACCTCGAACGCGAGCGTGCGAGTGTCGCTCTCCAGCGCGGCCTTGGCCGAGCTCATGCCCCCGCCGTAGCCCGGGATCACACGCTCCGCAGCCAGGTAGCTGAGCGACACCACAGCGCCCCCCGGCCGCAGCAGCGGCCCAATTCGCCGGAGCACGCTTACCAGCGAATACGCACTGGCCGAGACCGCGGCGAGATAGCCGGCGCGGCTCGTGTCTATCAGCGCACTGTGAACCTCGGGGCCATTGGCTAGCGAGTGAACAATCACGTCCAGGCATGATTCGCCGAAATCGGCTCGGATCGTATCGGCGACCTCCTGCACCGTGAATGCTTCCAGATCCTTGTAGCGTTTGTTCGTGGACAGTTCGTCGGGCACTTCTGAGCGCGTGTCGTAGACCGCATCGAGCGGATAGATCTTTTCGATGGCAAGTTCGCCGCCACCGGGTAGCGAGAGGTCGAGTCTGCCTCGCTCGATACTCTTGCGGAATACCCCAAGCACCGGTGGCCATGTGCCCACGCAAATGCTGGCACCCGCAGCGGCCAATGCCTTCGCGATAGCCCAGCCGTATCCCCGGTCATCCCCGACGCCCGCGACAAGAGCGCGCTTGCCGCCGAGGTCAATCCCCAGCATGGTGTCTCCTTCGAGAAGTGCAGGTGAAGCAGCGGCGGCGCGCCGGCCGCGCCGTCTCGCATGCAAGCTAGACGCGCCTAGTGGCCGCGTCACCACCCGCCCGGGATTGGGACATGTGCCAGGTGCTCCTCGCGTGTCGCACTTGTCCCGCTGCCACGGGGTCGGCGTTCTGCGTGGTTCACTCCAACTCAACCTGCGCGTCCTCGAGCAGCGCCATGAATTGCGATTCGTCCAGGGCGCTAACGCCGAGATCGACAGCTCGATTGTACTTGGATCCTGGATCTTCGCCGACGACCACGTAGTCCGTCTCCCTACTGACCGAAACCACCACGCGCCCGCCGGCTCTCTCGGCCAGCTGCTTGGCCTGTGGCCGGGTGAGCCGTGTCAGTCTGCCTGTGAAGACGAACTTCTTCCCGGCCAGCCCGGTCCCTCCAGACGCCGCGAGCGGGGATGGCTGGACACCGTGCTCAAGAATGGCGGCGATCGCACGCGCATTTTGCTCGTGGGCGAAGAAGTCCCGAATGGCCTCCGACATCCTGGGACCGACACCGGGAACCTCCAAGAGCTTCGAGACGCTTGCGGTACGGATCCTATCGAGATCACGGAAGTGAGTCGCTAGGTCACGTGCCACACTCACGCCCACTTCGGGAATCCCAAGCGCGTAGAGGAAGCGGTGCAACTCCGGGCGAAGACAGTCTTGAATCTCGTCCACGAGGTCGGTCGCCGATTGCTCGGCGAAACCCGGCAGCTCGATAAGCCTGTCGGGCTGCAAAGTGAACAGGTCAGCCAAGTCAATCACCAGCCCATGTTCCACGAGAAGCGCTGCAGTCTTGTCCCCGAGGCCCGTGATGTCGAGCGCGTTGCGTGACCCGAAGTGCACGATCCGTCCTTTCAGCTGGGCCGGGCAGCCAAGGCGATTGGGGCAAAGCGTGAGCGGCCCGCGTTCTTCTACCGCAGTGCCGCAGGCGGGACACTCGGCTGGCATCTCAAAACGCCGTCCGCGGCGCTGTCCCTGCTCCTCCACGCGTTCCAGCACCTGGGGGATCACGTCACCGGCACGCTTGATGCGCACGAGGTCCCCCTCTCGCACGTCCTTCCGGCGCACTTCTTCCCGATTGTGCAGCGAGGCACGTGCAATCGTGACTCCGCCCACCTGGACAGGGAGCAGCAACCCGACCGGAGTGAGCACGCCTGTGCGGCCCACGGATACGGCGATCCGCTCGACACGCGTCACTTCGCTGCGCGGCTCAAACTTGTACGCCAGCGCCCACCGCGGGTGATGCGAGGTCGTGCCGAGATCCGCACGGCCGTCGAGATCGTCGAGCTTGACTACGACACCGTCGATCTCGTAGTCAAGAGTGTCACGCCGCGCGGCCCAGCTCCGGTGGTAGGCGAGTACTTCTTCGACACTCGTCGCTACTGTGCCACCCTCGGGAACCCGGAAACCCCACCGCAATAGTGCCTCGACACGCTCTCGGTCCTTGTGGAACGTGACGCCGTGCGCGGAGAGCACGTCGAACGCCACGAAATGAAGCTTGCGCAAGGCCGTCACGCGGGAATCGAGCTGGCGGATTGCGCCCGCCGCCGAGTTGCGCGGCGACGCGTACGGCTGGGCTCCTGAGTCGACCATCCGTGCGTTGAAGGTCTCGAAGTCGGAAACATACATTAGCACCTCGCCCCGAACAGCCAGTAGCTCGGGAGCCGAGCGATCGACCGCACGCAGTCGGAGTGGCACTGTCGGGATGGTCTTCATGTTCTCGGTCACGCCCTCACCTCGCGTGCCGTTGCCGCGCGTGACCGCACGCACGAGGCGGCCGCGCTCGTAGACTAGTTCCACGGACGCGCCGTCGAGCTTGGGCTGAAGCAAGTAAGCCACCTGCCCGTGCATGCCCTTGCGCACGCGTTCGTCGAAGCGACGCACTACGGCCTCGCCCTGCGTCGAGTCGAGCGAGAGCATCGGTGCAGTGTGAACGAAGGTCATGAACCGTGGCTGCGGTTGTCCCCCGACACGTTGGGTAGGCGAATCCGTGGTAATCAGGTCGGGATACACTTCCTCGATCGCCCTGAGTCGCCAGAAGAGACGATCGTACTCCTCGTCTGACAGCTTGGGGCGCGCCTTGACGTGGTAGAGGTAATCGTGATGGCGGATCTCGGCGCGAAGCCGCTCGATCTCGTCGAAGGCCTCCCTGGCGGAAAGGCCGTGTGGGTCCGGTTTGACCTGGGGAGTGCGCTTCGCCACGCGCGCTGGGCTCGGGAGGGATCACGGTGTTCGCACGGTGTACGGCCGGCTCGCGTACCCTTTGAACGATCAAGAGATTCCCGACTTCCACCAACTTCTTGCCGCGCTTCCCACCAGCCCTGCATGTTCATGCTCGGACGGCTCGACCAACCAAGACGATCCTGTAACGTCCCGCAGGGCCGCGAACTGATTCCCGGCGCGGCCACCCACTCGAGCACCGCACTCGCGAACAATTGCAGCACGATCAAGTGTTAAGCGATCTGAAAGGTCGCCGGGGGTCGTGACGGCACGGCCAGTCAAGGGCTACGTGGTGGACATTTGTCGCCCTGCTGAGCGCTCACCCGCCGCTGCAGCGCCCCGTCGACACGCAAACCGCCCTTCATCACGGTGAGCGGCCTCGGCCGGCTGGGAGCCGGGCTCCTCAGAGCCAAGTAGCGTTGATCAATGACGTACCACTAGTGAATCGCCCGAGCGCGGGGGCCATCCTGGGCCTGTGCTGGGTAAGCGCGGCATGCGCTTCCGCGCCCGGCGTGCCATCCCCTGTGCCGCCGCGAAATCCGCTCGCAGTGCTAGAGACGGCACCGCTGGGAGGCGCACAGTGGAGCGTGCTAGCAGTGGACGTCACGACGGGCGACACGCTGCTGGCACGTGCCCCGGCCCAACGCATGATCCCCGGCTCGACGATCAAGCTTCTCACCGCTGTCGCCGCGCTCGACTTGTTGGGCCCCGAGTTCCGCTGGGAGACCGGACTCTGGACCACGATGCCGGCGGACTCCATGGTGACCTCCGACACGGTGGTGGCCGGAGATGTTGTGTTAACTGCATCGGGAGACCCCACCTGGTCGGCACGCTTTGCCGGCTCGGTTACAGCCCCCGTGGAGCGGGTGGCCGTTGCACTCGAAAGCATCCAGCGCGTGACAGGCTCTCTCGTCGTGGACGCTTCCAGTTGGGACTCGATGAGCGTCCGACCTAGCTGGATGGTCGAGGATCTGGCCCAGCCAGCCGGAGCCCCAGGCGGCGCGCTCGCACTGATGGAGGGACAGACGCACGTAGAGGTCCGGGCGGGTGTCGCGCCCGGTGATCCCGTCTCGGTGCGGTGGTGGCCTCTCGGCAAAGACGATTTCGTGCGCCCTCGGCTGGTGACGGAGGCCAGCGGTGTCCAAGACGTGAAGGCAACGTGGTTGCCCGAGTCGCGCATGCTTGAGTTGACCGGAGTGGTGCCCGTGGGCACCGTAGACACGCTGGAGTTCGCGACGCGCGATCCCGTGCACGAGGCGGCAGCCGCACTGCACCGCTCGATCGTTGAACACGGGATTGCTGTAGACGCCGGTTGGCGGGTCGCCTGGGATCCGGGAGAACCGCTGGGAGGCGGGTGCATGAGCGGCAGCATGCCGATGTGCACCACCTCACGACTCGTGACGACGCTGACGTCACCGCCGTTGCTCGACGTCGTGGAAGCCATGCTCGGGCCAAGCCAGAACTGGATAGCTGAGCAGATCATCCGAACCGTGGGTCACGCGCATACTAGTAGAGCCGGTGGGACCGAGGGCCTTGCTGCCGTCCGTAGCCACATCACCCATCTGGCGAGCATCGATTCGATGGACGTCCGCATCGCGGACGGTTCTGGACTCTCTGCTCAGAACCTCGTGACGGCTCGTGCACTCGTCGCCGTGCTGACCCACGCGCGTTCCCGTCCATGGGGTGGGGCGTTCCGGGCGGCTCTGGCAGAGCCCAGTGAAGAGGGGAGCACGCTCGAAACCCGGCTGGCCGGGCTGGAGGGGCGCCTGTTTGCGAAGACTGGCACGCTCACCAACGTGGGTACATTGGCGGGTTATCTGGTCGACCAAGCTGGGCGGGAGATCGCGTTCGCCATCCTCGCGAACGGCTCGAACCTGCCTGGCTCCACAGTGCGCGGTGCAATCGACGGCGTCGTTCGTGTGCTTGCCGGGTCGCGGTAGATCTCGAAAGCGACCTCTCCCCCGGTAATCGTAAATTGGTGATGCAATGGGATGGAGAGCTGCACTTGGAGTGGGACCATCCAAGTGCTCCAGCAAACCCACCCAAGGGACGACCAGGACAGCGGCAACTCGAACCCGGTGACCAGCGACCGGGCCATGGCTCAAACGGTCTAGCGACCGCGGGTTTCGGCGGGGCTGCTCACCACCCCCCCGCACTGAACCTGGCGACTCCTCGGGACCGAGCCACACCGCCGGAGATACCCTCTATGACGGCAGTCTCGGGGTTGACGCTCAGCCTTCGGCCCGGATAGGTTCTTGAAACCTAGAATCATTCTGAATAAGTGCCTCGGAGTGACATCTGAGCTGACGTCCCCGGAATGTCCGATACCACGATTCTGAGCATCGAGAACCTCCATGTGAAGGTGGCCGACGAGGGTCTGGCGATCCTCAAGGGCGTCGACCTCACGCTTCCCGGTGGTGAAGTGCACGCCGTGATGGGCCCGAATGGTTCGGGCAAGAGCACCCTGGCCAAGGTGCTCACTGGCCATCCCGGCTACGAAGTCGTTGCCGGAACGGTTGTGTTCGACGGCAGGGATCTGCTCGAGCTTGAGCCCAACGAACGGGCGTGCGCCGGCATTTTCCTCGCATTCCAGTATCCAGTCGAGATCCCTGGTGTGTCTATAGCGAACTTCCTTCGCACCGCGATGCAGTCGCGACTGGTTGAGGGGGAGGAATTGGATCTCTTTGATTTTCAGGATCTCCTGCTCGATCGGATGAATCTGTTGGACATGGATGTCTCTTTCGCCGAGCGGCCGGTGAACGATGGATTCAGCGGCGGCGAAAAGAAGCGCAACGAGATTCTCCAGATGGCCGTCCTGAAGCCCAGACTTGCCCTTATGGACGAGACCGACTCCGGTCTCGATATCGACGCCCTCAAGGTGGTCGCGCACGGCGTCAACACTCTGCGTTGTGAGGATCCCACGATGTCGGTCCTCCTGATAACACATTATCAGCGCATGCTGGATTACATCCGTCCCGACGTCGTGCACGTAATGGTGGATGGGCGCATAGTCCGCTCCGGCGGTCCAGATGTCGCCGTCCGATTGGAGGAGGAAGGCTATGCCATGTTGCGTGAAGCCGACGCTAGAACCGTAGTGCAGATGTAGCCATGCCTAAGAACGAAGTCATCGAACGCCTCGACCTTGACCGGTACAAGTACGATTTCAGAACCGAGGATATGCCGGTCTTCCGCACCGAGCCCGGTTTGTCCGAGGATGTGGTACGGGCGATCTCCAGGTACAAGGAGGAGCCCGACTGGATGCTTGAGTTCCGGCTGAAGGCGTACGGGCTGTACATGAAGAAGCCGATGCCCGAGTGGGGAGCAGATCTCTCTCAGCTTGGGGACGTGCTTGATCAGATCTACTACTACGTCCGTCCCCAGGATCGGATGAAGCATTCCTGGCAGGATGTGCCCGACAACATCAAGGACACTTTCCAAAAGCTGGGCATTCCCGAGGCCGAGCAGAAAGTTCTAGCCGGCGTCGGTGCCCAGTATGAGTCGGAAATGGTTTACCACTCGCTCAAGAAGGAGTGGGAATCCAAGGGCGTGATATTCGACTCGATTGAAGATGGTCTCAAGAAGCATCCGGAACTCTTCCGGGACCACTTCGCAACCGTGGTGCCGCCGGCCGACAACAAGTTCGCGGCCCTTAACTCGGCGGTCTGGTCGGGCGGCTCATTCGTCTACATCCCCAAGGGCGTGCACCTGGAGACTCCCCTCCAAGCGTATTTCCGCGTGAACCAAGAGCGTATGGGCCAGTTCGAGCGGACGCTCATCATCGCAGACGAGGGGAGCCGAGCGCACTACATCGAGGGGTGCACTGCACCCGTGTACTCGACCGAGTCTTTCCATTCGGGTGTGATCGAGATCGTGGTCGCGAAGGATGCGCGCTTCCGCTACACGACCATCCAGAACTGGTCGCGCAACATGTACAACCTCGTCACCCAGCGCGCGTTGGTGCGTGATGGTGCGACCATGGAATGGTTGGACGGAAATCTCGGTTCCAAAGCAACGATGAAGTATCCGTCCTGTTACCTGGTGGGCGAGGGCGCGCACGGCTCGATCCTGTCGATCGCATACGCCAGCAACGGCCAGCACCAGGACACCGGCGGCAAGGTAGTCCATGCCGCCCCGCGGACAACGTCGACAATCGTGTCGAAGTCCATTTCGCGCGGCACGGGCCGCGCCTCTTACCGTGGGCTCTGCAAGGTCTACGAGGGCTCGACCGCATCTCGCTCCAACGTCGAGTGCGACGCACTACTCATTAACGAGACCGCGCGGACCGATACCTATCCGTACATCGAAATCGGGGAGCGATCCGCTAACGTTGGCCACGAGGCTACCGTCTCCAAGATCGGAGAGGAGCAGCTCTTCTACTTGATGAGCCGTGGCATGAGCGAGGATGAGGCGATGGCCATGATCGTCCGCGGCTTTATCGAGCCGATAGCGAAGGAGCTGCCGCTCGAGTACGCTGTCGAGCTCAATCGGTTGATCGAGCTGGAGATGGAGGGGAGCGTCGGATAGGGCGCATGGTTGAGGTGGTCGCGGATCGGGTCGCACCGGAGCAGAAGAAGAGCGGCGCACTGGACCGAGGCGTGGTCGAGCGGTTGGCTGGCGACGACCCAGAGTGGCTAGCAACCCGTCGCATGCAGGCGTTGCGGATCTATGAGGCCACGCCCATGCCGAGCACTCAGCTCGAGGAGTGGCGCTACACCGACCTGTCGCGGAAGCTGTGCCTCGACAAGTTGCACAGTCCCGTAGCCGAGGCTTTGCCCGACGATCCGCAGGCCTGGCCGGAGCGACTCCGCAGCACGATGGCGGAGGACCACGACGCGGTGGGTCATCTCGTGCTCGTAGACGGCTCTGTCGTGCACACTAACATTGGTGCCCACCTGTCCTCGCGCGGTGTCGTGCTCACGTCCCTGCGTCGGGCCGCGACCGAGCATCCCACGTTGCTTGAGAAGTACCTCGCCACGCAGGCGATACCGCCCGAGGACGGCAAACTCCAAGCGCTGAACGCCATGCTCTGGACCGACGGTGTCCTCTTGTATGTCCCTCCCGGTGTTCGCCTCGAACATCCGGTGCGGGTGACACGCTGGTACTCGGAGACAGGGGCAGCGTTCTTCTCGCGCACCCTGATCGTGGCCGATTCCGCGAGTAAGCTCGCCTATGTCGACGAAGCGCTTTCCGATGACTTCGACCAGGAGACGTTGACCTCGCAGGCGGTAGAAGTGTTTGCGAGCGACGGCGCGCACGTGCAGTACGTCTCCGCGCAGCGTATCGGTCGAGGTGCGTTTTGCCATGCCGCACAGCGTATCCTGCTCGGACGCGACGCGACTTTGGACATGCTCAACGTAAGCCTCGGCGCAAGCACGACGCGAGTGGACCTTAATGCGCGCTTGCTCGGGTCCGGCGCCGACAGCAACCTTTTGGGACTCTATTTCGGCGACGGTGACCAGCACTTCGACCACAACACGAGCCAGGATCACATCGCACCCGCCGCCCGGAGCGATCTACTCTATAAGGGGGCGTTGGACGATAGCAGCCGGGCGGTGTTCCGAGGCGTCATCCGCGTTGCCGAGGGGGCACAGCAAACAGATGCGTACCAGACGAACCGGAACCTCATACTTTCCGACAATGCACGGGCGGACGCGCTTCCCAAGCTTGAGATCCACGCAGACGACGTGAAGTGCTCACACGGCGCGACGGTGGGCCAACTGGACGAGGAATCGCTTTTTTACCTCATGAGCCGCGGGTTGACTCGGGCACAGGCGGAGCGTCTGGTCGT
This sequence comes from Gemmatimonadota bacterium, assembly GCA_028875075.1. Lineage (GTDB taxonomy): Bacteria > Gemmatimonadota > Gemmatimonadetes > Longimicrobiales > Gaopeijiaceae > UBA2988. Next base: position 11,785 of record JAPPGF010000008.1, on the reverse strand, counting down.
GGTGGGTTTCTTGGGCATGGTCCTTCAGCGTTTGCCGCTAGGCGGAGTGGTAGAGAAGGTCACTAGGGTGATTGAGGAGAAGCTCCGTCTCGGCGCCCATGCCTGAGTGGGTCCGCGTCGCCTCGGTCGGGGACTGTCCGCCGGGGACATTGGTAGGGGTGGACACCATGGACGAGCGCATCGTCCTTGCGAATGTGGACGGTGACATTTACGCCTTGCTCGATCGCTGCAGTCACCAGGACTACCCGCTGTCTGACGGGGAGTTAGAAGGCACCCGCATCGAGTGCCTCTATCACGGCGCCGCGTTCGACGTGTGCACTGGCCGCGCTGTACAGCTTCCCGCGATCCGTCCTGTGAAGGCCTTCCCGGTCGAGGTCCGCGGCGGCGAAGTCTACGTACAGGTTTAGGCCTTCCGTGAGCCCCTCCACCGTCACCGTGACAGGATCTGGCATCGACCCGGTCGCCATACGAAGGGACTTCCCGATCCTGGAACAACAGATCAACGGTCACGCGCTGGCCTACCTTGACAACGCGGCCACCTCGCAGAAGCCAACGGCCGTCCTGGCTGTGTTGGACCAGTATTACAGGCGCGACAACGCCAACGTACACCGCGGCATCCACGAGCTATCGCGACGGGCAACATCCGCCTTTGAGGACGCTCGCTCCCGTGTTGGCCGCTTCGTCGGAGCAAACGATCCGGGCGAGGTGATCTTCACTCGCGGGACAACCGAAGCCATCAACCTCATGGCTCACGGCTGGGGACTCGAGTTCCTGAACGAGGGCGACGAGATTCTCCTCACGACGATGGAGCACCATTCCAATGTAGTGCCCTGGCAGCTCGTGGCCCGACGGACGGGCGCTGTGCTCAAGTGGCTCGAGTTGGACGACGAGGGGCGGCTTCGTCTAGAGGCGTTGGACAGAACCGTGAACTCGCGGACGCGCCTCGTCAGTTTGACACACGTCTCCAACGCGCTCGGCACGGTCAACCCGGTCGCCGACATCGTGCGGGCGGTGCGTTACAGATCTGAGGCTGTGGTTCTGATTGACGGCGCGCAGGCGGTGCCGCACTTGCCTGTCGACGTGGCCGCTCTTGACTGTGACGCGTATGCCTTTAGCGGCCACAAGATGTGCGGACCGACGGGGATCGGGGTGTTGTGGGCTCGCCGTTCTCTTCTCGATGCGATGCCGCCTTTCCAGGGTGGGGGCGAGATGATCCGGATAGTGCGGCGGGAGTCCAGCACCTGGGCCGATCTGCCGCACAAGTTCGAGGCGGGAACGCCAGACATCGCAGGCGCAATCGGACTTGGTACCGCGGTCCAGTACCTTGAAGGGATCGGGATGAGTCGTATCGCACGCCATGAGCGGGAGGTTCTTCACTACGCACTTGATCGGATGAGCACGGTGCGGGACCTGCGCATATTCGGACCATCCGATCCCTGTGAGCGTTCAGGGGTGATTTCCTTCACGCTTTCTGACGCGCACCCGCACGACATCGCCACCATCCTCGACGCCGAGGGCATCGCGATCCGTGCCGGTCACCATTGCGCACAGCTCGTCATGCGGCACTTCGGCGTGGCCGCAACCGCACGGGCCTCGTTCTATTTCTACAACACGACCGAGGACGTGGACCGGCTAGTGGAAGGGCTGGAGACGGTCCGCACAGTTTTCGCTTGATGGAGTCCCCTTCGATCGGGTCGCTCTATCAGGATCTCATTCTGGAGCATTATCGTCGTCCGCGAAATCAGGGCGAGCTGCCCGACAGAACCGCGGATGTGCACGTGGCTAACCCAGTCTGCGGGGACGAGATTCGCCTCCAGTTGAAGATCGCCGGAGGAATTATCGAGCAGGCCCGTTTTGTCGGCTCGGGCTGTTCCATCTCACAGGCGTCCGCATCGATGATGACGAGCCTCCTCGAAGGCCGCAGCCTCACCGACGCCGAGGCTCTGGCCAAGAGGTTCGGCGACATGATGCGCGGTGACGCCGACGCGGCCCGAGACAGGCGACTCGGTGATTTGCGTGCACTACAAGGGGTTAGCAAGTTTCCTGTACGCATCAAGTGCGCGATGCTCGGCTTCGACGCGCTCCGTAAGCCACTTGAACACAACTCAGCTATCAGCGGCGGCCCTTGAGTCCGATTCCGATCTGGTCCGATCAGATCTCCGACATCCCTGTGGGACCTCTACGGGTCTGGGTCACCGAGAACGGTGTACGACGGATCGATTTTTGCTCCGAGCCCAGCGCCGCGCTCGGCCAAGTGCTTGCCGGTGAGGCGCTCTCACCCGAGCCAGCACCGCCGCACCTCGAAGCTACCACGAGTCAGCTGCGCGAATACATGGACCGCAGGCGCCGTGCCTTCGATGTACCGCTCGATCTTAGTCAGGTCACACGCTTCCAGTTCCGAGTCTACGAAAGACTGCTGCTCATCCCCTACGGGTCCGTCGTGACCTACGGCGACGTGGCGACTGAAATCGGCGAGGAGCCGCGCAAGGCCCGCGCCGTCGGGCGAGCGATTGGAGCTAATCCGATCGTCATCGTCGTGCCGTGCCACCGAGTAGTGGCTGCGGACGGCCGGCTGACGGGCTTCGGCGGGGGGACCAGTCGCAAGGCAGCTCTGCTAAGGCTCGAAGGTATCCATGTCGACGGAACCCGACCTTCGTCACGTGTCCAACCAGAGATCATTCGCCTCCCGATCTGAGCGTTGGACAGCTCCACTTGCTAGCAGCGTGGTCCGGACTGGCTGGCCCGAGCCCGTAACCGTGACCGCCGAGTCTTCTCCGTGACGCCAGCTTGGACCGTCCTCGGCCGTTGACCTAGCCCTCGCCAAGGCATTCAAGCCGAGCGGCGGCTCCGATACCTGCGCGACGTGACGTACCTGTCACACGTTGTCCCCTCAGCAATAGTCCTCCGGCGACTAGTCTTGGGGTAAGGTCTTCGGATTCAGCAACACCTTGATGGAACCTGTCTTGCCCCGATGTGCGGCGGTGCTGAGGGCGTCTTCGTATCGTTCGAGTGGGAATTCGTGCGTGACCAGTCGTTCGATTGGTGCCCCCGACTCCGCCAATAGCTGCCGGGTCACTTCGAACGTGTGGACCTCACGGCCACGCCAGCATTCGGCACCGTAGAAGACGAAGCCCTTCACATCGAGCTCGCGCGCCCACAGGAAGGTCATGTCGAGGCGCGAGAGCTGTCCTGTGTTCCCAAGCACTACGACGCGACCCCTCGGCGAAACGAACCTTAGCGCCTGATCGAGGCTCTGCTTGCTGCCCACACAGTCGTACACGACAGGAAAACCACCTCCCGCGTAGACCTCCGGACCGATGATGGGCACGTATGCCTGGGCTCCGGTTTCGACCAGCGCGTCACGGGCGACGTCCCCGGGGGTGACCACCGCGCTGGCACCAAGTGCGCGTGCCAGTTCGCCCTCGTGGGTTCGTTTGGTCTGGGCTACCAAGTCACCCGGGAAGCCGGTGGCGCGCAGCGCCCATACGGCCGCGAGGGCAATCGGGCCGCTGCCGATCACCAGCACCGTGTCGTCCGGTCGGGGCGATCGCCTGAGCAGCGCGTGCACGGCAATCGAGATTGGCTCCATCAGCACGCCTCTACGGTCCGAGAAATCGGCTGGAATCGCGTACAGCTGGCTCTCGTGGGCGAGCAGCCGTTCCCCCCATCCTCCTGGCAGTGAGCGGTGGTATCCGATGGTGAGCCCGCGAGCCATCGGCTCGTTGCCGATCCACAGAGGACCGGCTTCCCCCGCGTTCTCGCACGTCCCTGGCACTCCTGCCATGCATGATCGACACCAAGCCGTCGGGTGGCGGCCCCGCACCTCGCACGAGATCACTGGATCCACCACCACACGCTGGCCGGGTTCTACATCGCGCACTTTGGCTCCGACCTCGATCACCCGCGCGACGATTTCGTGCCCGACCACTGCGGGGAACGACCCGAAGGGCTCCATCGCCGGGCTGTTGCGATAGCAGAGATTCGCAATGTCGCTACCACAGATCCCTGCCAGCACGGTCTCGAGGCGGACCCACCGTGGGCCTGGAAGCGCGACTTCCTCCACGTTGCGCAGCGAGACGCCGCTAGCGAACCCGTAGAGAAACGTGTCGCTCAGTCGTCCAAACGACTTAGCAAGCAAATACCGTGGTACTGTGACGTCGAAAGTCACGGCGTGCATCAGCTGTTACTCGTCTCCCCACAGAATGGCGCTGGGGTCCAGTGCTCTGGAGGCAGGGCCTGAATGAGAAACTCGGGAAACGGACATGCGGTTAAGGTTAGGCCTCTCCCTGGAGACCGGCCAGGATCGACCTCGCCCGCTGGCCCGCGGACCGGTCGAGCGCGGACACCGGGAACGGGCCCGGCATCCGCAGTGTCCTAGGGGCGCCGGTCTTCTGATATGGAGGCTCCATGAAAGCGGTTATAGTCGCAGGGGTGCGGACCCCTTTCACGAAGGCGGGATCGGACCAGAGCGCGCTATCTGCCATCGGACTCGGGAAGATTGCGGTCCGCGAACTCCTCGCCCGCTCCGAGTTGCACTCCCAGGCGGTGGACCAGCTCGTCTTCGGCACGGTCGTACACGATCCACAGGCACCCAACATGGCCCGCGAGATCGGGCTCACCACGCTGCCCAAGACAGTCCCTGCGACCACCGTGTCACGGCAGTGCACCACAGCCAACCAGGCGATTACGGACGCGGCAAACCTGATTGAGGCTGGCGCAGCGGACGTTGTGGTCGCTGGAGGCGCGGAAGCGCTGTCCAACATCCCCATACTGGCGTCGGAGAAGTTGTCGAACATCCTCGTCTCCTTGTCGAAGGCGAAAACGTTCCGCGAGAGGATCAAAGCGGCCAGTCGCGTACGCCCGAAGGATCTAATCCCACGCACGCCGCAGATCGCTGAGCCGACAACCGGTGAGACAATGGGTGAGGCAGCCGAGCGGATGGCCAAGCAGAACGGGATCTCGCGCGCCGATCAGGATGCCTGGGCTTTGCGCTCACACAAGCTCGCCGCCGCAGGGATCGCCGACGGCCGCATCGGTCAAGAGATCGCCCCAGTCTACGTCCCGCCGGACTTCGAGATAGTGATCGAGCGCGACAACGGAATCCGAACCGATACGACATTGGAGAAATTGACCGCTTTGAGGCCTGTCTTCGATCGCGAGCGCGGCTCAGTCACCGCCGGCAACTCTTCACCTCTGACCGACGGTGCCGCCGCCGTACTGCTGATGTCCGAGGAGCGCGCGAAGGCCGACGGGATGGCGGTGCTCGGCCGCATCCGTAGCTACGCGTTCGCGGCGCTCGATCCCGCCGAGGAGCTGCTTGGAGCCCCGGTGTTCGCAGCGCCCATTGCCCTTGACCGGGCGGGCGTAAGCATGGCCGATATCGGACTCATGGAATTGCATGAGGCCTTCGCCTCGCAAGTGCTCTCGAACCTCCAGCAACTCGCTTCAGACGAGTTCGCCAAGCAGAACCTCGGCCGCACCCACGCGGTCGGTCACCCACCGATTGAGAGCATTAACGTGATGGGTGGATCCATTGCAATCGGGCATCCCTTCGCGGCGACCGGAGCACGCATCACCACGACCCTCCTAAACGAGATGCGCCGCCGTGACGTCGAACTTGGACTCTTGACAGTCTGCGCAGCAGGAGGGATGGGGTTCGCGATGGTCGTCGAGCGGATCTAAAGTCAGTCGTCCGTGCCCTCGGCTCTGGCGCTAGACATGGCCGGTCACGCCCCCGAAGTAGCAGCGTTGCTCGCCTCTATCTCTTCTCCTTCTCCCCGAATTCGAGCGCGAGCGCCTGCCGCACCTCCCGCCGCCGGCGTCCCTCATGGAAGCGCTGCCGGTCATTGTCACTCTGCAATTCGAGTCGGGGCACTTGCACGGGTCGATTGTCGTCGTCGATCGCGACGAAAGTCAGGAAGCACGTGTTGGTATGGCGCTCCACCCCGCTCAACAGATCGGCGGCGAATACACTCACCCCGATTTCCATAGACGTCGTGCCTACGTAAGTCACACATGCGTGGCAGGTTACGAGCTCACCGGCGTAGATCGGCTCACGGAAGTCTACGCGATCAATGGACACCGTTACGCAGCTGCGCCCGGCGTGGCGCATCGCCGCTACAGTCGCCGCACGATCAACCATCGAGAGAATCACTCCGCCAAACACGTTGCCGAGATTGTTCACGTGGTGGGGCATCATCAACTCGGACACTGTGCCCTGGGAAGCGGCCGGGCTCCGAGCCTCCTGACTGCGCACCGCGTCCGCAGTGGGCTCACCTTCGGTCATCACATGCCGCCCTCAAGCGGTCGTGCCACCATCACTCCGTCCTGAGTCTCGATTCCCAGAAGCCGCTCGGCCAGTGGCAATGCGCTGATCTCCACGCTCCTCCCGACCAGGGGAGCGTGCATGAGACGCAACACGTCGTTCTGCCAAACCGCGATGCCGGTGTGCGCCACGTCCAGCCCGGTCAACGTGCTCGTGGCGGCAATCACGTCCCCAGTACGGATCCTGTCCGCGACCGCGGCCACTTGGTTCTGTGGAATGTAGTACCTTGCCACTTCACTCAGCCGCTTCTCTACGCGGTCGATTTCAGAGTAGAACTCCTCGTCGGCAAGCTGGCGGTAAGCATCCGCGTGCTCGGTCATGAAGGAGATGGGCTCCGTATCCACTACACCGCCGAGCTCGTGTGTGACCAGCGCGACGATGCCCTTCCCCTCGTTGTTGCTCAACCACTCACTGAAGTAGTGGAGCCGAGAGGGATAGGTTGACAGCTCACCGTCTCGGTACCGAAGGCGTGCGACCAGCTCCTGATAGCGGCGCATCGCCTCCTCGGGACGGTCGAGTATGTCTCGTGGTTCGCTCCGCACGAAGTGCGCAAGCGCGAACATGTTCTCCACGTACGTGACGCAGTCGAGGGCACGGAGATTGATCACGAGGCGCTCCGACCCCGGCGGGTCAAGCGTCCGTGGCTGGTAGGGAACGCCCACAAAAGTTTCGCCGATGCGCGCCACTCGCTCGCCGATTGGGAGCGAGTCAATCCCGTGTTCCCATGCCCACGAGACGCCGGACCGGAGGATCTCCCAGTCTGCCTTCGTCCAGGCGGGAAGCCCCGGAATTGTATCGCTCTGGACAAGCACGCTGAGCGCGTTGACGCCCCGAGTGTCCTCGGCCGGACCTCCCGGAGCACACCCGCACACGAAGACCGCCGCCAGGATCCTCGTCGCTCTCATCGTGTACCTCTCACCCGGTAGCCCACCCTTGAACGCCCGACGGTACCCAGGGAAGTCAAGGCAGGTCCCGCCCGATACGCCCTCGCCGCACCGCAGAGTATATTCCGGGCGTACAAATCTCCTCAACCGTCCTGCGGCCCACGCAAGGAGCAAGCCATGCCGTACCCCGAGATGATGATCGCGCCGATGCGGGAGGATCTCCGTCGCATCGGTTTCCAGGAGCTGCGTACGGCCCCTGAGGTCGACAGTGCTCTGGCCGAAGAGCGGCGCACGACGCTCTTGGTCGTGAACTCGATGTGCGGCTGTGCGGCCGGCGCCGCGCGACCGGCGATCGGAATGTCACTTCAGCACCAGCACAAGCCCGAGGTGCTGCTGACAGTGTTCGCGGGCCAAGATCTGGACGCGACGGAGCGGGCTAGGGAATACATCGTGGGCTACCCCCCGTCGTCACCCTCGATTGCGTTGTTCCGCGGCGGCGAGCTGGTCTGGATGCTCGAACGGCATCAAGTTCAGGGCCGCTTTCCCGAGCAGATCTCGGCAGAACTGAGACACGCCTACGACGAGTACTGTTCGACGTAGTCGCGGTCGATCCAGTCGGTGATCCTTGACCTCTGCCTGGCGACACGTCAGCCCGCCGGGGACGGGTGTTCCTACGCCCGGAGCAACCACCGGATCGATCATGTCGAGACAGAACTAGAGGTGAAAACCCATCGTCCCGCCGGTCACGCGAGCAAGCGCCTCGTGCGTGCATTCGGCTGAGCATCCACCCGGATCACTCCAACGCTCTCGTCCGAAATTCGAGCGGACTCACAAGGCTTCTCTTCAGTCTCGAACACCACATGACGACTACGCGTCGGTCACATGCCGGGATCTGTGGCGTATATTTCGCATGAAACCGGGATCTACCGTGTCGTCCCGCTGGCACCACCGGAAGCACGGCTCGCGCTAGTGCGCGAACCCGCAACTACTCACCACAGCCTTGGAGGGACCTATCCGAACCGTCATCGTCAGCGCGCTGGGTGTCGTATTCATCGCCGCGGGTCTCATCCTCCTCCGCCAAAAGGGCTCGGAGCTCCCCACCCGCGTGGGAGACGCGCACGCCGGAGAGAGCGAACCGGGAACCATTTCTCTGGAGAAGCTCCGGGCGCTCGGATACTAGATCGACACCCCACAGGAAGAGAGCGGCGGCAGGCCTGTTGGTCCCTGCCGCCGCTTCTCGTGTCCTCCCGCCGCCCTCAGTCGAAGTGGACCCGGTTCTTCTCGATGTAGCTGGTCCACTCCGAGGGGACATCCGTATCCGGGAAAATCGCCTGGACCGGGCACTCGGGCTCACAAGCACCGCAGTCGATGCATTCGTCAGGATGGATATAGTACATGTCGTCGCCCTCGTAGATGCAGTCCACGGGGCAGACCTCGACGCAGCTCGCGTCCTTCGTCCCAATGCAGGGCTCTGCGATTATGTACGTCACGTGTTCGGATCCTGGGCAAGTTCGTGACCGAGGGCGGACAACAATGTCTGGAGGGTGCAGGGGCCGCAAGGCTCCGTTCGAAGGCCCGCATCCAGCGGAAGCCAAGGCGAGCGAGCCCGTAGTGAATGGCGGCCCGCAAACCGGGCGCAGTTCCGGCGGTGCCCGCCCCTACGTGGTCGCTGTTCCGGGTGTCAAATGTCAGCTTGCGGAGCGGACGGACGGAGCAGATCGGCTAGACCTCGAACGTGACGCGAATCAGTTGTGACGCCACACCACGTCGGGGTGACCTGCCCGGACGTTCTCCAAGCGAGCAAACACAAACAGCAGGTCGGACAGACGGTTCAGGTAGAGAAGCACCTCCGCGGCAACCGGCTCCGAGGCCGTAAGGCCCACCACGGCACGTTCGGCACGCCGGCACATGGTACGGGCCACATGGAGCGCGGCCGCCCCGGCACAGCCCCCCGGCAAGACGAACGCAGTCAGTGGCCTCAACTCCTCCTCGGCCTCGTCCATCCACGCTTCCATCTCGACCACCCGCCGGATGGGCAGCGGTGGTGTGTCCGGACGAGGGCGTCCGGCGGTCGCCGGGGATGCAGCTAGCTCGCTCCCGAGAGCAAACAGGTCGTGCTGGACCAGAACGACACGTTGTGCAGTCTCCCGCGACGAGACCTGCGTCAATGCCCAGCCGAGCACCGAGTTGAGTGCGTCGACCTCGCCGTAGGCCGCTACGCGCGGATGATCCTTTGCGACCCGCCCACCTCCCAGTAGGCTCGTACGACCGTCATCACCGGTACGGGTATAGACTTTCATGTCGTTGTCTCGTCAGCAAGAGGCGTCCCCAGCTACCTTAAGCAAGTATGAGCCATAAACCTCCCCGGGTCGATCCGCTCAGCCGCCGTGCTAACGCGTTCTACTGGCAATCCAACCGAAGCGTGAACCAGATCGCGGCGGAGATGGACTTGTCGAAGGGCACCCTCTACGGCCTAATCGATCCCCTGCTGACCGATCTTGCCTGCCCCCGCTGCTCCTCCAGTCTGGCGTACGCCAATCGAACCGCCCGAGACCGCGGTCTACTCTCCTGCCCTAACTGCGGCGTTGAGGGGGATGAGGGAGCGCTGTCGAAGCAGCGGCAGCATGCCGCATCCGCTCGGCAGGGCGTCCCGACACACCGGGCGCGTGCCGCCGCGACGCTGAGCCCCGCCCTACGTGACCCGGTGCTGATAGGTATCGGGCTGTTGCTGGCCGCCGCTGGGTTCTGGCTGTTGCAAGAGCTGCGTCGCCGCCCATGAGTGCTCGCCCGAGCACGAGTCGCGCCGGCAATCCCAACTACGTACGCACCTGGACCACCGCCTACAGAGCCATGAGCCTCTAGGCCCACGCTCAAGCCAAGATCGCTAGGCCCGCGCCCGCGATGCGTGCCAGCGTCTTTCGGCGACGGTACTGGTTTACGTAACTACATTTTTCACAACAACTTACAACACTAGTAGGTAAGTTGGGATTGTTGACACCCATTGTGCCTCGGGCTAGTATTTTTCGGTCCTGCTGATACATATCCGGCGTAGCTCAGTTGGTAGAGCAGGTGACTGTTAATCACCGGGTCGCTGGTTCGAGTCCAGCCGCCGGAGCCATTTTTTCGAGCGCCAGCTACAGCGACTCGACAATTGACGTGATGCCCCGGAGGGTGACCCCTTCGGGGCATCGTCGTATCTGGCGTGTTCTCAAGGCTTTACGCCCCTTCCTATATGCTCCTCGATTCTCCGTTTCGAAAGTTGGGCATGGGGTGCCGCTTGCAACCAGGGGGGTTGCACGCGCCGCCCGCAGGAGTTCGTCTGCTGACTCCCCGATTCTCCATTAGACATCCCGCGTTGGCTAACGACGGTTTCGCCGAGGGATCCCTCTTTCGACACTTCCTAGCCGCCGCTGAGAGCCGGGCCATTGAGGCCCCGCTGATCACCAGACAGCGGCCGTGGCCGTGAGAACGGAGCCCGCTGGTCGGTGTCGGCGACATCGCCGTCGCGTGATGTCGGGCGGGCCGTTCCGGCCGCTGCTTCGCGCTGGAAGTGCGGGGTAACAGCATGATCGGCGCAGGCATCCGGGATCAGGATCTGGTTGTCATCCGGGGGCTCCTGACCTATCAGGCGTTACATTTTGACCGCAGTTGATAGTGATCACTTGAACTCCGGCCTCTACGTTAGCGAGGATGGTGGGTTCAAGAGCGTCGGCGTCCGGGGACCGAGACCACTAGCCCGTCGCGCCGGGAAACCACGACAGCGTCGATGCGTCGGCTCATCGCCACCATGTCGAAGCTGTTGGGCACTTGGTACGAGACCCGCACGCCCAAGTCGCGGGCGGCGTCCTGGGCCCCGTGCGAGACCACGGACCAGAAGGGGTCGCGCGGGGTCCCGTGGGTCACGATCGCGTAGGTGAGATCGGAGCGCTCGAGGCCGCCGCCGCCCACCACGTCGGGCGAGGGACTGCGGCCGCTGGAACCGTCACACCCGAACAGGGCGAGGAGCACGAGCGCGGGGAGACGCAGGCGTGAATCGGTGCACAAGGCGGTCCAGATGTTGAACTTGTTCCGCGGGGACACCAGGGACGCAGGCCCTCCTCCGGGATTGGGTGGCTGGGAGGCAGTGGGCCTGGCCGCCGTACTAGCCGGAGTTTCCCTCCTCGCCGTGCCGTCGCTCCGCGCCCAGTCGGGCGCAGAGCGATCCGCGGCTCCCCCCACGGGCGAGACCGGCTCAGCGGCTCTCGCGACTCTCGCAGCGTGGGCGGATCAAGTGTGGCTGTCCCTGCTCGACCGCGACGGTGCCTACTACGGCCGTCTAGCAGAGGAGGGCACCTTCCAGCGGGTCAACCTTGAAATGGATCACGAATACGAGCTGCATGTCCGCTCGAGCCTCTTCCTTCCCGGTGAAGACGCACGCTGGGCCGAGCTGCCCAACGGCTTTCGGATTGCTGCGGGCTCGATCAGCCATCCGCATATCCTCAACGTCGTGGACTGGCGCCAGGAGATCCACGTCTCCGGCCCGGTGGACCTGATGGCGCGCTACCGCCGAGAGCGATCGCTCACGGCACGGCGCGAC
>JAPPGF010000033.1 GCA_028875075.1 Gemmatimonadota bacterium | reverse complement strand
ACCCGCGACCCTCAGCTTGGAAGGCTGATGCTCTAGCCAACTGAGCTACTCCCGCACATCCCCCGCAGCCCGGTTACGAATCCATTCGGCGACTGCCGCCCTAGTGGTGGGGGGAGGATTCGAACCTCCGTAGGCATACGCCAGCAGATTTACAGTCTGCCCCGGTTGGCCGCTTCGGTACCCCACCAGAGCCGACCACACTTCGGCCCCAAGAACACAGCAAGAGAAACATGTCGAGAAAAGACCTGGAAGCGCGTCTCCAAGACCCTGCCCCCATGAAGCCCGGAAAGCGGCAAGAGGGCCCCCCGGGAACTCGTCGCCAAGCAAGCTTTGAAAGATAGCTCTGGCGTTCGGGGCGAGCAACCTCCTCGGCTGGCAACAGGCCTGCCGGGCGCGTCCCTGCGCCCGAGGATCCGAGGGGTCGGCCGTGGCCCGAACGGCGTCCCGGACAGTCCGGGCGTGCCGTCGCGGCCAAGTCAGTAGGGCAGGAAGTACAGCACCACGGCGAGGAAGGGGTAGAGCAACAGCATCATCGTGATCGCGTAGCCGAACATGTCGCGGGCACGCAGACCGGTGATGGCCAGCAGCGGCAGCGCCCAGAACGGGTTCAGCAAGTTCGTGTGCGCATCCCCGGCGGCGTAGGCGGACAGCATCTGGCCCATGGGAACGCCCAACTCCTGGGCCGCGAGCAGCATCGGGGCTCCCAGGATGCCCCACTCACCGCCCGCCGACGGAACGAAGAGGTTCATGATCCCGGCCGTGATCCACGCGATCACCGGGAACGAGTCCGGCGTCGCGATGGAGAGCAGCTGATTGGCGACCGTCGTGACCAGACCGGTCCCCGACATGATCCCCACGATCCCGGCGTAGAACGGGAAGAGGAGTATGACTCCGGCGCTTCCGGTCACGGCGCGGTTGAACTCACCCTCGTAGAGGGTCGGGTTCGTGTACAGGACCAGTCCGACCATGAGGAACCCGAAGTTCAGCACGTTCAGGTTGAGCGCGCCCAGGCCGGAGGTCGCAAAGGTGACCAGGAAGAGGATGACGCCGGTTCCGGCGATGATCCCGCCGAGGACCTTGCTGTTGTCGATCTTGTCGGCGACGCTCCCCGCCTTCGTCGAGCTCGTGGCGGGCATCAGCGGCTTGGTCGGCGTTCCCGTCTTCTCGTCCTCGCTGAGCCTGACGTAGCGCGAGATGCTCCGGCAGTGATCGTCCGGCGGACACAGCAGATACAGCATCAGGGAGGCGAACGCCATGCTGAGCACCGTCAACGTCGCCGGATAGACGTGAAAGACCCATTCGGTGGCCGGGATGACGCGGTCGATGATGCCCTGCTCCATGAAGATGTTGCCGGGCGTGGCCTGAAGCAGGCCGGCGGACTGGGAAAGGCCCCAACCCCACGTCAGGCTCATTCCCATGTAGCCGGCGACGGCGATCAACGGATAGTGCACCGCCATCCGCTGCCGTTCGCACCGCTTGCCCATCTCGCGCGCCAGGATCGCGCCGAAGATGAGCCCAAGGCCCCAGGAGATCCAACCGGTGATCATCGAGCCGATGCCCACGACGAGCACGGCTTGTCGTCCGGTCTTGGGCAACATCACGAGCCGGTCGATCACCCCCCGGACGCGCGGGTGGTACGCCACGACGTTCGCGGTCACGAGGATGAGGACCATCTGCATCGCGAACGTGAGGAGGCTCCAGAAGCCCCCGTACCAGGCCTGCGCAACCTCCACGGGCCCGGACCCCTCGAATATGAACGCTGCGATCCCCGCAGCGTAGGTGAGGAGCACCGCGAAGAGGAACGGGCTCGGCATCCACCGCTCGACCCGATCGGCGATGGCCTCCCCGAACCTCTGAACGGGCGTCATGTCCGGCTCAGTGTGCTGAGCACCCCCGTGTTCTTCGTCCGTGGTCGCGCCGCCGCCAGAGCCTGCCGGGGTCACAGTGGCCATCCGATTACGTCTCCTTGCAGGTCCGAGCGCGATGGATCAGGGGCTTCGATCGTGCACGCCGGCCCTCGGCGGCCGCCCCCGGGCAAGCTTCAGCCCCCCTCACCGAAGTAGCGTTCCGTCACAATCTTGTCCTGCGTGTAGAAGTTCACGATCGCCTTGCCCTGCGTCTTGATATCGGCCCACTGCGAAGCCTTCATGCCGCCGAAGGGCAGGTAGGCGACCGGCGCCGGAATCCCGACGTTCACGCCGATCATGCCCGCAAGCGCCTCGAGCTTGAATTTCCGCGCGTAGTAGCCGTTCTGCGTGTAGATCGAGGCGCCGTTTCCGTACTCGTGATCGTTGACGATCTGGATCGCCTCGTCGAGCGTGTCGGCCTTCAGGATGCAGACGACCGGAGCGAAGATCTCCGTGCGGTGGATCTTCATGCCGGGCTTGACGTCGGTAAATACCGTGGGGCCGATGTAGAAGCCGCCCTCGGAGCCTTCCACCGTGACGCCGCGTCCGTCGAGCGCGAGGGTCGCGCCTTCGTTGATGCCGTCCTCGATCAGGCCCAGGATCGTGTCCTTGGCCCTCTTGGAAATGACCGGACCCAGCAGCATCGGCTCTTCCTCGTGGCGCGGATCCAGGGGGTTGGCGAGGAGGGTCTTCTTCGAGTCCTCGACGAAGCGCTCGCAGACCTCGTCGTACGTGGCGTCTCCGACGGCGACGATGGCGGACGAAGCCATGCAGCGCTGGCCGGCGCAGCCGTAGCAGGACGTCGTCATGTTGCGGATCACGCCTTCCATCTTGGCGTCGGGCATGACCACGAGATGGTTCTTGGCCCCGCCCATCGCCTGGAAGCGCTTGTTCGTCTTGGCGCACTTGTCGGCGACGATGCGAGCGACGGGCGTGGAACCGACGAACGAGACGCCCTGGACGATGGGACTGTCCATGATCGCGTCGGCCACGACGGAGTCACCGTTGACGACGTTGAAAACTCCCGGCGGCACACCCGCGTCTTCGATGTGCTGGGTGATGGCCTGCATGGTCATCGGAACCTGCTTGGACGTCTTGAGGACGAACGTGTTACCGGTCGCGATGGCGTAGGGCAGGAACCAGAACGGAACCATCGCCGGGAAGTTGAAGGGCGCGATCATCCCGAACACGCCCATCGGCAGACGGACGACCTCGCCATCCATGTCGAACGACGCGCCGATCAGCTTGTCGCCCTGCTGAAGCACCGGCATGCCGCACGCGACCTCGATGTTCTCGAAGACACGCTTCATCTCCGCGCGGGCGTCGGTGAGCGACTTGCCGTTCTCCGCCACAAGAATGCGAGCGATCCTGTCCTCGTCGGCGCGGAGCGTCTGCGCGAGCTTGTAGAGCGGCTGAACGCGCCGAGCGACCGGGGTCATCCCCCAGGTCTTGTACGCCTCCGCCGCCGCCGCGATGGCGCGATTGGTCTCCTCGCGGGTGGAGAGCGGGACCTCCCCGATCACGTCGCCCGTGCCGGGGTTCGTGATGCCGATGGAGCCGGACGCTTCGGCCTCGACCCACTTCCCGCCGATGTAGTTCCTCATCAGGGCAACGCCGGTCATTACCGGTCCCATGTCACATACCTCCTGCTGTCGAGTGGCCTCAACCGATTTCTGTTTCCTTCTGCGAGCCCCACGAATGCGTCCGGTCGATCGCGGCCGACCGTCGGGATCTCGCGGGCACTCGCTGGGATGCGGATTCTCGGGTCCTCGCCATAGGGACGCTCGACGGAGCGAGCCGGGCGAAACCTACCTTCCAGCCGGTCACGAATAACAAAGCCGTTGCAGCCGGCGCAAGTGCGGGCGGGCCGGAAGCCGCCGCAATCGGCGCTCTAAGCGTCAGGGCACCGCAGGGGTCGGGATGTCCTGCTCGACCTTGATGGCGAATCGCGTGCCCCCCGAGCGGCGGGCGAGGTCGACGAACTGCACCACTCTTCCGTGCGGCACGGCCTCGTGCGCGCTGATGACGAGCGCCGCGTCCGGGCGGCTTTCGAAGGCGCTCAGGAGCGCGTCCGGCACATCCACCTCCGGGACGATCCGTCCGTCTACGCGGACCTCGCCGTCCCGGAAGAGCGTGAGGACGAGCGGGTCCACGTTGGCGACGTCCGGTGCCGCAGTGCGCGGAAGCTCGACATTCATCGCCTGCGAGACGATATAGGTGGACACCACCATGAGGACCACCAGAAGGACGAGCAGAATGTCCACCAGGGGCGTGATGTTGATGTCGGTGATCAACGGCTGGCGGCGGAAGGGTAGGCTGACTCGCATAGCGCCTCTCAGCGCGGAGGGATAAAACGCTCGGTGCGCGTCGTGCCGGCGAATCTAGGGGTGGCGGGCCGTTCTCGCACCGGACGCCCGCACCCCCGTCGAGCGGGCACTGGGTCCCATCGAAGCGGTTCGGGGAAGCTGACGCCCGGATTCGAACCGGGGACCTGCTGCTTACAAGGCAGCTGCTCTACCAGCTGAGCTACGTCAGCGTGAGCGCACCTAGGTTATTGCTCTCACGATATGTGGACAACCGACCCGCCCAGCGGTCCGTCCCGGTGGGAAGCCTCTCCGGGCTCGCTGTGGACTCACCTGTCCGGACCGCACTTCACGGGCAGGACGCCTGCGCGCTGCGGCTCCCGGCACACTCGGTGGATCGCTCGTGAGCATTCCTGACCTCGCTCGCCCCCGAAAGTTGAGGATCGCCAGGGCTTCGTCTCGTTGGGGGCTGCATGGGGAACCGGCTTCGGTTTGGTCAGTACGAGCCTGGGACCCGGCATTCGGGCTCGCCTGCTTCCTTACCGTGCGGAGGTCGGGCGACGGAAGTGCTGATGTGGGTCCGTGGCACGTCTTCTGGAATAGGACAAGCATGGAATAACGTCGAATGCGGCGCCCGGCCGCGAACTACACGCGATTGAACAGCCCCTGGCACTCAAAGTACATGGCAACCATGCGCTCGCTCGCCTTTCTCGCATTCATCGCCGCTCTCGCGCCCGGAGCGGCGCGCGCCCAGTATCGGGACGCGGGTCCGGTATTCGTTGGTGGCCACTTGGCCCTCGCCAACCCAGTCGGGCAGTTTTCCGAGAACGTCGGCGTCGGTTTCGGCGTACTCGGACACGGGCGTCTCCGGACGGATGACGACGGGATACTGAGCCTGAGGCTCGATCTCGGTTTCCTGAACTACGGAAACGAGACGATCCTCATATGTGTCACTACGCCCTGCCGAGTCACGGGCGATCTGACAACATCCAACAATATCCTTCTCCTCGGGATCGGACCCGAGCTTTCCGCAGAGTCCGGCCCGGTCAGACTGTACGCCAATGCATCGGTCGGGCTGGCGTACTTCGCCACGACTTCGTCCGTGGAGGGATCCAGCAACTATGGAGGTTCCTTCGCGTCGTCCACGAACTTCGACGATACGACGTTCGCCTGGACGTTGGGACCCGGCCTGCAGTACCGGCTCTGGGAAGACGGGAAGTCTTTGGTCTCACTCGATCTGTCCGCCCGCTATCACGGTAACGGTGAAGCACGCTATTTGCGGAAGGGGGACATTCACGACCAACCCGACGGCAGCATTGTGCTTGATCCGCGACAAAGCGGGACGAACTTCTGGACGTTCGGGATCGGAATATCCGTGGGCCTGCAGGCAGAAGCCGCCGAACATATGGGCCCGTGACCTTGCGGAGACATCTCGCCGATGCCCCTCCATCGTCGCTCGAGACCGCGCCCGTCTGACGGGACGGGCCGCGGCTGATCGCGCTACCGGGAGTGGCCGGCCTTGGTCCTGGCGGCGATCACAGGTGCAACGCCCCCGGGCCGGCGAGGCCGCTCACGCCTCCCGAAGCCCTCGGTCGGCCGCTCGCGCCACCCGCTGCCCCTCCGCGACGTCCACCCGGGTCAGGAGCAGCGCACCCACGACAAAGAACCCGACCACGGAGAGAATCGCGTTGCGGCTCGACCCGGTCGCCCAGATCATCGCCGCGAAGACCGCCGGTCCGGCGATGCCCGCGAATTTCTCGAACACGCTGAAGAAGCCGAAGAACTCAGACGACTTGTGCAGCGGGATCATGCTGGCAAAGAGTGAACGACTGAGTGCCTGACTCCCTCCTTGCACCATGCCAACCACGATCGCCAAGGCATAGAAGTGCAGTGCACTCGTCATGAAATACGCCAGCACGCTGACACCCATGTAGACGAACAGCGCAACAAAGATCGCCTGTTTGGTGCCGACCCACCCCGCAACCTGTCCGAAGGCGAACGTAAAAGGTATCCCGATGAACTGCACCAAGAGCAGTGCGGCGATCAGGGAATTCTGGGGCAGACCAATCTCGGCGCCGTAGGTCGTCGCCATGCGGATGACCGTGCCGATGCCATCGTTGTAGACGAGGAACGCCAGCATCATCACGAAAGCCTGCCGATAGCTGCGCAGCTCCCGAAGGGTCTCGCCCAACCGCACGAAGGCCGTCCTGACGGTGTGCCCGCCGGGGCGCTCCGTGACATGTAACGGCTCGGGCACTTTGCGGAACAGCGGAATCGAGAAACCGAGCCACCAGATGGCGACGCTCAGAAACGCGAGCCTCGTAGCAACTTCGGTTCCTCCGAGGCCAAAGAGCGTCGGCTGTATTATCCAGGCCAGGTTGACGGCCAAGAGCGTACCGCCTCCCAGATAGCCCAGCGCGTAGCCCGCTGTGGAGACGCGGTCGATCTCGTCGGCTCGCGCGATGTGCGGCAGCAGCGAATCGTAGAACACGAAGCTTCCGGACGCGCCGATGTTTCCGAGCACGAACAGCAGCGCGGCCAGTTCCCAGTCACCCTCCCCGATGAAGAACATGCACGAGGTCGCCAGGATCCCGAGGCCCATGAAGGCGCCGAGCATCTTCTTCTTGACGCCAGCAACATCAGCCACCGCGCCCAGAATCGGCGACAACAACGCGATCACCGACAGGCCGATCGTCGTCGCCACGGCAAAGCGCAGGGTGGCCTGAGCGGGCTCGAGACCCGCTGCGGCTACCCGATGGAAGTAGATCGGGAAGACGGCGGCGACGATGGTCGTCATGAACGCCGAGTTGGCCCAGTCGTACAGTGCCCAAGCCCGGAGCTCGGGGCGGTGCAGACAGAGGCGCTCGGACCAGGGCTGGCGCACGGGCGTCACGGAGTCCCCATCGTCGGGTCAGCGGAAGGGTCGAGCCACGAAGGAATCGGGCTGCTCGGGCTGAAGGCCCGCGAACGTTCTTAAACTATACGGTCCGGCCGCTGTCCGAGTCGAGGACCTCATACGGCGAACGACGGCTCAGGGGCGCCGCCCGGGGCGCGTGAGTCTCGCGCCGCGCTCCTTCAACACGAACAGCGCCAGCGTCACGACCGTGATCGGCAGGGCAAAGAAGAGCACCGCGTCGCGGACCCGTCCCAGCGACGGGTGGCCACCCGCCTCCAGGACCAGGAACACGACGTACACCACGTAGTAGCCGAGGAAGAGCGCCCCTTCCGAGCGTGCCATGCGACGACCCGTGTAGAAGATCGGCAGACACGCAAAGGTCACCGCCGCGACGACAACGAAGTCGAACGTCAGCAACCCGGGCGGCACGTCGATCCCCCCGCCCCACACCGATGCGGTCCCGAGGATCAACGTGAGGTTGAAGACGTTGCTGCCGAGCACGTTGCCGACGGCGATGGCGCTGTGGCCGCGGAGCGCGGCCACCACGGCGGCCGCCACCTCCGGCACCGACGTACCGAACGCCACGACGGTGAGGCCGACCACGGCCTCGCTGACTCCGAGCGCCAGGGCCAGCGTCGTGGCTCCCTGCACCAGCTGCTGCCCCCCGGCGAACAGGAGCCCGAGGCCGGCCACCGTACTCAGGAGGGCTGTCGTCCAGCCCCATCCGGGCAGGGGAGCGGAACGCGTCTCGGGGGGAGGGGCCGAGGAGCGCACGGTCCGGAGCAGCCACACGACATAGGCGACGATCACCACCAGCAGCAGCGTCCCCTCCACGGTATCGATCCGCTGGTCGGCCGCCAGCGCGAGAGCCAGCAGGGTGACCGCGATCACGACCGGCACCTGCACCCGGATCACGGGTCGAGCCACCGTCATCGGCGCCATGAGCGCTGCCAGTCCCAGGATCACGAGGACGTTCAACACGTTGCTGCCGAGGACGTTGCCGAGCGCCAGCTCCCCGGCTCCGGCCTCCACGCCTTGGACCGTCACCACCAGTTCCGGCGCGCTCGTACCGAACGCCACCACGGTGAGGCCGATGACCAGGGGCGGCACCCGAAACAGCGCGGCCAGGCGGGACGCCCCCCTCACGAGGAGCTCTCCTCCAGCGCCGAGGAGGGCCAGCCCGAATCCGATCAGCAGCAGCTGCTGGAGCATGTTCACCCTACGGTTTGCCGGGCCCGGATGTCAGGAAGTGGACGCCCGGCGCTGCCACGTGCCGTCGGCCGCGCCCAGCCAACGCGGGCCGAACGACCGGCCCGAGAGCGGCCGCGCTCGGCGCGCTCACGACCGGGCGACTCCGTTCCCGCCTCGTGCGGCACCCGCGCGCGTGAGCCCGAACACGGCGCCGTGCCGGCGAGCCGTCAGTCCCTTTCGCCCCGTAGCCGGGCACTCCCCTGGAGGGCGGCCGCAAGGGGACGCGGAGGCGACAGGCCCCCTGCCTGCGATAGCCAAGTCCCGATTACCGCTCGCGCCTTGGTGGCTAGGCCCGCTCGATGCTTCCTCGCGTCAGCACGGATCTGTGCAACGTCGATGCCGGAGCTCGCAAGCTCCACCGTGTGGCCGATCAGCCACTGCTCTATGCGACCGGCGTCAATCTCGGGGTGAAACTGCAGACCGATCACGTTCGCGCCCGCCGAGAACGCTTGGTTCTCACACACCGCCGTTGACGCGAGACGGGCCGTCCCGGGCGGCAAGTCAAAGGTATCTCCGTGCCAGTGCAGGGTGGTCGGATCGTCCCGAAATGGTGCGAGGCAGGACCTGCGTCCCGCCTCGGTGAGCGTGATCGGTGCAAATCCGATCTCACGGCCCGCAGAACGATAGACGCGAGCCCCGAACGCTCTCGCTATCAACTGGGCGCCCAGACAGATGCCCATGAGCGGACGACCGGATTCGATTCGCCGCTCGATGATCCTGAGCTCCGTCCTGAGGAACGGATAGCGTGTGTCTTCGCAAGCACCGATCGGTCCACCCAGCACGACCATCAGATCGTCGACGTCTGCCGCGAGGGCGCCAAGCTCGTCCTTGCCGATGTCGTGATAGACGATGCGAAACCCTGCATCCTCAAGGGGCGAGGCGAATGTACCGAGATCCTCGAATGCGACGTGACGAATCACTCTACACAGCATGAATCGCTCCCGGCTCCCGGGCCTGGACCGTGCGCCCGCACCGCCGTCTGCTCCCGAAGCCACCAATCGGCGGCGTGATGCGACCGCGCGGAGCTCGTCGACACCGGCCAGGTCACGACGCGCGTCAAGCGCTCCGTGCTGGCCTACTTGCGGGGCATCGATCTGCACCTGCATTCGTCAGGGGACCGCGCGACCCGGAATATCGTGGACGCCGTTGAGCCAGCCCGGGAAGCCCTGGGACCGCCCTTGGGGATCGAAGTCGCGATGAGCCATCTGTTCGCGGTTGCCGACAGCGATATCGGACGCTTTCAGGAGCCGGGCGTCCACGCCAACTTCACTACCCACTGGTTGGCGGAACGACGTATGGCGACGCCTGGCGAGTCAATGTGGACGATGTCGCCCCCGGATGCGAGGATCTCGTTGAAGCAAGCGCTGGCCGGCTACGCGGTCGGTGGCGCTGCGCAACCGGGCGGCAAGGGCAGATCGGCACCATGAGAGCGGGGTGGCTTGCGGACTCCGTCGTTCTTCCGGAAAACCCATATTGAAGTGGATGCTGAGAGAATCCACACGAAGGAGCCGAGTGCCACGGTCGTGGGAGGCGAGCCGCAGAGCGGCGTGCTCGCCAGTCTTGGCGACGACGTACCTCGGGCATGACTAGGCTGGCCTGCGGTGCCTGCCGTCCTTCGTATCGCGCCCGGCCTCGGGCCTCGCGACGGCTTCGCCGCTCTGCCGTGCTGCTTGCGTATGCGTTGCTCGGCGGCTGCTCCGATGTCATCGCCCCCGCGGACTCGCTGGTATTCAACTTCGATTTCGGCCCCGGGCCGCACGGATTCGTCGCGGATTTCGCCGATTACCCGCCCGAACACGCCGAGATCTACGACTTGACGGCCGACCACCGACCGATTCCGCCGCCCTTGGACTCGCGGTCCGGCCTGTTCATTTCCGGCATCAACCGGAGCGACGACCTGTTCATGTTCTACAGGGGAGCGCTCGATGGCTTGATGCCCGGCGCGCGCTACGCGGCCACCGTCAGCGTGGAAATAGCGACCGACACGCCGTCCGGCTGTTTCGGCGTAGGGGGCGCACCGGGCGAAAGCGTTTGGATCAAGGCCGGCGTCAGCGCACGGGAGCCTGTCCCCGTCCTCGACGGCACCCACCTTCGCATGAACGTCGACATCGGCAGCCAGTCGAACAGTGGCGTGCAAGCCGTCGTGCTCGGCAACGTCGCCAACACGCGAAGGTGCGAGGAGCCGCGCCAGTGGGAGATCAAGACGTTGGCGGAGCAAGCCGTGGCGGCGCCAGTCTCGCCGACCCCCGACGGGCGCGCATGGCTTCTGATCGGCGCGGACTCCGGTTTCGAGAGCCTGACGCAAGTCTACTTCACGAGAGTATCCGTAACGCTCACGCCGTCATGAGCTGGCTGATCTAGCGGCCAGCAGTGACAAGTCGATCCCGGCCCGGCGGCGGCCCGAGGTGTCAGGATTCTAGGCGCGGCACTAGCGGCGGAGACTCTAGTCGATCGCGCTCCTGACGCAGGTCCGTTGCGGCTCGGACCGCGGCCGGTCCCAGGGGGGGTGCGCAGGACGAATAACGACAAACTCACGCCGTTTCGATGGTGTCCCTAGGCCACGGCGAAGTCGATTTGACCATCTCGTGTCAGAAGGCATATCATCGACACACAACCTGACTTCAACAGATCATGTGGATACTCTCTTTACTAGTCGTCGTGCTCCTAGCGATCACGCTGTATGATCTAGTACAGAAGAAGCACGCCGTACTCCGTAATTTCCCGATCGTCGGCCACTTCAGATACTTGTTCGAGGCTGTCGGTCCCGAACTGCGACAGTACATCGTCACCAGCAACAACGAGGAGCGTCCGTTCAGTCGTGACGAACGCTCCTGGATCTACGCTTCATCAAAACGCGAAAACAACGAATTTGGTTTTGGCACGGACGACGAGCTGGAGCTGTCGCCCAACGTCATGATAATCAAGCATGCGGCGTTTCCCCTTGCGACGCCGAAGCCGGGAGATGCGGACTACGACTCCGACTTTCCGCTTCCCTGTGCCAAGATTCTTGGCGGAGCGAGGCACCGGCAAAAAGCTTTCCGACCCCAGTCGGTGGTTAATGTATCCGGCATGAGCTACGGGTCACTAAGCGCTCCCGCTGTTGAGGCCATGAACCGGGGCGCTTCGAGGGCCGCATGCCTCCACAACACTGGAGAAGGGGGCGTCTCCCCGTATCACCGCACGGGCGGCGAACTCATCTGGCAGATCGGCACAGGTTATTTCGGTTGCCGCGACGGTTCGGGCCGCTTCTCCCTTGAGCGTTTCCTGGAGACCGTCCGGTCGGCCCCGATCCGCGCCATAGAGATCAAGCTCAGCCAGGGCGCAAAGCCGGGCATTGGAGGACTCCTGCCGGCGAAGAAAGTGTCTGCCCAGATTGCGACGATTCGGGGCATACCGGCCTACCAAGCGTGCGTGAGCCCGGCATGTCATTCCGTGTTCTCTGATGTGGACAGCATGCTGGATTTCGTCGAGATGCTGGCGGAGGAGACGGGTCTGCCGGTGGGCATCAAGTCAGCGGTGGGAGAAATCCAGTTCTGGAGACGACTGGCCCACGCCATGGCGACCACGGAGCGCGGTGTCGATTTCGTCACGATCGATGGAGGCGAGGGAGGGACCGGGGCGGGCCCGCTCGTGTTCACCGATCACGTCGCGCTGCCCTTCAAGCAGGGCTTCAGTCGCGTCTATCGAGAATTCGCCGAGGCCGGCATTCAAGACCGTGTCGTGTTCGTCGGATCCGGCAGGCTCGGCTTCGCCGAATCGGCGGTTCTGGCCTTCGCGTTAGGCTGTGACATGATCAATGTCGGGCGTGAGGCCATGATGGCCGTCGGCTGTATCCAGGCACAACGCTGTCACACGGGACACTGTCCCACGGGGGTAGCCACCCAGAACCGTTGGCTCACCCGGGGCCTGGATCCGCGCCTGAAGGCCATCCGGCTGGCCAACTACATATGCACGCTCCGTCAAGAGCTCCTGTCCGTATCGCACGCCTGCGGGATTGCCCATCCCGCTCTTCTCACGGATCCGCACATCGAGATTCTCGACGACCGGTACGGGTCATCGAGTCTGTTTGAGGTCTTCGGTTACCGACGTGGCTGGGGCCTGCCCTGCGAGGCCGACATTCAGGAGATCTGCAGCGTCATGGAGGGTTGTCCCGCTATGGAGGGGGCCGCCGGGCGCGGGTGAGCCCTCCGGCAGCGCCGAGGCACGCAGGCGGGGCGACGCCGGGCAACAGCGGGGACGGCCTCACGGGGTAGAGTCTGCCGCAGAAGCCTCCCCGTCGAGCTCCGCTTCGGCATCGGACGGCTCCAGGACAGTGAACAGAACCGTGTCCACTGCGGGCGGACTCAGAGGTACGTGTGTCCACTCGGCTATGACGGCGATCAGTCGGTGGCCTCCGGGCGCCAGACCTTGGACCAGGAACTCCGTTTGGCCCCGACCCAGGTGGATTATGCCGGAGATACCGGCTGGAATCGTGTCGTTCAGCGGTGTGAGGTCATGGTCCACGAAGATGTGGTGATGTCCGGTGCCAGGCTCATGGTTGTCCGCCGACGTGATCGTGACCCCGCCTGCTTCCAGCCTCACGAGAACGTCCGGACCCGGGACCTCGGCGCCGTCGAGCGGAGAGATGATGGCAACACTCGCCGGTGTGCCTGCCTCGCTCCCTCCACAGGAGAGGAGGCCGAGAACCAGGCAGAGAGCCAGGAATTGCTTCATGAGGATCTCCTTATCCGAGGCTGGGTTCCAAGGGAAGCTATCCCGCGGAGGACGTACAGCAATGAGCGCGGCGCGCCGTCGCTCGAACGCAGTCGACCGGCGGGCAGCCGGGGGACGCCCGGCTCGGTGCCCCGCAGGACTTCGCGAGTGCGTCCCGGGACTCTCTATCTCCTCAGCGGTGGCGCCTAGCTTCACGCGGAGACAGCGGGTTCGTTGAAGCCCGAGCTTCGTCGAGCGAGGGAGCCCAGCCCCCTGCACGCATCCCCGACCCGCTCATGAGCCGCCGCGCGAGCCACCCCACGGACTCCGCGGGGTGCCGCACGCTCTCCCCTCGCCTTGACCGACCGGCCACGAGCCGCCCGGCTCTACAGGATGAGAGCGAGCGGAATCAGGACTACGTAGCTGAGGACCAACAGGATCGGTGCGACGGTGATCGATCCCTGCGCAAGGAGGAAGTAGCCCAGGGCGAGCGTGATCAACCCCGCGCCGCCGAGCATCAGATTCACCCGGGAGAAGCGGAGCGATGCCCGTTTTGGCGGAGGACGCGACGAGGTCGGCTTCTTGCGGCGGGCCATAGCGGATCTTACGGCCCCGGCCCGACGTTGTCGACGCAGCCTGCTGCGCTGGCCGCAGTCACCCGCCCGGGCCGCGACGGAGCCTGGGCCCTCACGGCCTCGGCGCCGCAGCGGCCGCCTTGGGGGTCACGGCGGGAAGTCCCGGTCAAGGGTCCTTCGCGCGCCGCTACACCCCTCACGACCCCGACCCGGCCGCGCCCCCGCGGAAGTTGCGACAAGCTCCGAGTGGCCGCGCGCAAGCCCGGAAGGCGGCTCGCGGGACAGATTCGTGGACGGGCCCGCCGTCCACACACTGCAGCGAAGCGGCTTCGGCCGCCGCCTGTTATTTGACGGGCTCGACGACGATCCGGCCGCGGCCGCGCTTCACCACATAGCCACCCCGCGGGATCCTTATGCTACCCCGTTCGACGAGAGGCCATAGCGTGTCCTTGATCAGCTCCGCGTTCTTGTCCGTCTTCTCCGCCGCGTCGTCAGACGACTGGGACGTGATCCACTCGGCGAACGCTCTTCCTCCGATGTCGTCACCAACGGATTTACGAAGCGCGTTGAGCTTGCGGAGCTGACCCTTCGTCAGCGTGCCTTCATCGATTCTGCTGCTAGTCTTCTGTGCCATGGGCCCTCGGAAGTTCCTGGTTTGAGGTGGCGGCGAATCGAAGGACTTCTGTTCGATTGGCAATCTAAGGTTGCCTAAGGATGACTATGATGGCAACAACTCCTACATGTCGCAAGTTCCCTCGCCTCGCGATTTCTTCGTGCCGCAACTTTCTGAAATCACGTGCAACGATCGGAGCAAATGTCCGGAGAAAGAAAACGGGAGTTCGTGGCCTCCGAAGGAACTCCAAGGGCCGGTGTAGAGTTAGGGCATAGCATGGGCAGGAGCGGTGGAGGGAGCCGCAGCCAGACTGGAGATCCTCGCGATATTAAGGTCGTCGACGGGGAGACGAAGATGATCCTGTCGGCTCCGTGCCCGTGTCTCCATCAGGTATTGCCGACGCAAGTCCGTTGGCGGTTATTAGTAGCCAATGCGGCCATCTAGTTGGGTTCGGCCGCTGACTTCGACACGGTATTCGGCCGCCCGCCATCGTGTCGGGCAGGATATGAAGGCCGCAAGGCGCCGCAAATGGATCACTCCGTACGCAGCCATCTTCGCGTCGAGATCGGTGCCTACGACGAGACCATTCGTCGCTTCATCCCGGGTTACGAAGAAGGATTGAGGCGCGCCGCGGGCGAGATTGCCCGTGCCCGCCCCGGCCTGGTGTTGGACCTCGGTGCGGGAACGGGGGCCCTGTCCGAAGCGATACTGAAGCACGAAGACGTGGGTGTCCTCGAAGCTATCGACGTCGATCGAGAGATGTTGGACCGCGCACGCGTCCGGCTAAGACGATTCGGAGCCCGCGCGCGCTTTCGCCAGCATTCCTTCGAAGATCCGCTCCCGGAATGTGACGCCGTAGCGGCCTCCCTGGCCCTACATCATGTGCCCACGATGGAGCGCAAGTGCCGATTGTACGAACGCATCTGTCAGGCGCTCCGCCCCGGCGGGATATTCGTGACCGTCGACGTGACGATGAGTGCCGATCCTGCCGTCCGAGAGCGGTGTTACCGCATCTGGGCGGCCCATCTGGTCTCGTGCGGTATCGAGGAACGGCGTGCCTATGAGCACTTCGACGAATGGTCCGGCGAAGACACCTACTTTCCGTTCGAGGACGAACTGGCCGCCCTAGGCGAAGCCGGATTTCGTGCTGAATGTAGCTGGCAAGAGGTGCCGAACACTCTTCTCGTGGGACGCAAACCGTGAAGGCTGGAGGCGCGTAGCACCGATTCCGGACTCGAATCCAGGTTGCGCTCATCCTGGCAGCTCGGGGCGGCGTTAACCGCGCTCCCATAAGCCACGGGCCCGCTCCGATACCGACGCTCTCGTGGCGGCCACGAGCGGCGGCCCGTGCCGCGCGCCCCCGCTTGACGCGCATGCACTCGCCTCTCATCATGTCGCTCGAACACATTCACGCGGGTGGGCCAAACGGAAGCCGGTGCGAGTCCGGCGCGGCCCCGCCACTGTCAGAGGTCCGAGATCCGATCTCGGAACGCCTGCTCAGCATGCCACTGGGTGACATCCCCGGGAAGGCGAGCAGCGCGGCCTCGAGCCAGGAGACCTGGCCCACCTGTGCCTTGTCAACGGTCTTCGAAGGGGAGACCCAAGGTCCGCGGGTGTCGGCGGCCGTGCCCTTGGCAGGAGGGCCGGCCGACAGGGCTTCCGCAGTGTCCGCGCCTCTCCTTCGCTGATCCTCACGACTTCCGCGCGGGCGGAAGCAAGGAGGCGCCATGCGGAGGATCCTATGGGGAGCACTCGTGCTCCTCCTCGCCCCCACGTCCGGGGCAGGCCAAGAGCCGCCGATCTTCGAACTGGAAGGCTTTGTCGTCATCGGAACGCCCGTCCCTCGAGCGGCCGAGGCGATGGGCACCGCGGTCACGGTGATCGAGGGCCGGGAACTGCGCCGCCGGGGTGTCACGCGCGTGCTCGACGCACTCCGCGAGGTGCCCGGGGCGTCGATCGTTCAGAGCGGTTCGTTCGGAGCCTCGTCCTCGCTGTTCCTGCGAGGCGGAGAGAGCGACCACGTCCAGGTCCTGGTCGACGGCATCCAGGTCAATCAACCTGGAGGCGCGTTCGATTTTTCCGGACTCACGACGGAGGGCGTCGAGCGCATCGAGGTTCTCCGGGGCCCGGCCAGCGCACTGTACGGCTCCGACGCGCTCGGGGGTGTCATTCACATCGTGACCCGCAGCGGGTCCGGGCCACCCCGGGGTTCTCTGTCCTTCAGGGCCGGCAGCTTCGGCCGCAAGGATTGGGCCGGAGACGTGGCGGGAGGGAGCGAGCGCCTCTCCTACGGCTTCTCCGTCGCCCGACGGGAAGCGGACGGGATCCTGGAATTCAACAACCAGTTCACGAACACCGTAGCCAGCGGCAGCGTGCGCCTGGCGCCCGACGAGCGGACGACGGTCGAATTCTCGACTCGTTTCGCGGGACGCGAGTATCACTTCCCGACCGATGGGTCCGGTAACGTAGTCGATCGGAACGCCTTCACCTTCAGTGACGAGACGGCCCTCGGGCTCAGAATCAAGCGGCGCCTGTCGGAGCGCCTGGACCTGGAAGCGTCGCTGACTGCCTATGACGTCGACGGCGGCACGGACGATCAGGCGGACGGTCCCGCGGACACGCTCGGGTTCTTCGCCTTCACGAGCCTCGACGCGCTTCGGAGAACGAAGGCCAGCGTGAGGTCACACCTGAGGCTCGGGTCCGCGCTGGCCACGGCCGGCGTAGAACTCGGCAGACAAGCTCAGCGCTCCTTCAGCGAGTCGGGCAGCCAGTTCGGTCCGTCGACCAGCCGAAGCGAGCACGAGCGCTGGAATCGCGCAGGCTACGGACATGTCGTCGCTCGGGCGGGGCGCCTGTCGATTCACTCCGGGATTCGGCTCGACCGCAACGAGCGTTTCGGTCGATCCATGTCGTGGCAGGCGGCCGCCTCGTACGGATATGCGCTCAGCGGTCGGGTGCGCGCCGCCGCGGGCCGCGGGATCAAGGAACCCACGTTCTTCGAGAACTTCGCGACCGGCTTCGCGCGCGGGAACCCGGACCTCGAGCCCGAGCGGTCGGACTCATGGGAGATCGGGTGGGAGCAGGGCCTGCTGGCGGAGGTCGTGGGTGTCCGGGCGGCGTATTTCAGTCAGCGTTTCGAAGACCTGATCCAGTTCACCTTCTCTCCGCCCAGTCCGTCCGCCCCGAACTATTTCAACGTCGCGCGGGCACAGGCGCGCGGGCTCGAATACGGGGGCACGATCCGGGCCGGCGCGATGAGCGTCTCGGTGGATGCGACGTGGCTCGACACGGACGTAGTGGATGCGGGCTTCGACGACGGGCCCGGGGCGACTTTCGTAGAGGGTGAGACGCTGCTCCGGCGGCCGAGGACGACGCTCGCGGCGAACGCCAGCTATCGGGCCGCCGACCGCGCGGTACTCCACGCCTCCTGGGTTCGCGTCGGAGAACGCGCCGACAGGGATTTCACCACGTTCCCCGCGACTCCGGTCACCCTAGGGGCGTACAGCGTCCTCGACCTGGGAGCCGAGGTCGTTCTCGTCGCCGCGGGCTCGGGCTCACCGGGCCTTGCGTTGACGCTACGGGGTGAGAACCTGCTCGGCGCGTCCTACCAGGAGGCCTTCGGGTTCACGGCCCCGGGGCGTGGCCTCTACGCGGGGGGACGCATCGACCTTGTGGCCAGATGAGGCGGGGCACGGGTTGGCGTCTCCGGTGCGCCATCATGGTCGTCGTGCTGCAAGCGCCGGCCGGCTGTCTGGGAGAGGGCACGGACGCGCGCAGGGGGCGAGAGGACGGCAGCGGGCCTCCCGAGCGCATCGTGTCGCTGGTCCCCGCAGTGACCGAGATGCTCTTGGAGCTCGGCGCGCGGGGACGGATCGTCGCGAGGACGGACTCGGACCCGCACCCGGGCCTCGCCGCTCTGCCGTCCGTGGGCAATCCCCTCGCGCCGAGCCTCGAGGAACTCACAGCTTCTGATCCGGACCTGGTCATCGCCTGGTCCGGTCTCGACCTCTCCGCCATGGCCGCCGACGGACTGGTTCAGTCGATATCGATCGACCGGCTCGCCGATATCGGCCCGGCCATCACGGACGTGGGACGTCGCATCGGCGAAGACGAGAACGCTGCAGAGCTGAGACAGAGCGTCATGCAGCGTCTGCGGGCTGCAGACCGTCGAGGTCAGGGTGCACGGAGACCCTCGCTCCTGTGGGTCGTGGGGTCTGAACCGATCGTCGTCGCGGGGCCCCGGACCTTCATCGGCGACATCATGGAGCTGGTGGGGGGCCGCAATGCAGCCGGTTCGGCCCGAACGTCGTGGCCCATGCTCGGAGGGGAGACATTGCTGAGCCTGGATCCCGACGTGCTGGTCTGGTCGGAAGGGGCCGGCATGTTCCCACACGAACAACTCGGGCGCCGCGGGCCGTGGAGCCGTCTCACTTCCGTCAGATCCAACCGCGTGATCACGGTCGACGGCGCACGGTTCCACGTGCCGGGCCCGCACATCGCCTCGGCGGCGCTCGATCTCGCTCACTCCCTCGCCGAGCTCGATCGAAGGTAGGGACCTCGCGCGGATGCTCAGGACCGTCTCGTTGATCGCCAGCGCGACCGAGATCATCTCGGCGCTCGGGCTACGGGAATGGCTCGTGGGGATATCGCACGAGTGCGACTACCCGGTCGGGATCGAAGGCCTTCCCAAGTTGTCGGCCCCGAAGGTCGACCCCGAGCTGCCCAGCGCCGCCGTCGATCGCGGGGTCAGGGAGATCGTTCGCGATGGCCTGAGCGTCTACCGGATCGACGTGGAGGAACTCCAGCGGCTGCGGCCCGACGTAATCGTGACGCAGGACCACTGCGAAGTGTGCGCCGTCTCGCTATCCGACGTGGAGGGGGCGCTCTGCGAGCTCGATCTTCGCGGCACGCGCGTCGTCACGCTGCATCCCCACGATCTTGCCGACGTCAGAAGCGATATCCTGAAGGTCGCCCAGGGCCTCGGCGCGAGCGAGCAGGGCCGGCGCGTCGTAGGCGACATGGACGCCAAGCTCCGTGCGATCGAGGAGCGGGGCCGTCGAGCGCCCAGAACGAGAGTCGCGCTCATCGAGTGGCTGGCCCCTCCGATGATCGCAGGCGGCTGGATGCCCGAGCTGGCCCGGATGGCCGGCGGAGCGCCGGTGATCGTGGAGTCCGCTCACCGCTTCGAGGAGGTCACGTGGTCGGACATCGCCGCCGCGGACCCGGATACCGTCGTGGTGATCCCCTGCGGCTTCGACGTAGCCCGGTCGCTAAGGGAACTCGAGGATCCGGACATCGAGCGCGGCATGCGCTCGATCTCGGCCGTTCGCCGGGGGTGCTGTTTCGTCGTGGACGGCAATGCGTACTTCAACCGTCCCGGACCGCGACTGGCGGACAGCGCGGAGATCCTCGCCGGCGTTCTGCATCCTGAACTCTTCGCCGGACACACCAGAGAGTATCGAGACGTCGTCGCGCAGTGGCCCGTGACTTCCTGAAGCGGCTCTCGGGCAGCGAGCGGCCGAGGCGGGAACGCGACTACACGAAGCGCCGGAATACGCCCTACAGAGTCTTCCCAGCTCCCCGAACTTGACCGTGTCCGGCTACCTGGTCGTCCAATGCGGGCGACCGGGCCGCACGGAGAAATCCGCCGGGAGCGTCCCGAGCGAACGGGTGGGCGAGCCGGGCATCGGGCGTCCTTGCCGCCCCGGGAAGTATCGAGCATCAATACACCGACCGTCCGCATCTCCCGCCGGCTTGGTGAGGGAATCATGTCGCATTCGACCGCTCTTCTCCTGCTCCGTGCCCGGTCTCGCCGCGCCGCGCTAGCCGCGGCCCTGCTGTCCCTTCTCTGGCCGGGCCAGGCCTGGGGACAGTCGGGCGAGCTGCCCACGGTCGAAGAGATCACAGCGGGCATGCAAGCCCTTTCCGGTTTCTTCAACCTGTACTGGGACGCCGCCGCCGGTTCCCTGTTCTGGGAGATCGAAGAGCTCGACACGGAATTCCTCTATCAGGTATCGATGGCGTCGGGGCTCGGCAGCAACCCCGTGGGCATCGACCGAGGCCAGCTTCGGGGGACCTATGTCCTGGAGGCCATACGGGTGGGCCCCCGCGTGCTCCTGATGGAGCCCAACTACCGGTTCCGGGCGCGGAGCGACAATCCGACCGAGGTGCAGGCGGTGCGGGACGCGTTCGCTCCGTCGGTGCACTGGGGGTTCGACGTGGCCGCGCAGAGCGGAGGGCGGGTCCTGGTCGACGCAACATCGTTCTTCCTGCGCGACGCTCGCGGCGTCATCGAGCAGCTGGGCCGGCAGGGGCAGGGCGATTTCCAGCTCGACCTCTCCCGCAGCGCGATCTATCTCCCCAACACCCGCTCCTTCCCCGAGAACACGGAGGTCGAGGCGACGCTCACCTTCACGAGCAGCGCCCCCGGCGGCTTGGTGAGCGGCGTGGCAGCGACGGGCCGTGCCGTCACGCTGCGCCAGCACCACTCCTTCATACGGCTGCCCGATGACGGGTACCGGACGCGGATCGCGGACCCCAGGATCGGCGTGAACGGCCCGACCGTGTACGATTACGCTTCGCCGATCAACGAGGACATGCGGATCCGCTGGGCGGCCCGCCACCGGCTGCAGAAACGCGATCCCGGAGCAGAGCCCGGCGAGGCGGTCGAGCCCATCGTCTACTACGTCGACCCGGGCACCCCCGAGCCGGTTCGCAGCGCGCTCATCGAGGGAGCCAGCTGGTGGGCGGCCGCGTTCGAGGCGGCCGGGTTCATCGATGCGTTTCGCGTCGAGGTCCTCCCCGACGGCGTCGATCCCCAGGACATCCGCTACAACGTGATCCACTGGACCCACCGCCGCACGCGCGGCTACTCGTACGGCAACTCGGTCGTAGATCCTCGGACCGGCGAAATCATCCGGGGCGTGGTGAACCTGGGGAGCCTCCGCCTCAGGCAGGACTATCTCCTGGGCCAGGGGCTCGTGTCGCCGTTTCCGGGCGGCATCACGTCCGAAGACGGGGCGGCCGCCTTGGAGCTGCGGGACAGTGGCGCAGCGGCGGGAGTCGGCCACGACAGCTGCGATCTCTCGGGCGCGCCGGACATCGGCTACCTCTCCCAGGTCGCGCCCGGCTCCGACGCCGTGGAGATGGCCCTCGCCAGGGTGCGGCAGCTGTCGGCCCACGAGGTCGGACACACGCTCGGCTTTCCCCACAACTACATGGCGAGCACCTACGGGCGCGAGAGCGTCATGGACTATCCGGCCCCGCTGGTGGAGATCGACTCCCAGGGACGTCTGGACCTCTCGAATGCCTACCTGCAGCGCATCGGCGAGTACGACAAGCTCTCCACGAACTGGCTCTATCGTGAGTTCCCGGCCGGCACCGACGAGGTCGCGGCGCTCAACGCGATCACGCAGCAGGGCATCGCGGACGGCCTGATCTACATGAGCCATCGGAACAACAACTTCATCGGCGCGGGACACCCCTACGCGAGCGTCTGGGACAACGGCTCCAATCTGGTGGATCACCTGAAGCACGAGATCCGCGTGCGGGAGATCGGACTGGCCCGGTTCGGAACCGACGTGATCCCCTCGGGAGAGCCGCACTCGACGCTCGAGCTCGTGCTGCTCCCGCTCTACATGCACCACCGTTTCCAGCTCAGGTCCGCGGTCCAGAGCCTGGGCGGGGCGGACTATCGATACGCCACGAAGGGAGACGGCCAGGTGCCGTTCAGGATCGTCGACGCCGAGGAACAGCGCGATGCGCTGGAGACCGTGCTGTCGACCTTGGCCGTGGACTTCCTGGCCCTGCCCGAGGCGGTGGTCCGCATGATTCCCCCGCCAGCCTATCGCTACGGGGACGGCGAAGTCTTCCCGGGCTACACCGAGCTGCTCTTCGATCCGTTCGCGGTCGCCGAGGCCGCGGCCGCCTTCACGGTCGGGGAGGTCCTGAACCCCCAGCGGATGGCGCGTCTCGTCGTGTACGGGAGCATGGGCGACTACCCCGACCTGGAGGAGATCCTCGACCGGGTCATCGAGGTGACGTGGGGCGTCCAGGACGGGGACTCCGAGTACAGGCAGCGCGTGCTCGAGATCACTCAACGCGCGGTGGCCGAAGAGCTCATGCGCCAGGGCAGCTCGGCGGCCAATCCCGCGACCGTCAGGGCCGTGCTGGCTGACCGACTGGAACGCATCGCGTCGGAACTGGAGGCGCCCGGCCGGCCGTCGCCGCACGAGCGGCTGGTAGCGGCCGACATCCGCCGCTGGCAGTCGAGAATCCAGAACACGGTGCCGGGCGATGCCCTTCCGCTCCCCGCCGGAGATCCGATCGGAGGAAGTCCGCGGTGAGGAGAGGCGGCGAATCGCGCCGGGCGAGGACCGCCTCACCACGCTCAGCCCACGACGGCGCCCCTCGGCCGGGGGCCAGGACACGGCGCACGCGGCCGTGAACCCCGGGGACGCCGCTGCCGGATGAGCGACCTGGCGACGCTGCTCGCGGTCGCGCGGGGGGATCGTCCCGCGGACCTTCGGCTGACGAACGGACGGGTCGTGAACGTCCTGACCGAAGAGGTGGAAGAGAGCGACGTCGCCCTCTCGGGCGCCTGGATCGCGGGCGTCGGTCCGGGCTACGACGCCCGAGAGACGCTCGATCTGGGCGGGCAATTCGTGCTCCCCGGTCTCATCGACGCTCACGTGCACATCGAGTCCAGCCTGGCCACTCCGCCGGAATTCGCCCGGGCGGTCGTGCCCCGCGGCACGACGACCGTCGTCTCCGATCCCCACGAGATCGCCAACGTGCACGGCCTCGAAGGCATCCGCTACATGCTTGCCGCCAGCGAAGGGCTGCCCCTCACTGCCTTCGTGATGGCGAGCTCGTGCGTGCCGGCGACCCACATGGGAACGGCGGGTGCCGCTCTGGGCGCCGGGGATCTCGCCTCGCTCGACCACCCGCGGGTGCTGGGCCTCGCGGAGCTCATGAACTTCCCCGGCGCGATCCAGGGGGCGCCCGAAGTGCTCGAGAAGCTCGCCGCATTCCGCGGCCGCGTGGTCGACGGACACGCGCCGGGCGTCACGGGCAAGGCACTGAACGCCTACGTGGCGTCGGGCCCGCGCTCCGACCACGAGTGCACGAGCCCCGGAGAGGCCGAGGAGAAGCTGCGTCGCGGACTCTGGGTCTTCTTCCGCGAGGCGACCAACGCCAGGAACCTCCTGGCGCTCCTCCCCGCGCTGTCCCCGGGCTCGCGACGCCGGATCGCTCTCTGCACGGACGATCGACAGCCTGCCGACCTGCTGGACAAGGGCGGCATCGACGACATGCTCCGGACGCTCGTCGGCGAGGGGATCGATCCCGTCCAGGCGATAGGTCTCGCCACGCTGAACCCGGCGGAATACTTCGGGCTCCACGATCGGGGCGCCGTCGCGCCCGGGCGCCGAGGCGACCTGGTCGTCGTCCCCTCGCTCGACGAGCTGCGGGCCGCGATGGTGTTCTCGGGCGGGAAGCTGGTGGCCGAGGGAGGCGAGGCTTTGTGGCCTCGTCCCCCCCACCCCCCTCCCCCGCCGACGCCCTCCATGGCGGTCCGCGAGGACACACTCGACTTCTCCATCCCGAAGCGGCGGGGGCAGGCGAGGGTCATCCGGGCGGTTCCCGACCAGATCGTTACCCGCGCCGAGGCCGCAACGCCCGCGACCGCCGACGACGAGGTGGTGGCCGATACCGAGCGGGACCTGCTCAAGATCGCGGTCGTGGAGCGGCACACCGGCAGCGGACGCGTGGGCCTCGGTCTGGTCACCGGGATCGGGCTCCAGAGGGGGGCCATCGCGGGCACGGTGGCCCACGACCATCACAACATCATCGTGATCGGGGCGGACGACACGTCCATGCGCAGCGCCGTGCAGGCCGTCGCGGAACTCCGGGGTGGCCTGGCCGTCGCGCGTGGCGACCAGGTACTGGCGTCGCTGGCCCTGCCGGTGGGAGGGCTCATGTCGGAGGCGCCGGTAGAGGCGATCAGGGCCTCACTCGACGACGTGGTGAGGTCGGCCCGGGCGCTCGGATCACCCCTGCACGACCCGTTCATGGCCATGTCCTTCCTGGGTCTCGAGGTCATCCCGGAGCTGAAGATCACGGACCTGGGGCTCGTGGACGTCGAAGCCTTCGAGCCCGTCGATTTCTGGTTGGACGAGCGTCGCGCGCCGGCCGCCTCCCGGGACTCGGCCGACGTCGCTCGAAACTCTCCCGCGTAGTCGGGACCTCGTCTCGCCGGGGACCGCGCGCCCGAGCGGTCCGCTCGCTGGCCCGCGGGCGTAGCGGACCAGAGCGCCCCGGAGCCCTGGCCTCAGAACTCCGGCGGAGCCTCGTCGGCGGACGGTCCGTAGAGCGAGGGGACCGCGACGTCGTGCATCCGCAGGTACACGCCGAGCTGCGCCCGATGATGGATCATGTGGTTCATGACGAAGCTCCTCAGCACGCTCACCTTCGGCATCGTGAAGAGCACCTTGCCGTTGGTCAGTAGAGACCACGGCTTCAGCAGATCCGCGTCGCTCGCTCGGGCGATCGCCGCGCGCGCCTCGGCAGCGTTCTTGTCGAGCGCCGCAACCAGTCCGGCGGTATCAGTCGGGGGAGGCGGCGACTCCATGGGCTTGCCGCCGGGCGCCATGTCGAGCTCGTCGCTGCTGACCGTCAGCGTGCCCCAGGTCGGCAGGTTCGCCAGGTGCGACGCCAGCCAGAGCATCGAGCCCGACTTCGGGTGCGGCTTCCAGTCGAACTTGGCCGCCGGCACACGCTCCAGCGTCTTGCGAACCCCGGCGATCTCGTGGTCGTATTCCGGCAAGAGAGTCTCCGCGATCGTCATGTTCCCCCCCCACGCAGGCTCGCTGACGCGTCGGCCGGCGCGCGGATTTCAAGCGTCCGGGCCGACGCTTCCCAGCTTGTTGTGAATTGCAGACTTACCCTCTATCTAGTTCTTGTGGTTCGAGTCGCAAGGGCCGTCCGGAGTCCCGGGGGCCCCGACAGGACGTGACGCTCGCCAAGGAGGTCTCCGTGCGCACAAGGACGCTGGGTCCCGCATGTGCCGGCGGACGGCCGGGTGAGCTCGAGGGGGTGCTGATGCTCCGGGTTCGGGACAGGCCGGGGGGAGATCCGGGCCCGCAGGCGGCCGCGGCGACGAGCTCGGGCGGATGAGGGACCGGCGAGTCGCCACCGTGGCAGGATCGATCGCCTGGGCGCTGGTGTTCGGCGCGTTGGCATGGGGTGAAGCGCAGGCGCAGCAGTCCACGTGGCGCGGGGTGGTGGTGGCGCCTGAGCGGCGCTGTTCACCCTACAGGGCGGATGAGTACCGGTACTCGCAGTCCCTCGAGGACCGCATCGTTGCCGGGCTCGGAGGCGTGTACGGCCCGTACACGGGACGCTGGTTCCGGTCCACGTCGGAGACCGACATCGAGCACATCGTAGCGCGCTCGGAGGCGCACGACAGCGGCCTGTGCGCGGCCAACAGCGAGACGCGGCGACGCTTCGCCAGCGACCTCCTCAATCTGACGCTCGCCGCCCCGAGCGTGAACCGGTACCTGAAGGTCGACCGCGACCCGGGGGAGTGGCTGCCGGAGCGGAACCGGTGCTGGTTCGCGGCCCGGGTGATCGAGGTTCGCCGGAAGTACCGCCTGACGATCGACCGGGCCGAAGCGGAGGCGCTGGACCAGGTGCTGGCCGGGTGTACCTCGACAGCAATGGTCGTGCTTCCTCGGGGAAGCGCGCCGGCCGGCCCAGTCGTCGCGGAGTGGGACAACAACCGGGACGGATTCGTCAGCTGCGCCGAGGCGCGCGCCCACGGGATTGCTCCCGTGCGGAGCGATCATCCGGCCTATCCATTCATGCGCGACGGGGACGGGGACGGAGTCGTATGCGAGTCGGGTGGCGGCGGCCAGGCACCGGCCCGGGCAAGGTCACGAGAGACGACAGCCCAGCCCGGCTGCGAACGGCAGTACAGGAACTGTACGGCCCTTCGGCGTGACTATCCCCGAGGGGTAGCGAGGGATCACTGCGCGTACCGACCGAGCATGGACCGGGACAGAGACGGCTGGGCCTGCGAACGGTAGTCTGACCTCGGGAACGTCGCGGCGAGCCGCCCTAGGCGGCGAGCCTCCATTCGTCTCGGGTTCCCTGGGGGCTCCCCTGCCCGCCCGAGCGGCATCGGTAACGCATCGAGCGGGCACGAGCGATGTTGCCAGCACCGGGCAGACAACGCATTGGGGATTCCATCTTCCTGGGGCGATTGCATCTACGTGTTCGACCCCTTCCCTCTCCTCGGATGCCCGCTGAGCCTCCGTCTAGCGAGATTCCCAACGCGCAGACCGTGCGGTCCATCGCCACCACCGTGACTGCAGTATTCTTTGTAAAATGACGTCTCTGTCGTTATTTTGCCCGTCATTATGACGACTCTACCGCGATTCCTCACAGTTCCTCAGGGAAGCTTCTTCCTCTTCGGCCCACGCGGGACAGGCAAGACAACCTGGCTACTGCAAGAGCTTCCCGACGCGCTCGTCGTGAATCTCTTGCGCGCCGAGGAATTCCGCCGATTCGCTGCCCGCCCGGAGCGACTTCGGGAGCTGGTCCGCGCCGCGCGGCCCGGCGGAGACGTTGTGGTGGACGAGATTCAGCGGGTACCTGAACTCCTCAATGTCGTGCACGAGCTCATGGAGAGCGGGGTCCGATGCCGGTTCGTCCTGACCGGATCCAGCGCCCGGAAGCTGCGCCGCGGAGGGGCGAACCTGCTGGCCGGACGCGCGATCTTACGGACAATGCATCCCTTCATGGCCCGGGAGCTCGGATCCGGGTTCGATCTGTCGAGCGCCCTCGCACTGGGAACCGTCCCGACCGTCCTTTCCTCCGACGACCCGCCGTCGGCACTGGCGGCCTATGCTTCCCTCTATGTGGAGCAGGAAGTGCGGTCCGAGGGCCTGACCCGGGATGTGGGCAGCTTCTCACGTTTCCTGGAGGCCGCTGCTTTCTCCCACGCGGCGACGCTCAACATCAGCGAAGTCGCGCGGGAGTGCGAGACGAGCCGATCCACCGTCTCGGGATACCTCGAGTTGCTCGAAGACCTGTTGCTGGCATTCCGTCTCCCCGTCTTCACGCGGCGAGCGAAGAGGCGCCTCATTGCGCATCCCCGCTTCTTCTACTTCGACTGCGGCGTCTTCCGAAGCCTTCGTCCGAGGGGGCCCCTCGACCGGCCCGACGAGATCTCCGGCCCCGCTCTCGAGGGACTCATCGCGCAGCACCTGCGCGCGTGGCTTGCCTACTCGGGAACGGACGGCAAGCTCTACTACTGGCGCACGCGAGCGGGTGCCGAGGTGGATTTCGTCGTCTACGGGGCGTCCGGCATCTGGGGCATCGACGTCATGAACGCCGACCGGATCCGTCCCGCCGATCTCCGTGGACTGCGAGCCTTCGGCGACGAGTATCCTGAAGCCCGCCTCATCCTGCTCCACCGAGGCGAGCAGCGACTGAAGCGAAAGGGCGTGCTCTGCCTGCCGGTAGACGGGTTTCTGGCAAGCCTGGATCCAGCGAGGGGACTGGAGGACATGGTCGGATAGGGGCTGCGGCCGTGTCGCCGGAAGACGACCGCTCCGGCCATCGCGATCTTCAGCGCGTCCCGCCTGAGAGTCCACTCCAGCGGTCCTGCCAGCGCGCGACATTTCCTCTCCGTGTGCATCTAACCGGGATAGCTCAGGCCTCTGGAAGCGGCCGGGACCCCGTGCGCGACCCCCTTCCGGTGTCCCAGTCAGCAGTGAGCGCGTCCCGGCGACGCAACGAGACTCCCGCCTGCGGAGTGCCGCCGTTCATCGAGCGCCGGAGCCGGGCTCTCGAGCCGGGGGCGCGGGGTTGGTCTCGAGAATCTCAAACGCGACATCGCGCGCCTCGTCCAGCGTTCCGACGATCCGGCTCGAGGGCACACGGTCCAGGACGTCAAGGCTCCGCAGCATCGTGGCGGCGCCGTCGGAGAGACCCATCACGACGCACTCGGTCCCAGACTCGGCGGCGATGTCCAGGAGTTGCTCGATCGTGATGGCGGCGCTGTCGTCGATATAGGTAGTGCCGGAGAAATCGAAGATGACGACCTCGTGCTCCTTGATGTCCAGACCGATCACGCCGACGAGTCTGTGGGACGAGGCGACGCTCAGGGTCCCCTTGAGTGCCACCATGCCGACCCGTGCCGCGTGCGGGTCCACACGCGCGGGCGTCTCGCGGCCGGCGAAGAAGGTCATTTCCAGCAGCGGCACCGAAACCACGCTGTCGAGTTCCAGCCTTTCCAGCCGCCGGGCATGCACCATCCCGCCGGCGATGAGCCCGATCGCCACCGCCGTGATCAGATCGACGAACACCGTCAGAGACAGGGTCGTCAGCATGACCAGGAGGTGGTCGGCGGGCATACGGTGAACTCGGGTGAGGACCCGCCAGTCGACGATGTCCCAGCCGACCTTCATCAGCACGCCTGCCAGCACCGCCAGCGGGATCGGCTCGACCAGGCGGCCGAGGCCGAGCACCAACGCGAGCAGGAGAAGCGCGCGCACCATGCCCGACACAGGAGTCGATGCGCCGGAGCGGATGTTGGTCACCGTGCCCATGGTCGCCCCGGCGCCGGGCAGCGCACCGAACAGCCCGGCCACCATGTTGCCGATGCCCTGACCGACCAGTTCCCGGTCCGGGTTGTGGCGCTTGCCGGTGAGCGAGTCGGCCACCAGCGAAGTGAGCAGGCTGTCCACCGAGCCGAGCAGGGCGAGCACGATCGCCGGTTCCAGCGCACCGAGCAGGAAGTCGGCCGACGGCAGCCCCAGCTGCAACGCCGGCAGGCCCGTGGGCACCGGGCCGATGACAGGCGCGTCCTTCAGCCAGAGCACGCCCAGGGTCGTGCCCGCCACGAGCGCTACCAGCGGGCCGGGCGCGAACCTCTGGAGCCTTCGCGGCCAGAGGAATCCGACCGCGAGCGTCAGAGCGGCGATGGCGAAGGCGCTCGTATCGACGTTGCTCAACGCCTCCGGCAAGAGCCGGGCCGCACCCATGGGCCCGCCCACCTCGCCGGATGCTCCGAGGGCCGGCAGCGCCTGCATCAACATGATGATGACGCCGATGCCCGACATGAACCCGGAAACGACCATATACGGCGTGTAGGCGACGAGGCGGCCGACCTTGGACAACCCCAGGAGCACCTGCAGCAGCCCGGCCAGGACGACCACGCTCAGGGCCTCGACGAGCGTGTCCGCGTAGCTGGTGAGGACGACCGCCATGGCGACCGTCATCGGTGCCGTGGGGCCGGAGATCTGGGTGCGCGTGCCGCCGAACGCGGAAGCGAAGAAGCCGACGATGATGGCCCCGTACAGGCCGGCCGCCGGCCCCATGCCGGACGCGATGCCGAAACCCAGAGCGACCGGCACGGCCACGACCATGGAGGTCACGCCGCCGAAGACGTCGCCGCGCAGCCTGTCGAGATCGTACCTCACACGCGGGCCCCGATCGTCGGCACGCGCCCGAGCTCGATCACGAGCTCGCCGCCCGCCATCCCGCCCAGGGGACGCGCCCACCCAGCGGCGGCGGCCCGAGAGCGTGCTCCAGCAGCCGAGCCCGGGCTCTAGTCGAGGAACTCGCTCGGCGTCCTGACCGTGCAGCTCTCACTGAGCTGAGCTCCCAGCAAGTGGTGGTCGAGGCTTATCAAGGTGGCTCCGCATGATGCCGCCAGCGCGGCGAACTTCCTGTCTTCCGGGTCCGCCACCATCGAGAAAGCGTCCGCCTCGGCGGTGCTCGACCGCCGATTGGGCTCGAGGAACAGGTCGGCGACCGACTCCCAGGAGAGCGGCGGTATCTTGCGCAAAAGCGACTCCGTCTCGCGGCGCGTCGCCTCGCTCCAGAGCAGACACACCGCGCCGCGGCGGACCGCCTCGATCAGGCGACCCGAAGCGCTGGCCGGCCGGAAGCCAGCCGCGACGAAGACGTTGGTGTCGACGACGACCGACGGCGTCACGACGCCCTGCCCCCGCTCGCGGTCACTCGCCGGTCAAGGGCCGTCACCCGCCATGTCCACCGACTCGGGCAGGGACGTGAAGAGGTAGTCCTCACCCTCGGCCGCCACGTGGCATCCGTGGCAGCCGGTGCCGGCGCCGCCCGCTGCGTCCACGCTCTCGTCCGCGTTCCGCTTCAGGTACCACCAGCCGTTGCCCTCGGCGTTGTAGTCCCCGGGAGCCTGGTACATGACCGTGCTGGCGGCGAACGTGCTGTCGGGCATGTAGTTGTCCTTCACGACGATCGCGCCGTCGGCCAGTTCGGTCGTGCGGCCCTCAGCGAGCGCCTCGGCCATGACCGAATTGACGTAGGTGGTGAGGAGCATGCCGTGCGGCTCCGTGCCGGCGTAGAGCGCGTCCGTGCCGGGCCACAGCTCCCACGACTGGTAGTCCGAGGCGGTCAGGTGGGCCCAGACCGCTTCCGCTGTCGTGTCGGGCAACGCAAGCTCGGGTGCCTCTGCCGCCGCCGGCGCCTCAGCTTCGCTGCCCCCTTCGGCCTCCCCTCCACATCCCGCTACGACCAGCAAGGCCAGCGGGAGCGATCCAGCGCCACGCATCCTCATCATCGCACCTCGGGTCGTGAATGGTCGGGTGATCTGCCACGACGCGGGCAAACAGCCGCCCAGGTCCAAGCAACATGTGCCGGGCACGATCTGTGGAAAAGGCCTCAAGAGCCGGGCCCGACGGTCCGATCCGTCCGAACGCACCCGGTGGGCCTGCACAAACAGGGGATGGCATCGAGGCGTTGACAAGATCTCGGCCCCGGATAAATTAGGCTCAACTAAATTTGAGGATTAGGCGAGTCTGAAATCCAAGCCGGGCCCAAGTCGTCTAAATGAGCGCGTTGAGTCATCCAGTGTACAGCCGCCGTGGAATCGTATCCGCTGCGGCGTGCGCACTCCTCCTCGTGTTGACCCTTCCCGTGCCCCTCGCCGCGCAGAACCCGGCCCGCGCGGGCCAAGACGTCTCCCTGAGCGTCGAGGGCCGGATCGTGGACGATTCGGGCCGGGCCATCCCGTACGCCGGTGTGGCGCTGAAGGGCTCCCCGCGCAGTGTCCGGGCGGACGCCGATGGCCGTTTCCGCCTAACCGGGCTCGAAGTCGGCCCAGTGACGGTCATCGTCTCGGCCCAGGGATACGCGGCGGTCGAGACGGAGGTCGATGTGGGCCCGGAAGCTGCGCTTGCCGTCATCACGCTCGTTCGGGATCCGGTGGCCCTGGACGCGATCACGGTGACCGCGACGATGAAGGCGGCGTCCGTGTCGGCCTCGCCCGTGAAGGTGAACGTCGTGCCTCGGGCCGTCCTTCAGCGCAACGCGACGAACAACCTGGTCGAGGCGATCAGTCACGTGAACGGTCTCTACCAGCAGGTCGATTGCGGCGTCTGCTACACCAACAGCCTCCGCATCAACGGAATGGAGGGCCCATACACCGCGGTGCTCATCGACGGCATGCCGATCATGAGCTCTCTCGCGTCGGTCTACGGTCTCAACGGGATCAACCCGGCGCTGATCCAGCAGGTGGAGATCATCAAGGGTCCGTCGTCGACGCTATACGGGTCCGAGGCCATGGCCGGGGTGATCAACG
This sequence comes from Gemmatimonadota bacterium, assembly GCA_028875075.1. Taxonomy (GTDB): domain Bacteria; phylum Gemmatimonadota; class Gemmatimonadetes; order Longimicrobiales; family Gaopeijiaceae; genus UBA2988. The sequence continues at coordinate 25,194 of JAPPGF010000033.1, read as the reverse complement.
TCATCACGAAGGATCCGCGCTTCACGCCGCGCTTCACGCTGAATGCTTCGGGAACCTCCGACGCGGAAGGCAACGTCGACTTCGCCCTCTCGACCAAACCGGGCACCGTGAGCGGCGTCCTGTCGGGCAACGTGGCGTACAATTCCCGCTTCGTGGACGACAACGGGGACGGTTTCACCGACTTTCCGCTCAACAGGCGCGGGGTCGTCTTCGGGAAAATGGCTTGGAGCTCCGAGGGGCGGGGGTGGGCATCGCTGACCACGCGGTACATTTACGAGGATCGGTTTGGCGGGGTCGAGGCGTGGAGTGCCGCTGACCGCGGAAGCAGCGAGGTCTACGGCGAGTCGATCCGTACGAATCGGGTCGAGGTGCTCGGCGCGTATCTCCCGAGCTGGTCCGACGATGTCCGTTTCGAGGGCTCTTACGCATGGCACGACCAGGACTCCTGGTACGGCGACTCGAACTACGACGCCAGTCAGCACATCGTCTTCGCGAACGCCCTGTGGGGGCGGATGGTCGGTCGGCACGACCTGTTGATCGGCGCCACGGCGCGGTACCAGACCTACGACGACAACACACCCGCCACGGCCGGGATCGACAGGCGGCTCATCCCCGGACTCCTCGCCCAGGACGAAGTGCGGATGGCCGGTGGCGCGCTGACGGTTCTGGCTGGATTTCGGGCCGACCATCACGATGAACACGGCGTGATTCCGTCCCCGCGCCTGGCGCTGAAGTGGGACGCGAAGGAGCACACCGCGATTCGGTTGAACGCCGGTACCGGCTTCCGCGTCGTCAACCTCTTCACTGAGGACCACGCCGCGCTCTCGGGCGCACGCGACGTCGTGATCGCCTCGAAGCTGGCACCGGAGCGCTCCCACAGCGTCACGCTGAACGTGAACCAGATCGTCGGGTTCGGGCCCAACCCGATGATGATCGACCTCGACCTGTTCCACACTCGCTTCTCGAACAGGATCCGCCCCGACTACGACGTCGACCCCAATCTGATCGTCTACGACAACCTGAGCGGGCACGCCGTGAGTCGGGGTATCTCCGTCGCGTTCAACCAGAACATCGACTTCGACCATTTCCTGTACTCCGCCGGGGTGACCGTCCAGGACGTGTACTCGGTGGATGCGGGCGGAGGCCGGGAGAAGGACTTCTTCGCTGCGGGTGTGCGTGCGGTGTTCGGCGCCACCTACAACATGCGGTCCCTCCCGCTGAGCCTGGACTACACGGGCAGCGTTACCGGCCCGATGCGGTTGCCGAGCTACGACGAGCCCTTCGCCCGACCCGAGCGATCGCCTACCTACTCGGTCCACAACGTGCAGGCCACGCTGACCCTCGACGCCCGTGCCGCGCTCTATCTGTCCGTGAAGAACGTCTTCGACTTCACGCAGCCCAGTCCGCTCATCGACCCGGCCAACCCCTTCGGAGATGCGTTCGATACGGCGTACATCTACGGACCCATGCGGGGCCGCCACGCCATGCTCGGGCTACGATACGGAGTGAGCCGTTGAGCACGCGCGCGGCGGCCGTCGCCCTGGCCGCGCTCCTCTCGTTGGGACCCGCGCGCGCCGTCGCCCAAAACGGGACGGAAAAGGACCTCACGGTCTACGGGCACGCAGATTACGACTGGACGATCCGTCCGCTCGACGGCGACCCGGTCGAGCTTGAAGCGTTTCGCGGGAATGTGCTCTTCATCAACCTGTGGGCGTCGTGGTGCACGCCGTGCGTTCGGGAAATGGAGACGATCGAGCGCCTCGTCGCGCGCTTGGCTGACACTGACGTCCGGTTCCTGATCGTGGCTGCCGAGGGAGAGCGAGCCGTGCGACGGCATCTGCGGCGGCACCCCTACGAGCTGCCGATCTATCTGGAGGTTGACCCGATCCCGCGGGAGTTCGGGCTCCGCGGGTTGCCCACGTCGTGGGTCGTCGATCGGGACGGGCGGATCCTGGTCCTGCATCACGGCGAGGCGGTGTGGGATACCGATGACGTCGAGCGCTTTGTGAGGGCCGTGCTAGTACGCCGAGCGCTCCCGGCGGCCACGCCGACCCCAATCCGGCAGGCACCTGCGACGGCCCGAACCACCCGACCGGCGTGGCCAGGCTGAGGAAACAGCGCAACGCGAGGAAGAGCGGGGCGGTGGTTGTGTTCTGAACCACGTTGGGCTTGGCCCGGTCCTGCCTCACGTCCGCCGCATCCGCTCACAACTAGTATCGCCTTCTCCACGGCGTCCAGCCGCTTCTCGATCAGCCGTAGTTCCTCACGAAGGATCGTGCGTAGTTGTTCCCACAGACCTCCCGAAACTGCCTCGGCCTCATGCCGCCTTTGGGGTTCCGCGGCTCGTTCTGGCCTGAAACGGTCACGACCGACGATCGCGCCACGGCCACCTTCAAAGGCGACGTGGTCAGTGCGTTTCGGATGCATGATTACGGCGACTTGTCGCACGCGCAGGTTCAAAGCAACTTCGACGCGACTGGGGGCATGAGATGTGTCGGAGGCCATGAGCCACCGGAGCAGCGCTGCGCACGGGCGCAGCGGGAAGGGGAGGCGCCAGAGCGTGAGAGGCTCTAGAAGGAGGCGCGGCGTCCTCAAGTTCCTCGCTCACGCCGCCGTCATCACCACTCTCTACCTCGCGTTCTCGTTCGTCCTGTTCCTGGGACTGCAGGTCAGCCCCCGCTACGGAAACATCGGTCTCGTGCTCGTCACGGCTCTGGTCGGACTCTACGTCTATTTCGGCTTCGTCAGGAAATAGGCCTCCGGTAGACGTCGGCCTCCGGTCGCGCGCGGTCCGGATCCGGCCGGCTCCGGGGCCCGTCGATGACCGAGCGAGGCTGCCGGGCCAGGGCGATTCCTCGCGTCACCGGGAGCCGCGGCCGACGCGCGGCTCAGAAGGCGAGTCGGGAGCCGCCCCCCTACCTTCGAACTCCGCCACCCCCCAGCGGGGACAGAACCGAACAGGAGCCGGTATCCATGTCCGAGAGCACGCACGAGACCGCCGAGTACACCATGGGCTACAGCCAGGAATTCCGCGAGATGCTCAGTCGCCGCAGCGCGCAGAGCCATGCCCGCTACTTGCTCCCGCATCTCGAGGCCCGACAGCGTATCCTCGATCTCGGCTGCGGACCGGGCACCATCTCGGTCGGTCTCGCGGAGGCGGTCGAACCGGGCCAGCTGCACGGCATCGACATCGAAGCCTCGCAGGTCGAGCTGGCGCGCGCTGCCGCAGCGGTCGACGGCACCCACATCACCATCTCCTCGGGGAGCGGCAGCGTCCGCCAGGGTGACGTGGTCCGCTACGCGGCCCAGGTCCGGGACAGCGCGGGCGCGTTGGTCGAGGGAGCGGAAGTCGCGTGGTCCGTGACGCCGGCGGGCGGCGGCATGTTCGACGCCGAGGGCCGGTTCGTCCCCTACGCCGCCGGCGAAGTGACGATCGTCGCCCGCACCGCGGTCACGAAGGACGGCAGCGTGCGCATGGCTACGGCCGGCATGCCCGTGACGGTTCGCCCGCGCGGCATTCGCGGTTCGCTTCGTCTGGTGGGGACGGGTCGCGTCGACGCCCGCCATACTTCCGACCTCTGGGTTCACGGCCACTACGCCTACACCGGCACCTGGGGCATCCGCGAGGGGGAGGTGGGCAACCGGCTCTACGCATGGACGCTGGACGGTTCGGGCATACCGACGCTCTCCGACTCGATCACGGTGGACGCTCGCACGGTCAACGATGTCAAGATCCGGGCGGACGGCCGCCTGGGCGTGCTCACGCACGAGGGCGGAGACGCGAGCGATGGCGGACGCAACGGGGTCACGTTCTTCGACCTGGCCGACCCCGCCCATCCGCGGGTCGTCAGCCGTTTCTCGACCGGCCTCGAACCGGGCGTCCACAACGCCTGGCTGGAGGGGGACTACGCCTATCTGGTGGTGGACGGCGTGGGCGGCGGCCTGCGTATCCTGGACGTCTCCGACCCAGCGTCCCCGCGGCTGGCCGCCAGCTTCTACGGCGGCTCGAGCTTCCTTCACGACGTCTACGTGCGCGACGGACTCGCCTTCCTGTCCCACTGGGATGCCGGGCTCATCATCGTGGATGTGGGCAACGGCATGGCGGGTGGGTCGCCCGCCAACCCGGTCGAGGTGAGCCGCCTCTCGGACCTGGGCGGCGAGACCCACAACGTCTGGTACTGGCCGGAGGCCGGCTACGCCTTCGTGGGCGAGGAGCAGTTCGGCCATTCCATGGGACCGTCCGGGATCATGCACGTGGTGGACCTGAGCGACATCACGCGACCGCGCGAGGTGGCAACCTACGAGGTCCCGGGCTCCACTTCGCACAACTACTGGCTGGATGAGGACGCAGGCACCCTCTACCTGGCCTGGTACGAGCAGGGCGTGCGGATGCTGGACGTCACGGGCGAGCTGATGGGCCGGCTCGAGCGGCAGGGGCGCGAGGCCGCCTTCATCCGGTACGCGGGGGCAGGCGAGGACTGCATGCTGGACCCCGCGGCCACCTGCGCGTGGTCGCCCCAACTTCACGGCAACGGCAAGCTGTACGCATCGGACCTGAACCGCGGACTGGTCGTGCTGGAGCCCGGCCGGTGAGGCCGTGGCGTGGCTGGGCCGTTCGGCCGGGAACCGGCACGACTCGGATGCCGCGTCGACTCGCAACCCTCGTCCCGCTGCTGCTGACGGTCGCCTGCGGCCGTTCGCCGGATCGTCCGAAAGAGCATGCTCCGCGCTTGTACATCACCTCCGGTTTCACGGACGAAGTCCACGTGCTGGACGCGCGCGACGGGACCGTCCTGCGCACCGTCTCGCTTGACCGGCGCCGCACCGAGACCGACGAGCCCCACGGCGTGACCGTCGCCCCCGACGGGCGCCACTGGTACGTGACGCTTGCCCACGGCCACCCCACCCTTTGGAAGTACGAGACTGACGGGGACCGGCTGGTCGGGCGCCTCGAGCTCGACCTTCCCGGGGCGGCACGGGTGGAGCTCACGCCCGACGGCGGCCGCGCCTTCATTGCGGACTACTGGCGGGGCGGTCTGGGGAAGGAGAGCCGCGTGGCCATCGTCGATGTGCACGACCTGACCGTGGCGGCCATGCCGTTGGTGTGCCCGGCCCCCCACCACGCCGCCGTCGACCCGACCGGGATCAGCGTCGCGGTGACCTGCTCGCTTTCCGACGAGATCGCCCTGATGGATGTGGGCTCGGCAACGACGCTGACCCGTTTTCCCGCGGGACCCGAACCCGACACGGCCGGGGCGGCGCCCTACACGCCCATGAACGCCGCGTGGAGCCCCGACGGCACTCGTTTCTACGTCACCATGGCCGGAACCAGCGAGGTGCGGGCTTTCTCCCGGACCGGGGACCCTGAGGGGACGGTCGCGGTCGGCCGAGGACCGGCCCAGATTGCGGGCTCGGTGGACGGACGGCTCCTGGTGGTTGCGAACCGCCGGGGCGGGTCCGTCTCGGTGCTCGACCCGGCCACCCTGACGGAGGTGCGACGCGTCGCACTGCCCGGTGCGACGTTCCCGCACGGGGTTGTCATCGATCCCGCCGGTGAGATCGCCTACGTTACTTGGGAGGGCCGGGTGGACGAGCCCGGCGGGGCGGCCGCCCTCGACATCGGTTCGGGCAAGGTGCTTTGGAGACGCGAGGTCGGCGTCCTCACCCTCGGAGTGGCATACCTCGGAGCCCGCGCCACGGACGGAAGTTGAGCCGTGCGGCGGCCAAGTCGCGGACTTCGTTCCACTCCTCTCCGCTCCCACTTCTGATGTCAATACTAAATTAGCCGCTCGACCAGCCCCAAGGACAACACAAATAGAACAAAATAGGCCAAAAGCCACCAGCTTGCTCGGTCAATCCTACCGGGTACAACGTACCACTTGTCCTGTTTCATGGGCAACTGTTCACGCCGGTATTTGCTGAACTGGCCTTTGACAGTATAGAGCGAGTATTGGTCCTGCCATCCGTCGATCAATACGCTGGCTGTCCATCCCACCGCCGTACTTACAATGGCACCAATCGCACAATACCAAGGCCAAGCGACATCGGCATAGAATTCAACATAGAATAGCGATATGAATCCGGCAACTACGCCGATCAAGACTCCTCTCTCGGTCGCATGTTTGGAAAAGAAGCCGAGCCCGAACATCGATAATTTTGCACCAACGAAGAAAGATCCCATTTTGCTCAGTAACTCCAAAACGGAACCGTCGCTCCTTGTGTAGATGATTGCGGGTACGATCATTACAATCGCCCACAAGACCGTGAACCAACGAGAAGCAACTAAAAAGTGCCCATCGGAACCCTTTTTTCGAAAGAACTTCTGATAAAAATCGAGCGTGGTCACTGTCGCCATCGAGTTCAGGCTTGAGTCCAGGCTCGACATGGCCGCAGCCACAATGGCGGCGGTAATGACGCCCATGAGTCCGGGAAAGCCCATCGTGGCGACAAACTCCATCACGATCAGGTTGCCGTTTTCAAATTCACGTCCGCCGTAGTAGCTATTAAAAAGCAGCCCCATACCGAAAAATAGGATGTAAATAAATATGGCGACATAGGCGAGTAAGATGTATGCCTTCTTGGCATCTCCAATGGTCTTCGCTGCAAGCGTTCGTTGCACCATCATCTGATTTACGCCGTAAACGGTAACATGATATATGGACATAGCGATGATGCCGGTCCAAATCGTTGCTACTTTCGACGGATCAAATGAATATTCAAACGGATCCGTCTTGCCCTGAGCCTGCAAGGTCTGCAATGTACCGGACAGAGACTCGGGTAGACCTCCTATTAGTAGAGCAACAGTGATGATTGCACCGAGAAATAGAATCACCGTCTGAATGACATCGGTCCAGATAACTGCCATGATGCCACCGAGCATCGTATAAGTAAGTGCCACAACAGCAACGATTAAAATGGAGTTTACAACATCGATACCGGTAATGAATTCGAGGACCAAGGCGGTTGTGTAGAGCATGATTCCCGAGTACGCCACGTTCCCGAACAAGAACACGCCGGACATGACGGTTCGAGCCGGCAGTCCAAACCGCCGTTCCAGGTAATCAAAAATTGAGGCAACGCCGCTCTTATAAAAGAACGGTAGGAACACTGTTATAACGATGGAAATCGCGATCGGATAATTGATGTGAATAAGAATGACGGAGAAGCCTTCGGAGTATGCCCAGGCCGGTCCGCCAAGAAATGTCAGCGCGCTGATGTAGGTTGCGACGACAGAGATGCCTATCGCCCACCACGGTGTCGTTCGTCGCCCGAGAAAATAATCCTGTGCTGTGTGAATACGTTTGCTCAACACAAATCCCAGCAACAAGTTACCAACAACGTAGACGATCAAAATCGTCCAGTTAATTACACCGAAGTTGCTCATTGATGGTCGCTGCGCATTTGTTTACAGTCCCCTAGGCCCGTAGTCGAAGCAAGAATACGGCACGGGCGTCGTTGGCCCGTGCCGTCCAGCTTCCCCGAAGCTTGGTTTCTACGTCAAGGGGAGGAGTGGGATCCAGGCCTGAACTAAAACCTGTATGAAAAACCGACGCCACAGTTTCTCTGATATAGATAGCCACCCCGGACCTGGCTCAAGGCCCCGGCCAGCAGGCAGCTGTCCACCTAGTCGTCGCCGAACGCGTAGCCGACGCGCACGCCGATCCGCCTGGGAGTGAGCACATTGTGGAAGTAGCGGCGTGAGCGGAATCCGTCCCGGGTGAGCCCGATCTGCCCGGGCGTCTGCCGCACGCCGGTCACCGCGTACTCGTTCAGCAGGTTCTCCGCGTAGAGAGCGAGCGTCCAGGTGCCCCTGGAGACGGAGACGGAGGCGTTGTGGAGTTCGTAGGCGCTGAGCCTCTCGCCGCCGGCGCGGAGCCCGACGCGCGTGAGCACGTCGCCGACGTACGTGTAGCCGTAGAGCACTTCCAGGGCCGATGAGGCTCCGAGCGGGCGCGCCCAGGAGGCGAGCACGTTCCCCTGGTGCTGTGGGGCTCCCGACAGCCGGTCGCCCCGGAACGCGTCGGCGCCTCCCTCCAGGAGCCCGGGCGAGTCCTGGCTCAGCTCAGCCCTAGTGTAGGACCACGATCCGCGGAGGCGGAGCCCGCCCGCCGGGGCCGCAGCCCCGACCAACTCGATGCCCCGGCTCACCGCCCCCGCGCCGTTCAGCGTGATCGGCTGGGCGCTGAAGGGCGTAAGTCCCGCCACCTGGATGTCCGTCCAGTCGACGTGGAACAGCGTGGCGCTCGCCCGGAACCGCCCGCCCGCCCACGAGCGCCGCACCCCGACCTCGTAGTTCGTCGTGATGTCGGGCTGGACCAAGACCTGGTCCGGGTAGATGCACCCCGACTGGGGCGGGTCGTTCGTGGGATCGGCGTCGGCGAGCAGGGCGATCTCCTCCTCGGTGCAGACCCTGAAGTTGTTGCTACCTCCGATGCGGTAGCCTCCCGAGCGAGTGACGTAGGCGGTCGTCTCCTCGCCGACGCGGTAGCTCACGCTCGCCTTGAAGAGCATCCCGCGGTCGTCGGAGGCGTAGTCGGTGAAGGGCGAGTTATAGAGCGGCGTATACGGGAACTCGGTGAGGTTTCCCGTCTCGATGCGGTAGCTGAACCCCCGGCCGCCCGCCGTCAGGCGCCACCCCTCACCCAAGTCGCGCGAGATCTCTCCGAAGACCGCCCGCTCCTCGACCAAGCCGGTCCCCAGGCTGTAGTACTCGATGGGCTCAGCCACCGGGCTTCCGTCGAGGACGGGCGTGACACCCGAGAACTCGGTCAGTCCCGGGGTGAATTCGTGGCTCGTGCTGCGGCTCTCGTAGCGGTTGAAGAAGACCCCTCCGACCCAGCGCCACGGGCCCGCACTCCTTGAGGCCACGCGCGTCTCTAGGTTGAGGCGCTCCTCCGTCGAGGATTCGCGCGTGTAGGCCGAGAAAGCGCGGAAGGCCGACGTCACGTCGGTGGCCGAGACGTCCGGGTCAGCGGCGCGCGCCCGCGCAAGCGCGGGGAAGTCGCCGGGCAGTAGCCCCGCGATCCCGAACTCCTGGATGAGCAGGTCCGTCTGGTCGCGCTGTCCCTCGGCCCCGAAGCGCGAGTAGCCGACGGCCGCTGTCACGTCGGCACCCGTTGGCGCCCACGACAGCTCGAGGCTCCATAACTGGTTCCTTCGTTCGTTGGGTTCGAGGTAGCGGTGGGCCGCGACGTAGCGTCCGGTGCCGAACGAACGGGCGTGGTTGACCTGCCTGGCGCCGACGCTCTGATCCTGCAGGTGGTAGGCGAGTAGCGCCCCGAGCGTCGGAGTCGGCTGCCAGAGCAGCGACAGCCGCGCCGAGACGGTCGTCTCGGTGTTGGCGTCCGGCTCGCTCGTGAGATGGGCGGAGGCGGCCTGGGGACCGGAGGGGCTCGGCTCCGGCTCCGAGACGCCGGGCGTGCGGAGCAGGTAGTCGTAGTCGATGAACCCCGGATCCGAGTACCGGTCGAGGGAGCCGCGGACCGCCAGGCGTCCAGGGACGAGGGGCAGGTTGAGGGTGAGGCCGGCGTCCGAACCCGCTCCGTCGCTGTGGGCGAGGCCGAAGAGGTCGCCCCTGAGCTCAAGCGTGCGCCGCACGGTCCGGGGCCTGCGCGGCAGGTAGCGGACGGCACCGGCCAGTGTCCCGGCGCCGTAGAGCGTGCCCTGGGGTCCGAGGAGCACCTCCACGCGCTCGATGTCACGGAGCCTGAGGTCGATGGCGAGCGGGATGTCGCCGAGGTAGGTGGCGACCCCGTTGTTGTAGTTGTTGCCGGCCTGCTCGGAGCCGGTCAACGCGTCGGTGTGGAGGCCGCGGGCGATGACCACGTTGCTGCCGCGCGCGCCCTGGTCGACGACGGTGAGGCCGGCCGCCCAACGCGCCAGCTCCGTGAGGGTCCCGATCGCCCGCCGCTCGAGGTCGACGCCCCCCACCGCGGTGATGCTCATCGGCACCCGGCCGAGGGGTTCCACGAAGCGCGTCGCCGTCACCACGACGGGGTCGACCAAGAACAGGGCATGGAGCGTGATGGCTCCGAGCCGGACGACCGGCTCGCCGGCGAGGGCGATCCCCTCCACCGTCACGGGACGGAAGCCGTCGAGCGAGACGCCGAGCGCGTAGGTGCCGGGCGCGACTCGGGTGAAGACGAACCGGCCCCGGTCGTCGGCGAGAGCCTCCCGCGTGGCCCCGGGTCCCTCGCCGCTCAGCGTGACGGACGCGCCGGGAAGGGGAACACCCGCCGCGTCGACGACCCCGCCCCTGATCTCGCCCTCCTGGGCCATGGCCGCACGGGCCGAAAGGCTCAGGCATGCGAAGACGAACAGGGCCGAGAAAACCGCTCGTGGGCTCATCGGGCCCCAAGATAGTCGGACTTCCCCGGAGTCTGCGGCCCTGACTGACAAACGCGGGTCAAGTGAGCCAAGAAGAGAGGCAGGGCCCGGCACATGCCCTCGCGTTTGTGGCGGACGACGGCCCGGCACGTCAGGTCGCCCGGTCCACACGGGAATGGGGGTTGCGATCGCCCGAGGCGCTGTCACCCCGCTCGCCCCTCGTAGCGCTCTCGCCGGGTAGTTGTACGCCGGAGCCGCCGATCACGGCGCTACAAGTGATGGCGGACACAGCATCGTACGAGGCGTGGGTGGCACTTTGACTCTCGAAGCGTGGCGACAGCGCACTGGCGCTCTCTCGTTCACGCAACGCCGGCACCGCCGCCACGCGGCTGCCGGCGGGTCCCGAGGCGACGCGCCCGATTTCGACCCGACCGGGTAGCGGGCCTCAAGGCGATCCCGGGCGGGGCGGTCCGCAGGCCGCCTGTCCAGTGGTGTCGTTCACGGGCACGATGTTCTCCAGGTATTCGCCAAAACGCGCAGCCGGGAATCCGAAGGCGCCGAGCACGCCGCACACCCTGGGCGCCATGCCGTCCAGTGCCACGCAGTCATCGGTCCCGAGTCCTTCGCCCAGCTGATCGGAAACGAGAATCGCGCGGCCGTCGATCCAGGTTGCCAGAACCTCCTCGTCCGTGGCGGTCAGCACCGTGTCGTACGGGTCGCCTCCGGCGTATTCGATCAGCATCAGATCGGCCCGCAGTCCGGGCTCGATCGCGCCGAACCGATCTTCCACGCCCAGCGCGTAGGCCCCGTTGACGGTGGCCATGCGCCAGAGCGTTTCGGGCGACAACACGGCGTCGGCTTGTCCCGCCACCTGCCGCGCGCAGGCGACCTCTTCGCGCATGTTGAACGAACCGCTCGGGGACCAGTCCGTCGAGAGGGCGAGGCGCACGTCGTGCTCCAGCGCGCCCGCGATGTCGACCGTCTGGCCGTACAGGGCGAGGTTGGAGCGCGGCGACCACACGAGCGTGACGTCGAACTCGCGCATCGCGGCGTAGTCCGCGCGGTCCGTGGCCACTCCGTGAACCAGGGCGTAGCGTCGGTCGCGCCGCTGCACGCGCTCGAGGTAGCGTGCTACCTCCGCCCTCGCTGCGCAGCTTGAAGACCTGCCCTCGCCCACGTGCGCAACGTAGGCCATATGGGCCAGGTCGTCGTTGGCGGCCGGGAAGCGGTAGGCGGCTCCGCCGGCGCATTCGTCCCGAAGGTCCTCGACCACCTGAGGGGAAAACGGGAAGGTCGAGACCTCCGCTTCGGCATCGTAGAGGACGGGATCGCCTTCGCGCACATGCCGGTTGACGTTCCGGATCACACCCGGAACGCCGCCGGTCCCGGCGATGGCGGTCGCACCGCCCAGGAGGTGCCGTAACTCCATGGCGATGAGGGCCGCGGTGGCTTCGGGGTCGTCCTGATCGAAATAAAGGGGCTCGGGCGACGGCAACTGCGGCTTTCCCCCGACACCGAGCCGCCATTCGTCCCGGTGGGCATAGCCTGGATTCAGGCTGGCATCGGGGAACGCGTAACTGTAGGCCGGATGTTCGTGAGCGTTCACAAAGCCCGGCGACAGGACGGCCCTGCCCCGGCAATCCAGCTGGGCGGCGTCCGGATGCGCCTGTCGCACGGCCTCGAAGTCCCCGACCGCACCGATTCGGCCGTTGAAGCGGATGTGCACGCCGTAGTCCGCTCTGTGTCCGTCCGGCAGGAGGACGTCAGCGGCGACGATCAACCCGGGAGCGCGGCCGCCGGCCATCGCAGGTGGCGTCAGCTGGCAGCGCGCAGCATCTGGCGGCGGTGAATCGGCGACATGCCCGGGAAGGGGCGACAGCCACCCGCCGGGCAGAAGCGCCAGGAGGAGGCCGGCCCGGGGGCGAACGGCGGCCAGCCGTTCAACGGCGTACATCGTGGGAGCCTGTCATGGTTAATGCACTGTGCATACAGGTGACGGGCGGGCCAGCGTATGGGTCGCGGCTGTCCACGTCAAACGGAAGCGAACCCCGGTGAATTCCCCGGCAGGAGCATGTTCGACCGTAACCGTCAGTGACGACCACGCTCAAGCCCAGGCCCCGGCGGGCCTCTTCCGCCATGCCGCCAGGCACGGCTCCCGGGCCTTAGAGGCAGACGAGCGGCATCTCGGGCCCGTCCGACGGGTTCCTTGCCGAGGTAGGGGACATGAAACGGCGCAAGTCTCGAGGTCGAGCTACCGCGGGAGCTGCTCAAGGGATCGGCCGCCAATAGCGTATCCGGCTCTATCAGCCCCCCCCCTCGGTGCGGACAAGTCCGGCACGGCAACCCAACTCTCGAGGCCCGGCCTCTGCCGGAGCCGAGAATGCTCCGCCCTAGAACTCAAGCACGTCGCGGACCTCGTCCGCCAGGCCGTGCACCGGCACTTCGGGCTCGTCGTCGGGCTCGTCCTCGTGGATGAACGCGTCCAGGTGGCGCCGCGCCCGGATGAAGGTGGGATCGAGGAGGTGCTCGCGGCGCCGGGGCCTGGGCAGCGGCACATCCATGACGTGCTGCACGGGCCCCGGCCGGGGAGGGAGAACGACGACGCGGTCGGCGAGGAAGATCGCCTCGTCCAGATCGTGGGTGATGAAGACCACCGTCACGTCCACCCTGCGGCAGATCTTGAGGAGGTATCCCTGCATGCGGGTCCGCGTCTGCGAATCCAGCGCACCGAAGGGTTCGTCCATCAGCAGGATCCGCGGCCGGCTCGCGAGCGCGCGGGCGATGGCCACGCGCTGCTTCATCCCGCCCGACAACTGGTCGGGGTAGTGGTTCGCGAAGCCGCCGAGACCCACGAGATCGATCCACCGCATGGCCTCGTACTCCGCCCGCTCCCGCTCGGCCCCGGCCATCTTCAGCCCGAACACGACGTTCCCCCTCACCGTCAGCCACGGGAAGAGCGTGTAGGCCTGGAAGACCATTCCCCGCTCGGGCCCGGGCCCGTGCACGGCCTTGCCGTCGAGCAGGATCTCGCCGCCCGTGGGCTCCTCGAGGCCGGCGATGATGCGGATCAGCGTGGACTTGCCGCAGCCGGAGCGGCCGATCACGCATATGAACTCGCGATGGCGCACGTCGAGGTGGAGTCCCCTGAGCGCGAGGAACGAGCCGTCGGAGCCCTCGTAGCGCTTCTCGAGGCTTCGGATCGAGAGCACGACGGGCCGCGCCCGGTTGCGGGCGAGCCGCTCTCCGACCTCGCGACTCGGAGGCGGATCGGGGGACGCGTCAGGAGGCCGCGACATCGACGCGCCCGGAGACCGGCGAGAGCGGCCCGGGGCGCAGACGGCGGACGAGGCCCATGACCCCGCGCGGGACGAGCGCGACCCAGCTCCAGACGGTGCGCGTGACGGGGCCGGCTTCCCCGCGCTGCCAGGGGAAGAGGACCCGGGCGCCGTGCTGGAGGATCTGGTCCGTCACCAGCCCGATGACCCCGATGACGATGATCGCGGCGTACACGAGGTCGAAGTTGAAGTAGCGGCCCTGCTGGGCGATGTAGGCGGTCACGCCGGACTTGGCGCCGATCAGCTCGGCCACGATCAGGTACGTCCAGGCCCAGCCGAGCAGGATCCTCAGGTCCGTGTACAGCTGGGGGAGTACGCCCGGGACGATCACGTGGCGGACCAGCTGCCGACGGCTCGCTCCGAGCGTCTGCGCCGCCTCGAGGAGCGAGCGGTCCAGGCGCCTGGTGGTGTTCGCCACGATCAGGACCATCTGGAAGAAGGTGCCGATGAAGATGATCGCGACCTTGGGCGCGTCGGCGAGCCCGAAGACCGCCACCATCAGCGCCCCGAACACCGGGGCCGGCATGTAGCGGATGAAGTCGATCGGCGGCTCGACGAGCCTCGCAACGACGGCGAACGTGCCTGCGAGCAGGCCGAGCGGGACGCCGAGCGCGCACGACCAGAAGAAGCCCCAGAAGATCACCCGTAGGCTGTGGCCGACGCTCTCGTGGAACCAGATGTCGTCGCGCAGCTGCGGCGGCTCCGTGAAGACGCGGTAGAGTCCCCGCGCCACCTCGTGCGGCGCCGGCAGGAAGACGGGGTTCGCCGGGCGGCCCGCCGCGGGCTCCCGCCCCTCCAGGGCCGCCGAGGCGTTGGCGGCCTGGAAGTCGCTCTTCCCGTACTGCTTGCCCTCCTGGAGGCCCGTCGCCCCGGCTTCCACGACCTCCACCATCGGGTGCCAGATCCACGGCACGTAGCTCACCGCACCCCACAGGGCGAGCGGGAGGACGAAGGCGAGCGCCATGAGGGCGGACGCGCGGCGAGGGGGCAGGCCCCGCCCGACGACGAACCACGGGACGCGCGGCGAGCTGGCGGCCACGGGCCTACTCTTCCGTCGCGCCGAGGCCGCGCTCCCGGGCCACCTCGAGCGTGAGGCTCGGATCGATGTAGGAGTCCTGGAATTCCTCGACGGCGTAGACCCCGTGCTCGACGTTGAACCGGTCGACGGTGCGGCTGCTCCCCGCGAGCGACCCGAAGCCCAGCTCCTCCGCGCCCGTCAGCACCGTCACCGCCTCTTCGAGCGGCAGGATGTACGTGCCGGACAGGAGCGGCTCGTACTCCTCGGGCGTCAGGTTCACGCGCGCGGCCAGGATCGAGAGCATCTCGTCCCTGTTCACTGGATCGCTCATGTACTCGACGACGTCGTACCAGGTGCGCACGACAGCCAGCCAGTCCTCCCGCCGGGCGACCAGGCTCTCCCTGGAAACCTGGAGCATGTCGTAGATGATGCCCGGGGCCTCGGCGCTCGTGTAGATCGCCTGGCTCCCGGCCACGACCTTGAGCGCCTGGCCCGAGGCCGGCTGCCACGCCGCGATCGCGTCGACACCCCCCGCGGCCAGCGCCTGCGGCGCCTCGTTCGTCGGGATGTTGACGAACTCGACCTCGTCGGGATCGATCCCCGACTGGTCCAGCGCGTGGAGCAGGAGCAGGTGGTCCACGAACCCCATCTCGACCCCCACCCGCCTGCCGACCAGGTCGCTCACCCCGGAGATCCCGCTTCGCGCCACAATCATGTCGTTGCCGAAGGAGTAGTCGTTCACGAGAATCGCGGTCGACGGCTTCTGGGCGGTCGCGCCGGAGACCAGCGCATCGCCGTTCGTCATCGCGACGGCGTCGAGGGCCCCGGCCGCGAACGCGTCCATACTCGGCACGTAGTCCATCCAGACGAGCTCGACCGCCACGCCGTTCTGTCCGAAGAGCCCGTGCTCGCGCGCGATCTCCCACGCGACCCATCCGGGCCAGTCGCTGTAGCCGATCCGGAGGGGCGGGGAGGCAGCCTCGCCCGCCACGTCCTCGCCCCCTCCGGAAGCGCCGCATCCGGCGAGCGCGCCGAGGCAGAGCCCCGTGAGCCAGCGGAGCGCGGGGGCGACGGGGGCGGCCATCCTGGTCTTTTCGGTCATCGTCTTCATTCGTCCGTTCAAGGGTCAGTCTCAGGCGCCGGGCGACGTGCCCCGGGGCCCGAGGCTTACAGGGCGCGCGAGACGTCCATCACCACGCGGGTGCCGCAGTAGGTCGTGCCGCCGAAGCACGCGCTCTCCTCGAGCTCCGTGCCGACCAGCCGCAGTCCGACCGTGATCGCCTCCCAGGTGACGGCGGCCCCGACCCCGTAGTCGAGGTAGTCGGGCGTCCCGAACACGTCGTTCAGCTCGATCGTCTGCCTGCCGAGGCTCGCGCTGAGCGTCACATGGGAGAGCGGGAACTCGAGCGTGCCCGCCACGTAGAGGGCAGAGCCCGATTGCGCGAAGAAGTCCGGGGAATAGAGCGCCGAGACGCCGAGCCCCGCGGGTCCGACCGGGTGGCTCGCCGCCAGCGAGAGCTCGTAGAAGTTGTAGCTCCGGTCCGCCGCGGCGCCCGGATAGGCGTAGTAGACCGCGCCGGCGTCGAGCGCGAGCGACCCGACGCCCAGCGCGAACCCGCCGTAGATGTCCAGCTCCATCTGCGCCCGGGGCCCGACGTCCACCAGGTCGCCCTCGCCGAAGTTCACGCTCGAGGCCCACGCGCCAAAATAGAGGCCCGAGGGATGCGCGAGGTCGATCGAGCCCTGAAGCGCCGGCTCGCGGAGCGTCTGCGAGATGCCGCGGAGCGAATAGTCCGTCATGAGCGAGATGCTCCCGCTGAGCCAGCCCGCGGGACTGTCCTGCATTTCCTGCGCCTCGAGGGAGGGGGCCCCGAAGAGGAGAACGAACGCGAGGAGCGCTACGGTCGAGGTCGGCTTCATCGAAGGTCTCCAAGGTGAAGTGGGCGGACTTCCGAGCACCGGCCCGGCGCCGGCAAAGGATTTATAATAGTTTGCAGAATCTGTCAATGACCTAAATTCATAAGGCTACTTGCCGCCACGACCTGTTATGTCCTTGCTTGGACGCGTGGGTTGCTGTACCATGGCGCGCCCGCATGACACGGGACGGGGGCCTGCGGACGCACGTCCTCGGGTCCGAGCCTTCAGGGAGACGAAGACGGGTGAACTCGGAGTCCGGCACCTCCACGACCTACGGGGCGCGCGCACGCGCGCGCGCCCAGGACGGGGCGTCCGTGGCGACGAAGCCGACGATCCCGGCCCGCGACGCCGTGGACCTGCCCACTGGCGTGCGGGCGGAGGGGGTGGTGTGGGACGAGACGATCGGCGGCGGTGGCTACGCCTCGCGCGTGCTCGCGCGCGGAACGCGCCTCCGGCTCACGGATCTCGAGGGAGACGCTTGCGTGAACCTGCTCGTCTACAACGCCGGAGCGCCCCTCGAGCGCCTGAACGTGGCCGACACCGTCAAGGTCCAGTGGAACGCGTACCTGGGCCCCGGCAGCCTGTTGCTCTCCGACATGGGTCGGGTGCTGATGAGCATCGAGCGCGACACGTGCGGCCGCCACGACGCGCTCTGCGGGTGCTCGAACGAGCGCTCGAACGAGCGCCGCTACGGCAGCGGCGGGAACCACGGCCCCTTCCCGAACGCGCGCGACCGCTTCCTGATCGCGCTCGCCAAGCACGGCCTCTCGCGCAAGGACGTCGCGCCCTGCGTCAACCTGTTCAAGGGCGTGCGGGTGGACGCCGACGGCTCGACGCGGCTCATCCGCCCCGGCCCCGTGCCGGGCCAGTACGTCGAGCTGCGCGCCGAGATGGACGTGCTGGTCGCGCTGGCGAACACGCCCCACGTGCTGGACGAGCGGCCTTCCTACACGGTCACGTCCGTCCGCGCCACGGCGTGGCGCGGAGGCACGACCGCCGAGGACGACCCGATCCGGACGGCCTCCCCGGAGGCCCTTCGCGCCTTCCAGAACGTCGAGGACTACTACACGCGATGAGCGCCCCTGCGAGCGAGAGCCCCCAGCGGAGCGTCCTCCACGACGAGACCGTGCCGGCGCGCGCGCCCTGGTCGATGGAGCTTCTGGAGGGCCAGACTCTCCGGATCGTCGATCTCGAGGGCAACCAGGCAGTGGACTTCCTGGTCTACAGCCTCGTGGACGACGCCGAGCGCTACAGCGCGGCCGACACGATCGCTGCCCAGCGGAACATCTTCCTCGACCAGGGCTCCGTCCTCCTCTCCAACGAGGGGCGGCCGATGATGACGATCGTCTCGGACACCGTCGGGCGTCACGACACGATCGCAGGCGCGTGCTCGCGCGAGAGCAACACGCTGCGCTACGGCCACCACACCAAGCACCAGCACGCCTGCGTGGACAACTTCCTCCTCGCCCACGCACGCACGGGGCGGGGCAAGCGTGACATGGTGAGCAACGTGAACTGGTTCATGAACGTGCCGGTCGAGGCGGACGGCACGCTCGGGATCGTCGACGGGATCTCGGCACCGGGCAAGCACGTGGAGCTGCGCGCCGAGATGGACGTGCTCGTGGTCGTGAGCAACTGCCCGCAGGTGAACAACCCGTGCAACGGGTTCGACCCGACGCCCGTGCGGATGACGGTCTTCGGGCCGTGAGCACGGCGCGCCCGACCCGGGAGGCGGACCGGGTCCTCGAAGTCCTCCGGCCGGGCACCCTCACCACCGTGCAGGACTACCCGGGGCGTCTCGGCTACTGGGCGGTCGGCGTGCCCCCCTCGGGCCCGATGGACGGCCTGTCGTTCCGGCTCGGCAACCGGCTCCTCGGAAACCGGGCGGGCCAGGCCGGGCTCGAGCTCACCCTCCGCGGTCCCAGGCTCCGCTTCGGCCGGGACACGGTCGTGTGCCTAGCCGGCGCGCGCTTCCACGCTGCACTGGACGGCGAGCCTCGCCCTCCCTGGTCGCCCTTCCGGGTTCCAGCCGGGGCGGTGCTCGACATCGGAGCCCTTGCGGGGCCGGGCCTCAGGGGCTACCTGCTCGTTCGCGGAGGCCTGGACGTGCCGCCCTACCTGGGCAGCGGCTCCACGTTCGTGCTGGGCGGCTTCGGCGGGCATGAGGGCCGGGCGCTCCGGACCGGCGACCGGGTGCCGCTCGGGGCGGATCCCCGGCCGGGGCTCGCGCCCGGCCCCCCGCTTGGGGCGGAGGGGATCCCGCGCTTCGAGAGGGAGTGGCAGCTCGGCGTGCTCTACGGCCCGCAGGGCGCTCCCGACTTCTTCACGACCGAGGACATCGAGATGCTGTTCTCCCAAGCCTGGGAGGTCCACCACAATTCGGCCAGGACCGGGGTGCGCCTCGTCGGCCCCCGGCCCGCGTGGGCGCGGCCGGACGGCGGGGAGGCCGGACTCCACCCGTCGAACATCCACGACAACCCGTACGCCGTCGGCGCGGTGGACTTCACCGGCGACATGCCGGTCGTGCTGGGTCCGGACGGCCCCTCGCTCGGCGGGTTCGTCTGCCCGGCCGTGGTCGTGCGGGCGCAACTCTGGAAGCTCGGCCAGCTGGCCCCGCGCGACCGCGTGCGCCTCGTTCCGATCCCGGCGGAAGCGGCCTGGGCCGCCGAGCGCGCACAGGAGCGGATGGTCGAGACGCTCACGGCGCCCGAGCCGGCGCCCTCGCGGGCCCCACGCAGGCGCGACCCGGGGAGCACCGAGCTCCGGAGGGTCGAGGTCGAAGGCACCCAAGTCGTCGTCCGCCCGAGCGGGGACCGCTGTGTCCTGGTCGAGTTCGGTCCCGACGTGCTCGACCTGGAGCTCCGCTTCCGGGTCCACTCGCTCGAGCGCCGGCTCGAGCGGATGCGCTGCCCGGGGATCGTGGACCTGACGCCCGGGATCCGGTCGCTGCAGCTGCACCACGACCCGCGCGTGCTGCCGCGCGCGCGGCTGCTCGAGCTCTTGGACGAGGCGCTCGCCCTACTGCCGCCCTCCCACGCTCTCGAGGTGCCCTCGCGGGTCGTCCACCTGCCACTCTCGTGGGACGACCGCGCGGTGCACGAGACGGTGCGCCGCTACATGAGCGGCGTGCGCGCCGACGCGCCCTGGTGCCCCGACAACATCGAGTTCATCCGCCGCATGAACGGGCTCCCGTCCGTCGATGCGGTGAGAGAGATCGTCTTCGGCGCGAGCTACCTCGTCATGGGGCTCGGAGACGTCTACCTCGGCGCCCCGGTCGCCACGCCGCTCGATCCGCGCCACCGCCTCGTGACCACGAAGTACAACCCGGCGCGGACCTGGACACCCCCCAACGTGGTGGGGATCGGCGGCGCGTACCTGTGCGTCTACGGGATGGAGGGCCCCGGCGGGTACCAGCTCGTCGGGCGCACCCTCCAGGTGTGGAACGACCGGCCGAGCGACGACCGCTGGGAGGGCAAGCCCTGGCTCCTGCGCTGCTTCGACCGGATCCGCTTCTTCCCGGTCGCGCACGACGAGCTGAGCGCGATGCGCGACGATTTTCCCGCCGGGCGCTACCGCGTCCGGATCGAGCCGGGCACGCTGCGCCTCGGCGACCACCGGGCCTTCCTCGGCTCGATCCAGGGCGAGGCGGCGGAGTTCAAGCGCCGCCAGAGCCGGGCGTTCGAGGCGGAGCGCAGCCGGTGGCAGGCCGCGGGCGAGCTGGACGCCCGCGACCCGTCCCCGGCCCCGCCCCGTCCGGCGAGCGTTCTGGCCCCGGCCCACGCCTGATCCGTGGAAGCGCCGCTCACCGTCCAGGGGCTCTCGGCCAGCTACCAAGCGGGCGAGACCACGCCCGAGGCCGTGCTCAAGCAGGTCCAGAGCCGGATCACGGCCCGGGGCAGCTCCGACGCCGTCTGGATCGAGCGCACGACGGCCGCGGGCCTGGACGAGCAGCTGCTGGCGCTCGAAGCGCGCCGCCGGCAGGGGCAGCGGCTCCCGCTCTACGGGATCCCCTTCGCCGTCAAGGACAACATCGACGTCCGGGGGCTTCCCACGACTGCGGGCTGTCCGGCCTACGCCTACGAGCCGGGCGAGGACGCCCCCGTGGTCGCTCGCCTCCTGGCCGCGGGCGCGCTGGTCGTGGGGAAGTCCAACATGGACCAGTTCGGGACCGGGCTCTCGGGCACGCGCTCCCCCTACGGCATACCCCGCTGTGTCGAGAACCCGGACTACATCTCCGGGGGCTCCAGCTCGGGCTCGGCCGTCGCGGTCGCGGCCGGACTCGTCGCGTTCGCGCTCGGCAGCGACACGGCGGGCTCGGGGCGCGTGCCCGCGGCACTGAACGGGATCGTGGGGCTCAAGCCGACCCTCGGGCGGATCAGCACGCGGGGCGTGGTCCCCGCGTGCCGCACACTGGACTGTGTATCGATCCTCGCCCATTCCACGGAGGACGCCCGCCGGGTCCTGGAGGTGGCGGAAGGCTACGACCATGAGGACCCGTTCTCGCGTCCTCTGCCCCCCGGCAGCGAGGGCGGGGCGGAGGACGGCCCGTTCCGTTTCGGGGTTCCGCGGGACGATCAGCTCGATTTCTTCGGCGACCGCGAGTCCGGGCGGCTCTACCGCCAGGCGCTCGCCGCGCTGGCCCGTGCCGGAGGCGAGGCCGTGGAGGTGGACGTGGAGCCGCTGCTCGAGGCCGGGCGGCTCGTCTACGGAGGCCCCTGGGTCACCGAGCGCGACTTGGCCTTCGGCGACTTCCTCCGCGGCAACCGGGACGCCGTGCACCCCGTCGTCCGCTCGATCGTGGTCGAGGGCCCTCCGCAGAGCGCGCAGGAGACGTTCGCTGCGATGTACCGCCGGGAGACACTCCGGCGGCGCGCGGAGCCACTCTGGGGGCGGGTCGACGTCCTGGCCCTGCCGACCACGGGCACGACCTACCGGGTCCAAGAGATGCTCGCCGACCCTCTCTCCCTGAACGAGCAGCTGGGCCACTGGGCGACCTTCGTGAACCTACTGGACCTCTGCGGCGTCGCCCTGCCCGCGGGAGCGCGGGCCGACCGGACGCCCTTCGGGATCACCCTCGTCGCGCCCGCCTTCGCCGACCGGCTCGCGTGCCGGCTCGGAAGCCGCTACGAGGCGAGCGCCCGAGGCGCGTAGCCGCCACCGCGCGGACCCGTCCGGGCGACCGACGGGGCGGAGCGGGCGCGGCTCGCGGGCGCGGGCGCCCACCTCTCCGGCCAGCCGCTCAACCACCAACTGACCGCGCGAGGCGGGCGCCTGGTCCGCGCGTGCCGGACGGCGCCCTGCCCTGCTACCGGTTCTACGCCCTCACGGGCGCCACGCCCCCGAAGCCGGGGCTCGTGCACGCCGGGGCTCGGGGAGCGGCGATCGAGGTGGAGGTGTGGGAGCTCGGGCTCGAAGCGTTCGGCGCCTTCGTGGCGGAGGTGCCCCCTCCCCTCGCGATCGGTAGCGTGGAGCTGGAGGACGGGAGCGTGGTGAAGGGCTTCATCTGCGAGGGGCGCGCCGTGGAGGACGCCACCGAGATCACGCGCTACGGCGGCTGGCGGACCTGGCTCTCCCGGACGGCGTAGCGCCGCCGGACGAGGCTCTGGCGCTTCGCCGGGACACACCTAAGCCGGGCGGCTTCCAGTGGAACGGCATCGGCTGTGTTGATTCCGGGCGTGATGCAGCCCATTCGCCCCACGGGTCAGTCGAAGAAGCGGCCGGCGGCCCTCGCCTGCACGGAAACGCGCACAACCGCGTCGACCAGCTCCCGCTGGCTGTCCTTGCGGTTGAGGACATACTCGTACGGCCAGATGTCCCGGTAGGTAACCGTTTCCCGCCACGGAGGACCTACGAGTCCGGCCCGCCGATTTGAATCCGATCTCACGACCACCGTCCGGGCCCACAGCCAACAAGGGCTGCTTCAAGAGCCAGACATACGGCAGTCCCTGACCAAACTGCCACCGACTCGGTTCCGAAGTCACGTTTGCCCACCCGGGGCGTCCACATACGTGATTCGCGCCACCTTCGGAATGTGCTACCAGCGGGCCGACCAGGGATACCTCAGGAAGGCATCGGACACCGCACGAGGGTCGATTCCTGCGCGCCATATAGCGAACACAAACCAGCGAACATCGCTCTTCCATCACCCCTAAGTGATTTCGTATCAATCTGATACGGAATATAACCAGAACCCAATGCGGCCGCTTCGCTACGGATTTCGGAGCAGTGACGGAGATCGTCAGCCTCGCCCGTCGGTCAGTCTTGGGTTCACACGGGAGCGCACTCCGAACCCGCTTGATGATGGGCAACCGAGCGCAGCACCGCGTCATCAGAATTGATGATTGCCTCACCCGCCGAGGGACCTCCAATTGCTGCTGCAAATGGCTCTTCGCTGAAGGAGTTCCAGGCGGGGTGGCTGACGTCGGAGGGTCAACCGGGAAGTCTGGCCTGCACTCCATGCCGGTCCTCTCGAAGGTCGAAGCCAAAGATGCGGATTAACGACGTACTCTGCGGTGACGACGACTTGAAGGTCGGCGGCGGTGTCAGGCGGTTTACCTAGCGGTTACTGACGAAGAAAGCTGCCGCTCCCGCGTGACCTGACCGTATAGAGGATAACGATGCGACCCTGGACAATCAGCACGGGATTCACCGCCACCATAGCGGGAGCGGTGCTGCTGCTCGGCGGCTCCCGACTCGACTACCCCGGCCCCTTCTGGCCAGCCATCCTCGCCGACCACGGCGTCGCGCTCGCCCTGCACTTGGCGCTCGCGACCCTCAGCCTCGCCGTCGCCATCTACGCCGTAGCCCGTGCCACCGGGCTCTCCGACCTCGGACGGCGCGTTGATCTCGCCGAACGGTCCGTGCGGCGAGGCGAAGCGGACGCTGACCTCAACGACGCGCTCAATAGAGACGCCGAAGGGGACTGGGAGTGAGCACGAAGATCCGACCGGGAGCAGGCCACACGTCCGTGGAAGACCTGCCGGTCACCTGGCGGAAGCAGGCCAAGATGCTCCGCCGCTATGGGGGCGAGACACCCGCCGTAGCCCTCGAGTCCTGCGCGGAACAGCTCGAAGCGGCACTCCAAGAGAGGGATGAGGCGACCCTCACGCTGAGAGACGCCGCGAGGGAGAGCGGCTACTCCACGGACCATCTCGGGCGGCTCGTTCGCGACGGCAAGATCCCCAACGCCGGGCGGCCCGGCGCGCCAAGAATCGCCCGCATGCACCTCCCGCGTAAGACCCGAGCAGCTACTCCACGCCCGGCGTCGCGATCCCCGGTACGCGAGGTTTCCACCGCGCAGATCGTGCAGTCCGTCATCGAGCGAGGAACGTGATGATAGCACGCACGAAACGAGGCCGGCGGGGCTACAGCGCCGGCGAATGGGGCCGAAACCGAGTACGGGTCTACCCGGATCCGAGGACCGGTGTCATTCAGGTCGAGTGGCGCGAGGACGGTCGCCGCACAACGCGGTCGCTGGGCCACCGCGACTGGACTCGGGCCAAGAGGCAGGCGGACAAGATTGCCGCCGGACTCGCCAGGCCGGTGGCCGCGGGCAAGCCGAAAGCCGCGCCCGAGCCACTCACGCTGAAAATGCTATTTGACATCTACGGTGAAGAGGTTACGCCCACCAAGTCCAAGTTGGCGCAGAAGCGGGACAGAGTCGCGATACGGATGTTCCTCGAGTTCTTCGGCAACGATCGAGAACCCGCAACCCTTTGCCAGCGGGACTGGGATTGGTTCATCCGGAAGCGGCGGTCGGCCAGGATCGGCGATGTGGGCAAGCCTGTCTCGAATACAACGATCGCGCACGACTTGGCGTTGCTGATCAGGATCCTCAACTGGGCGACGAGATCGAGGGACGAGGAGGGTAGGCTCCTCCTCGAGTCGAATCCCCTGAAGGGTCTCAAGAAACCCGTGGAGAAGAACCCCAAACGGGTGCTGATGACCGAGTCGGAGTACCACGCGTTCCTCGAAGCCTCTGTCGACGTGGACTGGCGGTTCCGCGTGGCCTTGGTGCTAGCCCACGAGACAGGACACCGCATCGGCGCCATCCGCCAGCTTCGATGGTCAGACATCGACTTCGAGGGCGGAGCCATCCGGTGGCGCGCTGAAAGCGAGAAGACCGGCTACGGGCACGTGACTCCGGTGACTGCAGACGCGGTGGCGGTTCTGGAGGAAGCGCGACATTGGAACCCCGGGATCGGGAATGCCCCCGTACTGCCGCACAAGAAGGGCTCGTCGAACTGCATCAGCATTTCGCAGGCCAGCGCGTGGTGGACGAGGGCCCGGAGGCTCTCCGGGCTGCAGCCGAAGCGTGGCCGGGGCTGGCACTCCCTGAGGCGGAAGTTCGCGTCCGACCTCATGGACCAGCCGCTCAAGGTGCTCTGCGACCTCGGCGGCTGGAAGGACGCTCAGACCGTGCTCAAGTGCTACCAGCGGGCCGACCAGGGACGTCTCCGGAAGGCACTGGAACACCGCGCAAGAGCCCGTTCCTGAGCGTCATTTGGCGAACATCAAACAGCGAACATCGCCCTCCGATCATCCCTAAGTAGTTCCGTATCAATCGGATACGGAATATCCACAAAACATAATGAAGCG
>JAPPGF010000037.1 GCA_028875075.1 Gemmatimonadota bacterium | reverse complement strand
GAGCGGCTGCGCGCCGGGCTGGAACGCGAGCTGGCCGGCGAGGGCGGCGGCGGCCGGGGCGACCCCGCTGGCCCGCCACTCGCTCGCCGGACGGCGGTCGGCACGGACGTCGAAGCCGCGTTTCGCGACGCGTTCCCGATCGGGGCGGGGATCGTCCTGCTGGCCGGGACCGGCTCGATCGCGTGGGGAAGGGGTGAGGACGGGCGGGAGGGCCGCGCAGGCGGCTGGGGCTGGCGCCTGGGGGACGAGGGCAGCGGTTACGCCTTGGCCTCGAGCGCGCTCCGGCGCGTCGCGCATGCGGTCGACGGCCGGGCCGGGGCGACCGAACTCACCGCTCTGCTGCTCGCCCGGCGCCGGCTCGCCAGCCCCGAGGAGCTGCTCGCTTGGGCGAGTGCCGCCGGAGCGGCGGACATCGCCCGGCTCGCGCCCGACGTTCAGACGGCGGCCGCGCGCGGGGACCCGGCGGCCGAGGAGATCCTCGAGCAGGCCCGGGCGGCGCTCGTGCTCCACGTCGTGGCGCTGGCCGAGAGGCTCGGGCCCTGGCGGAGCCCGGCGAGCGTGGCGTTCGGCGGAGGACTGCTCGGTATCGGGCGGGCGCTCCGAGCGCGCGTTGCGCGCTCGGTACGGGCGCGGGGGCTCGCTCCGCTCGAGCTGGACCTCGACCCGCTCCGCGGCGCGGCGTCCCTGGCGCTCGACTTGGCGCGTACCCCCGGTGGCGGGCATCGTTCGTCATGAGCGAGGATCGGGGAGTCAGCCGGCGTCACTACCTGCGGCTGGTGCTCGGGCAGGGAGCCGAGATCGCCCGAGAGCGGGACCGCCGTGCGCTCGAACTCGATCAGGAAGCCGCGCTGTCGGCAGCCGGCGAGCCGGACCCGAGTGCCCTGGAGCCTCCCGGGGCCGAGGCGGCACCGGGAGAGCGCCCGGAGGCCCGGCGCCGCCCCTGACGGCCCGCGGCACTCCGGCGACGGGACTTCGCGACGGGCTCGCACCGGGTCCCGGACGCTGGGCCCGAGCCGTCTAGCGGAGCGCGTCCTCCAGCGCGGTCGCCGCGTCGGTGGACGCGTCCCTGTACTTGACGATCACCGGAGCGTACAAGCTCAGCCCGTGCGCCCGCGCGAAGTCGCCGTGCGCCGGGCGGGCGCCCGGGACCACGACCGCGCCCTCCGGGACGGTGAGCGGCCGGCCGGGGAGAGCCCGGTACACTTGCCCGCGCACCAGGTCGTAGAGCGCCGTCGAGCCGGTCAGCTGCACTCCCGGCGCCAGCACCGAGCGCCGTTCGACCAGCGTGCCTTCGAAGACGCCCGCGTTGCCGCCGACCATCACGTCGTCTTCGATGATCACGGGGCGCGCGCCGACCGGCTCGAGGACGCCACCCAATTGCGCGCCCGCGGAGAGGTGCACCCGCTTGCCGACCTGTGCGCATGATCCCACGAGCGCGTGCGAGTCCACCAGCGTCCCTTCGTCCACCCAGGCGCCGATGTTCACGTAGGCGGGTGGCATGACGATCACGTTCGGCGCGAGGTAGGCCCCGGCGCGCACCGCGCTTCCCCCCGGGACGATGCGGATGTTCTCCTCCTCGCCGCGCGTCTGCCGCAGCGGGAGCGTATCGCGGTCGAAGAACAGGAACGTCGAGCCGCCGAAGTCGGGGTTGGGGGCTTCGGGGTGCGGGCGGAACCCGCGTGTGCTGCCGGCCCGGAACGCGAGCAGGATGCCGCGCTTGACCCACTCGACGGCCTGCCAGCCCGTCCCGGAGCGCTCGGCTGCCCGGACCTGCCCGGTACCCAGCGCATGGAGCAGCCGGCGCGCGGCCTCGCGGGCGCGCTCGGGCGCGGGCTCGCTGGCGCTCGAGCTCAGCCGCTCGATTTCACGTCGGAGTTCGGCGACGTCCTCGACCGTCCCTACGGCGCCCGCCGACGGCTCGGGGCTCGTCACCCGGCCGCCTCCACCGGTCGGTCGGCCCGCCCGCCCTCCGGCGCCGCGGGCAAGTCCACGCCCGCCCGGTTCAGCGCATCGCGGAGCGCTTCGCGGTGCCCCGGCGACATCGCGCAAAGGGGCGCCCGGAAGTGGGCCGGGCCGTGCCCCATCATCGCGAGCGCGGTCTTGACCGGAATCGGGTTCGTCTCGAGGAAGTTGGCCCGCATCAGCGGAAGCAGGCGGTAGTGGATCGCGCGCGCGGCCTTCCAATCACCCGCGAGCGCCGCCTCGGCCAGTTCGCTGGCCGGGCCGGGCACCTCGTTCGTCACCACGCTGATCGCGCCGTCGGCTCCGAGCGCCATCATGGCGAACGACAGATGATCGTCGCCCGAGAGCACGAGGAACCCCGGGGGCCGCTCGTTCAGGATGGTCATCACCTGCTGAAGGTCGCCCGAGGCCTCCTTCACGCCCGCGATCAGCTCGTGGTCGCGCGCCAGCCCGAGCAGCGTGGCCGGCCCGACGTTGCAGCCCGTGCGGCTGGGGACGTTGTAGACGAACACGGGGACGCCCGCCGCATCGGCGACCGCCATGTAGTGACGGTAGAGCCCCTCGGCCGTCGGCTTGTTGTAGTAGGGGGCGACGGAGAGCACGGCGTGGGCGCCCGCCCGTGCGGCGGCGCTCGCACGCCTGCACGCCTGGCGGGTGCTGTTCGTTCCGGCTCCCGCCATGACGGGGGCCCGACCGTCCGCGGCCTCGACACACGCCTCGATCACGCGCAGCTGCTCGCGCTCGTCCAGCGTCGCACTCTCGCCGGTCGTTCCGCACGGGACCAGGAAGTGCACGCCGCCCGCCACGCAGAAGCGCGTGTGCCGCGCGAGCGCCTCCAGGTCCACCGATCCGTCGCCTCGCATGGGCGTGACCAGCGCGGGCCCGATCCCGCGGAACCCACTCGGCTGCACCGCCATCGTTGTCTCCCACCGCCCGGCGGGCGGGTCCGTGCTCGCGTCGGCTCCGGCTAGATCGAGCCCAGCCGCTCAGCCAGCATCTCGTCCATACTGAAGAAGCCCTTTCGTCCGTGCACCCACTCCGCTCCGCTCACCGCGCCGCGGGCGAATCCCTCGCGTCCGCGCGCCGTGTGACGCACGACGATACTGTCCGACGGCCCCTCGAGTCCGACCTCGTGGACCCCGGGGACTTCACCGGCCCGCGTCGAGCTCACCCAAAGGGTTTCCGGGGCGGCAGCCCCCGCCGGAGGCCCCCCCCTCCACGAGCGCTTGCCGCGAAGCCGGTCCACGAGGAGCTCGGCCAGCCGGACCGCGGTCCCGCTCGGGCGGTCGACCTTGTGCCGATGGTGCGTCTCGTGGACGTGCACGTCGTATTCCCCGAGCGCGTCGGCCAGATCTCCGGCGGCGGCCGCCACGCGGAAGAACAGCTGCACGCCCAGCGAGAAGTTGGGCGACCACAGGCAGCCCACGCTCGCGGAGCGGACCAGAGCCGCCACGTCTTCCATCCGCTCATACCATCCGGTCGTGCCGATGACCAGGTCCACGCCCGCGTCGGCGATCGCGGAGACGTTGTCGGCGACCGCGTCGGGCAGCGTGAAGTCGACCGCGACGTCGGCACCGGCGAGGCTCTTGCCGTCGATCCGGTCGCCCATGTCGAGGCGCGCGACGACGGCGTGCCGGCGCTCGGCCGCCGCGGCCTCGACGGCGCGGCCCATCCGTCCGTATCCGATCAATGCCAGCTTCATCGCCCCGCCCTCGTCCGGCGCGTCCCGCTCTCCTCCGTGTCGCCTGCCCGGCAGGCTCGCCCGCCGGAAAGGGGAGGCTCGGATCGGGCGCCCGAGGGACGCGATCCCCGGGGGCGCGCCGCGCCTCTCTGGGAGCCGGTCCGCCCGCGCCGGGTTCCTTCCCCTTGCCGGCGGCGAGCGCGGCACCGTGACGTGGCCCGTGGCCAGAGCGCGCTCAAGCGACCGTCCGGCCCGGCGGCCGGGGAATCACCGTGCAGCCGACGCGTGCGCCGTGTGTGCGCTCATGCCACGCGCGTGGCAGAGCTCGGCGTTCAGGAGGGCCGCGCCCGCGGCCCCGCGCACGAGGTTGTGAGCGAGCACGAACATCTTGACGTGGTGGACCTCGCAAGCTCGGATTCGCCCGACCGTCACCGTCATGCCTCCGCCCGTGTCGCGGTCGAGACGCGGCTGGGGGCGGTCGTCACCGGGGACGACCTCGATCGGACGCTGCGGGGCGCCCGGCAGGTGCTCGTCGACCACGCCCCCCCGGAAGCCGGCGAGCGCCTCGACCACCTGTTCGACACGAGGCTCGGTGCGGAACCCCATGGAGACGGACGCGAGGTGCCCGTGGGCTACCCCGACGCGGGTGCACGTCGCGCTCACGCGCGCGGATGCCTCCTCGAAGCCGTCCGCCGTCGCCCGGCCGAGGATCTTGCGGATCTCCTTTCCGATCTTGTCCTCCTCGCCGGCGATGTAGGGGAGGACGTTGTCCAACAGGTTCCCGGCCGCGGGTCCGGGCTTTCCCGCGCCCGAGATCGCCTGGAACGTGGTCACGACGGCGCACTCGAGCCCGAACGCCTCGTGCAGGGGTTGCAGAGCCATCGCGACGCCGACCACGACGCAGTTGGGGTTGGTTACGATGGCGCCGCCCCAGCGTGCCGCCTGACGGCGCGCGGCCTCGATGTGATCCGGGTTGACCTCGGGAATGATCAGCGGCACGTCGACGTCCATGCGATGGCTCGACGCGTTGCTCACCACCAGGTGTCCCGCACGCGCCAGCCTCGGTTCCAGGTCCCGGGCGATGCCGCTCGGCAACGCGGACAACAGAATGGGCGAGGCGTACTCGCCGTCGACCGCCTTCACCACCAAGTCGGCGGCCCCCGACCACAGGGAGCCTCCCTCGTCGTCGGCCACCAGCCGGCCCAGGCGCTTGCCCTTCGACCGATCCGAGGCTCCGACCTCCCTGAGCCGGAACCAGGGGTGATCCTCAAGGAGGCGCACGAGCCTGCCTCCCACCAATCCGGTCGCGCCCAGCACGCCGACGTCTATGCGCTGCATCCGATTCCCGCCTCCCTAGGGGGTTTTCTTCACCCACTCAGCAGGCACCTACCCCCGGCCGGCTGGCCCGGGTCCGGCGTCGCCGCCTCTGGTCCGCAAGAGCGGCACCAAAGGCGTCAAGACGGCAGACCGACCGCGCTCCGGCGGGCTCTCGGCCGGGCAGAGTGGCAGTCCGGTTCGGGCACGCACCCTGCACGGCAGGGGAGATGCAACGCGGGATGCGGGCTGGGCGGGCGCCCGGGTTCCGGGCACCGTCTCGACCCGCCTTCGACAAAGAATCAGGAGGAGGACATCATGGCAATCACGCGCTTCCAGTACAGGAACCCCTGGCAGGAGCTGGACCAGCTCACGAATCGCCTGGGACAGCTGTTCAGCCACGACGCGTCCACTCATGCGGGCCACGGCACTTGGCTGCCCGCGGTGGACGTCGAGGAGAGCGGTGACGAGCTGGTGCTGACGGCCGAGGTGCCGGGGATGAGCCCGGACGCGGTCGAGCTCCAGCTGGAGAACAACGTCCTGACCATCTCCGGTGAGCGGGCGGAGGAGCGCCACGAGGGAGTAGAGGGCAAGCGCTATCACGTCCTCGAGCGCCGCTACGGCAACTTCCGGCGTTCGTTCACTCTCCCGCGCACGGTGCAGCCGGACAAGATCGCCGCCGAGTACAGGGACGGCATCCTGACCGTGCGGCTGCCCAAGGCGAGCGAGGCCAAGAGCCGGAGAATTCAGATCAGCCAGCCGGACACGCCCGGCCACGTGGGCTCGATCGGCTGACCCGCTGCAGGGTTCTCGCCCAGAGGGGTCGGGAAGCGCCGCTTCCGGGCCCCTCTGTCTTCGCGCCGCCGCTTCCCGGCCCGGTCGGCGTTCACGAGGACGGACGGCGGGCGAGCAGGACCCGCGCGTCTCGCCACGGCACCGTGCCGGGCCCGCGGCACGCGCGAATGGAACGCGTGACGGTGGACTCGGTGGGCGCTATAATGGCGTCTCCCAAGGAGGTGACGCGTGAAAGTCCCCGTCCGCATCACGGTCAACGGCCGCCGCTTCGAGCACGAGGTCGAGCCCCGCCTGTTGCTAGCCCACTACATCCGCGATCTCGGCGGCCTGACCGGTACGAAGGTCGGCTGCGACACGAGCCAGTGCGGCTCGTGCACGGTCCTGATCGACGGCGTGTCGGCGAAGTCCTGCACGACGCTCGCCGTGCAGGCCGACGGCGCGAACGTCACGACCATCGAGGGGCTGGCCGACGGCGACGCGCTGCATCCGCTGCAGGAGAGCTTCTGGGACCGGCACGGCCTGCAGTGCGGCTTCTGCACGCCGGGGATGATCCTGGCGGCGTACGAGCTGCTGCGGACGAACGCGTCGCCGAGCGACGCCGAGATCCGTCACGGCCTCGAGGGCAACCTCTGCCGGTGCACCGGCTACCAGAACATCGTGCGCGCTGTGCGTGACGCGGCCGCCCAGATGGCCGCGGCGGACCAGTAGCGGGAGGGACGGACATGAGCAGCAGAATCTTCGGCTCCAGAATCCGCCGCCGCGAGGACCCGCGCCTCATCACGGGGAGCGCCGTCTACACGGGTGACATCGAATTGCCCGGGATGGTGCACGCGGCCATGCTTCGCTGTGGCCACGCGCACGCGCGGATCACCCGCATCGCCACCGAGCAAGCCGAGGCCGCGCCGGGCGTCGTCGCCGTCTACACCGGAGTGGACACCGACGGCGTCCTGCAGCCGATGCCCTGCGCCTGGCTGCTCCCCGACGCGGAGCTCAAGATCGCTCCGTATCCCTGCATCGCTAAGGACGTGGTCCGCTACACGGGCGACGTCGTAGCGGTGGTCGTCGCCGAGAGCGCGCACGAGGCGTACGACGCGCTCGACCTGATCGAGGTCGACTACGAGCCGCTGCCGGCCGTCATCGATCCGGAAGAGGCCGCCCGTGCGGGCGCCCCCGAGCTCCACGCCAAGGACATCAACGGCGACGACATCAGCGGCAACCAGGCGTTCCACTGGACCGTGGCGGGCGGCGGCGACGTCGAGCTCGCGTTCGCCGAGGCGGAGGCCGACGGCGTGGTCATCAAGGAGCGCATCCTCCAGCAGCGCCTGATTCCCAACGCGATGGAGACCCGCGGCGCGGTCGCCCAGTACAACCGCGCCACCGGAGAGCTCACGCTGTGGAACACGACGCAGAACCCCCACATCCTCCGCTTCCTCTGCTCGGTCGTCACCGGCGTGCCCGAGGACAAGCTGCGCGTCATCGCCCCCGAGGTCGGCGGCGGCTTCGGCAGCAAGATCGCGGCCTATCCCGCCGACTTCGTCACGGTGTTCTGCGCGATGAGGCTCGGGCGGCCGGTCAAGTGGATCGAGAGCCGGAGCGAGAACTACCAGGCGACCACGCACGGGCGCGATCACGTCCAGGACGTGGAGCTTGCGGCCACGAAGGACGGCAGGATCACCGGTCTGCGCTGCACGGTCTACGCCGGGATGGGCGCGTACCTGTCGACCGCCGCGCCCGGTATCCCGACCATCCTCCATGGCCTGATGCTGTCCGGCTGCTACACGATCCCGGCCCTCAAGGAGGACGTCTACGGCGTCTACACCAACGGCGTCCCCGTGGAGGCGTACCGCGGTGCGGGCCGGCCGGAAGCGACGTTCATCCTCGAGCGGTTGGTCGACATGCTGGCCAACAGGCTGGGCATGGACCCGGCCGACGTGCGGATCAAGAACTTCATCCCGAAGTTCGACGACGGCCACGAGGTGGTCACCACGCTGAACTACGACAGCGGCGACTACCCGGGCGCCCTGAGCAAGCTGCTCGAGCACACCGGCTACCGGGCGCTGCGCGAGCGGCAGCGGGCGGGCCCGTCCAATGGCAAGTACATGGGCCTCGGGCTCACTTCCTACGTCGAGATCTGCGGCCTCGGGCCGTCGCAGGTGGCCGGGGCCATCGGGTTCCAGGGCGGGCTGTGGGAAAGCGCGATCGTCCGCTTCCACCCGACCGGGAAGGTGCACGTCTTCATCGGCGCCTCGCCGCACGGCCAGGGCGAGGAGACAACCTTCGCGCAGATCGTGGCGAGCGAGATCGGCGTCGACGTCGCCGACGTGAAGATCTTCCACGGCGACACCGACTCCACGCCGATGGGCTGGGGCACCTACGGCAGCCGGACCACGGCCGTGGGCGGCGCGGCCCTGGCGCTCGCGGTGCGGAAGATTCGCGACAAGGCGAAGGTCGTGGCCGCGCACCTGCTCGAGGCGTCGGTCGAGGACATGGACTACGAGGACGGCAAGTTCTTCGTCAAGGGATCGCCCGACCGGGCGAAGACGATCCAGGACGTCGCGCTGATGGCCAACGTCGCCTGGACGTTGCCGGAGGGCGTGGAGGCCGGCCTGGAGGCGACGACCTTCTACGATCCGCCGAACTTCGTCTTCCCCTACGGCGCGCACCTCGCGGTGGTCGAGGTCGACGCGAGGACGGGGCACGTCGAGCTGACCGGCTACACGGCGCTCGACGACTGCGGGCCGCAGATCAATCCCACCATCGTCGAGGGGCAGGTGCACGGCGGCGTCGTGCAGGGCGTCGGTCAGGCGCTGTGGGAAGGCGCCGCCTACGACGAGAGCGGACAGCTCGTCACCGGATCGATGCTCGACTACGCTCTGCCCAGGGCCGACCAGCTGCCGGACCTCGACGTCATCTCCACCGTCACGCCGTCGCCGCACCACCCGCTGGGCGTGAAGGGCGTCGGCGAGGCGGGCACCATCGCATCGACCGCGGCCGTCTACAACGCCGTCATGGACGCGCTCAGGCCGCTCGGGGTGACGCGGGTGGACATGCCGCTCACGCCCGAGCGGGTGTGGCGCGCGATCCAGGAAGCGCAGGGGAGCTGAGCCATGTTTGCTGCGGATTTTGACTACTACCGGGCGGGCTCGGTGGCCGAGGCCGGCCAGCTGCTCGCCCAGCACCCCGGCGCGAAGCTGCTCGCCGGCGGCCACAGCCTGATCCCGCTGCTCAAGCTGCGCCTGGCGGTGCCGCCGGCGCTGATCGACATCGGGCGCGTGGCGGAGCTGCGCGACATCGCCCTTGAGGGCGGCGGACTCCGGATCGGGGCGCTCGCGACCCACGCGGAGATCGCCCGGTCGGACGCGGTCAGGGAGCACGCCGCCGCGCTCGCCGAGGCGGCCGGCCAGATCGGGGACCCGGCGGTGCGCAACCGGGGCACGATCGGCGGCAACGTCGCGCACGCGGACCCGGCCTCGGACCTGCCGGCCGTGCTCGTCGCGCTGGGCGCCACTCTGGCCGTGACCGGTCAGGGCGGCGAACGCTCCATCGACGCCGGCGACTTCTTCACGGGCGTGATGATGACGTCGCTGGGCGAGGACGAGCTGCTGACGTCCGTCCGGATACCGTCGGCCGCGGGCCGCGGCACCGCCTACGTCAAGTTCTCGCACCCCGCCTCCCGCTACGCCGTCATCGGCGTGGCCGCGTCGGTCGCCTTGGACGCCGGGCCCGGGGAGAGCGTCTGCACCGACGCCTCCGTCGCCATCGGCGGGCTCGTGCCCGGGCCGGTCCGCTGCAGCGCCGTCGAGGAGGCCCTCAAGGGGCGGGCGCCTTCCGGGGAGGCGCTGGCGGCCGCGGCCGCGGCCGTGGCGCAGGACCTCGGCGGCGACCTCCTGGGCGACGTGTTCGCGTCGGCCGACTACCGCGGGGCGGTCGCGCCCGTCTACGTCGAACGGGCTATCGCGGCTGCGGCCGGCCGAGCTACCCAGGCGTGAGCGGTGTCGGCATCGAGTCCGGCCTCGGTTGACGAGCTCAAGCAACTCCTCGCCGAGCACCTCTACATCGCCGACGACGGACTCGCGACGGCCGTCTACCTAGCGCTCAAGCTGGGCCGCCCGCTGCTGCTCGAGGGCGAGGCGGGGGTCGGCAAGACCGAGGTCGCGAAGGTCCTCTCCAAGGCGCTGGACCGCGAGCTCATCCGGCTCCAGTGCTACGAGGGACTCGACGTCACCCACGCCGTCTACGAGTGGAACTACGCGCGGCAGCTGATCGAGATCCGTCTCGGGGAAACCGCCGGAGAACGCCCGCGGGACCGGCAGCAACGCGCGCGCGAGCTGTTCGGCCCCGAGTTCCTGATCGAGCGTCCGCTGCTGCGGGCGCTACGGGACGGCCGGCGACACCCGCCCGTGCTCCTGATCGACGAGCTCGACCGCGCCGACGAGGAGTTCGAGGGCTACCTGCTCGAGCTGCTCTCCGACTTCCAGATCACGATCCCCGAGATCGGCACCATCAAGGCGGCGGCGCCCCCCGTCGTGATCATCACGTCCAACCGCACCCGTGAGTTGCACGATGCCCTGAAGCGGCGCTGCGTGTACGCGTGGATCGACTACCCTGGCTTCGAGAAGGAGCTGCGGATCATCAACACGAAGGTCCCTGCGGTGCCGGCCGTGCTCGCCGAGCAGGTGGCCGGTTTCGTGCAGGAGCTGCGTCGGGCCGACCTGTACAAGGTCACCGGCGTGTCCGAGACGCTGGACTGGGTGGCTGCGCTCGTCGCGCTCGACCGGCAGGAGCTCGATCCGGAGAGCATCGACCGCACGCTCGGCATCGTCCTCAAGACGCAGGAGGACATGCAAAGCGTCCGAGGGGAGCGGATCCAACAGATGCTGAACCGGGCGCAGACGCCGGGCGCGTGGGCGGCCGGACCCGCGCAGCCGGCGGGCGGCTGACGGCTCCCCTCCTCAGAGGCTCTCCCAGCGGCTCGCCGACGCGATGGCGTATCTGCTTCACAACCTGCTCCACTTCGCGCGGCTGCTCCACGAGCTGGGCCTGGACGTGCAGGCCGGGCGCACGCGGGACGTGGCCGAGGCGCTCGCCCACGTCGACGTCGGACGGCGGACGGACTTCTACCACACGCTCAGGAGCCTGCTCGTCCACCGCGCCGACGATCTCGCCGTGTTCGACGAGGCCTTCCGCGTGTTCTGGCGGCGCCCCCACGGCGAATGGACCGAGAGGGACCTGCGCGCGATGGGCGAGAAGCGCCGCTCGGGGGCCCCGGAATACGAGTCCGAGGCCCTGGACTCGGACGCCGGCGGCCGCGGGAGGGAACGCGACGCCAGCTACAACGTGGAGCGCATGGCGGTGCTCAGCTACAGCGACCGCGAGTCGCTCCGCGCGAAGGACTTCGCGCAGTTCACGAAGGACGAGCTGGCCCAAGCCGAGCGGATGATGGCGGACCTGGACTGGGACCTCGGCGAGCGCATCTCCAAGCGATGGATCCCGGGCCGGGGCGCCGCGCTCGACCCGCGCCGCGCGCTGCGCGTCAACATGCGCTACGGCGGCGAGCTGATCGAGCTGCCGCGCCGGCGGCGCAAGCCCAAGCGGCGCCCGCTGATCCTGCTCTGCGACGTCAGCGGCTCGATGCAGCGCTACAGCCGGATGCTGCTCCACTTCGCCCACGCGCTGAGCGGCGAAGACCAGGCGGGTCCGGTGGAGTCGTTCGTCTTCGCGACGCGCCTGACGCGTGTTACCCGGCAGCTCGCGAGCCGCAGGGCCGAGGTGGCCGTGCCCGGGGTCCCGCGCACGGTCGCCGACTTCGGCGGCGGCACGCGGATCGGCGAAGTCCTGCGCGCGTTCAACGTCCAATGGGCGCGGCGGGTTCGCAGCCAGGCCCGGATCGTCCTGCTGATCTCCGACGGCTGGGACCGCGGCGAGCCGGATCGCCTGCGGGCGGAGATCGGGCGACTCCAGCGCTCCTGCCATCGACTGATCTGGCTGAACCCGCTGCTCGGATCACCCGACTACATGCCGCTGGCGCTTGGGATGCGGACCGCGCTGCCGTCGATCGACGACTTACTGCCGGTGCACAACCTCGCCAGCCTGGAGGCGCTGGCCCGTCACCTGAACAGCCTGCCCGCCCACCGCCCGCCGCGGCGCCAGAAGCCCGTCGGGTCCACACCGGACCGGCCGGCCGCGTGAGGGCCCGGGACCCGCACGCCGCCTGCCGTGCCCCGGCGCCCGTGCGGACTCGTCGGCGCCCGGGTCCACGGTCTCGTGCCCGGCGCCCCGGGCGTCGGCCGTCCGGATTCTCCCTATATTCGTGACATGGAAGTCTCGGCCCGATACACGTTCGACGCGCCCAGGCAGCGGGTCTGGGACCTGCTGGTCGACCCGGAGGTCATCGCCTCCTGTCTCCCCGGCTGCGAGTCGATGGAGTTGGTCGGGGAGGACACCTACCGAGCGACGCTGACGATCGGCGTCGCTGCCGTGACCGGGCGCTACCAGGGCACCGTCCGCATGAGCGACAAGGACGAGCCGTCCGGCTACACGTTGCTCGTCGAGGGCAAGGGCAGGCCCGGCTTCGTGAACGGCTCGGCGAGCGTGACGCTGGCCGACGGCGACGCCGACGGCCGGACCCGCGTCGCGGTGACCGGGAAGGCGCAGGTCGGCGGCACGATCGCGCGCGTAGGCCAGCGCCTACTCGGTGGGGTCTCGAAGATGATGATGGACCGCTTCTTCTCCTGCCTGCAGCAACGCGCCCGGGCGGCGGAGGGTGGCGGCCCGTGACGACGGCGGCCCGGACGGGCGCGGCGTGAGCGGCGCTGTCGACTGAACGGCGCCCCGGGCTGCCGGACGGCGCATCGGACGGCCCCGGTGGAACGTCGATTCGGACTGTCCTAACTTACGCGCTCGCCATCCGGGGGCGGCTCCGCCGACCCTTCGACCCTCCGCCGGGAGCCCGATCCTGACCACGACCCAGGCGCGGCCGCGCCGAGTGTTCAGCGGCATGCAGCCGAGTGGCGAAGCCCACATCGGCAACTACCTGGGAGCCTTGCGCCGGTGGGTCGAGATGCAGCGGACCTACGAGTGCGTCTTCTGTATCGTGGACGACCATGCGGTCACGGCCGGCGGGGACCCGAAGGAGCTCCCCGCCCACGTCGTGGATCTCGCCGTGAGCTTCCTCGCCGTGGGGCTCGACCCTGAGCGTTCGATCATCTTCGTGCAGTCGGACGTGGCCGAGCACACCGAGCTCGCGTGGCTGTTCAACAGCGTGACGCCGGTGGGCGAGCTGGAGCGCATGACGCAGTTCAAGGACAAGGCCCGACGCTTCGAGTCGGTGCCGGCGGGGATCCTGAACTACCCGGTGCTCCAGGCGGCCGACATCCTGCTCTACCGGGCCGATGCGGTGCCGGTCGGGGAGGATCAGCGCCAGCATCTGGAGCTCACGCGCGAGATCGCCCGCAAGTGGAACGCCACGTACGGGGCGTACTTTCCGGAGCCCGAGGCGCTGGTGGGCAACGAGGGGAGGATACTGGGGCTCGACGGCGAGGCGAAGATGAGCAAGTCGCTCGGCAACACGGTGCCGATCACGGCTCCGCCCGACGACGTCTGGGCCCGCGTCCGCACCGCGGTCACGGATCCGCAGCGCGTGCGACGGGACGACCCCGGCCGCCCGGAGGTCTGCAACGTGCATACGCTGCACAAATATTTCTCCGCGCCCGCTGTGGTCGACGATGTCGCCCACCGCTGCCGGGGCGCCCTCCGCGGCTGCGTGGAATGCAAGCGCATCCTGGCCGACTCCATCAGCGCCACGTTCGCTCCCATGCGGGAGCGGGCGAGCGAGCTCCGCGCGCACCCCGAGCGCGTCCGTGGGGTCCTCGAGGACGGCGCGGCCCGCGCCCGCGAGGTCGCCCGCGAAACGATGAAGGTCGTGCGGGAACGCATGGGCCTGGACTGGCGCGCCGCGGCCCGGTAGCCGGTACGGACGACGGCTTGGGCGGCCGCCCCGTCTCCGTGCGGTGCCTGCGCTGCCGCTTCGCCGGGCAGGGGCTTTGACTCCTGCGCCGTGCCCGCCTAGCTTTCCTCAAAGGAGCCAGCGAGCGAACGGCGGTCCATCCCCTGGCGGGGTGGGCCCTTTTTTTCGGGTGCCGGAAGCAGCGCGTCGGCGGCACGAGATCGTAGAGGTCCGACAGTGGCGTCAGAGAACGGGCAGTGCACGGTGGTGGCCGGATGCCAGTGGGGCGACGAGGGCAAGGGCAAGATCGTCGACGTGCTCGCACAGGACGTGGATGTGGTCGCTCGCTACCAGGGCGGCGCGAACGCGGGACACACCGTGCAGGTGGGCGAGCGGGCGTTCATCCTCCACCAGATCCCGTCCGGCATCCTGCATCCGGGGAAGCGATGCCTGATCGGCAACGGGGTCGTCCTCGACGTGCTGCAGTTCTTCGAGGAATACGACGCCTTGGCCGCTCGCGGCATCGAGCTGGACGGTCGCGTGGGCGTGAGCGCACGGGCTCACCTGCTGTTGCCCTACCACAAGGCGCTCGACCGCGCTTCCGAGGATCGCGCCACCCAAAAGATCGGCACGACGGGGCGGGGCATCGGGCCGGCCTACGAGGAGAAGGCCGGCCGGCGTGGCGTGCGCGTGGCCGATCTGTGTTGCCGGGAGCGCGTCGAGGAGCGTGTGCGCGAGGGCCTCGGGCGTGCGCTGGAGTTCATCGCCGCCGGCGGCGATGACCTGCAGCGGGACGTGCGGCGTAGCCTCGAGGCGGGCGAGCGGCTCCTCCCGCTCGCCACCGACACCGGCGCGGAGATCACCGAAGCGCTCGCGACGGGCAAGCGCGTCCTGCTCGAGGGAGCGCAGGGCACGGCGCTCGACCTCGACCACGGGACCTACCCGTTCGTGACCTCCTCCAACACGACCGCGGGCGGCGCCGGCACGGGCGTGGGCGTGGGGCCGACCGCGATCGACGCAGTGGTGGGCGTCGTGAAGGCCTACACGACCCGGGTCGGCAACGGCCCGCTCCCGACCGGGTTCGACCCCGAGATGGATCGGCACGTGCGCGACCTGGGCGACGAGTACGGGGCGACCACCGGCCGGCCTCGACGGTGTGGTTGGTTCGACGCCGTGCTGGCCCGCTATTCCGCGCGCGTGAACGGGCTGACGGCGCTGGCCGTCACCAAGCTCGACGTGCTCGACACGCTTCCCGAGATCGCGATCGCCACCGAGTACTCGACGGATCGCGGCGGCAGCACCAGCAACTTCCCCGCGGACACGTGGTCGCTCGAGACGGTGTCGCCCCGCTACGAGACGCTTCCGGGCTGGCGGAGTGACACGAGCGGGGCGAAGCGTCTGGCCGACCTTCCCAGGAACGCACGCGCCTACCTGGACCGGATCGAGGAGCTGACCGGCGCACCCATCACCATGGTGTCGGTGGGGACGCGACGAAACCAGGTCGTCCGCATCTAATTCAGTTCCCCCTCACCGCCGCTCTCGCGTCGCGCGCCGTCCGTCGAGTCCGTCGCGAAGGCCGCCGGGCCGGCTGGCACTTCGCCGCTCACGCCGTGGCGGGGATGGACCGGCCGAACATCGGGCCGGAGCGGCGATCGCCGCACGGGAAATACGGACTCGCCTTCTCTTTCGTGGGCGGACCGCAGCGGTCCAGGGAGGGGTTACTCCGGCGACGGTCTGGCCCTAGCGCTCGTGGCGGACGGCCTAAGGAGCGGCCGAAGGTCCAGCGGGGGGATCCTCAGGGCTCGTAGAGATTCGGGAAGGTCCGCCGCAGCTTGGCGAGCAAGGGCAGATCGTGGCGGACGACATAAGGATCGTCGGGGTTCTTTCTGACAAAGTCTTGATGTTCCTCTTCGGCAGGATAGAACGCCTCCAAGGGGTCGAGTCGCGTGACGATCGGACGGGCAAACGTGCGAGCTCTTTCCAACTCTTCTATGTACTCGGCGGCCGCGTTGTGCTGCGCATCGTTCAGGAAGAAGATATTCGATCGGTATTCCTCGCCTATATCGGGACCTTGGCGATTGAGCTGAGTCGGATCATGTGCCACGAGAAAGAAGATGCGAAGAATCTGCGCATACGAGATTTGCCCGGGATCGAAGCGTACTTGGACGACTTCAGCGTGGTCCGTGACGCCGGCGACCACCAACGGGTAGTGCGCGGTAGCGGCGGTGCCGCCGGAATAGCCAGACACGACGTCCAACACGCCCCTGACCGACTCGAACACCGCCTCGACTCCCCAAAAGCACCCGCCCGCCAACACAGCGGTACTATCGGCCAAGGAAGCAAGGCCGACGGTCGGAGCCGGGACGGGCTCGCTCAAGGCCTCCGGAAGAGGGTCCGGCCCCGTAGCCGTAGCGCCGCAGCCCAGCAGAAAAAAGCTCCCAATCGCAACGACTCCGGCCATCGGCGTCGTTCGCTTAGTCACCGTCCCTCCTTCGCTCAACTTCGTCCGGGAACAGGCCGCCTCGGCTCATGACGGGACACGCAAATACCGACCGACCCCGGAGCGGGGTCCGAGGCCCCCGAACCCGACCGTCGAAACCTGCAAATAAGATACCGGGTTCGGTAACCTCCTCAAAGTAACGTGCCGATTCCGGGCGTGTCCCGAGGCCTCTTGAGGGCGCCTTCGGATGCCCACGTTCGTATTGGCG
The DNA here is from genome assembly GCA_028875075.1 of Gemmatimonadota bacterium. Classification (GTDB taxonomy): domain Bacteria; phylum Gemmatimonadota; class Gemmatimonadetes; order Longimicrobiales; family Gaopeijiaceae; genus UBA2988. Next base: position 41,163 of record JAPPGF010000037.1, on the reverse strand, counting down.
TCGCGGCCTGACCTGCCCTGGCGTCGCCCTGCTTCCCGGAGTCCGGGCCGTTGCGGGGCCATGCCCGAACGACGGAACCAGCTCACGGGGCATCAAGGGCCGGAACCAAACCGTACCACGGCGGGGCCCGCCTACGCGGATCCGAGTCCCGCCTCCGGGTTATGACTTGGAGTGGTTCTGAACGAAGGGGCACTCAGGCCGAGCCCGGAGATGCAATGACCCGAGAAGAGTTCCTGGCAAGCCTGCTGGGCGTCGCCGCGCTCCCGCTGACTGCCTGCTCCCAGCCGACGGCGCCGGGAGGTGTCACGGGACAGCCGACCGCGCCGGGGGATGTCTCGGGACAGGGCGAACAGGGTCCCACCGGTCCGAGGCTGATCCCCGAGCCGGATCCGAACCCGGCGCCGTACGAGATCCAGAAGACCGAGGCGGAGTGGCGCGCGCTCCTTTCGGCGGCCGCCTATTCGGTCCTCTTCCAGGGACGGACCGAGCCGCCGGGCTATAGCCCGCTTGCCAACGAGTACGGTGCCGGAACCTATCTGTGCGCGGCCTGTTTCCTCCCGCTCTTCAATTCGACCACCAAGTACGACAGCGCGACGGGGTGGCCCTCGTTCTGGGAGCCGATCGCTACGAAGCGGGTGGGCTACAGCACGGACGATTCCCTCGGCTTTCCCAGGACGGAGTACCACTGCTCGAGATGCGGCGGACACCAGGGACACGTGTTCACAGACGGTCCGCCCCCCACGGGGCTTCGTTATTGCAACAACGGCCTGTCTCTCGAATTCGTCCCGCAGGGGCAGGCAATCCCCGCGCTGAGGGATTGATCTCCCCTTCCGTCCGCCGCCTTGAAGAATCCGTCGGGAGCGCCGGGGCTTCGCGCGGGGCCTCACCGGATCGTTCGGCTTGATGGCATTTCTTCCGCGGTCCGTCCGGTGCTCGGGCAGTCTGTCCGTCAGATCGGGACCGGCCTCCAGGATGCGATGAGCAGCAGATGATCCGGCCTCTGATGGTCGGCTTAGGTATCTGTTTGGTCCTCGACTCGGCCACTGGCTCGGGCCGTCTGAGCGGCCAGATGATGCAGGGGAGTCGCGCCGTGCCGGGCGGGCGCGAGGCCATGAGCGCGAGGGGCACGCCCGCGTTGCGCTCCTACCTGGAAGAGATGCGCGAGGGGCCGGCCGGCATGAACAGGGTGCTGCACCGGATCACCATCCGCCCCGGGGCCAGGAGTTATTCCGTCGAGAACGCTGACGTCTCCGAGGCGCTGGGCCTTCTCACCTACTCCATGCGCCGTCCCGGCTTGAGGCTCCAAGTCAGCGGGGGACCACTGCGCTTCACGAGCGACGATACGCTCTCGATCTCGGGGGTGTCGTCTCTTCAGGCCAGCTTGGAGCTCGACTTCAGTCCTCGGGACTCGCTGCGTGTGGCGCTGCGCGCCCCCAGTCGCCCGGCGTCGCTTTCGGCGTCGCGCGTGGATGCGCTCGCCTCGCTGGGCACGGCGACCGTGGATCTGTGGAGCATCGAGTTCGGAACCCCTGCGGGCCTTTCGGTGCAGTTCACGCACGCCCAGCCACTTGGGGGACTCACCCTTTCGACGACGCTCGGCGGCGACGCGGAGCCGCGTCCGGGAGGCACGGGGTCCATCTATTGGCGGGGCACGACGGCCCGCGCCGGTGCGCGCATCTCAGGTGACGCGGGCCCCATGCGAGTCGAGTTGGGCATGGACGTGTCCCGGAGCTTCGCCGACTCGCTGTCGGGGCGGAACCTGTTCCAGGGCGGCGGCGAAGTGCTCGCGAGGGTGAACGCGGCAGGATTTCTGAGCGACGCCAGCGAGACCCTCATCGACCTTTCGGCCTTCTACTTCCGCCCCTACTCAACCGACCGTCAGAGCGTTGCGGGCCTGCGCGCGCCGGTGGGCGACCTCGCCGGTGCTAGCGCCCTGGTCGTGTGGCCCCTCGGTGACCTGTTCCTGGTCCCCGTGCTCCGGCTCTCTCGGGAATCGGGAGAAGCCACGTCGGGTGTGAGCACGATCACGCGCGACGCATGGTCTCTCGGCGCCTCTCTAGCACTGGACGTTCCGCTCGGTCCCCGCATGACGATGACGCCCGAGCTAGGCTATGCTCACGGCTCGCTCCGCTCGGAGCTGTCGGCTTCGAGCGCTGGCGGCGCCGCACGTTTCGAGACCTCCGACGACCTGGCCGGATGGTGGGCGGCCGCGGACTTTTCCGTGGTGTTCTAGCGCGGTGTAGCCCCCCACGTAGATGCCTCGTACGTGGAGGTCGTCCTGGCAGGCCGTCCGCCGCGTGCCAGGAATCGATCCGGTGCGCGATCCCCCTGCCGTGTGCGGACTCGCAACCGATGAGCAGCCAACCTTCCTGCGGTACGGAATCCTCCGGTCTACCCGTGAGAGGACCGTGCAGCCGGCTCGGTCCGCGTGAGCGCCCCGCGCACGCCGCGGGCCGGTCCCGAGCATCGGAGTTGGTTTAGGTAACCATCCAAGAAGGCTGAGCGCCCGCCCCAGCAGCCCAATAAGCTGACGTCGGCGAGGCGGGGTGTCAGTCGATTACCGTACCGGGACACTCATGGCCGAGTCGTCCCCCCAGTCCAGTTATCCGGGAACGCCTGATACGTGCCGTATACGTACGGCCTGTCCTGAGAGGGTTGGCCGCCCGTGTCCGGTATTCCGGCTGGATCGGCATCTATACGGTCAATCAGGTCCCAAACCGCATCAACTCGAATCCCAAAGTTCAGGCTCCCTATGGCTATGCGGACGACGTCACCGTCTGTATCCGGCACGCGGTACTCTAAGCCCGCATGATTTACCGCGACGACCCACCCGTTATGATCGAATACGGCACTCCCGCTCGTTCCACCTGTCGTATTGAAGTTGTACTGCACCTCCACGTGCGGGCTCTCTCCTGCGTCAATCAGTCTCAGAGCACTGACCACGCCATCCTTGAAGGTGGCGGTCACTGTTCTGTTCGCTGCTCCTCCAGTGGACCCCGCCGCCCCCGGGAAACCCAACGTACCGACGGGCTGGCCTATGCTCAGCCCGTCCACGTGCTCTCGAGGGAGGAAATTCATCAGAACCGGCAGTTCCCCCTCGATGTCCAAGAGCGCAATATCCTCGGTATTGGGAGTGCCATCGTAGTCCAGATGCTTCCAATTCCAGTCGTTGATCTCGTAGCGCTGGTCATCCTCTAGACTCGTGCCGGCCTGAACGATGTAGAACTTCAGGTCGAGGTCTTCCACATCGCCGAACCTCTCACCGAGCGATTCTATGATCTCACTCATGGCATCCACACAGTGTGCATTCGTCCAAATCGCGCTCGTGTAGTATGCCGCGAAGCCGGTGCAGAAGGATCCGAAACGCCGCTCTCCGTCCCTAGGCCGCGTATAGAAGAATCCAAGGACGTAAGTGGCCGCCTCAATGCTGTGCTCCGTGAGAACGTCTCCCCAGTCCAAGAGTTCACCTTGCGGGCCCTGGGGTCCCTGCGGGCCCGTCGCACCCTCTTGGCCGGCTACGCCCTGCTGACCCGCAGGACCTTCCGGTCCCTGCGGGCCCGTCGCACCTTCTGGGCCGACTGGGCCCTGCGGACCTATAGGGCCTTGGGGTCCCACCGGCCCTTCGCAGGCAATCACGAGGAGACACAACACGGCCGCGAGAGAACGCATTGGGGAAAGCACCTTCTTGATCGTGGGTGATCCGGCTCGCGTAGCGGCTGTGAACATCGGTTCTGTCGCCGGACGATTGATGTCGAAGCACTAGTTTGTTACCCGGTTCTTTGAGGGTCAAGCTCGGAGCGGTGGGCGTAGACTCTTCAGTGCAGATGTGAAAAAGCGTCTTCATTGTGATTGGCTGCGGCTTCGGAGAAGGCTCAGGAACTGGCCGCGCCGGAGGGCCCGTCCCTGAGCCGAATTGGCGGGCAAAAAAACAAGAATCCACCCGCCGGATCCCGTAGGTAAAACGGAGCCAACGGGATTCCAACCCGTGACCCCGTGGTTGCGCGGCGCACCATGTGCCGAGGCGGTGCACGGGACAGCAGGCGCGGCGGCGCTGGGGCCCGGCCAGCCGGATGGAGCGCGAGCGCCGGGTCGCCGCCCCGGGCGGGCCCGCCACCGGACCTGCTCACGCTTGAGGATAGGGTAAGCGCCGTCTACCTTGGTGAGCTTTTTTTTTCGGCCCGGGGGCGCGCCCCCGGCGAGGTGCCCACGATACCGGCCGGGGGCCGATGTTCGAGGAGCTGAGCCACAAACTGGACGGAGCCCTGGGTGCGCTCCGCCAGCGCGGGGTCCTGACCGAGCCGATGATCCGCGACGGCCTACGGGAAGTCCGCCGCGTGCTGCTTGAGGCGGACGTCAACTTCAGAGTCGCGAAGGACTTCCTGGCGCGCGTGCAGGAGAGGGCGTTGGGCGACGAGGTGATCAAGTCGGTCACTCCGGGCCAGCAGATCGTGAAGGTCGTGCACGCCGAGCTCGCCTCCCTTCTCGGATCGCAGCGGCCGGAGCTCCTTTGGAGCTCGACGCCGCCGACCGTGGTGATGCTGGTCGGGCTGCAGGGATCGGGAAAGACGACCACGGCGGCCAAGCTCGCGAAGCGGCTGGAGCGCGAGGGCCGGTCGGCCATGCTGGCGGCGTGCGACCTGCAGCGGCCGGCCGCGATCGAGCAGCTCGCGACCCTCGGGTCACGGATCGGTGTACCGGTCCATGCCGGAACCTTCGGCGGCGACCCGGTAGCGGCCGCGACGGCCGCCGCCGAAGAGGCGCGGCGGCGTCACCGGACCGTGCTCGTGGTGGACACGGCGGGGCGGCTCCAGATCGACGGGCCGCTGATGGAGGAGCTGGGACGCCTCAAGCGCGAGCTCCGGCCCGAGGAGATTCTTCTGGTCGCCGACGCGATGACCGGGCAGGAGGCGGTGCGCATAGCGGAGGGCTTCGACCGGGCCCTCGACGTGAGCGGTGTGGTCCTGACCAAGATGGACGGCGACGCGCGGGGTGGAGCCGCCCTCTCGATCCGGGGCGTGACGGGCAAGCCGATCAAGTTCGTCGGGGTGGGCGAGGGGCTGGACGACCTGGACGAGGCGGATCCCGAGCGCCTCGCGGGGCGCATCCTCCAGATGGGAGACGTCGTCGGTCTGGTCGAGCGGGCCGAGCGCGCGATGGACGCGGGAGAGTCCGAGAAGCTGCAGGAGAAGGTGCTCGGGAAGGGACGATTCACGCTGGAGGACTTCCTGACTGCCATGCGGCAGATACAGAGGATGGGGCCGCTGGAGCAGTTGTTGAAGCTGATCCCGGGAGCCTCGAAGATGGCGATCCCGACAGCGCAGGCGGACCCGAAGCGGATCAGGCACCTGGAGGCTATCATCCTGTCGATGACGCCGGCTGAGCGGCGCGACCCGAAGATCATCAACCGCTCGCGCCGGGTGCGAATCGCGAAAGGGAGCGGGCGGCCGGTCGCGGAGGTGAACCGGCTGCTCAAACAGTTCGCCGAGACGCAGAAATTCATGAAGCAGATGAAGGGGATGACTCCCGGGCGGCTGCCCGGGATGCCCTTCTGAGGACGCAAAGCGCAGAGGAACGAAGATGTCCGTACGTATCAGGCTCCGGCGCATGGGCCGGAAAAAACAGCCGCACTACCGCGTGGTCGTGGCCGACAGCCGCGCGCCGCGTGACGGGCGGATCGTGGAGAACCTCGGCTACTACAGGCCCAAGGCCACGCCCGCGCGTCTGGTTCTCGACCTCGAGCGGGTTGACTACTGGATCGGGCACGGCGCCAAGCCGAGCGAGACGGTCTCGTCGCTCGTCCGGCGGGCGCGCCAGGGGGGCGGCCCCGAACTCGCGCTCGGCGAGCCCGAGCCCGAGGCGCATGCGGCCCGCCGCGCCGAGGAGCAAGAGGCGAGCGAAGCTGCCGAGCCCGCAGAGCCCGCCCAGCCGGGTGAGGAGGCCGCCTCCCAGGACGGCGCTTCCGCCGTCGAGGCGGCGGCCGGGGGCGAGGACGGGCAGGAGGGCGCTCCTCGAGCGGAGGCCGAAGACCAGCAGCAGGCGGGCGAGAGCGACGAGGACGGAGCGGCCGAAGGCGCGGGCCGGAGCTAGGCTCGACGGCCTGCGGGGTTCCAGCGCCACTTGCCACGCCCGGAGACGGAGTTCCTGGTCGTCGGCCACGTCTCCCGACCGCACGGGACCGGAGGCGAGCTGCTGGTGCGCTCGCTCACGGACAACCCCGGCGACGTCTTCGCGCCCGGGGTGGTCCTGCGGCCCTCCGACGAGGACGGCGCCCAGCCCGATCCGGCGCTCCCGCCCCTGCGCGTCGCCGCGGCGCGGCCGTACCGGCAGGGGTGGCTGGTAACGTTTGGAGGCGTCGGGGAGCGGAGCGCGGCGGAGTCCCTCCGGGGACGCTACGTCTTGATCGAGCGAGCGCTGCTGCCTCCGCTCGCCGAGGGAGAGGTGTTCGTGCACGACCTGATCGGGCTCGAGGTCCTGGCCGGTGACGGCGAGCGGGTCGGCGAGGTGACCGAGGTGTTCGAGCTTGAGCCCTCCGACCTGCTGGAGGTCCGCACGGCGCAAGGAGATGTCCTCATCCCGTTCGCCGGCCACATCGTGCGCGAGGTGGACGTGGAGGGTAGTCGTCTGGTCGTCGAACTTCCCGAAGGGCTGCTTGAGTAGGAGGGACACGTGCTGCGCATCAACATCGTCACGATCTTCCCGAATTTCTTCGACGGTCCGCTCGCGTTGTCGATCCCCAAGCGCGCGAAGGACGCCGGGGCGGTCGACTATCGGGTCGTCGATCTGCGCGACTTCGCGCACGACCCTCACCGCACGGTGGACGACGTGCCCTACGGAGGGGGCTCCGGGATGGTGCTGAAGCCCGAGCCGTTCTTCGAGGCGGTCGACACCCTCCGGCCCTCCGGCCCAGTCGTGCTGCTCTCTCCCAGAGGCCGGGTGTTCCGCCATCAGGACGCGGTCCGCTACAGCGTGGCCTCCGACCTCACGCTCCTGTGCGGCCACTACAAGGACGTCGATCAACGGGTCGCGGATCATCTGGCCACGGAGGAGATCTCGCTCGGAGACTTCGTGCTTTCGGGGGGGGAGATTGCCGCGCTCTCGGTGCTGGACGCCGTAGTGCGCCTGTTGCCGGGGGCGCTCGGGGACCACGACTCGGCGGCCTCCGATTCGTTCTACGAAGAGGAGCTCTTGTCGGCCCCCTCCTACACGCGACCGGCCGAGTACCGCGGCCACGGGATCCCCGAGGTGCTGCGCTCGGGAGACCATGCCCGCATCGAACGGTGGCGCCGCACGGAGGCCGAGCGCATCACGCGCGAGCGCCGGCCCGAGCTGTGGCGAGGGAGGTCCTTCAAGTTCGGGGACGAACCTGAAGGCGGGGGCTGAGGCGGGTGCCGGGCTCGGGACTGACAGAATCTTCCCGCTGGGTTAAAATTCTAGGCTGGACTGCGGCTCGATTCGGTTCGCCCCCGAGGAGGTCACCATGGCAGGCGTGCTTCAGCAGGTCGAGAAGGAGCAGCTCCGGGACGACCTCCCCGAGTTCGCGCCGGGAGACACCGTGCGCGTGCTCTATCGCGTGCGCGAGGGGGACAAGGAGCGCATCCAGGCCTTCGAGGGCGTGTGCATCGCGCGCCGCGGCGGCGGCAGGGGCGCCACGTTCACGGTGCGCAAGGTCTCGAGCGGAGTGGGCGTCGAGCGTGTCTTTCCCGTGGAGGCGCCGACGGTGAAGGGCGTCGACGTGGTCAGACGCGGCCGGGTCCGGCGCGCGAAGCTCTACTACCTCCGCAAGCTTAAGGGCAAGGCGGCAAGGATCCCGGAAAAGCGGACGCGCTGACGCGAGGCCGGCGCCGCGGAGGTGCCCCGTGCCGGAGCGAGCCCGAGCGGCGATAGGGCCCGGCCCAGAGGATCCGCGGTCGGGGGGCCTGCTCGACTACGAGCGGAAGTACTGGAGCCAGGGCGTCTCGGGACTCGCCGGCGTGGACGAGGCCGGCCGCGGGCCCCTCGCGGGGCCGGTCGTCGCCGCGGCCGTGATCCTGGAGCCCGGCGTGGCCGTCGACGGGGCGGCGGACTCGAAGCTGCTCAGTCGCGCGCGCAGGGAGAGCGTCTACGCCGACGTTCTCGTGCGCGCGGCCGCCGTGGCGGTCGGCTCGGCTTCGGTGCGGGTAATCGACCGGATCAATGTCCTGGAGGCGACCGCGCTGGCGATGCGGCGGGCGCTGGAGCGTCTTCCCCGGGCGCCTGAGCACGTCGTCGTGGACGGACTTCCGATGCGGAGCCTCGGCCGCCCGCACGACGCGGTGGTGGCCGCCGACGCGGGGATCCATTCGGTGGCGTGCGCGTCGATCGTGGCCAAGGTCGTGCGCGACCGCATCATGACACGGCTCGCGCTTCGCCATCCCGGTTACGGCTGGGAGCGCAATGCGGGGTACGCGACAGCGGATCACCTGGAGGCCCTGCACAGGCTGGGACCCACTCCTCATCATCGGAAGCTGATGGCTACGCGTCAGCTCGGCCTGGATCTGGGCTAGGCGGACCGGTCGGGTCGCCCGCCCGCCGAGTCTTCACATGCCCAGGGCGCGCGCTGCCCTGCTACATATTATAATACCTGTGGGTTGATAGGCGCCGAGGCCGGCAGTCGCGCCGCGTGCTGGCAGCATTGCGGCCCCGCGACGTGTCTCTAATTTATACCGGTTGTCCGTTCGTGTGCGGAGAGCTCCCGGCCTCCGACAAACGTCTGAAGGGGTGCGCATGAGGATACTCGCTCTCGGTGCCGTCTTCGCAGGAGTGTCGCTGGTCCTTGCCGGCGGGTCGGCCGAGTTGCTGCGTCCGTCTTCCGAGCCGCAGCCTGGAGCCGTACACGCCCAGCCGGCCGCACGCCCCGCGCCGTCCGTGTCGGCGCAGCCGGTTCCGGCGGCTACGCTGACGGAGACCGTGCAGCGCTACTGCGTCGTCTGTCACAACGACCCGATGATGACAGGCAACGTCTCGTTCCAGGGACTCGACATCGAACGCATCGGCGAGCACCCGGACATCGCGGAGCGCATGATCCGCAAGCTGCGCGCCGGCATGATGCCCCCGCCCGACGCCCCGCGTCCCGGCGGCGACACCCTGCAGGCGCTCGTCGAGACCATCGAGGCCAAGGTGGACGAGGCCGCGCGGACCGCTCCGAACCTGGGCGAGCGGCGCTTCTCGCGGCTCTCGCGCGCGGAGTACTCCCGCGTCGTCGAGGATCTGCTCGGCATCGACGTGGACGCGGGCCGCTGGTTGCCGCCCGACGTGCTCGTAGGGAGCTTCGACAACACGGCGACCTCGCAGTCGCTCTCGACCACCCTTCTCGATTCCTTCCTGCGGGCGGCCAGCGACGTGGCCCGCATGGCCGTCGGCGAGCCGGACGCGGTCTCTGTGTCGACCAAGTACTCGAACCCCGTCGAGGTTTCGCAGCACCCGTGGGACCACATCGAGGGGACTCCCTTCGGGACCCGCGGCGGCATGGTGGTGAGGCATACTTTCCCGGCCGACGGCGACTATGTCTTCAACTTCGAGACCGCCCTGGGCAGCGGGAACCAGACCTCGATGGAGGACATGGTCGTCACGATCGACGGCGAGATCGTCGCGACGCTCATGCTGGCGAACAACAATCAGGGCGCCTCGGCCGGCTCCAACCGCGACAGGTACAGCCTGCTCCACACGCCGCCCATCTTCGTGACCGCTGGCCAGCACGAGGTATCGGCCTCGTTCGTCAACTTGCTCGAAGGTCCCTACGAGGATCGCTTCCAGCCGACCGCGTGGTCCTGGGCCGGCACGCGGGGCAACGACTACGGGCTCACCGCGCTCACGCACTTGACGGCGGTGATGGTGACCGGGCCGACCAGCATCGAGGGCCTGGCCGACACGCCCGCGCGTCAGCGCATCTTCGTCTGCCGGCCCGTGTCGTCGGCGGACGAGCGTCCCTGCGCGGAGCGCATCACGCGCAACCTCGTCGAGAGGGCCTTTCGTCGCGAGGCCACCGACGACGACGTCGCCGACCTCATGGTCCTCTATGACGAGACGGTCGAGGGCGAGGGCTTCGACATCGCGGTACGGACCGTCCTGCAGGGGATCCTGGCGTCACCCGAGTTCGTGTTCCGCTTCGAGCGCGAACCCACGACCGTGCGGCCGGGGCAGACGTACCGGCTGAGCGACATCGATCTCGCCACAAGGCTCTCGTTCTTCCTGTGGGCCACCGCGCCCGACGAAGAGCTGCTGGAGCTGGCCGAGGCCGGCAGGCTCTCCGATCCGGCCGTACTGGACCAGCAGGTTCAGAGGATGCTCGCCGATCCGCGCGCCGAGGCGCTGGCGACCCGGTTCGTGCACCAGTGGCTGCGGCTTCAGGACGTCGGCAAGGTCTGGCCGGAGCGGTACCTCTTTCCCGACTTCTCGAAGCAGCTCGCCGAGTCGATGGTCAAGGAGACCGAGATGCTGTTCATGCACCTCCTCCGGGAGGACAGGAGCCTGCTCGAGCTCTTCAGCGCCAGGTACACCTACGCCAACGAGGTCCTCGCCGAGCACTACGGCATCGAGGGGGTCGCGGGTGACGAGATGCGCATGGTCTCTTATCCGAACGACAACCGCCGGGGCATCCTCGGCCACGGCAGCGTCATGCAGTTGACGTCCATGTCTGACCGGACGTCGCCCGTGCTGCGCGGCAAGTGGGTCATGGAAGTGCTCATGGGTACGCCTCCGCCTCCGCCTCCGCCCAACGTTCCGGCCTTTGCGGCCAGCCCGTCCTCGGGCGACGGGCGTCCGCTCACGACGCGCGAGCGAATGGAGCGTCACCGGGCAGCGCCGGTGTGCAACTCCTGCCATCGCTTCATGGATCCCATGGGGCTGGCGCTGGACAACTTCGACGTGACCGGCAAGTGGCGGATCCGCGAGAACATGCAGCCGCTCGACACGCGCGGTCAGTTCTACGACGGCACCCAGATCAGCACGCCGAGCCAGCTGGCCGACGTGCTGCTGAAGCGGCCGATACCGCTGGTGCGTAACTTTACCAACAAGCTGATGTCCTATGCGATCGGCCGACCGACGGAGTACTACGACCAGCCGACCGTTCGTGTGATCACGCGCTCTGCGGAGGCCGAGGGATACAAGGTGAAGGACTTTGTCCTCGGCGTCGTGCAGAGCGATCTGTTCCAGATGAGACAAGCCCAAACCACCGCCAACTAGGGGGGATGGAGCCAATGCATTACATCACCGGAAAGCATCTTTCGCGCCGCACCTTCCTGCGCGGCTCCGGGGCGTCCGTCGCGCTTCCGTTCCTCGATGCCATGGCCCCGGCGGGCCGCGCGTTCCGCGACCCCGCGGAGGGCTTCACGCGCATGGTCGCGATCTACGAAGCCATGGGCTGCGCGGGCAGCAACGACTGGGGCGACAGCCAGTATCTGTTCGCCCCCGCCAAGATCGGTAGGGACTTCGAGCTCGGCGAGCAGAACCAGCTCAAGCCGCTCGAAGCGTACCAGGACTACATGACGGTCGTGAGCCAGTTGGATTGCCGGATGGCCGAGCCGTTCAAGGCGGAGGAGATCGGCGGCGACCACGACCGCACGACCGCCGTGTTCCTCTCGCAGTCGCATCCGCTCCAGACCGAGGCGGACGTCTTCTGCGGGAAGTCCATCGACCAGATCCACGCCGACCGCTTCGGCCAGGAGACGGCGATGCCGTCGCTCGAGCTAACCGTGTCGCGCATCGACCGCTCCTGCGCCTACAACTACCACTGCGCCTACACCTTCTCGGTCGCGTGGCGCACCCCCACGGATCCGCTTCCCGCGATCCGCGAGCCCAGGGCCGTGTTCGAGCAGCTGTTCGGCGCCGGGCACTCGGCGGCCGACCGAGTCAACCGGCTGCGCAAGAACCGCAGCGTGCTGGACTTCATCGCCGGCGAGCTGGCCGACCTGAAGCGGACGCTCGGCGCGACGGACCGGCTCGCGCTGGACGAGTACAGCACGCACCTCCGCGAGCTGGAGCGGCGCATCGGGTTGGTCGAGGCGCAGAACTCGAGCGGCGAGGAGCGGGCCATGCCGGAGGCACCGACCGGGATCCCGGACCGTTGGGAGGAGCACATGGAGCTGATGTTCGACCTTCAGGTGCTCGCCTTGCAGGCCGATCTGACGCGGGTGATCACGCTCATCGCGGGCGTGGACCAGGAGAATCGGACGCACCCGGAGTCCGGCACGAACAAGTCGTGGCACGGAGCCTCGCACCACGGCAACGTGCCCGCCGACATCCTGGACTACAACAAGATCAACACGTATCGCACGGCGCAGATGGCGTACCTGCTCGAGAAGATGAAGACGACTACGGACGCGGGAGTGCCGCTCTTGGACAAGACGGCCATCGTGTGGGGCTCTTCGATGGGCGATCCCAATCTGCACAACCATCGCCGCTGCCCGCTCGTCCTCTTCGGGAAGGCGAACGGCGCGCTCGAGGGCAATGTGCATATCCGGGCGCCCGAGGGCACGCCGATGGCGAACGCGTTCGTCAGCCTAATGCAGTCGATCGGGCACGACGACTTCTCACACATCGGCGACAGCACGGGCGAACTGGCGCTCAGATATGCGAGCACGCCCGGCGCAACGCTGGAGGCGGGCGCATGAACCGGAGGACCGGGACGGGCATGGCGGCCCTCGCCTTCGCGGCCGCCCTCCTGGCGGCCGCGGCGCCGTCCCCTGATCCGCTGATCGACGCGGTCAAGGCGGGTGACGAGCCGGCCGTCCGCTCGATGTTGGACGGCGGCGCGGACCCGAACGCCGCTCAGGGCGACGGGCTGAGCGCCCTGCACATGGCGGCGCAGGCGGGCAATCTGCCGATCGTCGAGCTGCTGCTCGACGCCCAGGCCGACGTCCATGCGAAGACCAGGATCGGCGAGTATACGCCGCTGCACCTCGCCGCCGGCGCCGTGCAGGCCCGGGTCGTGACGCGGCTGATCGAGGCCGGCGCGGACGTCGCTGCGACGACGACCTCGACGGGTGTCACGCCCCTCCACCTGGCTGCGAAGGCGCTAGAGGGTGAGGACGTGGTGCGGATCCTGATCGCGGAAGGCGCGCCCGTGAACGCGCTGGAGGGCGCATCCGGGCAGACCGCGCTCATGTTCGCGGCGGCCAACGGCCGTGTCGGGGCGGTACGCGCGTTGCTGGAGGCCGGCGCGGACCCGTCCATCCAGACGGAGGCGGTGGACCTTCTCCGCCGGACGGTCGTCGATCGCGAGGCCCAGGACCGCCTGAGCGAGGCGTTGCAGGAGATGCGGGGCGACGGGGAGCGGACGCTGAGCTTCGAGGAAGAGCAGGCCGCGATCGCGAAGCAGCGCGAGTTCCTGCTCGACGAACAGGCCGTGGCCGAGGTGCTCGAGGGCTTCACGCCGTCGCAACTCGATGGCACGGGCCGCTACTACATCGGCGGGCCCGAGTTCGTCTCGAGGCCGACGACCCAGGCGCTGGTCGGCAAGACCGGCGGCATGTCGGCGCTCCACCACGCGGCGCGCGCCGGCCACCTCGGAGTGGCCCGGGCGCTGTTGGACGGCGGCGCTCCGATCGACCAGCAGAGCGGCGACGGCAGCACACCGCTCCTGTTCTCGTTGCTCAACGGTCAGTTCGACCTGGCGATGGAGCTGATCGAGCGGGGCGCCGATCCGAACATCGTGACCGAGACGGACGGCGTGGGGCCGCTGTTCGCTACGCTCCAGACCCGCTGGGCGCTGAAGTTCACCTATCAGCCGCAGCCTCGCGCCCAGGACCGTACCGAGACCGACTACATGACGGTTCTGGCGGCCCTGCTCGAGGCGGGGGCGAATCCGAACCAGAGGATCACGAAGCACCTCTGGCACTTCGAGTGGGAGGGCAAGATCGGGCTCGACCTCACGGGCGCGACTCCGCTGTGGCGCGCCGCCTTCGCGCAGGATGCCGAGGCCGTCGAGCTGCTGGTCGCGTACGGCGCGGATCCGCACATCCCCACGGCGTTCGGCCCGGTCGGCCTGCGCACCCGGCGGCAGCCGGACGGGCGGCAGCAGGAGGACTCGGGGCTGCCCCTGATCGTCCACGGCACGCCGAACATGTACCCGATCCACGCTGCTGCGGGGGGAGGGTACCTCGGGCTGGGCGCGTTCCAGCAGAACAACGTGCCGAACGGGTTCCTGCGCATCGTTCGCTATCTCGTGGACGAGCACGGAGCGGACGTGAACCTGAAGGACGCCTGGGGATACACGCCTCTCCACTACGCGGCGGTCCGCGGCGGCAACGACCTGATCGAGTACTTGGTCGACAAGGGCGCGGACGTGGCTGCCCCAAGCAGGCTCGGGCAGTCCCCGGTCGACATGGCGCGCGGCGGCCAGGGCGGTTTCTTCCTGAGGACGCCCTACCCGGAGACGGTCGAGCTGCTGCGGAGCTACGGCTCACCGTTCCTGTGCCTGGCGACGCACTTCCGCGACACCGGGGACTTCTGCCCGGGTGCCGGGACGGAGCCTTTCGAGGGAGCGCTCGTCGCGGAGGACGCGGCCGCATCGAACCGGGCGACGTTCTGAGCGGCGCACCCGGTCCGGTCGCGGGCCCCAGGGTTTGAGCACGGGCGGCCGGTGGAGGGAGCTTATCCTCCGCCGGCCGCCCTTCGCCGATCCGGGACGCGGGAGTGCTCGCACGCACGCCCCGGGCTCGCGGCGCGCGAGGTCGCTTCGCCCCCGTAGCTCAGTTGGTAGAGCAAGTCACTTTTAATGACGAGGCCCCAGGTTCGATCCCTGGCGGGGGCATGGCCGCCGGTGCATGAAGCGGATGACGTGCGTAGGCGGAGGGGGGGGGCGGCTCGGAGTGGAAGTCCCGGCTCCGCACAGCGGCTGTCTTGCGACGGCTCATGGGGCGGAAATATCATGTAACTTACGCTTGTCTCGTCCGTTGTCTCGGATAGTTACCTCAGCCCGGAGCGCACCCATGAGGCTCTCCAGTAGTTCGGTTAGGATCTCCACGTTCGTCCTCGCGCTCGCGGTATCCGTGCAGGGCCTCACGGCTCAGGCCCAGGATCCGCCCCAGACGACCCCGCCCCTCGAGGTCGGCGTGATGGCGCCCGACTTCACGCTCAAGGGAGGGACCCGCTACGGCGTCCTGTCCGAGCCCGTCAGCCTGAGCGACTTCAAGGGCAAGACGGTGATCATCGCCTTCTTCCCGCGTGCCCGCACGCGTGGCTGCACGATCCAGATGCGTGCCTACCGCGACCAGTATCCCGAACTCTTCCGTGACGGCCAGAACGTGGTGCTGATCGGTATGAGCGTGGATCCGGTCGAGGAGCTGGCCTCCTGGGCGCGCGATGAGCAGTTCCCGTTCCTGTTCGCGAGCGACATCGGCGGCGAGACCGCGGCGGCGTACGGCGCGCTCCGCCCCAGGGGCAACACGAACCGCAACCTGTTCGTGATCGATCCCGAAGGTCGGGTCTCGTTCCGCGCGCTGCCGTTCCGCGAGGTCGACCCGACGGCGTACGAGGAACTCGCCAGCGAGATCGACAGGGTGTGGACCGAGCCGGAGGTCGCCGGTAACTGAGCCGACGCCGGCAGTGCCGCTGCGGCTCGTTACGACCGCACGGCAGAGGGGGGAGGACCTCGAAGAAGGTCCTCCCCCCTCTCGTTCGATGCGGGCGCGGGGTCAGCTCAAGTGGTTACTGACCAGCTTGGTCATCTCGAACATCGAAACCTGAGTCTTGCCACCGAAGATCGGCCGGAGACTGTCGTCGGCGTTGATCTGCCTCCTGTTCTGTTGATCTTGCAGACCGTTTGCCTTGACGTAGTCCCACACTCTCTTGGTCACTTCGGCTCGGGTCAGGGGGCCTGGACCGACGACCTTGGCCAGGTCCTCGCTGGGGATAACGGGTTTCGCCAGTCCTCCGCGGGCCTTCGTTTCGGCCATGGGTTTCTCCTCAGCGAGTTGTGGATGGGGCGCTCTCGAACGGAGCGGATCTCCCACAATGGCATCCGGGCGCGAGGGCGGCAACCATGCAGCCGCAAAGGCGACCGCGACAGCCGCCGCCGCAGGGGGGGCGGGCCCACTCGAGCGAGGCCTCCTGCGCCGCCCGCCCGGTCGTTACTTGAACGCGGCTCCGGCCGCGGCAGGTCCAGCCACCGTGTGCCGGATCATCGCGTGAAGGCCTATAATCCGGGGCCATGACGCGCGCCGCACCCTTCTCTTCGGACCCACCGTCCGGGTGGCCGCCCCGGCCCGCACCGGCCGTGTGGCGCAGCCACCGGTTCGCAGCGTGACCGAACAGGCTCCGCCCTACCGGGCGGCGGCGCTCGCGGGTGCGGCCGTTTTCTTCCTCTACGTCCTGACGCTGGCGCCCACGACCGCGTGGTGGGACGCCAGCGAGTACATCGCCACGGCGCACACGCTGGGGATCCCTCACCCGCCGGGGAATCCCCTCTTCGTGGCGCTCGCGCGCGTGTGGAGCCTGCTGCTGTCTCCGCTCGGACTTCCGGTCGCGGTGCGGATCAATCTCTTCTCCGCGGCGACCAGCGCGGCCTCGGCCGCCTTCTTGTTCCTGATCGCGCATCGTGTCGCAAGCAAGTTCGTTCCCCAGCGCTGGATGGCACTGGCGGGCGCCGGCGCGTCGGCACTGCTCAGTGGCACGGTGTTCACGGTCTGGAGCCAGTCCAACGTCAACGAGAAGGTCTACACGCTGAGCGTGCTGATCGGAGCCGCCGTGTCGTGGCTGGCGCTGCTGTGGTATGAGCGCCGCGAGCGGCCGGAAAGCCTGCGCTACGTGCTCATCGCGCTCTACCTGATGGTGCTGGGCTCGACCAACCACCTCATGTCGGTGCTGCCGGCGCCCGCGTTCGCCTGCTTCGCGCTTGCCGCCGGGCCGACGTTCCTCCTGCGCCGCACATTCTGGGTGCGCGCCCTCCCCTTGGCGCTGCTGGGCCTCTCGTTCAACTTCTTCCTGCCCGTGCGCTCGGCGCAGGATCCGGTGATCAACGAAGGCGAGCCGACCTGCGCCGGATTTGTCGAGGCGGCCGCGGCGGTGTACACGAACGGCGGAGCGGGATGCGCGGCGCTCGCCGCCAACCTTCGGCGCGACCAGTACGCCAAGCCGCCGGTGACGCAGCGGATGGCCCCGTTCGGAGCGCAGCTCCTCAACTACTTCCAGTACTTCGATTGGCAATGGAGCCGGGGGGTCGATCCCTCGCCGGTTCCCGGCAACGCTCGCTTGCCGTTCACGCTGCTCTTCCTGCTGCTGGGGTTGCTGGGCCTGTACGCGATCGCTCGCGCGGACAGCGGCTGGTTCGTGTACTTCGCGACGTTCGCCGCCACGCTCACGATCGGGCTGGTCTTCTACCTCAACTTCAAGTTCGGCTACTCGCTGGCGCCTACGATAACCGACCTCCTGCTGCACGAGGTGCGCGAGCGCGACTACTTCTTCATCGGAAGCTTCGCGCTCTGGGGAATGCTGGCGGGGATCGGACTCACGCGCGCGTGGACCGCGCTGGCCCGGACCGTCTCGTCGCCCGGCCGGCGGGTGGCCACGACCGCGGTACTGTCGGTCGCGCTCGTCCCGCTCGTCCTCAACTGGACGTGGGCCGACCGGGCGGGAGACTGGGCGAGCAGGGACTGGGCGTACGACCTGCTCATGAGCGTCGAACCGTACGGCGTCCTGTTCACGAACGGCGACAACGACACGTTCCCCCTGTGGTACGTGCAGGAGGTGGAGGAGATAAGGCGCGACGTGACGGTGATCGTCGGCCAGTACCTCCATACCCAATGGTATCCCAAACAGCTGCAGCGTCTCACCGCTCCGGGCCGCCAGCGCCCGTTCGTCGCTCCCGACGGCATCGAACTGTACCAGGACCCGGGCCTTCCGCAGGCGCCGATCTTGGCCGCGCCGCCGGACGTGCTCGACCGGGTGGCGGGCGGGCGCCTGCCGGACGAGCTGTCGGTCGCCCTGCCGACGTTCGTCGCCGCGTATCCGGCCGGCACGCTGCTCGATCGCTCGCACCGCATCGCGCTGGCCATCATCCGCGACAGCGCGGGAGCGCGGCCGATCTACTTCGCGACGGCGGGGGGCATGATGTCCCAGCTCGGGCTGCGTCCGTGGGGGGTCCGGCACGGTCTCGCGACGAAGCTCGTGCTCCGCGACGACGAGGAGCTCGACAGCCTCGGCTACGTCGACGGTCTGCCGGAGCTCGGGGGAGAGCGCTTCGACGTCGCCCGCTCGGTCGAGCTCTACCGAAACGTGTACACGTTCCGGGGGCTCGGCCTTCGTGAGGTCTGGCCGGACCGTTCCACCGACATGATTCCCGGCCAGTTCTACGTGCTGGCCCTCCAGCTGGCCGACGTGCTTGAGCGCTCCGGGGGAGCGCCCGAGTTCATCCGGCGGCTGGAGCTCGATGCGGCGGCCTTCCAGATCACGGCCGAGGGCGGAACGGTGCTGCTGCCGGGGGATTGAGCCGGCCAAGGGAGGCAGGCCCGGGCCTCGCGGCGGGAACTTCGTCGACGCCCGGCCCTCGCGCGAGGCCGGACGGGCGCGGCGGACCGGGGGCTCGACGAGGGGAGAGCTCGCCGGGGCGGGCCGGCCAGGAACCGCGAGTGGCGTCAGGGGGTGCAAGCTGCCGATGTCCGACGACGATCGTTCCGGGCCGTCTCCGCTAGCGCGCGACGAGCTCATCCGCTACGCGCGGCACCTCGCCCTTCCCGAGGTCGGCGAGGTCGGCCAGCGGAAGCTCAAGGCGGCCCGCGTCCTGCTGGTCGGCGCCGGCGGACTGGGCTCGCCGGCCGCCCTCTACCTCGCGGCCGCCGGAGTGGGCGCGCTCGGGATCGTCGAGGACGACGTCGTCGACGCCACCAACCTCCAGCGTCAGGTCCTGCACGGCACGTCCTGGGTCGGCCGCTCCAAGATCGAATCCGCCGCCGAGCGCCTGCACGACGTGAACCCGCATGTCGCGGTCGAGCGCCATCCTCGCCGGCTCACCTCGAGGAACGCGCTCGACATCGTCGGCCGCTACGATCTGGCGGTGGACGGCAGCGACAACTTCCCGACCCGGTACCTGATCAACGATGCGTGCGTCCTACTCGGCAGGCCCTACGTCTACGGAGCCGTGCTCCGCTGGGAGGGGCAGGTGGCGCTGTTCGGCGCACCCGGCGGCCCCTGCTATCGATGCCTGTTCCGCGAGCCGCCTCCGGCGGGGTTCGTGCCCGATTGCGCGGAGGGCGGCGTGCTCGGCGTGCTGCCCGGCGTGATCGGCTCGCTGCAGGCCGTCGAGGCGATCAAGTGGATCCTCGGGAAGGGCGCGCCGCTCGCGGGCCGCCTGCTGATCTTCGACGCGCTCGAGTTGCGTTTCCGCGAGGTGCGTATCTCGCGCGATGCGTGTTGTCCCGTGTGTGGAGACCAGCCGAGCCAGAAGACGCTGATCGACTATGAGATCTTCTGCGGCACGGCCCGTTCCGCGCGCTCGGCTGCTCCGGGAGCCGGCGGCGCGCCGGAGATCGACGCCGCCCGGCTCGCCGAGGCGCTGGGAGGCTCCGATCCGCCCGCCCTGGTGGACGTCCGTGAGCCCTGGGAATGGGACGTCGGAAACCTCGAGGCGCTCGGGGCCGTGCACATCCCGGTGGCGGAGCTGGTCGACCGCGCCGATGAATTGCCAGGGGACCGGCCGGTGGTCGCGTACTGTCGGACGGGAGCCAGGAGCCTGGACGCGGCCGAACGGCTGCAGGCGCTGGGCTACGAAGCGAAGAGCCTGCGCGGGGGGCTCCTGGTCTGGGCGCAGGAGGTCGATCCCGAGGTGACGGTCGTGTGAGGTCTGCCGGAGGGCGCCGCCATGGGCTCGACCCGCCCAACGGGCCGCCGGGGGCGTGACGCTCCGGGCCTAGAAGCTCGCCGTGTCGACGATGGCCTTCAGCACGTCCGCCGTCTGAGGCAGAACCGCGGCCTCCACCTCGGGCGCGTACGGCACCCATGTGTCCTGCGACGCGACGCGTCGTACCGGACCGTCCAGCCACTCGAACAGGTCGCTCGCGATGCGTGCGATCACCTCGGCGCCCAGCCCGAACGTGAGCGCGTCCTCGTGGACGACCAGCGCTTTGCCGGTCTTGCGCACCGACTCCCCGATCCGGTCCGTGTCGAGTGGCGAGATGCTGCGCAGGTCGATGACCTCGGTCTCGATGCCGTGCTCGTGGGCCGCCACGCGCGCCGCCTCGACGCTGCGGCGCACGAGCGCACCGCACGTCACCAGCGTGAGGTCGCTTCCCGGGCGGACGACCTTCGCCTTGCCGAAGGGGATCATGAAGTCGGGGCCCGGATCGCGGCCCTTGTTGTAGACCTGGCGGTAGAGGTGCTTGTGCTCGAGGAAGATGACGGGATCGTCGCACCGGATGGCCGTGCGCAGCAGCCCGTTCGCGTCCTCCGCCGTGGCGGGCATGACCACGCGCAGGCCGGGCGTGTGCGCGAACAGCGCCGCCCCGGTCTGGGAGTGGTATAGGGCGCCGCCCTTCAGGTAGCCGCCGTACGCCGCGCGCACGACCAGGGGCGCGCCCCAGCACCCGTTGCAGCGGTAGCGCATCGTGGCCATCTCGTTGCGGATCTGCTGGAAGGCGGGCCAGATGTAGTCGAAGAACTGGATCTCCACCACGGGCTTGAGCCCCCGGACGGCCATCCCGATGGCGCGGCCCACGATGTTGGCCTCGGCGAGCGGCGTGTTGAAGACTCGCGCGCTGCCGAAGCGCTTCTGGAGCCCGTGAGTGACCTTGAAGACCCCGCCCTTGCCGCGGCATTCGTCGAAAGCCGCCTGGCGTGAGGCGTCGGCGACGTCCTGGCCGAAGACCACGACGCGCGGGTCGCGCTCCATTTCGTCCCGCATGCAGGCGTTCAGGAGGTCGACCATCGTGCGGTCGTCACCGCCCCGGTAGTCGGGCTCGTCCTCCGTGTCGAAGTCGGCGCCGGTCGGAGGGCGCTGATCCGAATAGAGATGCAACTTCGTCGTCTCGGGCCCGGGCCGGGGATGTGCCAGCGCCTCGTCGGCGGCACGGCTGACGTCCTGCTGGATCTCGCGGTCCATCGCGAGCAGTTCGTCCTCGGTGGCGACTCCTTGCCGGATGAGTCGATCCCGCATCCGAGTGAGCGGGTCCTGGAGCTCCTGCCTCTCGCGCTCGGCGGCCGTGCGATAGGCGCGCTCGTCGTCCGACAGCGAATGCGAGTGGTGCCGCGTGCAGTGCGCGTGCAGGAGTGCGGGCCCCCGACGCTTTCGCGCCCAGCCCACGAGGCTGCCGACCGCGTGGTACGTCTCCACCACGTCGGTGCCGTCGCACTCGATCACGCGCAGGTCGGGAAACCCCGTCACGAGCCGCGAGATGCTGCCGCCGGCCGTCTGCACCTCGACCGGCACGCTGATCGCGTACTGGTTGTCTTGGATCGCGAAGACGACCGGCAGCTTGAGGTTGCAGGCCGTGTTGAGAGCTTCCCAGAACTCGCCCTCCGACGTCGTCCCCTCGCCGCTCGTGACCAGCACGACCTCGTCGTCCTCCACCCGCCCGAGCACCTCGCGGATTTCGGGCACCAGCCTGGCCCGGTAGCCCGCCTCGGCCGCGCCCACCGCCTGGAGGAACTGCGTGCCGGTCGGCGACGACGTGGGTCCGATGTTGAGCGCGGGATCGGTGTAGTGGGCCGGCATCTGACGGCCACCGCTCATCGGGTCGTCGGCCGCGCCGAGCGCCTGCAGGAGATGAACCAGCGGGGTCTGGCCGAGCGCGAGCGAGAGCGCCCGATCCCGGTAGTAGAGGAAGAACCAGTCGTGTCCCGGCCGCAGGTGCTCGGCCAGCGCGACGCCGATGGCCTCGTGGCCGGCGCCCGAGACCTGGAAAAAGCTCCGGTTCTGCTGCTTGAGTATGATCTCGCGCTCGTCCAGCCGACGGGCCCTCAGCATGGTGCGGTACATGCCGAGCAGCTGCTCGGCGGTGAGCGCCTTTGGCCCACTCCTGGCACGGATTCGGGTCTCGGTCGTCGCCATGGGTTCCACATCTTAGGGAGGCCGGGGCGAAGAAACAAAAATTTCCCTGCCGTCCGGGGCGGCAGGCGAGCGCCGAGCGGATGGGGCAGTGCCCGAACGAAACGGCTGTCCCTTCGGGCAGTGCACGTGCCGGCCCCGGCCGTTCGCACCCCGGTCCGGGCCGCGCTGGCGCGGGCACGCCGGGGCGACGAACGGGAGCCGGCGGCTCCCGAGCGGCCGGCCTCTCCGGGCTTCTGGTTTTCCACCGGCCCGCTCTTCCGCTTAGCTTAGCGGACGATGTCCGACAACACGGAGTCACCACCACCGGCGGTGTCGGCGGGCGCCGAGCGTCTTGCGGCGCCCGCGTCGGCGCCCGAACGGCGCTACGACCGCTCGATCGTGGAGGGGCCGCTCGGCCCCGCGGTCTGGAAGCTCGCCTGGCCCACCATGCTGCAGAACGTGGTCGGTGGCCTGCAGGGGCTGATCGACCACGTGATGGTAGGAAACTACGTGGGCTTCGCGGCCAACGCCGCGATCGGCGTGAGCTGGCAGATCTTCCTGGTGGTCGTCGTCTTCATCTCCTCCCTGTTCACCGGGATGAGTGTCCTGGTCGCCCGCTTCGGGGGCGCGGGCGACCACGACAAGGTGGACCGCACCGTGTACCAGGCGTTTCTGACGGCGATCGGGATGTCGATCGGCGTGCTCGCTCCCCTCGGCCTGTTCCTCGGCCCGGCGCTGCTCGATCTCGCCAACGCCGCTCCGGAGGTGCAGGAGCAGGCGCTGCCGTATCTGCGGGTCATGTTCGTGTTCAGTAGCGGAATGCTCGTGTTCTTCATGCTGGGCGGCGCATTGCGCTCGGCCGGCGACGCGCGGACTCCGCTCAGGCTCGGGATCGTCGTGAGCGTGCTCAACGTCGCGCTCAACGTCACGTTGATCCCGGGGCTCGGCCCGGTCCCCGCGTTCGGCACGGTGGGAGCCGCGATGGGCACCGTGATGGCGTCGGGCGCCGTCGCGCTCTACGCCCTCTGGCGGCTCTGGTTCGGCGGTTGGGTGGTCCGTTTCCCGCGCCACGGCCTCCGCCCCGCCTGGCAGATCATCCGCGAGCTCTTCCGCTTCGGGCTGCCGACCGGCGTGCAGGGCGTGGCGATGAACCTGGGGGGCATGCTGCTGATCGCCTTCGTCGGCTCGCTCGCACAGAGCGCGGCCGCGCAGGCGGCCTACGCGGTCGGCTACACGCAGGTGTTCTCGCTCATCACGTGGACGTCGGTAGGTCTGATGGGCGCGGCCGCGGCCGTTGCCGGCCAGAACCTGGGCGCCGGGCGTCCCGAGCGAGCGCGCGCCGCCGTGCACCGCGCGGCCCGCGTCGCGTTCGCGGGCGCCCTGGGCGTGGGCGCGCTCTTCCTGCTCTTTCCCCGCCACTTGCTCGGGGCGTTCGGCCTGGACGAGCCGGTCGTGGTGGAGATCGGCGTCGAGCTGCTCCGCGTCCTGAGCCTGTCCGGCCTGTTCATCTCCGTCGCGCTGACCTACACCGGCGGGTTGCAGGGGACGGGCGACACGAAGAGCCCGCTCTACATCTCCATCGTCTCACAGATCATCGTGCCGCTCGGTCTGATCATCGCGATCCAGCAGACCGCGGGGCTCGAGCCCATCGACATCTGGCTCGCCATCCTGGCCGGGCACGTGACGCGCTGCGTGCTGAGCGTCGTGCGCTTCAATCAGGGAAAGTGGCAACACATCAAGGTTGACATTCCCTCGCGGCCCTAGCCCCCGAGCTCCTGCACGAGCCGCTCGGGATCCGTGATGGGGAGGCCGCACACGCGGGCGCGGCACACGTAGGCGGCCGGCCCGGTGGACGTCGGCTTCTTGCCCTCGAGCAGCGGGACGACGAGCGCCCCGCTCCCTCCCGGCCCGGTTCCGGCGACGAGCCGCGCGGGCGCGAACGGGCGGTGGGCGGCCGCCAGCAGCGCGGCTGTCCGGGCGTCGTCGGGCTCCCCGACGATCACCACGTCGAGCGGGACGGCCAGCTCGGCCTCGAGGGCCGAGAGCAGATGCCCGAACGCGCTCGGCCAGCGGGCGATTCCCGCCGCCTCGCGCCTGATCGCGCCCGCCGCCACAGCGCGCCACTCCTCGCGCTCGAGCAGGCGCCCGGCCCGCAGCAGCAGCTCGACGGCCAGCGAGTTGCCCGCCGGCGTGGCGTTGTCCGTGCTCTCTCGCGGCCGCACCACGAGCGCCTCTCCGTCCGATGGGGCGTCGAAGAAGGCCTCCTCGGACGGGTCCCAGAAGCGCGCCAGCGCGTCCTCGGCCAGCTCGGCGGCGGGCGACAGCCACTCGGGCTCCAGGGTCGCCTCGTAGAGGGAGAGCAGCGCGTTGCCGAGTGCCGCCACGTCCTCGAGCAGGGCGGGGATCGTGGCGACGCCCTCCGTCCACACATGACGGAGCCGGCCGTCGGGCGAACGCAGCCGCTCGAGCAGGAAGCGCGCGCCGTCGCGCGCCCGGTCGACGTAGTCGCGACGGCCTAGCGCGCCTCCCGCCTCGGCCAGCGTCCTCACCATGAGCGCGCTCCAGCTCGCGATGACCTTCCTGTCCCGCAGGGGCTCGGGGCGCCCGGACCGGACGGCCGACAGGCGGGTCCGGGCCCGCGCGAGGCGGTCCTCGAGCGCCTCGGGCTCGAGCCCTTCCGAGCGCGCCAGCGCCTCGAGGTCGTGCGGGAGATGGAGGATGTTGCTGCCCTCGAAGTTCCCGGCCGCGCTCACGTCGTAGGCGCGCCGGAAGAGCGCCCCTTCCTCGTCGCCCAGGACTTGGTCCACCTCGCCGGGCGTCCAGACGTAGAAGCGCCCCTCGACGCCTTCGGAGTCGGCGTCGCGCGCCGCGAAGAAGGCGCCGCCCTCGTGGCGCAGGTCCCCGAGTACGTAGTCGATCGTGCTCTCACAGACGGCCCTGAGGTCGTCGGAGCCGGCGACCTGCCACGCCTCGAGGTAGGCGCGCGCGAGGAGTGCGTTGTCGTAGAGCATCTTCTCGAAGTGGGGCACCAGCCAGCGCGCGTCGACCGAGTAGCGGTGGAAGCCGCCGGCCAGGTGGTCGCGCATGCCGCCGCCGGCCATGCGCCGGAGCGTGTGGAGCGCGATGGCGAGCGCCTGGGGCTCGCCCGTCCGGTGATGATGGCGGAGCAGGAAACCGAGCAGCATCGGCTGCGGGAACTTCGGCGCGCTCCCGAATCCGCCGTGGACGGGATCGAAGCTCCGGGCGACGGCGAGCGCCGCCCGGGCGGCCAGCCTCTCGTCGCTCTCCTCCGCTGCGCCGTCCTCGACGTCGTCGATCCGCTGGGTGGCCGAGCGCCGGAGCGCCTCCAGGATCTGCTCCGCCGACTCGTCGACCCGCGCACGGTTCGTCTCCCAGGCGTGGGCGACGGCCGAGAGCACCTCGCGAAACGACGGCATCCCCTGCCTCGGCTCGGGCGGGAAATACGTGCCCCCATAAAACGGTGCGCCCTCGGGCGTGAGGAACACCGTGAGCGGCCAGCCGCCGTGTCCGGTCATCGCCTGGACCGCCCGCATGTAGATCTGGTCCACGTCGGGGCGCTCCTCGCGATCCACCTTCACCGGCACGAACGAGGCGTTCACGGCCGCCGCCGTGGCGGGATCGGCAAACGACTCCCGCTCCATCACGTGGCACCAGTGGCAGGCGGAGTAGCCGATCGACAGCAGGAGCGGCCGGTCGGCCTCGCGGGCGAGCGCGAACGCTGCCTTGCCCCACGAGTGCCAGTCGACGGGATTGTCGGCGTGCTGGAGGAGGTACGGACTCGTCTCCTCGGCAAGGCGGTTCGCCAAGCGTGCCTCAGCCGGCCGCGAGCGGCTCGAGCTCGTCCTCGTCGAACTCCAGCTGCTCGCTGTCCCCGTCAAGCACGACGCCGTAGCGCTCGGGCCGGTACTCGTCGGTCCCGACGACCAGCCCGGTGCGTCCGAGGGTGGCGGGATCGATCGGGTAGCGGCCGCGCCGCACCCGGACGCGGGTGCCCTGCGGGTAGACGTGCGTCCGGATCACTGGTCCGGCCGTTCCGCGAGGTCGGGGACCTGCACGCCGTTCGCGATCTGGTGAACGACCTGCTGGGCCAGAGCGTCCGGCGAGGTCCGGGGCGCCTCTCCGAGCACCCGCGCCACGGCCAGGCGCCGCCCGTCCGTGCACAGGAGGCTGACGAAGGCGGCGGGTCGCCGCTCGAGCAAGCCGCGCGGGGTGCGCGACGCCCGGACCCACGTCCCCGCGACCGCCACCCGCGGGTCTCCGTGCTGGAGAGAGGTCACGAGGTCGTCGAGCGCCGCCTCCGGCACGCGGTGAATGCCCAGGAACGAAGGTATCCCGGCGATCAGCAGGCCGAGCTGGAGCTCGGCCTCCGACGACGAGGTCCCTGCCTGCCTGCCCGGGGCGACGCTGAACAGCAGGGGATAGGGGGGCGTGACGAACGCGTTGATCTTGGGCATGGTGTGCAGTCTCGCGCGCGCCGCACGGGTCACGCAAGCGTTGAAACCGCCGCCATCCGTTCCTACGTTGTGCGGTGAGGGAAGTCGCGCAGAAATCGACGCTCGACGCTCGCATCCGGACGCCGGAGGCCGCCCGACGTGGCTTCACCCGCCTGGACCGTCGCCTGCGCAGCGCTGGCGAGGCCGGGCATGATCCCCGACCTCCTCGGCGCGGCGTGGGCTTTCCGCCGCCGGGGTTGGTACCGGCGGCCGCCGTTCCTGCCCCTGCCGTCTCGGCGCTACCTTCGCTGGCGGATGGAGACCGCGTACGGCGATCCGGACGCCGCCCCCTCGCCCAGGGAGCTGCGCGAGTTCCTGCGCTGGGCGCGGCGGGCCAGGCAGGACTCCCGGTCCCGGGACAGGAGGGACGATGGTTAGGTTGCTGCTCGGCATCCTCGTCGGCTTCGGGGTGGCCATGTACTTCCCGGAGGCGCGCCGGGCGGTGTTGGAGAAGAGCGAGCCCGTGCTCCGTCGGATGTTCGTCCGCTCCGCCGAGAACGAGATGGAGGAGATCGTCCGCGGGCTCAGGCAGATGGAGAGCGTCGAGGGCCGCCTCCCGGCTCCCCGCGAGTGGGCGGCCTGGCTGGATGCCCGCTACGCCGCCGGCCGCTCACGCGATCCGTGGGACAACTTCTACGGCTTCGAGGTCACGGACGACTCCTTCGCCGTCGTCTCCCACGGGCCCGACGGCGAGCTCGGGACGGGCGACGACATCCGAGACGTACAGGCCCGCAGCCGGCCGGCGAACTAGCCGCGCCCCGGGCGTCAGCGGCCGCGCTTGCCCACCCCCGCCGCACTCCTGGACCTGGTCACGGTCCACGGGCCCTGGCTGCTCTTCCTGCTGGCCGTCCTCGAGACCTGCTTCGTCACCGGCCTCGCGGTGCCGAGCGGCGTCGCGACCTCGCTGGCCGCCGCCGTCGCGCTCGAGCGCGGGACGTCGTTCGTGCCCGTCGCGCTGGCCGCCATCGTCGGGGGCGCGATCGGCGATTCGCTCGGGTTCTGGATCGGCCGCGTCGGCCGCAGGCACTGGGAGGGCGGCGGCACCCGGGCCGCCATGCGCGTGCGCCAGGTCCGTGCCGGGGCGTCGCGCTGGTTCGGCCGCCACCCCTTCCTCTCGGTCACGCTCGCGCGGCTCGTGTCGTTCGTGCGCACCATCATGCCCATGGCTGCCGGGATGAGCGACCTCGCCTATCGCCGCTATCTCGTCTACGAGTTGCCGGGGGTGGTGGTGTGGTGCGCGCTCTACATGGCCGCGGGCTCCGCAGCGGGCCAGGGCTGGAGCTGGGCCAGGGAGGCGCTCGGGGCGGCCGGCGCCCTCGTGCTGGTCGCGCTGCTCACGGCCCTCGTCTGGCTGGCGCGGCGACGGCGCGG
Organism: Gemmatimonadota bacterium; assembly: GCA_028875075.1. GTDB lineage: Bacteria > Gemmatimonadota > Gemmatimonadetes > Longimicrobiales > Gaopeijiaceae > UBA2988. The sequence goes on along the minus strand of JAPPGF010000037.1, from coordinate 13,305 downwards.
CCCGGCGAGCGTCCGCCGCTCCCGTCCGGGGAGACCCTAGGGGGTGCGCTCCGTGGCGCTCACCGGCACGGTCGCGGCCGGCAAGTCCGCGGTCGCCGAGGCGTGGGCAGCGGCCGGGGTGCCGGTGGTGAGCGCAGACCGGCTGGCGCGCACCGCGGTGGAGCCCGGCAGCCCGGGGCTGCGGGAAGTGCGCCAGGCGTTCGGCGAAGGCGTGCTCACGCCGGACGGCGGGCTCGACCGCGCCCGGCTCCGGGAGCGGATCTTCAGGGACGAGCGGGCCAGGCGGCGCCTGGAGGAGATCCTGCATCCCAGGATCGCCCGGCTCCGCAGCGCCTGGATGCGCGAGCGCCGGGCCGAGGGGCACGGGCTCGTGGTCGCCGAGATCCCCTTGCTCTTCGAGACCGGCATGGAGAAGGACTTCGACCTCACGGTCGCGGTGGATGCACCCGCGGACCTGCGACTGCGCCGGCTGGTGGAGCACCGCGGGTTCGGGGAGGACGAGGCCAGGCGGGTGATGGCGGCCCAGCTCGACGCGAGCGAGAAGCGCCGGCGCGCCCACATCGTGATCGACAACGGCGGCACGCTCGACGAGCTCGGGCGCCGCGCGCGCGAGGTATTGGAGGAGCTCCGCCAGCGCGGGGCCCGGCAGGGCGGTCCCGGCGGCGAGTCCGCCGCCGGAGCGCTGCGCATCGATTTCCACATGCACAGCTGGGGCTCGCACGACTGCCTGTCCCGTCCCGAAGCGATCCTGGCGGCGGCGCAGCGCCGCGGCGTCGGGCGCATCGCGCTGACCGACCACGACCGGCTGGACGTCGCGCTCCAGATGGCCGAGCGGCACCCGGAGGCGGTGATCCCGGCCGAGGAGGTGCGCACGGCCGAGGGCGTCGACGTGATCGGGCTCTACCTGAGCGTGCCGATCCCCAGGGGCACGCCGGCCCGGGCGACGTGCGAGCGGATCCGCGAGCAGGGGGGGCTCGTCTATCTCCCCCACCCGTATGCGGGCGGCAAGGGCGGGGGCGGCAGGCTCGCCGAATCGCTCGCGCCCCACGTCGACGTGATCGAGGTGTTCAACGGCCGCCTCCACGACCCGCGGCAGAACGAGCTCGCCCGCGCGCTGGCCGAACGGCACGGCAAGGCCCAGGGCGCCGGCTCGGACGCGCACACGGTTCTGGAGGTCGGCCGCAGCTGGGTGGAGCTGCCCTGGCATCCGAGCACACCCGGCGCGTTGCTGCAGGCGCTCGGCCAGGGGCGCATCCACGGCACAACCTCGGCCCGGTGGGTACATCTGGCCTCTACCTGGGCGAAGGTCCGCCACCGCCTGCCCGGCGCCCCCGGGCCGGGCGCCGCTCCCCGGCGGAAGACCGGCGAGCGCGCGTAGCGGAACCCACGGCCCGGCCCGGGGCCCGGAGCCCCGGCCGAGAAAGGAACGACGGTTGGGCGACTCGAAGAGCGGAGACCACGACGTAGCGGCCGGCTACCGCACGCCGGAGCATCGCCTGGAGGCGGTCGGCGAGGCGCTGGACGCGTTGCGCGGCTCGCGCCGCGCTGTTCTGACCACGCACTTGAACGCCGACGGCGACGGCGTGGGCTCCCAGGTCGCGCTCGCGGCCTGGATGCGCGCGCTCGGCGGCCGCGCGTGGATCGTCAATCCCACGGCCTTCCCCGACATGTTCCGCTTCCTGCTGCCGGCACACGACTGGGTGCTGGACGCCGGCTCCGCCGAGGCACGCGAGGTGTGCGAGCAGGCGGACCTCGCGGTCGTGCTGGACGCCGGCGAGATGCCGCGCATCGGCCGCGTGAAGGCGATGATCGAGGGCGTGCCCGTGCTCGTGCTAGATCATCACCAGCCGGGCGAGCATCCGATCGGCGGGATCTCGCTGCGCGACCCCGGGGCGTGCGCGACCGGAGAGCTCGTGCACGACGTCGTGCTCGCCGGAGGCGGCCCGTGGCCCGTGGCGACGCTTCGTGGGATCTACGTCGCCATCCTGACCGACACGGGCTCCTTCCGCTTCGGCAACGCCACGCCGGGCGCGCACCGCATCGCGGCCGATCTGATCGCCCGCGGCGCCGACGCCGAAGATCTCTGCCGCCGCATCTACGGCGAGCAGCCCCTGCACAGGCTCCGGCTGCTCGGCCGCGCGCTCGCGACCCTCGAGGTGGACGCCGAGTCGGGCGTTGCCTGGATGCGGATCCCCGAGGACGCCGAGGGCCGCGCTCCGACGGCGGAGGACGTGGAAGGCGTCGTCGACTATCCCCGCTCGGTGGCGGGCGTCGACGTGGGCCTGCTGTTTCGCAGGACCGCGAGCGGCGGCACGAAGATCTCCTTCCGCGCGAACGGCTCCGTGGACGTGAACGCGCTCGCTCGCTCATTCGGCGGCGGCGGGCACGTCAAGGCGTCCGGCGCGCTGGTCGAGCGGCCCCCCGACGAGGTGATCCCGATGGTCGTCGAAGCCACGCGGCGCGCGGTGGGCCAGACGAGGGGCGGCGGAGCGTGACGGACCCGTCGGGCCCGGGCGTGCCGGGCGCGCTGGCCGACACCCTGCGCATGCTGGGCGAGAGGCTGGGCGTAGCCCGCATCGACCGGCTGTGGATCTTTCCACCCCTCATCCGGGGTCGTAGGGAATCGGGGCTGGTGGCGGCCAGCCTGTACACCGCCTCGGCCGGCCGGCGCCGGCTGCTGAGCGCGGCCTACACGGCGGAGGAGACGGGCCGGGGCGTAACGGTGACGCATGACGTCGACGAGCAGGGCGAGGCTGCACCGGAGCGCCTGCCCAGGGTGATGGACGGCGTGGCGCGCCGGGCCGGCGGCCGGACGGGCGAGCCCCGCGAGGTTGCGGTGGAGCGCGCCACGGAAGCGTTCGAGGAGCTGATGAGCGAGCTTGAGGCGGAATCCTTGCGGCCCGGGACCGGCCTGTGATTACGCATCCGTTCGTCCGGCTGTTCTCGCGCTACCTGCACGAGCAGGGGCTGCCCAGCACGCAGCAGCGTGAGGCGGTCGCGAGCGTGGTCTTCTCGTCCGACGAACACCTCTCGGTCGGCGACATCGAGCGGCGGCTCCATCAGGATGAGCATCGCATCGGCAAGGCCACCATCTACCGCGCCCTCGAGCTGCTGGTGCGGAGCAAGCTCGTCGAGGAGCACGACTTCGGTGAAGGGTTCAAGCGCTACGAGCACCGCCTCTCGCGCGAGCCCGTCCACGAGCATCTCATCTGCCTCGAGTGCGGCCGCGTGATCGAGTTCCGCTCCGAGGAGGTCAAGCGGATCGAGGACTGGGTGCTGGACGCGCACGGCTTCGCGCCGGCCCGGCACCGCCTCGAGATCTACGGTCTCTGCCGCGAGTGCCGCGACGCCGGGGTCGAGCTCCCGGAGAGAGGGCTCACCTGCCCGATCGAGGCGGTCTGAGCGGGCAGCCGGGCGCAGGCTGAAGGACGAGGCCGTTACGGGGCCCCAGGGGAGTTCCCACGATTCGCGCGCTCCTTCGAGCCACGGGGCGAAAGGCGGCCGGCCGCCTTCGCCTTCTTCTCTTGCGGCAGTCCACGCGGGGAGGCAGCCGACGGTGTTCCAGGGCGAGCAGCTGGTTCCCAAGAAGATGTTCTTCACGACCGGAGTGGGGGTGCACAAGGAGCGGCTGACCAGCTTCGAGATGGCGCTGCGCGATGCCGGGATCGCGCAGCTCAACCTGGTGCGGATCTCGTCGATCTTTCCGCCCAACTGCGAGGTCGTGGACCGCGAGGTCGGCACGAGGCTGTTGCGTCCCGGCCAGGTGGTCTTCTGCGTGCTCTCCGAGGCCTGCAGCAACGAGCCCTCGCGGCGCCTGGGCGCGGCGATCGGGATCGCCATGCCCGCCGACCGCGATCACTACGGCTACGTCTCCGAGCACCACGCCTACGGCCAGTCGGAGAAGCAGATGGGCGACTACTCCGAGGACCTGGCCGCGCAGATGCTCGCCACCGTCCTGGGCGCTGACTTCAACCCCGATACCGCGTGGGACGAGCGCCGCGAGCAGTGGAAGCTCTCCGGGCTGGTCGTCGACACGTTCAACCACACGATCGTCGCCGAGGTCCCCGAGGACGGAGACTGGGTGACCGTCGTGGCCGCGGCGGTCTCCTGCGGGTGAGCCCGCCCCGGGGCTAGCCGGGCGGGCCCAAGGGTGCCCGTCACGGGGGCGGCTTGCCCGCCCATCCGCCCGGCTCGACCTTTGGTCCGGGTATCACCATGAAGCACGCCCCTGGCACCAGCACGCTCCCCGGCGGGGAGGAGGCCGGGCGCGCCCAGTCCGGCTCGCCCGCGCTCTTTCCGTGGGAGGCGCTGGACCGCGCCGCCGGCGGGCCCGCCATCGCCGGCAACCGGCTGCAGCTGCAGTTCGAGGGCCCCGACACCTTCGACGCATGGATCGAGGCGATCGGGCTCGCCCGCCGCTGTGTCCACTTCGAGAACTACATCCTCAGGGACGACCGGGTCGGGCGCGCTTTCCGCGACGCGCTCGTCGCCAAGGCCCGCGAGGGCGTGCCGGTCCGGGTGCTCTACGACCGCATCGGATGCTGGGCGACCCCGCTCGGTTACTGGCGGCCGTTCCGCGAGGCGGGCGTGGAGGTGCGGGCCTTCAACCGGCTCTCGCTGCGTGACCCGTTCGGCGTCCTCCGGCGCGACCACCGCAAGCTCGTCTGCGTGGACGGCGAGGTCGCCTTCGCGGGCGGCTTCTGCGTGGGCGAGGAGTGGGCCGGCAAGGGCGACCAGCCGCCCTGGCGCGACACCGGCGTCGGGCTCTACGGCCCGGCGGCGGCCGTCGCCGCGCGCACGTTCGAGCGCGTGTGGTCGCTCTTGGGCGACTCCGTGCCGGAGGAGCTACGGGCCTCGCCCGAGGACTGCCCGCCGGCGGGCGACGTCCCGGTCTGGGTCATCGACGGCGCGCCCGGCCGCTCGCGGGTCTACCGGGCCTTCCAGCTGATCGCCGGCCTGGCACGGAGCCGCATCTGGATCACGGATCCCTACTTCGTGGCCCCGCGGACGCTCGCCGAGGCGCTGGGCGCGGCGGCCCGCGACGGCATCGACGTGCGCATCCTGGTGCCCGCGCACAACAACTGGCCGTGGGTGGGGAGCCTCTCGCGCGGCGGCTACCGCTCGCTCATGGAGGCGGGCGTCAGGCTGTTCGAGTGGCAGGGCCCGATGATCCACGCCAAGACGGCGGTGGTCGACGGCGTCTGGGGCCGGGTGGGGTCGAGCAACCTCAACAGCCCGAGCCTGCTCGGCAACTGGGAGATCGACGTCGGCGTGCTGGATGGGGGCGTGGCGAGCCAGCTTGAGGGACTGTTCCTGGCCGACCTCGCCTCCTCGGTCGAGATCGTGCTCCCGCGCCGGCATCTGTCGCTCTACCGCGCCGCCGCCAGGCGGCTGGCCATGGAGGCGGAGCCGTCCACGTCGCCCATCGAGCCCGAGGGTCAGCTGGCGGAGCGGCTGGAGCGGCAGGGCCGGGCGCTGCGCGAGCGGCGCAAGAAGCACGAGAAGCTGAGCACCGGCTGGCGGATCTCCGACCTGGTCCGCACCGGACGCACGCTCGGCGACGCGCTCGCGGGCCACCGCTCGCTCGGGCGCGAGGACCGCACCGTGCTCGGGACCGCCGCGGCGAGTCTCCTCCTCCTCGCGCTCTTCGCGGCCCTGTTGCCCGGCGTCGTGGGTTGGCTGGTGGCGCTCGCGGCGGGCTGGCTCGGCGCCACCGCTTCCGTGCGCGCCTTCATCCAGGCGCGCGAGGCTCGCCGGGAGGAGCGCCGCCTCAAGCGGGCGTACGAGCGCATCGACGGGCCGGACGAGCCGGGCGGCGCGAGCGAGTAGCGTGGAAGCTGCGGCCGCGATCCTCGTCGCGCTCACGGCGGGCGTGCTCTCGTTTCTCTCGCCGTGCGTCCTGCCGCTCGTGCCGAGCTATCTCTCCTTCGTCACCGGCATGAACGTGGACGAGCTCAGGGCGGGCAGGGAGCGGGGGCGCGTGCTCACGCACGCGACGCTCTTCGTGAGCGGCTTCACGGTCGTGTTCGTGCTCCTGGGCGCCTCGGCGTCGTTCCTGGGTCAGGCGCTCCGCGCCTACGAGGTCTGGATCGCGCGCGCGGGCGGCGTGTTGGTCATCGTGCTGGGCCTGCACCTGCTGGGCGCGTTCAGGATCGGCGCGCTCATGCGTGAGGGGCGCGTGCAGCTGAGCGAGCGGCCCGAGGGCCTGATCGGCGCGGTCGGCGTGGGCGCGGCGTTCGCCGCCGGATGGACGCCGTGCATCGGGCCCGTGCTGGGCGGCATCATGACGCTGGCGGCGTCCAGCGCGACCTTGTGGGCGGGCACGGCGCTCCTGCTCGTGTACTCGCTCGGGCTCGCGATCCCGTTCCTGCTGTCCGCGCTCGCGCTCGACCGCTTCTTCGTCGCCTCCGGCCGGTTCCGCCGCTGGATTCCGTGGCTGGAACGCGCGTCGGGCGCGCTGCTCCTCGCGCTGGGCCTGCTGCTCGTCACGGGAAGCTTCACCGTGCTCACGGCGTGGCTGGTCCGCTTCACGCCGGACTTCATCTACGAGCTGATCTGACGGGACCGGCCCGGGAGGCGGGAGTGCGCCCCGCTCAGTCTCCCGCGGTGGCGGCGGGGACGTCCTCCTGCCGGATCTCGGCCTCGAGCACCTGCCGACGCAGGAGCGTGGCGTACGTGCCGCCGGCGGCCAGCAGACGGGCGTGCGTGCCCCGTTCCACGATCCGTCCCTCGTCGAGCACCAGGATCTGATCGGCGCCCATGACGGCGGAGACGCGGTGGCTGATGATGAAGCTCGTGCGGCCGCCCATCACGCTGCCGAGGTCGTCGAGGATCCTGGCCTCGGTGTGCGTGTCCACCGCCGAGAGCGCATCGTCGAGCACCAGGATCTTGGGGTCGCGGGCGACCGCGCGCGCGAGCGTCGCGCGCTGCTTCTGGCCGCCCGAGAGGTTAATGCCGCGCTCGCCCAGCATCGTGTCGTACGAGCGGGGAAAGCCCAGGATCGAGTCGTGCAGCTGGGCCACCTTCGCCGCCTCCACGACGCTCGCCTCCACGACCGCCTCGTCCGGGTCCTCGACCGCCGTGACGTCGGCGGGCGAGGGGAAGGCCCGCTCGGCGAGGCCGAGCTTGATATTGTCCTGGATCGTCTCGGAGAACAGGAACGGGTCTTGGGGCACCATGCCGATCACGGAGCGAAGGTCGGCCGGGTCGTAGCGCCCGAGCGGGACGCCGTCGATCAGGATCTCGCCGCGGCTCACGTCGTGCACGCGCGCCAGCAGGGACACGAGCGTGCTCTTGCCCGAGCCGGTCGGGCCCACGACGGCGACCCGCTCGCCGGGCCGCGCGCGGAAGCTCACGTCCTCCAGGACGGTGCGCCCGGCGCCGGGATAGGCGAAGGAGACGCCGCGGAACTCGATGTCTCCCCTGAGGGAGCGGACGGGAGCGGGATCGCGGGGCGCGGCAATCGCCGGCCGCGTCTCGAAGATCCGGTTGAGGCGGCCCATCGAGGCGGCCCCCCGCTGGAACAGGTTCACCACCCATCCCAGTGCGATCATCGGCCATATGAGCAGGTTCAGGTAGAAGAAGAACGCGACCAGGTCGCCCACGCTGATCCGTCCCGCCATGACCTCCCGGCCGCCGAACCAGAGCACCAGGACCAGGGCCGTGCCCGACAGCAGCTGCAGCAGCGGGTGGAAGAGGGCGGATACCCTGGCCAGGCGGAGGTTGCGCTCGCGGTACTCGTCGTTCAGCCGCCCGAAGCGGCGCGCCTGGTCCGACTCCTGCACGTACGCGCGCACGATCCGCACGCCGGACAGGTTCTCCTGCACCATCGTCGACAGGGTCGAGAAATGCTCCTGGATGCTCTCGAAGCGCCGGCTGATCACGCGGCCGAACCCGATCACGAGCGGCGGCAGGAGCAGCATCGGGATCATGACGAACACGGTGAGGGTCGGGCTGATCCAGAGCATGGCCGAGAGCCCGAGCACGAATCCGACCAGCGTGTTCACCGAGTACATGACCGCGGGCCCCGCCGCCTGGCGCACGGCCTGCGTGTCGTTCGTCGCGCGGCTCATCAGGTCGCCCGTGCGCGTGCGGTCGTAGAACGACGCGTCGAGGCGGAGCAGGTGCCGGAAGAAGGCGTTGCGGAGATCGACCTCCATGCGTCGGCTCACGCCGTTCAGGAGCTCGCGCATGCCGTAGCGGGCCGCGCCGGCGAGCAGGGCGGTAGCCACGATCAGGGCGGCGTAGAGCGCGATCCTCTGCCGACCGACGTCGGGATCGGCGAGCCCGTCTATGGCAAGCTTCACGAACCAGGGCGACGCCAGGGCGAAGGCCTGCGCCACGACGACCAGACCGATCCCCCAGGCCAGCGGGGCCCGGTAGGGGCGGTAGAACGGCAGGATGGAGCGAAGCTGGCTCATTGCGTAGACCAGGGTGTAACAGCCGCGGCCCGAGGAGCGTAACCATGTCCGAAGTCGTGCCGGAGCCGTGACGGCCGCGGCACGCCGTCTCGCCGCCTGTACCCCTCTGAGGCCCTCGTGCTCATCGCCCCGGCTCGTCCCGCCTGGCGGCGGAGACTAGCCTGGAGGCTCGCTCAGGCGACATGTTAATGCGCATGACCATCCGCTCCGCCGTCGCGGCGGCAGCGCTCGCGGCCGGCCTGGCCGCCCCGGAGCTCGCCGCGCAGGACGTCTCGGACCCCGTTCCGGCCTGCCTGTCCTCGCAGGAGTTCGACTCGACCACGTCGCCGCGCCCGACGGGCGCTCCGGTGCTGGACGCCTTCGCCCGCTTCGACGTCACGCCGGTCCTGCAGAATCGCGCCGAGGTCGCCCGGGCGCTCGAGCGCGAATATCCCTCCGCCAATCGCGACGCCGGCGTCGGCGGCGAGACGTATCTTTGGGTCCTGATCGACGAGGGGGGCGTGGCCCGCGCGGGGCAGGTCAACATCTCGAGCGGCTGCCAGGAGCTCGACGAAGCGGCGCTCAGGGCGGCGCAGGTCATGCGCTTCAGCCCCGCGCAGAACGAGGGGCGCTCGGTCGCCGTGTGGATCCCCATCGCGATCAGCTTCGATCCCGACACCCCGTCGGCCGACGGGACGGCCTCGGCCGAGGTGCCGGGCGCGGAGCCCCTCGGTGAGCCTTCCTTCACGCCCTTCGACGTCGCGCCGGTGCTCCGCAACCGGGGCGACGTGGCGAGGGCGCTGCGCAGGGAGTACCCCCGGCGGCTGCGCGACGCCGGGTTGAGCGGGCGCGTGACCGTGTGGATCCGCCTGGACGCCCAGGGCGTCGTGCAGGACGTTCGGATCAACACGCCCAGCGCCCATCCCGAGCTCGACCAGGCGGCGCTCAACGTCGCGCGGGTCATGCACTTCAGCCCCGCGCAGAACGAGGGGCGCCCGGTCGCCGTGTGGATCTCCGTCCCGCTCATCTTCGAGCCCCGCTCGGGCGCCCGGATACGCGAGCGCCCGCCGTTCGACGAGCTGTAGAAGGCGGCAGGCGCGGCCGGGCCGGAGCCGGGCCTAGCGCGTCCGCTCCTTCAGGAGCGCCACGGCGCTCTGCGCGAGCAGCGCCGCGTCGAGCGGAAGCACGCTCTCGTCGATGTCGAAGCGCGGGTGATGGTGCTCGCGCGAATCCGGCAGGGCCGCCCCCACCCAGATGAAGCAGCCGGGGGCCTCGCGCGCGAGGAAACTGAAGTCCTCGGCGCCCATCCAGCCCTCCATCGTCACGACCGAGTCCCGGCCGGCGACCTCCTCGGCGGCCCGCCTCACGACCCGGGTGACGCCCGTGTCGTTGACGACCGGCGGATAGCCGGGCCCGAAGCGCACGTCGACCCGGGCGCCCTGGGCCTCGAGCGCCTTGAAGCTGCCGCTGACGGAGCGCTCGAGCCGCTCGCGCACCTCCGCCCGGAAATAGCGCAGCGTGCCGTGCAGCCGCACGCTGTCGGCGATCACGTTGTTGGCGCTGCCCCCGTGGATCGTGCCGAAGGTCACGACGCCCGGCTCGACGGGCGGGATTGCGCGCGCGACCGCCTGCTGCGCGGCGAGCACGCCCTGGGCCGCCAGCACGACGGCGTCGACGCCCTGGTCGGGGTGCGCCGCGTGGGCGGAGCGCCCCTTGACCTCGACGTGGATCTCCATCGAACCCGCCATGATCGGGCCGTCGGCCACGAAGATGCTTCCCATCGGCAGGTGCGCGCCGACGTGGATCCCGACGACCGCTTGGACGCCGTCCAGTGCGCCGTCCTCGATCATGCGCGTCGCGCCGCTCTTGCCCTCCCGGTCCGCCGCTTCCTCGGAGGGCTGAAAGAGCAACCGCACGGTGCCGGCCGGGAGCCGGCCCTGGGCGTGCTCGGCCACGAGCAGGCGCGCGGCGCCCACCAGGCCGGCCGTGTGCGCGTCGTGTCCGCAGGCGTGCATGACGCCCGGCACCGTCGATCCGTAGTCGTGCTCGAATTCCTCCCGGATCGGCAGCGCGTCCATGTCGGCCCGGAGCGCCACGATCGGGTCCCCGCCGCTCCCGATATCGGCGAGGACGCCGGTCTTGCCGACGCCTCGCCGGACCTCGAGCCCGAGGGCCTCGAGCTGTTGGGCGACGACCCCGGACGTGCGGTGCTCCAGGAACGACAGCTCGGGGTGCCTGTGCAGATCGCGCCTGAGCGCCACCAGCTCCGGTGCGAGGGAACGGGCGCGCTCCAGCAGGGTGCCTTTAGCTTTTGCCACCGTGGCCTCGGAAAGCCCTGAAAGAGCCGGGGGCCACGAACATAGAGCCGCCCCACGAAGGACGCGAGCGCCGATGGCCGATCCCCGCCTCACGGAGCGGAGGAACCCGCGTTCGGTGGAGATCGACCGCCTCTCCACGCTCGAGATCGTCGATTTGGTCAACGCCGAGGACCGGATGGTGGCCGAGGCGGTGGGCGAGGAGCGCGACGCCGTCGCGCGCGCGATCGACCTCGCCACCGCGGCCTTCCGCGCCGGGGGGCGGCTGATCTACGTGGGCGCCGGCACCTCGGGCCGGCTCGGCGTGCTGGACGCGGCCGAGATGCCGCCCACCTACCGGACGGACCCCGCGATGGTGCAGGGGATCATCGCGGGCGGGCCGGCCGCGCTCGTGCGCGCCCAGGAGGGCGCGGAGGACCGCCCGGAGGACGGCGCCCGGGCGGTCGACGAGCTTGCCGTCGGCGGAGCGGATTTCGTGCTCGGCATCGCGACCTCCGGCACGACGCCGTACGTGCACGGCGCGCTCCGCCGCGCGCGCGAGCTGGGCGCCCGGACGGGTTTTCTGCTGTGCACCTATCCGAGCGAGGAGCTGCTCGCCCGGCACGACGTCGTGATCGCTCCGCTCGTCGGGCCCGAGGTGATCACCGGCTCCACGCGCATGAAGGCGGGAACGGCGACCAAGATGGTGCTCAACACGATCACCACCGGGGCCATGGTGCGGCTGGGCAAGGTCTACGGGAATCTGATGGTCGACCTCCAGGTGACGTGCCAGAAGCTTCGCGACCGGGGCGAGCGGATCCTGATGGAGACCATGGCGATGGAGCGCGAGGCGGCGGCGGCGCTGCTCGCGCGCGCCGGCGGGCACGTGAAGACGGCGCTGGTGATGCGGGGGCGGGGCGTGGGGCGTCGCGAGGCCGAGCGGCTGCTCGAGGAGGCCGACGGGCGGGTCGCCCGCGTCGTGGAAGGGATCGGCGCGTGAGGGCGGCGTGAGGGGAAGAGGCCCGTGAAGGTGGTCGGGCTCATGTCGGGCACGTCGGTCGACGGGCTGGACGCGGCGCTCCTGGAGATCGACGGCTCAGCGCGCGACGCCACGTGGTCGCTCCTCGCCTTCCGCTCCGAGCCCTACAGCGACCGGCGGCGCGCGCAGATCCGCGAGTGCATCGAGCGGGGCAGCCCGGCGCGCCTCTCCCGCCTCCACGTGGACTTGGGCGAGTGGATGGCCGAGGCGGCGCTCGCGCTGCTCGAGCAGGCGGGCGTCCCGGCGGGGGACGTCCGGGCCATCGGCTCGCACGGACACACGGTCTGGCACATCCCGCCCGCGAGCGGCTACCGCGGCGCCACGCTACAGCTCGGCGACCCCGCGACGATCGCGGAGCGCACGGGCGTCGCCGTCGTGGCCGACCTGCGGATGCGGGACATGGCGGTGGGCGGCCAGGGCGCGCCGCTCGTGCCCTTCGCCGACCGGATCCTGTTCGCGCTCCCCCGCCGCCGGCGCGCGCTCCAGAATCTGGGCGGGATCGGCAACGTGACGTGGCTTCCCGAGCGCGACTCCGGCTACGAGGTCCTGGCCTTCGACACGGGGCCCGCCAACACGCTCCTCGATCTGGCCGCCGAGCGCGCGACGCACGGGCGCCTGCGCTGCGACGTCGACGGCGAGCTGGCCCGACAGGGCACGGTCGACGAGCCGCTGGTCGCTCGCCTCATGACCGATCCGTTCTTCAACCAGGAGCCGCCGCGCTCGACCGGGCGCGAGCGCTTCGGCAAGGCGTTCCTCGACGCCGTCATCGCCGAGCGGCCGCAGGCGACCGTGCAGCACTGGGCGGACCTGCTCGCCACGCTCACCCAGTTCACCGCGCGGAGCGTCGGCGACGCGTACCGCAGGTGGCTGGTCCCGCGCGGGGTGGACGAGGTCGTGCTCACCGGCGGCGGCAGGCACAACACCGAGCTCGTGCGCCGGATCACGAGCGAGCTGGCTCCCATTCCCGTGGCCGCGCCGGAGACGCTCGGCCTGGACCCCGATGCGCGCGAGGCGGCCGCGTTCGCCGTGCTCGCGTGGGCCCACCTTCTGGGTGTAGCCGGCAACGTACCGGCCGCGACCGGGGCGGCGGCGCCGCGCGTGCTGGGCTCGCTGACGCCGGCCGCGGGAGGACGGTGCCCGGACCCCTGGGCCCTGCCGCCGGCGGAGCCCTGACGCCCGGAGCGAGCGCCCCGGGCGCCGCTCAGCGGGCGTCGTCGCCCAGCAGGGCCGCGAGCGCGATCCCGAACGCGAGACGCTCCCAGAGCGGGTCGTCGCGCGGAGGGGCGTCGTCCAGGAGCCGGGCGAGGAGCGCCGTCGCGCGGCCGGGGGCGCGGTCGGCCGCGAGCGAGGAGAGCCCGCCCCAGGACGCCGCCAGGTGCTCGATCAGGCCGAACGCGGCGCCACGCAGCAGGGGAGGGGCGGGGATCAGGGGCTCCACGAGCGAGCCGTAGAGCAGCCCGCGCTGCGCGCCCGCGAGCGCGGCGCCCAGCGCGACGGTCGCGAGCGCCTCCTCGCGCGGCTTGCCGGCCAGGAGCGCCCCCAGCGCCTCCTCGGCGAGCGCCAGGCTCGCGCC
>JAPPGF010000007.1 GCA_028875075.1 Gemmatimonadota bacterium | reverse complement strand
GGGGGGCCCCCCCCCGCCGGGCCCCGGGGGGGGGGCGCCCCCCCGCCGCCCCGCGCGCGGCCGGGGGGGGGCGCGCGGGGGGGGGGGGCCGCCGCGGGGGGGGCCGCGGGGGGGGGCCCCGCGCCCGGTGAGCGGGGTGCGAGCCTGGCTTGCCGGGCGGGACCCGCGCCCGCCGGAGGCCCTCGCGCTGCCGGTCGAGGGCGGAGCGGGCGACGTGTTAGAGGACCTGCTCGCGGCGGGGCTGGCAGCGCTCGAGCGCGCGCTGGCTGGGCAGGGCGAGCGCCGCGGCGCGTTCGAGCTCCTGGCCGGCGACGCCTTGCTGACCTACGCCTGCGAGTGGGCGGCCGCCGCCCCCGACCCGGAAGAGGCGCTCCGCCGGATCCTCGAGCGAGTGGCGCGGCCAGGCGGATGAAGCCGGACGAGCGGGTCGCGGCCGGGGGTTCCGGCTCCTACCTGGACAAGGAGGCGAGGCACGGGGCGGGGGCCGAGCTCCGGGCGCTCGCGGAGCTCGCCCTACGGGTCGCGGACTCCCCGCTGAGCGCCGAGCTGGAGGCGGTGGCCGAGCTCGTCGTGGCGGCCCTGCGCGCCAGGGGCCGTCTGTTCTTCTGCGGCAACGGCGGATCGGCCGCCGATGCGCAGCACCTCGCGGCCGAGTACGTCGTGCGGTTCCGCCGTGAGCGGAGACCGTTGGCCGCGCTGGCCCTCACCACCGACGCTTCGGTGTTGACGGCGGGCGCCAACGACTTCGGGTTCAAGGGCGTGTTCGCCCGCCAGATCGAGGCGCTCGGCCGCCGGGGGGACGTCCTGTTCCTGCACTCGACCAGCGGCGAATCGGAGAACCTGCTGGCCGCCGCCGCGGCGGCACGCGAGCGGGGACTCCTCACGGTCGCCCTGCTGGCGAAGGGCGGCGGCAGGCTCGCCGAGAAGGTGGACCACGCCCTGGTCGTTCCGACCGAGGAGGCGGCCCGCGCGCAGGAGCTCCACATCGCCATGGGGCACGCGGTGTGCGAGCTGGTCGACCGCGCGCTCGCGGGAGCGCGGGCGGAAGAAGGGGCCGGTGGATGAGCGATCCCGACGTCCTACCCGCTGACGCCGCGGGCGTACTCGAGGCAAGCCGCAGGCGCGAGGAGGCGCAGACCCTCTTCTATCGCACGCTGGCGGCGCGGGCTTCGGCCGCGGGCGACGAGCAGGCCGTGGAGCGGCTGAACGAGCTGCATGCCGACGAGCAGCACCATCTGTCCCGCCTCACGGCGCGGCTGCTCGAGCTGGGCCGCGCGCCGCTCGACTTGTCCGGCGTGGCCGTCCCCGTCGGTGTGCCCGAGGGATGGGAGGCGGAAGCGCGGGCGCGCGAGATCGAGGAGGTTCGCTGGTACGAGAGCGCCACGGCCGTGGCGCTGGACGACGCCACCGCGGCGGTGCTCCGTGAGATCCTGGAGGCCGAGCGGCAACACGCCCGGGAGCTCCGCAGGAAGTGGATGTCGGCATGAGCGGACCGGGCGGGCGCCGGCTGATCCGGCGGCGCCCCACCGCGCCGTCCGCCGTGACTTGGATTGCGAAGACGCTGGAGCGAGCCGGGTTCGAGACCTGGGCCGTCGGCGGCGCCGTGCGCGACGTGCTGCTGGGGGTCGATTCGGTCGACTGGGACCTGGCCACGCGCGCGCGGCCGGAGCAGGTGCGCCGCGTCTTCCGCCGGACAGTGCCCGTAGGTATCGAGCACGGCACGGTCGGCGTGCTCGCGCGCGGGAGCGAGATGTACGAGGTGACAACGTTCCGCCGGGACGTCGAGACGCACGGCCGCCACGCGACCGTCGAGTTCGCCGACGGAATCGACGACGATCTGGCGCGGCGGGACTTCACGATCAATGCCGTGGCGTGGCGCCCCCTCAGCGGCGAGTTCCACGATCCGTTCCACGGCGTCCGGGACCTCGAGCGCGGGCTGTTGCGCACGGTGGGAGAGGCGGGCGAGCGCTTCGCCGAGGACTACCTCCGGGTGCTGCGGGCGCTCCGCTTCGCGGGCCGCTTCGAGCTCACGATCGACCCGGCGACTTGGCACGCGCTCTGCGCCGCGACCGGCCGACTCGGGCTACTGTCCCCGGAGCGCATCCGCGAGGAGCTGCTCAAGATCCTGGGCCTCGACCCGAGGCCGTCGCGCGCTCTCTCGCTCTACGCGGCGTCCGGCGCGCTCGAGGCGCTCGCGCCCGAGCTGGGCGGCCTGGTCGGCGCATCGATGGCTCGCGCTCTCCCGGTGGACGAGTGGACGTACGCTCTCATGGTGACGGACACGCTCCCCGCCAGGCGCCCGCTCGTGCGGCTCGGGGCGCTCCTCCAGGGCATCGGAGCGCGCCCGGCCGCAGAGCTGCTCGTGCGGCTTCGGTTCTCCAACGCGCAGGCCGACTGGGTCGCCGCAGTCGCGCGGGCCGGAGCTGCGCCGCCCGACGCCGACGCTCCACCGGCCGAGCTCCGCCGCTGGCTCGCCCGCGCGGGTGCTCCCCTGCTTCGTGATCTGGCGCGCATCTGGTGCGCCCACGAGCGCGTGGGAAGGACTCTAGCCGCGTCCCGTCGGGTGGATGCGGCCGCCTCCTGGCGCTCGCTGAGACGCGAGCTGGCGGCCGGGCCGCCTCTCTCGATCGGCGATCTGGCGGTCGGCGGCGACGACCTCATCGGCATGGGCCTCGAGCCGGGGCCGCGGTTCGGAAGGATACTGGACGAGCTTCTCGAGCGCGTGCTCGACGATCCGGGGCTCAACCGGCGGGAGACGCTGCTCGAGTTCGCCGCCGAACTGGCCGCCGGCCCGCCCCCCCTCTGCTGAGCGGCCTCCGGTGACGGACGAGCTCGAGCTGTTCGGCCCCTCCCGCCGGGGAACCTCGGGCCGCGCTCCGGAGGCGGACTCGGCTGACCCGCTGCCCGCGGACCGGGTCCGACCACTCGCCGCCCGCATGCGGCCGCGCACCCTGGAGGAGTTCCACGGCCAGACCCACCTGCTCGGCCCGGGACGCCCGCTCCGGGCCATGATCGAGGCCGGGGAGCCCGCGAGCATGATCCTCTGGGGCCCGCCCGGGAGCGGGAAGACCACGCTGGCGCGTCTGATCGCCGAGGCGTCTGCCGCGACCTTCGTCGCGTTCAGCGCGGTGACCGAGGGCGTGCCCAGAGTTCGCGAGGTCATCGCCCAGGCGCGCGAGCGGCGGGAGGCGGCCGGCCGCCGGACCATCCTCTTCTGCGACGAGATCCATCGCTTCAACAAGGCGCAGCAGGACGCTTTCCTGCCGCACGTCGAGGAAGGCGTCGTGGTCCTGATCGGCGCCACCACGGAGAACCCGAGTTTCCAAGTCGTGCGCCCGCTGTTGTCGCGCGCACCGGTCCGCGTACTCGATCCGCTAGATCCGGCGGACGTCCGGGCCGTGCTGGAGGCCGCCCTGGGCGACACCGAGCGGGGGCTCGGAGGAGGTGCACTCACCGCGGACGACGAGGTGCTCGGGCTGCTTTCCGCTGCGGCCGACGGCGACGCGCGCCGGGCCCTGGGCGCTCTCGAGGCCGCCGCCGCGCTGGTCGGCAGCGGCGGCCACATCGACCTGGCGGCCGCCCGGGAAGGACTCCAGCACCGGTTCGCCGTCTACGACAAGGCGGGCGAGGAGCACTACAACCTTATCTCCGCGCTGCACAAGGCGGTGCGCGGCAGCGATCCCGACGGCGCCCTCTACTGGCTGGCCCGGATGATCGAGGGCGGCGAGGACCCGCTCTACGTGGCCCGGCGCATGGTCCGCATGGCCTCTGAGGACATCGGCCTGGCCGATCCCCAGGCGCTTCGCCTGGCGGTCGCGGCCCGCGACGCGTTCCACTTCCTCGGCGCTCCGGAGGGTGAGCTCGCGCTCGCAGAGGCGGCGGTCTACCTGGCGAGTGCGCCGAAGTCCAACCGCATCTACGAGGCCTGGCGGGCGGCGCAGGCGCGGGCGCGGGAGACCCCCGGCGAGCCGGTGCCCCTGCACATCCGCAACGCGCCCACGTCCTTGATGAAGGAGTTCGGCTACGGCAAAGGCTACCGCTACGATCCGGACGAGGAGGACGGGATCGCCCCCCAGACGTACCTTCCCGAACGTCTCTCGGGCGAACGGTTCTACGTACCCGGGCCTTATGGCGACGAGCCCCGGATCCGCGAGCGGCTCGAGTGGTGGAGAAGGCGGCGGGAAGCGGCCCGTAAGGGGGGCACGGGAGGGGAGGCCGACCCGTCGAGGAGCAGCGGACCGCCCGGAGGGTAACGATGGGCGCGGCGCGGCCCCCCGGCCCCGCGCCGGCAGGCGACCTCCGAGAACCCGGCATGAGGATCCGATTCCGACGCATCTGATCGACACCGCGAGCCCGACCGACCGCGCCGTGCTGGTGGCCGCGCCCCTGAAGGGCGTGCCGGCCGCAGCCGCGGACGAGCACCTGAACGAGCTCGGGCGGCTGGCGGCGACCGCCGGCGCCGACGTGGTCGGTGTGCTACGCCAGCGACTCGATGCGGCGCACCCGCGCTACTATCTGGGCGAGGGCAAGGCCGTCGAGCTGCGCGCCGCGGTGGCGGAGAAGGGGGCCGACCTCGTGATCTTCGACGAGGAACTGACCCCCGCCCAGGGGAAGGGCGTCGAGGATCTAGTGGGCGTGCGGGTCCTCGACCGCTCCGAGCTGATCCTAGACATCTTCGCCGCACGCGCGCGGTCGCGGGAGGCGAGGATGCAGGTCGAGCTGGCGCAGCTAGAGTACTTGCTGCCGAGGCTCAAGCGCATGTGGATCCACCTCTCGCGCATTCGCGGTGGCATCGGGCTCAGGGGTCCGGGCGAGACGCAGCTGGAGACGGACCGGCGCATGATCGGCGAGAAGATCGCCGACCTGAAGCGCAAGCTCGCCGACGTCGCGCTCGCTCGCGCCGTGCAGCGCGGCGGCCGGGCCGGCCGGTTCCGCGCGGCGCTTGTGGGCTACACGAACGCCGGCAAGTCCTCGCTCCTGCGCGCTCTCTCTGGAGACCGAGACCTTTTCGTGGAGGACCGCTTGTTCGCCACGCTCGATTCGGCGACGCGGAGCGTCGATCTCGGAGACGGCTACCAGGCCCTGGTGACCGACACGGTGGGATTCATCCGCAAGCTCCCGCACCATCTGGTCGCGTCCTTCCGCTCGACGCTCGAGGAGGCCCGCGAGGCGGATCTGCTGCTCCACGTGGTCGACGTCTCGCGCCCGGACCGCTCCGAGCAGCTGGAGGTGGTTGGGGACGTTCTGGCCGAGCTCGACCTGGACGGGCGCCCGCAGATCCTCGTCTTCAACAAGGTGGACCGGCTCACGCATGAAGAGGAGCGCACGCTGCGCGAGAGGATACGCGCGCTGGAGAGCCGGCCGGCGGTGTTCGTCTCGTCGCTCCATTCGGCGTCGCTCGCGACCTTGCGCGAGACGCTGAAGGCACGCATGCGGAGCCGGCTCCCGCGCGTCCACGTACAGGTCCCAACCGGCGACGGACAGCTCCTCGCCATGCTGTACCGCGAGGGTGAGGTGCTGACCCGTCTGGACGACGGCTCGCACATCGATGTGACGGCCCGCGTGAGCGACCGGCTGCTCAGGCAGCTCCGCGAACGGGCCGGAATTCGCATCATGGAGGTCGCGTGAGCGCCGGGTGCCTCGGTCTTTCGCGCTTGCAGGAGCGCTGATGTCCGACCGTGCCTGCGTCATCGGGCCCGGCAGGGCGGGGCTGTCGCTGGGCTACGCGCTTCACCAGGCCGGCGCGCTCGAGTCGCTCGTCTACTGCGGCCGCCACCCCGAGCCGCCCGCTCACCCGCTCTTCATCGAGGGGACCGCCCGCTACCGCTTCGGCCTCGACCGGCCGGAGCCCGGCACCACCGTGGTCTTGCTGACCGTGCCCGACGACGCGCTGCCCGAGATTGCGCACGCTCTTGCGGTGCAGGGGCCCGCGCCCGGGCGCTGCGTCGCGCTCCACTGCTCGGGTACGCTCTCGGGCGACGTGCTCGCGCCCCTGCACGAGCGCGGCTACCAGGTCGGCTCGCTCCACCCGCTCCAGTCGTTGGCCCATCCCGTCTCGGGCGCCGAGCGACTGCCGGGTTCTTGGTTCTCGGTCTCCGGCGAGGCCGAGGCCCTCGCGGCGGCGCGCCGGCTCGTGGGCCCGCTCTCCGGCCGCCCCCTGGAGATTCCCGTGACCCGGCGGCCGCTCTATCATGCCGCCGCCGCGGTCGCGTCCAACTACCTTCCCGTGCTCCTGGCGACGGCGGCCCGCCTCATGGTGCATGCGGGCGTTGCGGAAGAGGACGCCGTGCCCGCGTTGATCCCGCTGATGCGGGGGACGCTCGAGAACATCGACGAGCTCGGCCTCGCGCGGGCGCTAACGGGGCCGGTGGCCAGGGGCGACGTCGAGACCGTGTGCTCCCACCTCCGCAGCCTGCCGGACCGGGAGGCTGCGCTCTACCGCGTGCTCGGCGGGGAGGCGGTGCGGGTGGCCGAAGCCCAGGGGCTGGACGCCGAGGCCGCGGCGGCGCTGCGAGCGCTGTTCGGCGCGGAGACGGGCGCGGACCGAGTTGGCTGAGGCGGAGCACGCCGCGCCGGAACGGGCCGTGGCTTCGGGCAGGGCGGACGGGCGTTGAGGCTCGACGCGAAGGCGATCCTCGGGGTCGCCGTCACGGTGTTCCTGCTGTG
Organism: Gemmatimonadota bacterium; assembly: GCA_028875075.1. Classification (GTDB taxonomy): domain Bacteria; phylum Gemmatimonadota; class Gemmatimonadetes; order Longimicrobiales; family Gaopeijiaceae; genus UBA2988. The sequence goes on along the minus strand of JAPPGF010000007.1, from coordinate 186,013 downwards.
GTACATCCAGAGGGGCGTGCCCTTTGCGGACGTGTGGGCGAACATCGGGGACGCCCGATGGGACCTTTTCCTGGCGTCCGTGGCCGTGGCGACGTTCGGTTTTCTGATCCGGGCGCTCCGGTGGCACGTGCTGCTTCGGCCGGTACTTCCGAAGAGCTCGCTCAGGAACCGCTTTGCGGCCGTGAACATCGGCTTCATGGCCAACAACCTGCTCCCCGCGAGGATCGGCGAGTTCGCCCGCGCCTACACGCTTTCTCGGATCGAGCCCGTGAGGATGACTGCGGCGCTGGGCTCGCTGGTCGTCGAACGCCTCTTGGACGCGCTCGTGCTGCTGGGCCTCTTGCTGGCCGCGATGGCGAGCCCGGCCTTCCCGGACGCCGCCGACTTGGGCGGCGGGCTGCTCGCGACCGCCGTGGGCGTCGCCGCGGTCGCCGTGCCCGCCCTGATGCTCCTTCTTCTGGCGCTGATCGCGTTCCCTCGCCGCACCGTGCGGTTGGCCGAGCGCGTGGCGGCTCGCCTGCCGGTCGGCTACGACCGCCCGGTCGTGGCCGCGCTCGAGGCCTTCCTGGACAGCCTCGGGGTGCTCCGGAGTCCGCGCCTGTTCGCGCTCGCGCTGCTGTGGAGCGTCGGCTTCTGGCTGTGGCACGGGCTCTCCTTCTGGCTGGCAATGCTGGCGTTCGACATCGAGGCAGGGCTCGTGGCGGCCTACTTCACCGAGGCCGTCGTGGGGTTCGGCGTCGCTGTCCCCGCCGCTCCCGGCTTCTTCGGGACCTTCCACGCCTCCGCCGGATGGGCCCTGTCGGTCTTCGGAGTGCCCGACGCGCGCGCTCTGGCGTTCGCCTACGGCTATCACCTCGGGGGCTTCATCCCGGTGACCGCGATCGGGCTCTACTACGCGGGCAGGCTCGCACTGAGCCTTGAGGACATGCGGGCGAGCGAAGAGCGCGTCGAGACGGCGGTGCGGCTGGAGCGGACGGGGAGCCGCCGCGCATGAGCGGTCTCCGCCCGCGCGAGAGCCTCGTGCGGGTGACGGCCCCGGCCAAGGTCAACCTGGCGCTCAGCGTGGGACCGCGACGTGCGGACGGCTACCACGAGATCGACACGCTCCTCCAGGCGATCGACCTCGCCGACGAGCTCGAGGCGCGCCGGACGTCCGGGGGCGAAGGGATCGGGCTTGCGGTCGAGGGCGAAGACACGGGACTCGACGGGGACAACCTCGTGGTCCTGGCGGCCCGGGCGTTCCTGGACGCCGCGGGACTAGGACGCGACGCCCCGGGGCTCAGCTTCCACCTGACCAAGCGCATCCCCGTGGGCGCCGGCCTGGGAGGTGGCTCGTCCGACGCCGCGGCGGCGCTCCGCGCCCTGGACCGGCTCTTTCCCGCCGCGCTCTCGCGGGCGCGGCTCTCGCACTTGGCCGCACGGCTCGGCTCGGACGTGCCGTTCTTCCTCTGCGCCTCCCCGCTGGCGCGGGCCCGCGGGCGGGGCGAACGGCTCGAGGCTCTGCCCACGCTACCGCCCCGGAGCGGCGTGGTCGTGATGCCTCCCGCGGGTATGCCGACCGCCCTAGCCTACTCCCGGCTGGAGCAGCAACGCTCTCAGGCGGGCGAGGGGGCGACCCCTGCCCCGGACGGCGCGGAGGGTCCGCTTGAGGGAACGGCGCTGGGGGCCTGGCCCGTGGACTGGGAGGAGGTGGCGGCAGGGGCCATGAACGACTTCCAGGAGACGGTGGTCCGGGAGGTGCCGCTCGTTCGGGAGTGCCTCGACGCGCTCGGGAGAACCGGGCCCGAGCTCGCGTTGCTCTCGGGGAGCGGAGCGGCGTCGTTCGCCATCTACCGAAGCGAGGAGGAGGCTGCGGAGGCGGGCAAGCGGCTCGCGGCAGCTCTGGACGCCAGGGTCTTCCGCGTCCGCACGCTCTCTGCCTGGCATGGCCGCGCCACGCTCGAGCCTTGAGCGACTGCACCGCCTTACCCCAAATTCCGCGTAGCCCCCTGGTGTAATGGCAGCACACGAGCCTTTGGAGCTCATGGTCCAGGTTCGAATCCTGGGGGGGCTGCTGAGGGGCCCGCACGGTCGACGCGGGCGATGGCTGGCGGAGTGCGCGTCAAGGGCACCGTGAGAGAGGGACGGGCGGCCGGAGGCCGCTGGGCGAGACGGGAAAGCCCCGGGCTCCTCTCGGGAGCCCGGGGCTTTCCTCGTTCCGGCTGGATTGCTTCGCCTGGCGTGCGAGATGGCTACGCGCACGCTCGGAGCGCGGCCTCTACAGCTCCATGCCGAGGCTCAGCACGATGCGGGTCTTGCACAGCGGATCGCCGCCGAAACAGTCGGATTCGTCCAGATTCGTGCCGACCGCCGCCGCGCCGAGGCTAAGGCCCATCGTCGAGAGGCTCGCGCCGATCGAGTAGTCGACATAATCGGGCGTCCCGAACGCGTCGTTGTCGTCGATGCTCTGGCGTCCCAGGCTGGCCGACAGCGACAGGGGAGCCGTGGGAATGTCCAGCCCCAGGGACCCGCCCAGGTAGATCGCCGACCCCGAGTCACCGAAGAAATCCGGCGAGTACGCGGCGCTCACTCCCGCGCTCACGTTCCCGACTCCTCTGCTCACGCCTAGGGCGAACTCCACGAAGTCGTAGCCGTCGAAGCCGCCCCCGGGGTACAGGTAGTAGAAGACGCCGAGGTCGATGTCGGCCGCGCCTCCCAGCGACGTCGCGACGCCGCCGAACAGATCGACCTCCGCCGTCGCCCGGTCGTCGGCGTCGACCGAACCGAAGTCCAGGCTGGAGCCCCACGTGCCCAGGTAGACGCTCCCGATCGCAGCGGAGATGCCGGCCTGGACCGCAGGGGCCTCGCCTGTCTGGGAGATCCCGCGGAAGGTGTAGTCGTTCACGAGCGTCGCGCTACCGCTGAACGACACCGCTATGTCCTCCTGCGCGGTCGCCGAGGCGGCCGCCACGAGGAACCCCGCCACAACTGCCGACGACACCACGCGAGCGCTCATGTCTGATCTCCTGGCTTACGGTTTCGTATATTGTTAAGGTTATCCGAGCAATACCCTAAACTACTGGCATAGCTGTGATCCAAAGACCTTACTTCGTTAGGTACCGTGTGTCAACGGACCAAGGGACACCGGCTCGGGCGGGGGCTCGCGACGCTGTGACGAAATCCCGTCCCTCGGGGCCTTATTTTCTGAAGCACAGACGCCGATGTGACAGGTAAGTGCTAGGCCGAAGGGCTTGCCAAGCTAAATATGCTAGGGTAGGATTGGGCCTTGCGTGCTCGTTGTGGCCACCTCACCCAAACCGTCGGAGTATTATCATGGCTCTCCCGGTTCCCATGCTCCTGGCCGTCCAGGAGATGCCGGTGGAGATCTCTGGAGCGGACACCGCGTGGCTCCTGGTCTCCACCGCTCTCGTGCTCCTGATGACCCCCGCCCTCGGGTTCTTCTACGGGGGGCTCGTGCGGTCGAAGAACATCCTCAACACGCTCATGATGAGCTTCGCCTCGCTCGGCGTGGTCGGGGTCGCGTGGGCGCTGCTCGGCTATTCGCTGGCCTTCGCCCCGGGCTCTGCCTGGATCGGGGGCACGGACTACGCGCTGTTGTCGGGCGTCGGGCTCAGCGGCGCTCCGGCCGCGTCGACCGTCCCGCACGTGCTGTTCATGGCGTTCCAGGGCACCTTCGCGATCATCACGGCGGCGCTCATTTCGGGCGCGGTGGTCGAGCGCATGCGCTTCGGGCCCTATCTCGTCTTCATCGGACTGTGGAGTCTGGTCGTCTATGCCCCGATCGCTCATTGGGTGTGGGGCGGCGGCTGGCTCGGCTCGCTGGGCGCGCTCGACTTCGCCGGCGGGACGGTTGTGCACGTGAACGCGGGCATTGCCGCGGTGGTCGCGGCCCTCGTCGTGGGGGCACGGCAGGACTACGGACGCAGGGCGCTGCTACCGCACAACGTGACGTACGCGTTGCTGGGCGCGGGGCTGCTGTGGTTCGGGTGGTTCGGATTCAACGGCGGGAGCGCGCTGGGGGCGACCGAGACGGCCGCGCTCGCGTTCGTGAACACGATGCTGGCTCCCGCAGCGACGCTCGTCATGTGGATGATCCTCGACTCTCTGCGCGACAGGAAGATCACGGCGGTGGGGGCGGCGACCGGCATCGTCGTCGGCTTGGTGGCGGTCACGCCCGCGGCCGGGTTCATCGGCCCCGTGGCGGCGATCGTGCTCGGTGCGGTGGCTGCACTGCCCAGCTACTTCATCATCCTGTATCGCTCCCGCACCCGTCTGGACGACTCGCTCGACGTCTTCGCCGCTCACGGAGTCGGCGGCGCTGCGGGCGCAGTGCTGACCGGTGTGCTGGCCGCCGAGGTCTGGGGTGGCGCGGCGGGACCGATGGACGGCAACACGGGTCTGATCCTGACGCAGATCATCGCGATCCTGGGCGCCGCCGCGTACAGCGCCGTAGCGACCTTGGTGCTCCTCAAGGTGCTGGGCGTCTTCATGCCGCTCCGCCGGACCGTGGCGGAGGAGGGAGTCGGGCTCGACGTCGTGTTGCACGGCGAGGAAGGCTACGCGAAGGGCGAGGGCGCCGTTCTGGTCAGGCCGTAGGGGGTCGCGCAGGCATACGAGGCGAGCCGGGGGTAGCGCGCCGCGGCTTCACGCAGCTGATCAAGGCCCACGAGGCCAAAGGAGAGTATTCATGAAACTGATCGTCGCGATTATTCGCCCCGACAAGCTGTCGGATGTTCTCGAAGAGCTCTACCGCGCCAAGGTCCGCGGGCTGACCGTGTCCCCAGTTCAGGGGCACGGGGGCGAGCTCGAGAAAGTCGAGACGTACCGGGGCATGACCGTCAAGATGGAACTGCAGGAGAAGGTCCGGCTCGAGATCGGCGTCTCCGAGGCGTTCGTGGAGCGGACGGTGAAGGCGATTCTGGACGCCGCGCAGACCGGCCAGGTCGGTGACGGCAAGGTCTTCGTGCTGTCCGTGGACAACGTCCATCGCATCAGGACGGGCGAAGTCGACGAGCAGGCAGTCACACCGATGTCGGAGGGGGCGGCCGTCTAGACGGTTCAAGACCTGGCCGGCATCGATCGTTTATGTTGCGGGGGGCGCCACGGGGCGCCCCCCGCCTTCTTTTCTCGCCCGGAGAGTCGATGCCTCGCCTCCGTTCCGTCGTCGTGCTGGTGGCTGGGGTGGCCGCGGGCGCGGGGCCCGCTGCCGTCGAGCTCCGGGGTCAGGCGGGCGAGCGGGCGCGGGATGCCGCCCGCGAGGCGCAGGGCCGCTTCGAGCGCGCGCGCCTGCGGTGGCTTCCGGTCGACCACGGCTGGAGCCGGGGCCGCTGCGACGAGGTGATCGGGCGCATGTGCTACAGCAACCCGGAGGGTGGCGACTGGTACTGGGATGCCGAGGATCCGCGCATCGCGGACGCCCGCGAGGAGCTGATTGCCGAGCTTGCCCGCGCCGCGACCGACGCGCCCGCTGACCCCTGGATCTTGGGACAGAGGGTCGCCTACCTCGGCGAGGCGGATCGGTGGGAGGAGGCCCGGGCGCTCGCGGCCGGCTGCGGTCGGGCCGGCCGAGAACCGCCGGAGGAGCCCGAGGCGCGGACCTGGTGCCTCGCGCTGGAAGGCCTGGCGCTCCACTCGCTCGGAAGGTTCGTCGAGTCCGAGGGCGCCTTCCGGAGGGCGATGGCGGGGATGGACCCGGCGGACGTCGCGCAGTGGTCCGACCTTGAGCCGCTCCTGGACCGGAGCACGCGGGAGTGGTGGAACGGGCTCTCGCCCGACGAGCGCGTCCTGCGGAGCCCCGTCGTCTGGACGTTCGCCGACCCGCTGCTCCTGGTGCCGGGCAACGACCTCCTGACCGAGCACTGGTCGCGGCGGACCGTCGCACGCATTCGGGAGCGGGCGAGGAACCCCTACCGCATGAACTGGGGGGACGACCTCGAGGAGATGCTGGTCCGCTACGGGCGGGAGGTGGGCTGGGCACGCACGGCACCGTCCCCGTACACGCAGCCGCCGACGACCGACGCGGTGGGATACCACGACCCGGAGAGTCGGCCGCTCTTCCCCTCGGCCCGCGCTCTGGCCGATCCGGCTGCCGCCTCGGAGGCCGCCTGGGAGGTCGACGCGGGCCAGGCGCGCTCGGCCTACGCGCCCCAGTACGCGCCCGCGCTGCTGCCGGGTGCCGGGCGGGTGGCCGTATTCCCGCGGGGCGACCGCCTGGCCGTCGTCGCCACGTTCGCGCTTCCGGACGACACGACCCGCCATGCCGAGCACGGCCACCCAGAACGCGACTCGGTGCCGCCCGGCTGGCGGGGACGCCCGAGCGAGGCCGGGCTGTTCCTTGTCGCGGCGGAGGATCCTACGTCCGCGCCCGTGTCCCGTCGGAGCATTCACGCCGACACGGGCGCGTTCCTGCTGGAGGCTCCGGCCGGCCGCTGGGTCGCGAGCCTCGAGATCTTCTCGCCCGAGCTCCGGAGAGCGGGCCGCACGCGCGTAGGCGTCGACCGACCGCCCCTCCCGCCGGACGTCTTCACGATGTCCGACCTTCTGCTGGTCGACGGGCTGTTGCCCGTGGGCAGCTCGCTTGAGGAAGCCGTGGAGCGGGCACTCGCCCGCGCGTGGTTCCGGGCCGGGGAAAGGATCGGCGTGGCGTGGGAGCTCTTTGGGCTCGGCTACCGGGACGAGGTGCTCTCCTATCGCCTCACCGTGGAAGAGGAGAGCGGAGGAGCGCTGAGCCGTGTCGCCAGCTGGCTCGGGATCGGAGGGGACGGCCGCACGGAGAGGCTCGTGTGGGAGGAGCAGGCCCCCGAAGGGCCCGGGCCGATGCTCCGGAGCGTCGAGCTCGAGTTGCCCCTACTCCCGGTCGGCCGCTACCTGGTGAAGCTCGAGGTCGGGACGCGCGGACGAGCGCCGCTAGAGCGGGAGATCCCGATCGAGCTGAGGGACTGAGCACGCTCAGGCGACTCTGCACGGGAGTCCCCGCAGGGATGCTCGGCATGCGGGGGCGGCGCAGGATGCAGAGGCGGGACTGCCTGTCCGGTCGTCTCCCCGTCCCACGGACCGCCCGGGGGCCGGGGGCTCTGCGGCTTGCGGGCACGTGAGGGAGGCGGGACCGCTGCTCAGAGCCCAATCGATTGGCGGGACTTCCCGACGCCTTGGCCTCGCAGTCGCTCGAACGGAGTCTCCCGGGGCGGCGGAGACGGGTGGCTTGCACTCGAGGTGCCCGCCCACGGGGCTCGGCGGGGCCGACGTTGCGGTTCCGCCGGGGCGCGGGGGGTGCGGACTCCCGGCGGATGCGGAGGGCCGTTGCCGAAGCGGCGCCTCGGGTGTCTGCGGGGCGGCCCGCGAAGGGCTCGTAGCGGCCGCTCGCCGCGTTGACGCTGCCCCGGCGCTTCGTCTAGCTTGCTGGGCTACCCGAGCCGCGAGGCGGCCAACGGGGTTTCGCTTCACGTCCAGTCCCACCCGAGCCGGAGCCCGAGCCAGGATGGACGACACGTTCGGACGCGGTCCGCTCCTGCTCTTGGCGGGACGGTCCAACCGGTCCCTCGCCGAGAAGATCGGCGCTCGGCTGGGGAAGTCTGTGGACGCCGCGACGATCCGTAGGTTCGCCGACGGCGAGCTGTTCGTGCGGATCGACAGGAACGCGCGCGGCCGCGACGTCTTCATATTCCAGTCCACCAACGCTCCGGCCGAGAACATGATGGAGCTCTTGCTCCTCATCGACGCTGCCAAGCGTGCCTCGGCCGCCCGCGTGACGGCCGTCGTGCCGTACTTCGGCTACGGCCGCCAAGACCGCAAGGACCAGCCCCGGATCTCGATCGGAGCCAAGCTGATGGCCAACATCATCGTGGCCGCCGGGGCTGACCGGGTGGTCTCGATCGATTTCCATCAGCACCAGATCCAGGGCTTCTTCGACATCCCCGTCGACCACCTCTATGCCGCTCCGGTCTTCACGCGCTACATCCGGGAAAAGGGGCTTGAGGATCTGGTCGTGGTGGCGCCGGACGTGGGATCGGCGAAGATGGCGCGCGGCTACTCGAAGCGGCTGGGGGCGATGTTCGCGATCATCGACAAGCGGCGCCCTGCGCCCAACGCCTCCGAGGTGATGAGCGTTGTCGGTGAGGTGAAGGACAAGACCTGCATCTTGACCGACGACATGGTCGATACGGGTGGGACCGTGGCGAATGCGGTCCACGCCCTTGTGGAACGCGGCGCAAGCAAGGTCTACGCGGTGGCCAGTCACGCGTTGCTCTCGGGGCCGGCCGTCGAGAGGCTGTCGGCAGCGCCGCTCGAGGAATTCGTCGTGACGGACACCATCCATATCCCGGAGGAGCGCCGCTTCCCGCGGCTCACCGTGCTGTCGGTCGACGAACTGCTGGCCGACGCGATTCGATTCATCCACTCGAACGAGTCGGTCAGCGCCTTGTTTGAGATCAGGGAGACGGACTGAGCGGCCGGCCGGCCGCTCCTGAACCGCGGGCAGCGTGCCCGCCAAAGGAACGCGAGGGAACCTCATGGCGACACGGGCCATCTTGAACGCCCAGAAGCGCGCGGGCACGCGCAAGGCCGCGACCCGCAAGCTCAGGGCCACCGGCCGGGTGCCGGCCATACTGTACGGGAAGGATCAGGAGCCGTTGACGCTCTCCGTCGACGCCCGCGAGGCAACCAACCTGTTTCAACAAATCTCGGTCGAGAACACGATCGTCGATCTCAAGGTCGAGGGGGACCGCGAGAACATCCGGACCCTCGTCCGCGAGGTGCAGGTGGCCTCTATCCGGCCGGATCTCGTCCATATCGATTTCTACAGGATCCGCGAAGGCGTGAGCGTCGAGGTCGACGTTCCGATCGAGCTGGCGGGAGTGCCCGGCGGCGTCAGAAACGACGGGGGCATCCTGGAGCAGATCGTGCACGAGCTTCCCGTCAGGTGCCTGCCCGACAACATCCCCGAGTCGATCCAGGTGGACGTGACCCCCCTGCAGGTACACGACTCGCTCCGTGTCGGGGACCTGAGCGTCGCCGAAGGCGTCGAAGTGCTGATCGACTTCGAGCGCACGCTGTGCCTGGTCTCCGCGCCCCGCGTCGAAGCCGAGCCCACCGAGGTGGAGGAGGCTCCCGAGACCGAGGTCATCGGTGCCGAGGCCGCGGAGGAGGCTCCGGCCGAGGAAGGGGATTGAAGGTCGTCCTCGGGCTCGGCAATCCCCGGGAGCACGACGACGCCACGCGGCACAACGTCGGCTGGTGGGTGGCGGACCGACTCGTCTACGACTGGGACATCGGGCCGTTCGAGCGGGAAGGGCGCGCGTTGACGGCGAACGGCATCGTGTGCTCCCACGAGGTGCGGGTGATGAAGCCGACCACGTACATGAACCGTAGCGGGTGGGCGCTCACCTCCCTGCGCTTCGAGGCCTTCGATCCTCTGCAAGATCTCCTCATAGTGGTCGACGACGCGGCGCTCGAGGTTGGCCGCGTCCGCTTCCGCTCGAGCGGGGGTCCAGGCGGCCACAAGGGCCTCGAATCCGTCGAGGCGGTGCTCGGCACGGCGTGCTATGCGCGGCTGAGAATCGGCGTGGGGACGTGCCCCGCGGATGTCGACCTGTCCGACTGGGTGCTCTCGCCCATGCCGGAGCCCGAGGAAGAGGTCGTCGTCGGCCTCCTGCCGGAGCTGACCGAGGCCATCGAGACCTGGCTGGTGGACGGCACGGAAGCGGCCATGAACCGGTTCAATCGGTGAGCGCGCCCGTCGCCTCGTTCGAGGCCGCGCTCGAGTTCGCCCGGGACCTGATTCGGATTCCGTCCCTCTCCGGGAACGAGGGGGAAGCCGCCGAGTGCGTGCGCGAGGAGTTTGTCCGGCTCGGGTTCGAGGATACCAGGATAGACGAAGTGGGAAACGTCGTGGGCGTCATACCCGGACAGGCGGGTGGGCCCCGGGTGATGCTGTGTTCGCATCTGGACGTGGTCGCCGCTGGCGACGCCGAGACCTGGGAGTATCCGCCGTTCGCCGGTGCGGTGGCCGAAGGGTACTTGCACGGCCGCGGCGCCATGGACATCAAGGGACCGCTCGCGATTCAGACCCATGCAGCGGCCGCGCTCCGGGGTCGCGCTCCGGGCGACGTCATCGTGGCCCACACCGTGTTCGAGGAACGTGGCGGGCTCGGCGCGCAGTATTTGTTCGAGTCCCTGGAAGTGCTCCCCGACGCGGTCGTGATCGGCGAAGCCACTCACGGCGACATCTGCATCGGGCATCGGGGCCGGGCCGAGGTGGAGATCGTGATCCGAGGCATCGCGGGCCACGCCAGCGCGCCCTCGCGTGCGCAGAACCCGCTGAGCCTTCTGCCTGCGGTGCTGGAAGCGTGCCGGGAGCTGACCGGCGATCAACCGTCCGACCCTCATCTGGGTCCCGCGACCGTCGCCCCGACGTCGGTCGAAGTGCTTCCGGAAACCCGGAACGTGATCCCGGATCAGGTCACGGTGGTCCTCGACTGGAGAACCCTACCCGGTGCCACGGAGCAGGTGCTGCTAGACCGCGTGCGGCGGGCTGTAGGCCAACGGCTGACCGAGCTACCGGAGGGATACGGCCTGGACGTCCGAATGGCGCGAGAACGGCACAACACGTATACCGGCGTCGAGCGGGAGTGGCCGATGCTCAGCCCCGGATTCCTGCTGAGTCCCGAGCATGCGGTCGCCAGGGCTGCGGCCGAAGCCGTGGGGTCGAGAGACGGAAACGACGGGCCGGCTACGATTCGCCCGTGGATGTTCGCCACCGACGGCGGCTGGACATGTGGTGTGCACGGTGTTCCTACGATCGGATTCGCGCCCGGCGAGGAACGCCACGCGCACACCAATCGTGAGCGACTCTCTCTCGGCGAAGCCCGCTGGTCTTTGGAGCGCTACCCCGGGCTGGTTCTCGCCGTGCAGAGCGCACTGGGATCGGCGGCCGGCAACGAGTGAACCCGTCCGTAGCCGCCGTTGCGCTAGTCCGGGTCGACCTACCTCGTATCAAATCTGGATAAAGTGTGTCGAGCCGCTTTCGGACCTTCAACTATGGGGGGCGCATGCCTCCAACCGACCTGTCCCCTAGAATCAATCGCTCACGGTGGCTTTGGTAAGTGCGACGAGGTCGTGAGGCTCCCCAACGGTGCATGGCTTCGGATGGTGAGCAGCGTCCGCCTACGATACGAGGACGTACCGCCGTGCCCGGTCCGCCAGCTTCACAGGACCTCGTGTCGCATCTATCATTACCAGTCGATTTCCCGCTCCGTCCGGGCTGCCGGCACCGCAGCCGCACCCCGCATGAGGCGGAGCCCGTGCAGACCCCCACGGTCCGAGGGAGGCCATGCGGCTCTACGAAGTGGTCTACATCTTCGACGCGGCGCTGGACGAGGCCGCGGTCAACCAGAGGCTCGAGAAGTTCCACGACTTGGCGATCCGGAACGGCGGCGAGGTCACGTCGGTCGACCATTGGGGAAACCGCCAGCTCGCCTACCCGGTGAACGGAAGCAAGACCGGGTACTACGCCGTCGCGCAGTTCCATGCCGATCCCACCGCCCTGCCCGAGTATGAGCGCATTCTGAAGCTCGACGACACGCTCCTGCGCTACCTCGTGGTACTGAACGAGGGCGAGCCCACGACGGGCGTGTCCGTACTTGCCGAGCGCCAGCCCAGGTCCGAGTCCGTCCCGGCCACCGACGACGACGAAGACGACGAGGACGAGGACGAGGACGCCGACACTCCGCCCGAGTTCAGCGGCGGGCGCGGGCGCCGGCGGCGTGTCGACGGGCCCGCGATCGAGCTGCTCAACTACAAGGACGTCTCGACGCTGTCGCGTTTCCTCACGGAGAGCGGCAAGCTGTTGCCCAAGCGCACGACCAAGGTCAACGCGCGGTTTCAGAGGCAACTCGGCCGGGCGGTCAAGCGCGCCCGCTATCTCGCCCTGATCCCTTACGTGCGAGACCACGAGGGCTGAGCGGAGCCGGCGGCACGGACTCGGTGGACGGGACGGCCTCCGGCGCGCCCCGCCGGTGGACCGGGGAACGCGGCTGGCTTCGCGCGGCGGGGCTCTTCCTCGTCGTGAGCTCCGCCGCCACGGCGGTCGCGCACCCGAGCGTGTTGATCGCCGTGCCGTACGGGCTGATGGCGGTCGTTCTCCCGGCGAGGCGCTGGCCGGCGTACGCCGTGGGCGCCTTGATGTTGGCAACCGCCCTCACGGCGGAGCGTGACGGCCTCTGGTGGACGGAGTTCGGCTGGGCCGTGCTCGTGGCCGGCTGGTTCGTGGCGCTCACCCTGCGTTGGCCCGCCTCGCGCTTCCTGCCCCGAGGGCTCGGGGCCGTCGCGGGGGCGGCACTCGTGCTGGCGGCCATGGTAGGGGACCGCGTCGGGGGGTGGGAGCTCCTGGACTGGCAGGTCACCGAGCGTGTACGCGCCTGGTGGGCCTGGCTTCTCGGCGCCGCCCAGGCCGCGCCGGACAGCGAATCCCTCACGCCCGCGGTCGTGAACACGCTGTACGGTCTGGGCGAGCTCCAGGCGGAGTTTTTTCCCGCGCTCGCGACCCTGGGGTCGCTCGCCGGCCTCGGCGTCGCGTGGTGGGTCTACGTGAGAGTCGGCCACGACAACGACTCTGGCCTGCGGCCGCTCCGTGAGTTCCGTTTCAACGATCATCTGGTGTGGCTGTTCATCGCCGGGCTGTCGCTGACGCTGTTCGACGTCGGCGACGGCGCGCGGCGCGCGGGAGCGAACGCCGCGGCGTTCATGGGCGCCCTGTACGCGCTTCGCGGCGCGGCTGTGGTGAAGTTCTTCGGAGGCGGGCGCTCGCCGTTCACGCTCGGGCTGCTGGTCCTGGCGCTGCTGCTGGCGGCGCCCGTCGTACTCGTCGGCGCGCTGGTGGTCGGCCTGGGCGACACGTGGCTGGATCTTCGCGGACGCGCACGCGCGTCCACGGCGTGAGGTGCCGAACTGCAAACACGCCCGGGTAGGGGCTGAGGCGCGGCGGGGCCCGTCCGCTCACAGGCCCGCCGCGATTCGGATCCGGGGCACGATCAAGGGAGCGAAGAGATGAAGGTGATCCTGAGGGGGGACATGTCCAACCTGGGTGCGGCGGGCGACATCGTGGACGTCAAGCCCGGCTACGCCCGCAACTATCTGATCCCGCAGGGACTGGCCTATCTTGCGAGCCCGGCGAACGTACGCCGGCTTGAGGAGGAGCGGAGGCGGGCGGAGGAGCGCGCGCGCCGGGACTACCTGGAGGCCAGGCGCCGGGCGTCGCAGCTTGAGGGCAAGGTGCTCCTCTTTCGGGCGCGTGCGGGCGAGGAGGGCAAGCTCTTCGGGTCCGTCACGAACGCGGACGTCGCGGATCGACTGAACGAGCTCGGCCTGGACTTCGAGGTTGACCGCCGCTCGGTCAATCTCGAGGAGCCGCTCAAGCAGCTCGGCGAGTTCACCGTGGCGCTCAGGCTCCACGCAGACGTGGCCGTGAACGTCGAGGTGCGGATCGAGCCGGAGGAGTGAAGGAGGTGTCCGGGGCGGCGTTCGAGTTGCCCGCCGAGGTGGCGCGCGCGGCCGAGCTTGCCATGGAGCGGAAGGCGCAGGAGCTCGTGGCACTCGACCTGAGGGGCATCTCGAGCGCGGCCGACTATTTCCTCCTCGGCAGCGGAACCTCGGACATCCAGGTGCGGTCCGTGGCCGAGCACATCATCGAGGAGCTCAAGAAAGAAGGGGTTCGCCCGGGCCACGTGGAGGGATTCCGGGGCGGCCTCTGGGTGCTGATCGACTACATCGATTTCGTCGTGCATATCTTCCATCCCCAGACCCGCGCCTTCTACCGGCTCGAGGATCTGTGGGGAGACGCCGCCCGGATCGACTTGGAGGACAGCCCCCGCCCGCCCGACTGATTGCACCGCACGCCGCCGCCCGCTTAAGTTCGCCGGGACCGGCCGGTGCCGCGTGCTGGGCCGGTCCGCTGCACGAGCACGCCAGCCGCCGAGGCGGCCCGCCGGCCCACGGTCGCGGCCTCGGCCGACCACCCACTCCGAGCATCCTGCGGACGCGCCCATGGAACGGCCCGGTGAGCCGCACGTCCCCGAGCCCGAGCTCTTCGATCCCGGGCTCTCACCCGTGCCGGCGCTGCCGGGCGCGGACGACGGAGAGGCGCTTGTGGTGCTGCTGGCGGCGGCCGCCGGCCGCGAGGACGGGTGGGCCGAGCGTGCCGCCGCGGGGCTCGCCTCTGGGTGGACGGACCAAGGCCGGCCGGTCCTGCTCGTGGACTTGGCGCTCGAGCGTCCGAGGCTCGACCGCGTTGTTGGCGTCGGTCTGGGCGAGGGGGTGAGCGACGCCCTCCTGTTCGGCAGCTCGATCGAGAGGATCGCGCAGCGGGCCCCGGACGGGCGCTTCCTGTTCCTGTCCGCCGGCACAGCCACGGCCCGCCCCGAGGCCATCGCCTCGAGTGAGTGCTGGGCGGGGGTCGCGAAGGACTGCGCGCGGCAGGGCGCGACGCTGGTCGTCTTCCTGCCGGCGGAGCTGCCGGGGGGCGAGGCGCTGCTCGCGCGGGCAAGCGACGTGCTGCTGCTTGCGGGCTCGGCTGGGGACCGGAACGGAGCGTTCGAACGGGGGCTGGGGCCGAGGCTCCGGGCGGTGCTCCTCCCCTCGGGGAGCGCGGCCGGCGTCGAGCGGGAGGAGGCTCCGGGCCGTGGGGCCCGCGCGGACGGCCAAGGGACAGAGCAGGCCGCCGCAGAAGTCGGTGGGGACCTGGAAGGCAGCGAGGAGGACAAGGCGCCCACCCGCCCGGTGTGGTCGCCCCGCCCCCGACGCATCAGCGTGCTTCCGGAGCCCACCCCGTCGCTGCTCCAGGGGCGCCGCGCCGTCGCGATCTCGGTGCTCGTCGCAGCAGGGGCGGCCGCGCTCGCGGTGCTCACGTGGCTTGAGATCATCCAAGTCCCTGGGTTCAGCGAGTGGCTGGCCACGTTCAGATGAAGACGAGGCGTTTCGGGATGAACGGGTCTTGCCGGTAGTCGCGACGGCTCCACGGTCGGGCGGGAACGGCTGCGTCCCCGCCGCCCGGCTCGCACCCTCTCCGGCTCGGCGGGACCGGAGGCGGCGGTGCCCGGCCACGCGCCCCGGCTACGGCGCCGCATGAAGCTCACCGGGCTCCGCGTCCACGGATTCAAGTCGTTCGCGGACACGACGGAGATCCGCTTCCACGAGGGCATCACGGCGATCGTCGGACCCAACGGTTGCGGCAAGTCGAACATCAGCGACGCCATCCGGTGGGTCCTGGGCGAACAGCGCCCCGCGGCGATCCGCGGTGCCAAGATGGAGGAGGTGATCTTCCAAGGGAGTGCGATCCGGCACCCGGTCAACCGGAGCTCCGTCCACCTTATGGTGACCAACGAGGACGGGCTTCTGCCGGTTCCCTTCGAAGAGGTGGAGATCGGGCGGATCGTCTACCGGGACGGCGGCAGCGACTACTCCATCAATCGCGCGCTCTGCCGACTGAAGGACGTCGTGGACCTGTGCCGCGATACCGGCCTCGGGGCGCACGCCTACAGTCTCATCGAGAACAAGATGATCGACGTGATCCTCTCGGACCGCGCCGAGGAACGGCGCGGGCTGTTCGAGGAGGCCGCAGGGATCGGCAAGTACAAGGACCGCAGAAAGACGGCGCAGCGCAGGCTTGAGCGCGCGGAGTCCGATCTTGAGCGGCTCGACGACGTGATTGCCGAGGTGCAGACCAAGGTGCGCTCCCTGGCTCGCCAGAAAGGCAGGGCCGAACGCTACCTGTCGCTCCGCGCGCGCCGCCGCGACGTCGAGGTGGCCGTGGTCGCGGGCCAGCTGGAAGAGCTGACGGGGCGCTTGGCCGGAGTCGAGAAGGAACTCGCGGGCGGCGCCCGGTCCGGGCAGGGCGTGGTCGCCCAGCTGAGGGCGGCGGAGGCCGAGCTTGAGTCGCTCCGCGTGCGCCAGCTCGACGCCGAGCGGGCGCGGAGCGACGCGGTCGGGCGACTGGAGCGGGTGCGCGGACAGTTGAGCACGTGGGAGCGCGACCTAGCGGTCGCCGCCGAGCGCGCGACGCACGCCGAGCGCCGGACGGGCGCGATCGCGGAGGAACGGGAGGGAGCCGGGGCGCAGGTTGAGCGCCTGGGCGAGGAGGCCCGCGGCTTGGGCGCGGAGGCCCGGCGGCTCGAGCAGGCCGTGGAGGAAGCCCGGGCCGCGCTCGCCGCTTGCCGCGATCGCGCCGACGAGGTCCGCCAGCGCCTCGCGCGGGCCCGCGAGGCGCTCGAGGGCGTTCAAGGCCGCGAGCGCGAGGTCGCGCGGAGCGGCGCGCAGCTCGAGGGCGACGCCCTGGCTCTGGACGCGCGGGCCCAGGAGCTGGGCCGGCGCCTAGAGCGGTTCGAGGCCGAGCTCGCCGACGCCCGGCTCCAGCTCGACGACCTCGGATCCCAGGGGGACCTATTCGCCGAGCGCCGCCGGCAGCTCGCCGGCCGCGTCCTGGCGGGCGGCGAGAGCGTCACGGTCGCGCTCCAGGCGCTCAAGCGGGCCCGCTCCGGTGCCGACGAGGCCCGCGGGGGAGAGCTGGCTGCGGGCGGCCGGGCCACGGCTCTCGCCGCGCAGCTGGAAGCCCTCGAGGCCATGGAGCGCGACCGCGAGGGCTTGGAGCCCGTCGTGCGGGCCGCGCTGTCGCTGCAGGAGGCCGACGTCCTGGGTGTCCTGGTCGACTTCGTGCGCGCTCCGGGCGGACTCGCCGCGGCCGTGGAGGCCTACCTGGGCCCGCTGGCGCGCGCACTGGTCGTGCGGAACCTCGGGGCGGCGGAGCGCCTGCGCGCCTGGTTCCACGACGAGTGGGGCCAAGGCGGCGGACTGCTCCTGCTCCCGCTGGACGGCGCGCCCGAGGGCCGGACGGGAACGCTGCTCCGGGCGATCGAAGCGGTCGGGGCCGGCGCGCCCTGGGTGCGGGCGCTGCTGGGCGACGTCGACCTGATCGAGGACGGAGCGCCTCTCGAGGGCGAGGGGCCGCTCCTCGCCCGCTCCGGCTGGGCCCGCGATTTGCAGGGCGTGGTGCGGGTCGGCAATCCGTCGAGCGCCTCGGGCGTCCTGGAGCGCCGCGAGCGCCTGTGCTCTCTCGGTGCCGAGGCCGATCGGGCGCGCGCCCGCGCGGACGCCGCCCGTGCGGCCCTGGACGACGCCATGGCTCTGGTGAGCGCTGCCGAGGAGGCGCTCGAGCGCGAGCGCGCGGGGCTGCGGGCGGCGGAGGACGAGCTCCGTCGAGCGGACGCGGAAGTGGCCGCGCAGTCGGACCGGGAGGCCCGCTTGCAGGGGCTCCGCGACGAGCTCGCGCGGCAGATCGAGGACGCGCTGGCGGCCCGCTCCCGCGCGGAGGAGGACGCCGCCGAGGCGCGCGCGGCCCGCTCCGCCCTCGAGCTCGAGGAGGCGAAGCTGCAGGAGGAGCGAGCCGACGCGCACGGGCTACTCGAGGGGGTGCAGGAGGAGTGGGAAGCTGCACGCGCCGAAGAGTCGGCCCGGGCCGTGGAGGAGGCCCGACTGGACGGCGAGCTGGGCCGCGTGCGGGAACGGCTCGAGGCCGCGCGGGCTCAGCGGGCCGGAGCGCAGGCGAAGCTCGAATCACTGGACGGGGAGGAGCGCTCGCTCGCCGAGGAGCTGGCTCGGGTGGGCCAGCTGCGCGAGGAAGGCGCCGACGCGACAGAGCGCCTGTTTCGGGAGCGCGGCGAAGCCGAAGCCGAGCTCGCGCGGTGCGAGGAGACGCTGCGGGACGTGGCGAGTGGCGTCGAGGCGGCCGCAGCCAGGGCGAGGGCCGCCCGCGCGGCCGAACGCGAGGGCGTCGAGCGAGTGCACGGGCTCGAGCTGGAGCGCCAGGAGCTGGCCGCCCAGGTGGCCCGGATCAGGGACCGGCTGGAAGCGGAATGGGGCCGCCCGCTGAAGCGCCTCCTCGACGAAGCCGAGCCGGTCGACGGGGATCCGGAGACGCTCCGCAAGGACCTGCGCGAGATCATCGCCACAACCGAGCGGCTCGAGCCCGTCAACATGCTGGCCGTGGAGGAGCACGAGGAGGAGGGCGCCCGGCTCGCCTTCCTGTCCGAGCAGCGCGACGACCTGGCGGCCGCCTGCGACGACCTGAGGTCCGCCATCCGGCACATCAACGTCACGGCGAACAGGCTGTTCACGGAGACCTTCGAACGGATTCGGGAGAACTTCCGCATCGTCCACCGCCGCCTGTTCGAGGGAGGGGAGGCCGACATACGGCTGGCCGAGGGGGAGGATCCCCTCGAGGCGCCGGTCGAGATCCATGCGTCGCCCGGCGGGAAGAAGACGCAGCGGATCGATCTGCTGTCCGGCGGAGAGCGCGCGCTCACGGCGCTCTCGCTGCTGTTCGCCATATACCTGGTCAAGCCGAGCCCGTTCTGCGTGCTGGACGAGGTAGACGCGCCTCTGGACGACAACAACATCGGACGCTTCGTCCGGCTGCTCGAGGAGTTCAAGAAGGACACGCAGTTCGTCGTGATCACCCACAACCCGAGCACCATCGAGGCCGCCGACTGGATCTACGGTGTCACCATGGAAGAGGCGGGCGTGAGCAGCATCGTGGGCGTCCGGCTTGAGGACGCGCTGGAGAGCGCACGCGGGACCGCGGCCTAGGGAGGCGCGCGGGAGGCTGGGCCGCCGTCACGGTTGCTCCCCCCCGGCCCCTCGGATAGCTTTAGCGTGTGCCCCAGGTCCACAGGATGAAAGCCCACGAATCCCGTCAGGACCCCGCAGGTAGCAGCGGTAAGTGCGGTGATCGTTGCTGCGGGTAGCCTGGGGCATCTTCGAGGCCGCAGGGCGCCGCGCGGGGTGTCGGGCGGCCTTGAGCTTTGATCCCCCCGACCCGCGGACCCGTGGCGCACCAGGCTCTCGCCCGCAAGTACCGGCCCCGCCGTTTCTCCGACGTGGCGACGCAGCAGCACGTCTCGGAGACGCTCCGGCGGGCGGTCGCGGGGGCACGGGTCGGGCACGCGTACCTCTTCTGCGGGCCGCGCGGCGTGGGGAAGACGACCCTCGCGCGCGTCCTGGCCATGGCGCTCAACTGCCCCAGCCGCACGGAGGAGGGCGAGCCGTGCGGGCGGTGCGAGAGCTGTGAACGCATCTGGGCCGGACAGACGGCGCTCGACGTCGTCGAGATCGACGCGGCGTCCAACCGCGGGGTCGACGACGCCCGCGAGCTCCGCGAGCGGGCGATGTACGCTCCGTCGGACGAGGTCAGCTACAAGATCTACATCGTCGACGAAGCGCACATGCTCACCCGCGAGGCCTGGAACGCGCTGCTCAAGATCCTTGAGGAGCCGCCGCCGCGCGTGATCTTCGTGTTCGCCACGACCGAGCCGCTCAGGATCCAGCAGTCGGCGGCGCCCGTCCTCTCGCGTTGCCAGCGCTTCGATTTCCACCGCATGGCGGTGGCCGACATCATGTGCCGACTCGAGAGCGTGCTGGAGAGCGAGGGGGTCGCGGCGGACGAGGACGCGCTGCGCCTGATCGCCAGGAAGGCCGACGGCGGCATGCGCGACGGGCTGTCCCTGCTGGACCAGGTGCTTGCCCTGACGGGCGGCGAGATCGACGCCGAGGCGGCTCGCCGCGTGCTCGGCCTCGTCGACGACGAGCGCTATCTGGAGCTGCTGGACGTGGTTGCGGGCGCGCGCCACGGCGAGGTGTTCGGCCACGTGGAGCGGCTGCTAGACGACGGCCACGATCTGGTCGAGTTCTACCACGGGCTGGTCGACGTGCTGCGCGCGCTGCTCCGCCTCCGATTGGGGGGCGGGGAGTGGCAGGAACTGCGGGAGGATCTGCGGGAGCCGTTCCGCCACCGGGCCGAGGCGTTCGACGCGGCGGACCTGGCCCGCATGCTCGCGATGGCGTCCGAGCTGGAGGTGGACGGCAGCTTGCGGCGCAGCGGCAACCCGCGGCTGCTGGTCGAGATGCTACTCCTGCGCTTCACGTACCTGGACCGGACGGTGGACCTGGAGGAGCTGCTCCGGGCCGTGGGCGGTGGGCGCCCAGGGGCGGGCTCCGAAGCCTCTCCCGGCGCCCCCCCCGCGGCGCGCCCGCCGGCGGGTGGGAGCGGCCGGCCGTCCACGTCACAGGTCGACGTGCCCGAGGCTTGGCTGCGCATGCTGGAGGCGAGCGGGTGGCCGGCCGAAATGGACCGCTTCCTCAGGACCGCGACGGTGAGCCAGGGGGCGGGCGGGGAGGTGCACGTCAGGCTGCCGGCGGGTCCCGGGCTCGACCGCCTGCGGGAGGGCGCCCATCGCGGGAAGCTCGCGGCCGGCCTCTCGAAGGAGCTCGGACGCGACGCGAGCGTCGTGCTCGAGGCCGCCGAGGCTCCCGCGGAGGGTGCCGCGCGCGTCACGCTCGAGAGCGTGCGCGAGGGTCGCCTGCGCGAGCTGTTGGCGAAGGAACCCGCCTTGGAGCGGGCGGTAACAGAACTGGATCTGGAGCTGCTGGACTGACCTCTCCGGCCGGCTGCCAAACCTTCCCCGACCGGGGCGTCTCGCAGGCCCCGGCCTTCCCCCGAGGATCGATGAACAACCTGCAGCAACTCATGCAGATGGGGCAGCAGCTCCAGGCTCGCATCACCAAGCTCCAGGATTCGCTGAAGAGTCAGAAGATCACCGCTTCGTCCGGCGGAGGAATGGTCAACGCGACCGTCGACGGAAAGGGCGACGTCAAGGAGGTCCGGCTCGACCCGGCCTGCGTCGACAAGGACGACATCGAGATGCTCGAGGACCTGATCGTGGCCGCGGTGTCCCAGGCTCAGGCCAAGGCGCGCCAGCAGTACGACGAGCAAATGAAACAGGCGGCAGGCGGGCTCCCCATGCAGATCCCGGGGCTCTTCTGAGCGATTCCTCCGCGCGCGGATGTCTCTGATCGACCAGTTGGTGGAGGGCTTCGCCAGGCTTCCCGGGATCGGCCCCAAGACCGCGCAACGGCTCGTCTTCCACCTGATGAAGGAATCGCCCGACGAGGCGCGCCGGCTGGCCCGCGCCATCAAGGACGTGGCCGATCACATCCGTCCGTGCTCGCGCTGCGGAAACTTCACGGAGCACGATCTGTGCGCCGTGTGCTCCGATGGCCGCCGTGATGCGACCGTCCTGTGCGTGGTGGAGGAAGCGTATGAGGTCAGCGCGATCGAACACACCGCGAGCTACCGCGGCCTCTATCACGTGCTGGGCGGGAGGCTCTCGCCCCTGGACGGCGTGGGCCCGGAAGAGCTGCGTGTCGCCGCGCTCTTGGCGCGGGTTCGCGACTCGAACGGCGCGGTGCGCGAGGTGATCATCGCGACCAACACGAGCGTCGAGGGCGAGGCCACGGCCGTCTACCTGCAGGGGGCGCTACGGCCGCTCGGCCCCAAGGTGACCCGACTCGCCCAGGGCATCCCGATCGGCAGCGACCTGGAGTACGTCGACGGCTCCACGCTGGCCGAGGCCCTGTCGGGCCGGAGAGAGATGTGAACGAGCGCTGGAGCCGCGCCCTCAGGACCGCCGGCGTCACGACGCTTGCGCTCGTCGCGCTCGGCGCTCTGGCCTGTTTGGTCGTTCGCGACCAGATATCCAGGCACCGGCGGAACCTGTTCAGTCCGCACGCCCTACGCAGAGTGGCCGCCCTCGGACACATGGCTGGCGAGCAGGCCTCGATCGACAACCTCAACCTCCTGCGCGATTTCATCGCGCGCGAGCCCAAGCCCCTGCTCCGCAGCCGCGCCCAGGCGATCGTACGCCGCATGGAGAAGGAGGCGCCGCTTGCGTGAGACCGGGCGGACCTAGGCGATCCGCTTGGCTCGGCTGAGCGCGTCTCCGTCCGGCAGGCGGATCAACCTCCCCAACGTCATCACGGCGGTCCGCATCGCCGTCTGCCCGGTGCTGGCCTGGCTCGCCCTCCAGCCGGGCACCGGCGCACGGTTCGGTGCCTTCGCCGTGTTCGTGGCGGCCGCCCTCTCGGACGTGTGGGACGGATATCTGGCGCGCAAGCATGGGTGGATCACCGACACCGGGAAGCTGCTCGACCCGATCGCTGACAAGCTGTTGCTGGTCTCCACGTTCATCCCCTTCTACATGATCTCCAACCGCCCCGGCCCGGCAGGCGACGTGCCGTGGTGGGGACCGCTTCCCTTCTGGGTGCTGGTGGTGATCTTCGGGCGCGAGCTCTTCATCACGCTGTTTCGGCAGTGGGCCCGAAGCCGTGGCGTGGTGATCGCGGCCGGCAGGTCGGGGAAGAGCAAGGCGCTGTTCCAGAGCTTGTTCGCGGGTGCGCTCCTGCTTTGGTATCCACTCTCGGCGACCGCCTGGGCGGGCGGCTGGACGGACCGTGAGGTATGGCCGCTGTGGGCGTCCGTCCATGGTGGCTTTATCGCGGTGACGCTGGTCGTGGCTCTGGTGCTGACCGTCTACTCGATGATCGACTACCTCTGGAGCTACCGCTCGGTGGTGGGCGTCCGCGACTGAGGGGTTCGGAGGCGCCGGCACGATGACCTCCACGCAGTCGGGAGCGCCGCCCTCTTCGCCTCCCCGCGCCGTCGTGGTCACCGTCGGGGACGAGCTGCTCTCGGGCGAGCGGGTCAATTCCAACGCCCAGCGGGTCGGCACCGCCCTGGCCGGGCTGGGCGCTCCGGTGGCGCGCGCGGAGGTCGTGGGCGACGAGGAGGGCGCCATCGGCCGGGCGGTCGCGGGCGCGCTCGAGGAAGCCGACCTGGTCGTTGTGACCGGCGGCCTCGGCCCGACGCCGGACGATCGCACCCGGGAGGCGGTTGCAGGGGCCCTGGGCGCTCCACTGCGGCCGGACCCGGAGCTCGAGGCGACGCTCCGTGCCCGGTTCCGCGCTCACTGGCCACGGGACGTCCCGGCGCAGAACCTGGCCCAGGCCTTGGTCCCCGCCGGCGCGCGCGTGCTTAGGAACGATCTCGGCGCGGCGCCGGGCCTGGCGATGGAGCGGGGCGGGCGCTGGGTCGTGCTGCTCCCGGGCGTCCCGCGGGAGCTGGAGGGGCTGCTCGCGGGGCCGGTCAGGGAGCTCGTGCGGAACGCTTTCGCCCGCCGCCTCCGCCCGCCGCATCGCCGCCTGGTCCGCACCACGGGAATTCCCGAGTCGTTCCTGGCGGAGCGGGTCGAGAGGCTGCTGCCGCCCGAGCGGGGTCCCGTACGGCTGGCCTACCTGCCCTCGCTGCACGGCGTCGATCTCCGCTTCACCGTCGACGGCGAGGTCGAGCGGGCCGAAGCCTTGGCCTGGCTCGATCGCATGGAGGAGGCGCTGGACGAGCTCGGGCCGCAGCGGTTCCAGGGCGCCGACCTGGTCGAAGCGGTCGCGGAGAGCCTTGTGCGCGAGCGCCGGACGGTCGCGGTGGCGGAGAGCTGCACGGGCGGGGTGCTCGCCAAGCGGCTGACCGACCGCCCGGGTTCCTCGCGCTGGTTCCTCGGCGGAATCGTCGCGTACGCGGACGAGGCCAAAACGGACCGGCTGGGGGTCGCGCCCGAGCTGATACGCGAGCACGGCGCCGTCTCGGAAGCGGTCTCGCAGGCTCTCGCTTCCGGAGTGCGGCGCGCGTTCGGCGCCGATGCGGGGGTCGGGATCACGGGGATCGCGGGTCCGGACGGCGGCAGCGCCGACAAGCCCGTGGGCACGGTCTGCTACTCCGTCGCCCTGGGCGGTGCGCTCACCTCGGAGCGCCGGCGCTTTCCCGGCGACCGCGAGGCCGTGCGCGAGCGCTCCGCGCAGGCCGCGCTCCATCTGCTGCACCGCGCGCTCGCGGGAAGGCCGTGAGCGAAGGGAGCGGGGCCCTGGCGACGGGCCGGCTGGCGGGAGCGGACGGGACGCTGCTCTCGACGTACCGCTGGAGCGTCGGGCGCGCGCGCGGTGGCGTGCTGCTCGTGCACGGATTCGGTGACCATGTCGGGCGCTACGGGGACCTCGTCCGTGTGCTGGGTGCGCGGGGCTATTCGGTGTTCGCTTACGATCAGCGCGGCCATGGTGCCTCCGAGGGCCCGCGCGGACACGCCGAGCGTTTCGAGCTTTTTCTCTCCGACCTGGATCGGGCCTGGAGCGAGCTGACGCGCTCGCCCACGGGACCGCTCTTCCTCTACGGGCACTCGTTCGGGGGGCTCGTGATCATGCGTTGGCTGCAGACGCGGCCCGGGCGGCCCGCCGGTGCCGTGCTCTCGGCGCCCTGGCTCAGGACCGCGATGAGGGTACCCGCCTGGAAGCTCGCCGCCGCGCGCGTGCTGCTCCGCCTCGCCCCTTCCGTGACGATCCCGAGCGGCGCGAACGTTCCGGCGCATCTCACGCGTGATCTAGCCCGGATGGAAGCCTCTCGGAGCGACCCGCTCCTGCACCACGTCATCTCCCCGCGCTTCCACGCGGAGGCGATCGCCGCGCAGCGGCAGGCGAGCACCGAGGCACTGCCCCGTGGCCTGCCCGTGCTGCTGGTCCTGCCTGGCTCCGACCCGCTGGTGGACGCCGGGGCCGCGCTCCGGTGGGCGCGCGAGCTGGGGGGCGACGTGGAGGCCCGCACTCGCGAGGGAGGCCGACACGAGCTCCACAACGACGTGGATCGCGACCGGGCGCTCGCGGACATCGCGGACTGGCTCGACGCTCACGTGTCGCCGAACCCGTGACCGAGGCCCGGGTATCCCGAGCGCGTATTCGACCGTACCGGTGACAATGGAAACCGCCAGATGAAAAAGGCAAACAGCCCAGCGGAGGAGGCCGCCACCGAGACCGGACCGGCGCCTTCGGAAGAGTCGTCGCCGCCCGCCGGGGATCCCGGCCCGGCGTCGTCCGAGCCGCAGATGGAGACCGACATCGAGGCCGACCTGAGCGGACAGCTCCACGGCCTCCGGTCGGAGTTCGAGGCGCTCAACGACCGCCACCTCAGGCTCGCAGCGGAGTTCAGCAACTATCGCCGCCGCGCGGAGGGCGAGATGAACCAGGCGCGGGGACGTGCACAGACCGAGCTGCTGCGCCGCTTCCTTGACGCGCTGGACGACCTCGAGCGCGTGTCGGCGCTCGAGCTTGCGGACGAGGCGGTCTCCGTGACATCGGTGGTCGAGGGGATCGACCTCGTTGGGCGCAAGTTCGCCCGCGTGCTGGAAGAGGCGGGCGTGGAGGTCATCGATCCGGAGACGGGCGAGTCCTTCGACCCGGCCGGCATGGAAGCCGTGATGCGCGTGCCTTCGAAGTCGCCGGACGACGACGACACGATCGACCAGGTGCTGCAGAAGGGGTACCGATTCCGCAATCATCTGGTGCGTCCCGCGCGGGTAAGCGTGCGCAAGCACGAATAGCCTCTCCGACATGGCGACCGGCACGAAGGACTTCTACCGGGTCCTAGGGGTGACCGAGAAGGCTTCCGCAGAGGAGATCAAGAAGGCCTATCGGAAGCTCGCCAAGCAGTATCACCCCGACGCCAATCCGGCCGACCCGCGGGCGGCGGAGCGCTTCAAGGACGTCGGGGAAGCGTACGCCGTGCTCTCCGATCCGGAGAGGCGCAAGCAGTACGAGCAGGTGCGCCGCTTCGGCGCCTTCGGATTCGGCCGCGGCGAGCCGGGCCAGGGCTCGCAGCGAGACCCGAGAATGCCGGACGCGGGCGGTGGCTTCTCGTTCGAGGACCTGGGCGGCCTGGGCGACCTGTTCAGTTCGATCTTCGACCGCGGCCGCCAGGCCGGAGGCGGCGGGGCCGCCGCAGGCGGGCCCCCGTTCGGGCCACGGCGCGGCGAGCACGTCGAGCACGTGGTCGAGATCGGCTTCCTGACGGCTGCAAGGGGCGACAAGATCGCCATCAACGTGCCCGTCGCCGAGGACTGCGCCACGTGCGGCGGCAGCGGGGCCGCGCCCGGATCGAAGACCCACGGCTGCGCCGAGTGCGGCGGCAGCGGGACGATCGCGTTCGGGCAGGGCGGCTTCCAGGTGAAGCGGCCGTGCCCGGCCTGCCTGGGTCGTGGCGACGTGCCCGACCGAGTCTGCGGCGCGTGCGGCGCATCGGGTACCGTCAGACAGACGAGAAGGCTCCAGGTCACTGTTCCCGAGGGCGCGGAGACGGGCTCCAGAGTACGGATCCCGGGACAGGGCGAGCGCGGCCAGCAGGGCGGACCGCCGGGCGACATGGTTCTCACGTTCAAGGTGCAGCCGCACCGGTTCTTTCGGCGCGAAGGACTGGACGTCCACGTTACGGTGCCGATCAACGTCACGCAGGCGATGCTTGGCTCGAAGGTCCGCGTGCGCACGGTGAGCGGTAAGCGGGTCGTTCTTACGATTCCCAAGGGAACCCAGACGGGGACCCGATTCAGGATCCGTGGCCAAGGCGTCGAGAAGAGGGGGAGGAGGGGAGATCAGTACGTCGAGGTGAAGGTCCAGATTCCCGGCGATCTGTCCGACGAGCAGCAGAAGGCGCTGGAGGACTTCGCCAGCCTGTCGGGCCTCAAGCACTGAGAGCGCGATGTCGAGATCGCTGCTGGACCACGGATTCCGGAGCTGGGAGGCCTTTGCGAGCACGGGCCCGTACGGCTACTCGGACGGCTCGCGGGTGATCTTCCGCTGCACCTCGGACCCCGGCGAGCGGCCCCGGGCGTTCGCGCTGACGGGCGACAACTCCGAAGCCGAGGCGAGGGTGACGGGCGCCCCTGCGTCCGAGCTGCTGGAGATGCTCGGACGCGCGGAGCCCCTTAGCTGAGGGAGTGGATGCTCCCCGCGATCCGCCCGCCCCCGAGCACGCGATCACCGTCGAACATTACGGCACTCTGACCCGGGGTGACCGCCGCCTGCGGCTCGCTGAGCCCGAGGAGGACGCGGCCGGCCTCCACGCGCTCCACCGAGGCGGGCACGTCCGGGGCTCGGTGACGGAGCTGCACGGTAAACGGCCTGCCCGGGCGCGGGACGTCGCCCAGCCAGCGGACCTCCTCCACTTCCACGGCCTCCGCGAAGAGCGCCTCGCGTGGGCCGACGACGACGGCGCGGGTATCGGGGTGGATGGCCACCACGAACACCGGCCCGTCGAAGCCGCCGCCCAGCCCTTTCCGCTGGCCGACGGTGAAACCCGCGTATCCGCCGTGTCGACCCAGGCTCACCCCGTCGACACTCACCAGGGGCCCCGGCTGGAGCGCCGGGTGGCTGCGGGGCAGCCGTCGCCGAAGCAGGTCGCGGTAGTCGCCCGTGGGGACGAAGCAGATCTCCTGCGACTCCGCCTTGTCGGCGGTCCGCAGCCCGAGTGACCGAGCTCGCCCGCGCACCTCGCTCTTCTCGAGCGGGCCCAGCGGCAGGCGGAGGCGCTCGAGCAGCGCGGTGGGAAGGCCCCACAGGAAATACGCTTGGTCCTTGGCCCGGTCGGCGCCGCGATGCAGCGACACGCCCGCCGCCGAGCGGCGCACGCGCGCGTAGTGCCCGGACGCGATCGCGGTGCAGCCGAGCGCGCTCGCGCGCCTGAAAAGGTCGCGGAACTTGGTGAACGAGTTGCAGCGCACGCACGGATTCGGTGTGCGGCCGCGGGCGTACTCCGTAACAAAGTCGTCGATCACGTCGCGCGTGAACTCCTCCTCCACGTCGAAGACGTGGTGTTCGACGCCGAGGTGACGGGCGACCGTTCGCGCGTCCAGGATGCCGTCGAGGCCGCAGCAGGTCTTGGCCATGCCGCGCGGAGGCGCCGTGGAGGCGCCGGAGCCGGTGGCCTCGCGTACTGCGCTCGCATAGCAGAACGTGCGCATCGTGGCGCCCACGACCTCGTGGCCGGCCTCGACAAGTAGGGCCGCCGCGACCGAGGAGTCCACGCCCCCGGACATAGCTACGAGAATGCGTTCCCTGTGCTGCTTCACGGCGCCTCTCCCGCGGTTCGACGGGCCTTCGACATCGAGATGCGCAGCGAGTAAGTTACCCGCCTCGTCTCCCCTCCTGAACTCACCTGCCTTCGGGAGCTTTCATGACGCACGCCGCTCCACCTCTTCCCCGTGGCTGTCCCAACCAGTTTCGAGCCACGGTACTGGGCACCGTGTTCGCTGGCCGCGACCGCCATCTGGAGGATCTGCAGGCGGGCGACCGCGTGCTCTTGGTTCCGGATCCGCCGGGTCAGACCGATCCCGAAGTATGGGTCCACGTCGAAGCCGGCGATCCGGTGGGCCACCTGCCGAGGGAGATCTCCTCCTGGCTCTGGCCGTGGCTCCGCCGCGGCGGAACAGCCTCGGCCGTCGCGTTGGCGGTGCACGGGGCGGACACGCCTTCGTGGAGGCGGCTGCTGGTCGAGGTCAACTGCGCGGGCGCCGCGGCGGACGCGCTCGGAGGGGCGCCGGCCTGAGGCGGTCTCGCCTAGGCGGGGCCTTCAGAACGTAGAGACTCGCAGCGAGCCCAGGCTGTCCTGCAGCATGGTCTCTCGGGTGCGGAACGGCTCCCCGTACTCGACGCGCACGAGCGATCCCGACCGGGCGCACGCCGCGCGCACCTGCTCGAGGAACGGACGCTCGCCGCCCGGGAAGACCTCGCCCACGCCGCTCCTGCCCCGGAACTGCGATCCGTAGGCGGCGATGGCCTCCAGCTTGCGCTCCATCTGAGCCGTCACGTCGACGACGAACGTCGGCGGATCGGCGCTCTCCCGGAACGCGGTCGCGTACACGACCTTGAACGGGCGGTGCGGCTCGCCGTCCGCCGGATATCTCTTGAGGCCGGCCAGGAAACAGGCGTCCGTGACCAGCTCCGCCGTGATGCGGTGGTCGGGGTGCCGCCCGCTCGTCCAGTGCGTGACCACCACGCGCGGCCTCAGCACCCGGATCTGCCGGACTACGGCCGTGCGGTGCTCCGGCGTGTACATAAGCTCCGCGTCCGGAAGGTTCGCGCTCGCGCGCACGGCGATGCCCAAGATCTCGGCGGCCCGCGCGGCCTCTCTCTCGCGCACTTCGGCCGAGCCGTGTGTGCCCTTGTCGCCGTCGGTCAGCGACAGGATCCCCACTCGCTCGCCTCGGTCCGCGCTCACCGCGAGTGCGCCTCCGCACAGAAGCTCGGCGTCGTCCGGATGGGCCATCACGGCGAGCACGTCCAATGGATCGTTCATCGCTCGTAGCGGAGCGCGACCCCCGGGTCGAACCCGGAGGTGCGCACGGCAGGTAGAAGTCCGAACAGTGTCCCGGCCCCGGCCGCGTAGCCGGCGGACTCATTCTGGGCGGGCAAGCGGCTTCTGCCAAGGGACGCGGTGGCTCTCACGTACCTGGACCCGTCGGGTCGCGAGGCCGCCGGGCCCTAGGGTCGAGCGGGGAGCTTCGGGAGCGGGCGGGTGTATGCTGGATACCATCCGCCTGAGAAGCTCGCTTCGGGGGGTGTCCGATCTCAGAAGTCCGGAACCAGAAGCTAGAGCCGGTCGAGCTAGCGCGCTGGCTGGAAGAGCGGGCCGCAAGGATCCGCGATCGGTGGCTCTCCGACATGCAGAGCCGCGACAGCGGGTGGAACCCCGCCGTCGAGGCTCTCACGGTGGAGTTCTTCGACCTGTTCCTCGCCATGCTCCCCCACGGGCTCAGGCCGTTCAAGGAACAGGTCGAGCCTATCTGGGCGCAGGCGGCCGGACTCTTCGGCTCGATGGCGGCCCAGCGCGGACTGGCTGCCGGCGAGGTGATCGAGGAATTCCAGTTCCTGCGCGCCGCGGTCATCCGTTTTCTGTACGCCGAACCGCCCGTCGCCGGGCCGCTGCACATCTCACTGCGCGATCTCTTACGCGTGAACCGCTTTGTCGACCGGGGCGTTGCCCAGGCCAGCGTGGGCCACACAGACGCCCTCTTCTTCGCGCTCTTTCAGGGGGCGGGCGTCTCCCAGGGCCTGACCGAAGAGAACGTCGCCGAGATCCGGGAACAGCTTGACATCATCCGAGAGGAGTTTCGCCAGGTCGACCGCGCTCTCGGCCCGCGATGACCGACTTCTGGGACCCGGGACGGCTATGGATCCGGATGCTCGGCCGGACAGCGGATCGGTCGTCGAGCCGCGCGGCGCTCGCTTGTTGAGGCGGAGCTAGCCGGGCTGGGCCTCGCCGGAGTCGGGCCGCGCGCCGCGCAGACGATCGTTCAGCTGCATCTCCCAAGGCGGTGTCATGAGCATGGAGAGCGCGCTCGCTACCCCGAAGGCCAGGGCCCACGTCGTAGCTCCGATCAGCAACCCCAGCACCAGACCCGCCAGTCCGACGCCTTCCTTGATCGCCTGACCCACGAGCCAGCCGGTCTGCCAGCGCCGGGCCACCTCGCTGTGGGTCGCAAATGACGGTGTCTTCTCGATGCGCCGGCGGACGAACGGCGCGATGAACAGTCCGGCCGCGAGTGCCATCCCGGTATAGACGGCGATCCCGTACGGCAGTCCGACGGGTCGGACAGTTCCGCTGCGGATCAGGTACATCGCCACGATCGTGAAAAACACCATGCCAACGATCGCGGCGAGCCAGATCGTACGGAGCGGCCGGACACGTCTCACGATATCTTCGAAATCGCTCACGAGCACTCACTCGACAAGTTGCGGAAGGAACAGGGGAGGGTGGTCCGCCTGAACGGCGGCGACACGTCATCCTACCGGTCGCGCGGTCCCCGAACAATGCAGGCGCCATGCGGGGCGCCGTACGCCCGCCGTCGCGCTGCGGGCTCCCCGAACGAAGGGGTGCGCGCCCGCCGTCGGACCCGCGGGGCGACCCGCGCGTCGCCCGGGAACACGCCGGTGCCGGACGGATCTCGGGCCGGCGGCACCCGGGGACGTCATCCGAATGTGGACACGCGTGATTTGGACCGCCGCCGCCTCGACGTCTTGCGCAGGCTGGTCCTGGCGGCCGCCACCGTCCTGGCCGCTGCCCCGGCGAGCGCGCAGGAGGAGGCGGGGCCGCTCGTCGCCCAGCCGCGGGGGTCGCACCGACGGGTGAGCGGTGTCGTCAACGCCAGCCACGGCGGCTTCTACACGGGGCGCCGCACTCAGATCGGCTACAATGGACGCCTGGAGTTCGGCCCGCGGTTCAGCCTCGAGCCCCGCATCTTGCTGGACTGGGTGACGCTGCAGGACGAGAGCTTCAGGGTGACGCTCTTGGGAGCGCGACCCACACGGACGCCGGGGCTACGGGCGGGGCCGGCATGCTCAACCACTCGTTCGCGGTCAAGTTCACACGCTTGTTCCGCCTCTGAAGGGGGATTGCCTCCCTGCCACGCCGCCACCTGAAGCTGGCCTCTCGAGGCTACTCTTCGTCGTTCAGCACCACCACTTCAAACGGGAGTGTGTACTCCAGCCTGTCCTGCAGCCAGATAACGACTTCATGCCGTCCGGGCTTCCTGAATTCGAGTTGGTTGATGCACAGCGTGAGCCGTATCTTTGCGCTCTTGCCTATGGGCGCTGGTTTGGCGCTGGCATCGGACGTCAACTTGCCGTCCGTCGTGAACAATGAACCACCGTCCTGGTCTCTGATCGAGATCTTGCTGGTGACGTCTCTGCCGACTTCGGCGGACTCCATCTCGATCTCGAAAGCGAGATACAGCGTAGGATACGCCAGGGGCAGCTTCACCACACGGATCTGATCGAAGATGCCCATGACACAGAGTTTGCCCGCTTCCGTGTTGGCGGCGTAATCGCAGAGGTGGGCGAAATTCACTCTCATGGGGACGGATCTCTATTGCACGACTCGTTCACGATGAAGGTCGCAGTGACCACCATAACATACACCACGCCCGTTCTGGCACGGTAATTGCCCGCCACCCGCCCTCGCCTAGGCCAGCGTCTCGGGCCGCCGCTCCGCCTGCACCCCCGAGACCGATCCGTACCCGGGTGGCCCTTACCTTCACTCGCAGGTGCTCGTCGAGGCCCCTGCCGAACCGTGAAGACCAAGATTCGCACACGACCCATAGGTCGAATAGATTGCCCTCCACACTTCCGCGCATGATCACGTCAACCTGGGCCGAGCCATGAATCTCACGCGCCGCCATGCCATCACCTTGTCCGGCTCCGCCCTGGCGGGGGCCTCCCTGGGACTCGGTCATCGCGAAGAGCTCTGCGCCCAGACCCTGCCCGCCCGGCAGACCGCTCAAGAGTGGCCGTCCACCCTGGTGGAGCGTCCCCAGCGGAGCGGATTCCCGGCGGCGCTCCCGCTCAACCCGGACGGCTCGGCTCCAGAGCACGACGAGAGCGAGGCCGGACCGATCACGATGCCGCTCATGTGGAGGACGCCAGACCGCGCGACGCCCGTAATCGACTACGACTACAGGAACATGGCCATCCGCGTGGACACGCGGGGACTTGCCCGCCTGGGGGGCACGCTGCGGTTCTCCGACTTGGAGCCGCTTCCCCGTGCACAGGGCACGTATCTCCTCCAGTGCGGGGCGCCCAATCCGCGCGGGATCGTGAAGTGGGCGGGCGTTCGGTTTAGCGATTTCGCCGACATGCTGGGGCTCGACCCGGGCGTGCACTATGCCCGCTTCATCGCCTCCGACGGATTCTACGTGGACGAGAACATGGGCACGCTCCGTCATCCGCAGGTGATGCTAGCCTGGATGATGAACGACGGGCCGATCCCCCCCGACCACGGTGCACCGCTGCGACTGATTGTCCCGTTCCGGTATGGGAACCGGAGCATCAAGGCGATCCAGGAGATGATCTTCTCGACTCCGGGGTTGCCGCTCTTGGACCTGCCCGGCTAAGCCCGACGCCGGAGCTAGAGGGCGCGACTCGCCCCCGGGTCAATGCTCGATCCCGTAGAGCTGCGCGAGCTGATCGCCCCACACCGGGTCGACGACGGGGCTCGCTTCCGGCTGGCCGACCACGATCCTGCCGACACCGGAAGGTTCACCCGCGAGAGCAAGGGCGAGGCCCGTGAGCTCCTGGGCAGGAGCGTCGAGTGGTTGGCAGAGGTCCAGCAGAAGCTCTACGCCTACAACCGCTGGTCGCTGCTTCTGGTGCTCCAGGGAATGGACGCGTCCGGCAAGGACAGCGCCATACAGCACGTCATGTCCGGCGTGAATCCCCAGGGGTGCGAGGTCCATTCGTTCAAGGCACCCTCGAGCCAGGAGCTCGACCACGACTTCCTGTGGCGACACGCTTGCTGTATTCCGCCGCGTGGACGGATCGGCATCTTCAACCGCTCCTACTACGAGGAAGTTCTCGTGGTGCGGGTGCACCCGGAGATCCTATCGAGTCAGCGGATGCCGCCTGAACTCCTGGGTGATGACCTCTGGGCTGCCCGATTCGAGGACATCAGCAGCTACGAGCGCTATCTCGATCGCAACGGGATCATCGTGCGGAAATTCTTCCTGCACGTCTCACGTGAGCGGCAGCGCGCGCGATTCCTCAAACGCTTCAGGGAACCGGGAAAGCACTGGAAGCTCGACATTCACGACATGCAGGAGCGGAAGCGCTGGGACGAGTATCAGCATGCGTACGAGGATGCGATCCGCCACACGGCGACCGCGCACGCGCCCTGGTTCGTCGTTCCGGCCGACTTCAAGTGGTATGCGCGGTTGATTTTCGCGGCCGCGATCGTTGACGCCGTCCAGGACCTCAACATCAGCTATCCCGAGATGGGCGGGGAACGTCGCAGCGAGCTCGCCGAGGCGAGGGAAGCTCTGCTGGCAGAGGACTAAGCGCCCAGCAGGGCCGACTCCGGCACGCTACCGGCGGGCGGCAAACCTTGGGCTTCACCGACTCGGGGTCCGAGAAGTCTGCCACGGATCCGGCAGACCCATCTCCAGACGATCCGAGAGACTGCTCCGGAGGCATCATGCGTCGGCTCACGCTTCTTCTGGTCCTGTTTCTCCCCGCGTGCGGTTGGTTGGAAGGACAGCGCGAAGCCGCGGCGCAGGCCGCACGCCGGACGACCCTGGCCGAAATGGAACAGCTGTTGTCGCAGACCCTGCGCGCGGCAGACGGGATGGCCCGCTCGGCCGACCGCATCTTGCGGCCGCTGCCCGTCATGACCCCGGTCGAAGAGGCCGCACTGCGTCGGTTTCTGAACGCGTCGCACGTTGTTCGAGCGCGGGCGTTGGGCGTGCGCGTGCGGGACCGGGCTGCCAGGGACTCGCTGCTGGACGCCGGCCGCCTGGTCCGGCTCGAGGACACCACCTCCTACTGGATCGTGCGCCCGGGCACGTCGCCCGCGTACGTCGTGCCCGAGATGCGCGCACTGCTCCAAGTGCTGGGAGAGCGCCTGCAGGGGAAACTCCGCGAGATGGGACTTCCGCCCTACAGGATCGAGGTCACGAGCGCCCTGCGCACCTCCATTCGTCAGGCACGACTGCGCCGAACCAACGCCAACGCCGCCGCGGGGGTGAGCTCGCACGAGTTCGGGACGACGGTTGACCTCTCGTACGCCGCATTCGCGCCTCCATCCGAGGTGTCCCCAGAGCTTCTCGAGTCTGCACCCCCGGCGCTCCACCCGCACCTCGAGCGGATCGTCGACCTGGCCATGGAGTCGGTGTCGGCCCGCAAGTCCCGCGAGCTCGGGGCCATCTTCAGCCGCGTGCTACGCGAAGCGCAGGCCGAGGGACTGGCCTTGGTGATCTACGAACGGCAGCAGACGGTCTATCACGTCACGGTAGCACGGGCGGTCGATCGCCCCGCTGCGGTTCCGGCGGCACAGGCCGGTTGAGGAGCGGAGCTACCCCACGCGTGACGAGCGCCGCGCGCCGAGCGCGGCGGCTCGGCCGCCGGACGATCTCGGACGCGGGAGATCGCGGGAGCGGACGTCGGGTCGGAGCGGCACCCTGCGCGGGGGGTGGGCCCTCGCCTTTGCGCTCACCCAGAAGGCCGAATTCAGAGCCGACAAAGGGCCCGGTGCCGGCCGGGCGACAGCGGTGTTCCTTGTACCCCGGGGTCCGGGCCGTCTAGGTTGGAGGGAACCTGCTGAGCAGTCAGGCTCGGCCCGTCAGCGGCCCACAAGACATGCGCCACTACCTGGATTTCGCAGCCACCTCCGCTCTCCGCCCGCCCTCCGTCGGCCGGGCCGTCGCCGCGTTCTTGACCGAATGCGGTGCCAGCACGGGCCGCGGGAGGCACTCGGCCGCCCTGGAGGCGGAGCGTACGGCCTTCCGCTGCCGTCGCGCCATCGCGCGCGTGCTGGGCGTTCCCGGTGATCCCGGAAGGATCGCCTTCACGTTCAACGCCACGCACGCCCTCAACACGGCCCTCTGGGGCCTCCTGGGGCCGGAGGCGACCGTGGTCGTATCGCAGTTCGATCACAATTCGGTACTCCGGCCCGTCCATGCCCTCGCGCGGGAACGGGGCGTTCAGGTCCGTATGCTCACTGGTACGCCGGAGGGATCCGTCGACTTCGACGGCGCTCGGCGCGTGCTGGAGGGTGCGGACCTGTTGGTGGTCAATGCGGTCTCCAACGTGCTCGGCGTGCGGCTTCCCGTGCGGGAGCTGGCGGCGGTGGCCCACGATGCGGGTGCGCTGGTCCTCGTGGATGCCGCTCAGTCGGCCGGCCACATCCCGTGCGATCACGCCGCCGACGGCGCCGACCTCATCGCGTTCACGGGCCACAAGGGCCTTCTCGGGCCTCAGGGCACGGGCGGGCTGTGGGTGCGCGAAGGCCTCGAGGTCCGTCCGCTTCTTCGAGGCGGCACGGGCGGTGACTCCCTGAGTCGCGAAATGCCGCCCGCGATGCCCGACCGCCTGGAGGCCGGCACCGGGAACGCGGCCGGCGTTGCCGGCCTGCACGAGGCATGCGAGTTCGTGCTCGCGCGCGGCATCGACTCGTTGCACGGCCACGAGTCCGCGCTCAAGACGCGTCTTCGTGGTGGTTTGTCGTCGATTCCCGGCGTGCGGGTGCACTCGCCCACCGCCCCGGACGGTGCCGGAGTGGTGACCATCACCCACGACAGGATCGACCCGTGGGAGCTGGCCGAGCGCCTTGATCGCGAGTTCAGCGTGCTCGCGCGTCCCGGCCTTCATTGCGCGCCGGAAGTGCACCGGATGCTCGGCACGGAAGGCACCGGTGCCTTGCGCTTCTCGCTCGGCTGGTGCTCGACGCCCGCCGATGTCGATCAGGCGATCGCGGGAGTCGAGGCAATCGCCCGCCCGCGTATCGTGCGGGCTTCTTAGGGATCGCCCCCCGCGCCGTCATGCGTCTGTTCATCGCCGTGAACCTGCCCAAAGAGGAGCGGGACGGGATTCATGCGGCCGCGCTCACGTTGCGCGAGCGCGGGCTGCCGGTTCGCTGGATCGATCCCGATGACTACCATCTTACACTGAAGTTCCTGGGTGAGGTGAGGCCCGACCGCGTCGATCAAATGGGGGCTATCCTCGGTCGCGTCGCCTCCGGCAGTCCGTCCTTTTCCGCCAACCTGACGGGCTTCGGCGCGTTTCCGACTGTACGCCGGCCCCGGGTGCTGTGGGTGGGCATAGAACCGACCCCCGCGCTTCGGTGTCTCAAGCAAGACGTGGAGTGGGCGCTCTCCAACGTCGGGCTCGAGCGGGAGACGAGGGCGTTCCATCCCCATCTCACACTGGGCCGGGTGGAGCGCGAGAACGGCGCAGGTGCCTTCCGCGGGCTGGACGAGCTGATGGCCGAGCTGACGTACACCCGCTCGATACCAGTGAATAGCGTCGAACTCATGCGCAGCCAGACGTTCAGGAGGGGGCCCGCCTACACGGTGATATCGAGCCATCCTCTGGGGGGTGGCTGAACTCCGCCCTCTGGCATGCGCCCGAAAACGGATCCATGATCGGTCGGCCACGCGGGACCCTCGGCTCGTTAGTGTTGCTGGCCGCGGCCGGGCTGGTCGCGGCCGGCGTGTGGCTCGCGTGGCCTCGGGCGGCACCTCCCGCTGAGGTCGAGCCGCCGCCGCCGCCGGTACCGAGCCCGCCACCGCCGCCGGTACCGAGCCCGCCGCCGCCGGCCGTACCAAGCCCGGCGCTCGCCCGGCAGACTCTCGACCGCCTCGAGGAGTTCCGGACGGGAACAGCCGAGCGCACCCTCGCCCTGGGAAGTGCCGAGATCACAAGTGTGATGCGCTTCGCCCTTCCTGGGCATCTCCTGACGGGGGTGAGCGATCCCGAGGTGCG
This sequence comes from Gemmatimonadota bacterium, assembly GCA_028875075.1. Taxonomy (GTDB): domain Bacteria; phylum Gemmatimonadota; class Gemmatimonadetes; order Longimicrobiales; family Gaopeijiaceae; genus UBA2988. The sequence continues at coordinate 149,020 of JAPPGF010000007.1, read as the reverse complement.
CCTGGCAGGGGGTCGTCTCACGCTGTCGGCGCGCGTAGCGATCGGCGCGTTCACGGAACTCGCCGCGCTCGGTCCGGTCATGGGACTTCTGCCGGATACCGTGCCGGTCCTTCTCGAGGGGGTGTTCACGCGGTTCGCCCCGCAGTCGCTGGCCTTTCGCGTGGACCGGCTTGAAGCCGCGGAGATTCCGTTGCCGGAACGCCTGGTTCCCGAGGTCCTGGGTGCGCTCGGGCACACCCGACCGGGAGGGATGCCCGGGGACGCGCTGTACGTGCCGCTGCCTCCCGGGATCGACTCCGTCTACCTGGTGCGCGATTCGCTGGTGCTGTCAGCCGGGCGTTGAGCGTCGGGGCGGCCGGCTCCTGGCTCAAGGGTGTCCCGGCCGGTCTCCGGACGCGCACGATGAGGTTGCGTCCCGGTCACCCTGCACGGGCTCTTCGAGCACGAGGACCGCGACGTCTCGCGGCCCGGGCGACGACGGCGTCACCTCCTGCGAGCCGGACGCGCCGGGTACGGAAGGGAACGAGCGGAGCCGGCGCGGGCCCTCTTTGTCCGGCGCGGGTCGGATCCGTGATCGACTGATCGCGAGCAGGTAACGGAGCGATCATGCGGGTGGTTGCGCATCGGCGCGTGCCACCCAATGATGACCCGTCGTGCGGCACATCCGTCCGTCGTGTTGCGGACGTTCGCCCCGCACCCGGTCGGTTCAGGTCTCACTAGTAGACAAACCGAATCTCTCCTGCCGATGACGGTTACGTCCAGCCGCAGGGTTTCCCCAGACGCTTCTCTGGACCGGTATCTCAAAGAGATCAGCGTCTATCCGCTGATCGACCGTGCCGAGGAGGTCAGGCTCGCTCAGGACATCCGTGGGGGGGACAGCGCGGCGCTCGACAAGCTCGTGCGCTCCAACCTGCGGTTCGTGGTGTCGGTGGCGAAGAGGTACCAGAACCAGGGCGTGCCGCTGTCGGACTTGATCAACGAGGGCAACCTCGGCCTCATACGGGCAGCCCATAAGTTTGACGAGACCAAGGGCATCAAGTTCATCAACTATGCGGTCTGGTGGATTCGGCAGGCGATCCTTCAGACACTTGCCGAACAGAGCCGCATCGTGCGGGTGCCGTTGAACCGGGCGGGGGCGCTGCACCGGATCGGGCGTCGCAGCTCGACGCTGTTCCAGGAGCTGGGGCGTCCACCTACCGCAGGGGAAATCGCCAGCGACCTGGAGGTCTCCGAGGAGGAAGTCGCCCGCACTCTGGCCATCGGCCAGTCGCACCTTTCGCTGGATGCCCCCATCGCTGCTGGGGACGACAATCGTCTCCTCGACTATCTCCCCGACCAGTACGCGCCCGGCCCCGAGGACGAAGCGTACGAGCGCGCCCTCAGGCAGACCATCGAGGATACCATGTCCACGCTCAAGGAGCGCGAAGCCAAGATTCTCAGGCTCTACTTCGGACTGGATGACCAGGAGCCGATGACGCTTGAAGAAATCGGGGCCCTCCTAGGAGTCACCCGAGAACGAGTCCGACAGATCAAGGAGAAGGCGCTGCTCCGGCTCCGGCACGCCTCTCGTGCCCGGTTCCTCGAGACCTTCGTCCAGTAATCGGGCCTGGCGATCCGACGCCCGTCTCCGGGCTCGGAACCTCGCTTCGCTCCGGCCGTCGCTGCTGGCCACGGGCGTACCGCAATTGATCGCACGCCGCCGCCTCGGACCGCTCGCAAGCTAGTCGTTTTCCAGCGGGCCCGGCGGAGGATGAACCGCTGCTCGCCGTTGACACTCCCACCATGCTCGGATATGCTTTAAAGCTATGTTGCCTAAAGATTTCGGACGCGCATGACGACGTACACACCCAAGGGCAGGGACATCGAACGTCGGTGGTGGATCGTGGATGCCGCAGGGCGGCCGCTGGGACGTCTGGCCAGCGGGATCGCGCGAATCCTCCGCGGCAAGCACAAGCCGGTCTTCACGCCTCATCTGGACACCGGCGACCACGTCGTGGTGATCAACGCCTCTCGGGTGGCGCTCACGGGCAAGAAGGCCGACCAGAAGCGCTATTTTCGCCACTCGGGCTACATGGGAGGAGAGCGTTTCATCCCGTTTCGCCGGATGCTGGCCACCCGCCCCGAGCGGGTGATCGAGCTCGCCGTCAAGGGAATGATGCCCAAGAACGCGCTCGGAAAGAGCATGGTGAAGAAGCTGCGGGTCTATCCGGGCGCCGAGCACCCGCATCAGAGTCAGAAACCCAAGCCCCTCGAGATCTGACGTGATGGCGGACCTGGGACAGGTTCAGACCGTGGGGCGGCGAAAGGCGGCGGTTGCCCGCGTTCTGCTCCGGCCCGGCAGCGGCGTCTGGTCCGTGAACGGACGATCCCTGAAGGAGTATTTCCCCCGCCCGAGCCTTCGTAGCCGCGCGGAGGAACCGCTGATCGCCGTGGATGCCGAAGGGCGCTTCGACATCCTAGTAAGGGCCGCCGGAGGTGGTCTGACGGGCCAGGCCGACGCCGTGCGCATGGGCTTGGCGCGCGCTCTGGTGGCCTTCGACGAAGAACACCGCCGGACGCTGCGCGAGAAGGGCATGCTCACGCGCGATCCTCGGAAGGTGGAGAGGAAGAAGCCCGGGCGCCCCAAGGCCCGCAAGCGTTTTCAATTCTCCAAGCGGTGACCATCTCGCCGGGGCGGGCATCGGCATCCGGGTCCCCCGGGCGGGCACGCCGCAGGGGGCTAGCGTCGCGCCCCCGCCGCCTGTTTCTGTCGGACGAAGGGCCCTAGGCGCTTCTTGGGACCGGGGCGGGGAGACATGAGTCGCGGGACCGGCGTGAGTCCACCCGCCGGGCACACTGACGGGGCGTAGTCGGCCCCACGGGAAGCGAGGACGGATGCAGCAGGTGCAGCTCGACCAACTCCTGGAAGCGGGTGTCCATTTCGGGCATCAGACACGCCGTTGGAATCCGAAGATGCGCAAGTTCATCTTCACGGAGAAGAACGGCATCCACATCATCGATCTGCGCAAGACCCTGGACCGCCTCCGGGCCGCGCAGGGCGTCGTCCGAGGGGCGGTGCTCCGCGGTGAGCGCGTGCTCTTCGTCTGCACCAAGCGCCAGCTTCGTCCGATCATCGAGCAGGAAGCCCAACGCTGTGGGGCGTTCTTCGTCACCGAACGCTGGTTGGGCGGCATGCTCACGAACTTCGAGACCATCCGAAAGCAGATTCGGCGCCTGAAGGAGCTCGAGCGCGGGCAGGAGGAGAACGCCTTCGAGTTCTACACGAAGAAGGAGCGCCTGCTGCTCGATCGCGAACGGCTCAAGCTCGAGAAGTACCTGTCCGGGGTGAAGGACATGGCTCGGCTGCCTTCGGCCGTGTACGTCGTGGACGCGCGCCGGGAGATCATCGCGGTACGTGAGGCCCACCGCCTCGGCATCCCGGTCCTCGGCATCACGGACACCAACGCGGACCCCGACCTGATCGCCTACCCCATCCCCGGCAACGACGACGCGATCCGCTCGGTGAGCCTGATCACTGCGGCCATCGCCGACTCCATCGAGGCCGGCCGGCGGGAGGCTCCGGAGGGCGAGCGCGGTCGCGTCGAGGAGCTCGAGGCGACGACGTACTCCACCGAGACCGGGGAGAAGACCGCCGAGGCCGCTAGGGAGGAGCGTCCTGCCAGACGGCGACCCCGGCGCAAGCGGCGGCCCCGGCCCGAGGTCATCGCTCAGCACCTGAAGACCGGCGAGGGCGAGGACGAGGGGCGGGAGCAGGCGGACGAGGAGTAGGAGGCTCGCCCCGGGGCCGCGAGTCTTCGAGCAGGGCCCGAGAGTGGGGACCGGGAGGCGGGAGCCGGACGGCGGCCGAGGTACCGCCTCTCCGGACTGCCGCCTCTTTTCCTAAGCGTTCACGGCCGAACAACGGACGGGAGTCGATCGCAAGATGACGACGAGGCAGATCTCTGCGAAGGAGGTGAAAGCGCTCCGTGACAGGACCGGCGCGGGGATGATGGACTGCAAAGCCGCGCTGCAGGAATCCGCCGGCGACATGGAGAAGGCGATCGACATCCTGCGCACCAGGGGCGCCGCGAAGGCGGCCAAGCGTGCGGAGCGCAGGGCGGCCGAGGGGACCATCGGCGCCTACTTGCATCACAACGGTAAGGTCGCCGTGATCGTGGAGCTCAACAGCGAGACCGATTTCGTCGCCAAGAATCCGGAGTTTCAACGGCTGGCGAAAGACCTGGCGATGCACGTCGCGTCGGCGGCGCCGGTCGCCGTGAGCGCCGACGACATACCCGCTGCAGAGGTCGCGCGCGAGCGCGCGGTCTACGTCGCCCAGGTGGCCGAGGAAGGCAAGCCCGAGCACATCCGGGAAAGGATCGTGGAAGGGAAGCTCCAGAAGTGGTTCAAGGAGAGCAGCCTGCTCGACCAGGCGTTCGTAAAGGATCCGGAACGAACGGTCCGTGAGCTGGTCGAGGCCGTCTCCGCCAAGACGGGGGAGAAGGTCTCGGTGGCGCGCTTCGTGCGCTTCCAGGTGGGCGGCGCCTGAGGATGGCGTGCTCCCAATCTTCGGGCTCTATCCGGGCGTAGAGGGTCTGAGCCATGGTGGGTGAGTACCGCTACACGCGCGTACTGCTCAAGCTGTCCGGCGAAGTCTTGGCGGGCGAGCAGGGCTTCGGGATCGAACCGTCCGTCGTGGATCGTCTTACAGAGGAGATCAAGTCCGTTCACGAGATGGGCGTCTCGCTCGGTGTGGTGATCGGCGGGGGCAACATCGTCCGCGGCGCCCTCGCAAGTCAGCAGGGCATGGACCGGGTACAGGCGGACCACATGGGCATGCTGGCCACGGTCGTCAATGCGCTCGCTGTTCAGGACCTGCTCGAGACCAAGGGCGTGGACACGCGCGTGTTGACGGCCATCCGGATGGAGGAGATCGCGGAGCCCTACATCCGGCGGCGTGCGCTGCGCCACATCGAAAAGGGACGCGTGGTGCTCTTCGCGGGCGGTACCGGCAACCCGTACTTCTCCACCGATACGGCTGCGGTCCTGCGCGCGACCGAGATTGAAGCCGACGTGGTCATCAAGGCCACGAAGGTGCAGGGCGTCTACACGGCGGACCCTGCCACCAACCCCGGCGCCGAGTTCATTCGCACGATCAGCTTCCGCGAGGTCATGACGCGGGAACTCGCGATCATGGACGCCGCGGCGGTGTCCCTGTGCAAGGAGAATGGGCTGCCCATCATCGTCCTAAGCCTCGAGGATCGCGGAGCGGTCGCGTCGGCGATCCGGGGCGAACCGGTCGGCACGCTCGTGTCCTAGGGCCCCGGCCGCCTTACATTCGCCAGCTGTGGAACTGCCCATTTCTGACCGCGAGGACAGGAGATGTCGTCGATCGAGCAGGCCAAGTCCAAGATGGATGACGCTATCGAGGCGGTAGCGCGCGAGTTCGCCACGGTGCGGACGGGTAAGGCTACGCCCGCACTGCTCGATACGGTGCGGGTCGAGGCCTACGGCTCCAGGATGCCCTTGAACCAGGTCGCGACGATTGCCACGCCAGAGCCGTCGCTCTTGGTGGTTCAGCCCTTCGATCCGTCTCTGATCCGCGATATCGAGCGTGCCGTACAGATGGCTAATCTCGGGTTGAATCCCGCCAACGACGGCAGCCTGATCCGGATCCCGATCCCGCCCCTCACCGAAGAGCGGCGCAGGGAATACGTGAGGCTCCTCCACAAGATGGCCGAGGAGGCTCGCGTGTCGATCCGCCACGCGCGCCACGAGGCGCGCGACGACGCGAAGCGGCGCATGAGGGATCACGAGATCTCCGAGGATGACGGCCACCGTGAGATGGATGAGACCCAGAAACTGACCGACGAGGCCATAGCCCGGGTGGACGACCTCCTGAAGCACAAGGAAGCGGAAGTGATGCAGGTCTGAGGCCTGCACGCTCCGCCTCTCGCCGCTGCCATGCCGGCCGAGCAGCAGGATCGGTTTCGCCTGCGCGGGAATGCTCATCTCCGCCGCCGCGTACGCCGCTTCGGCCGCGTGCGCAGGGGCTAGGCGTTCGCGGGAGTCCGTTGGCCGGCGGCGAGCTACCGAGGCGTGTGTTGGTCGCCGCGGTCGGGATCCCCGCCGTGCTCGCCGTCCTCTACCTCGGCGGTTGGGTGTTCGCGGGCTTGGTCGCCGTCACGGCCGCGCTGGCCGCCGCCGAGTTGTACGGCCTCGCGTCGGCACGCGGAATCGAACCGTTCGGCCCGGCCGGGATGGCTGCTTCGGGGGCGGTGGTGCTGATAGCTGCCGCCCTTCCCACGCCCGGTGCCGCCGCTCCGGCGATCCTCGCGCTGCTGCTCGCCATGACGCTGGGCTCGCTCGCCGCTTCGGTGTGGCTGCGCGCGCCGGCGGAGGCGCTCATCGCCTCGGTAGCGGTAACGGTGCTGGGCGTGATCTACGTGGGGTGCACTCTGGCGTTCGCCGTGTTCCTGCGCGGCGTGGCGGCCGAGGCCCCGGAGCGGGGCCACCCGGGCGCGGCCGTGGGCTTCGTGCTCCTCCCCCTTGCCGCCACCTGGGTCGGAGACAGCGCGGCGTACTTTGCCGGCCGGAGGTGGGGACGCAGAAGGCTCTTCCCCAGGGTGAGCCCGGGGAAGACCGTGGTGGGCGCCGTAGCCGGCTTGATAGGCTCGGCGTTCGCCGGGGGCGCGGTGGCGGGCGCGGCGCTCGCCGCGCTGCCTACGCTGCGTGTGCCCGTGCCCACGGGAGTGCTGATTGGCGCCGTGCTGGGTCTGGTCACGCCCGTCGGCGACGTGGCTGAATCGGTGCTCAAGCGAGCGGCCGGCGTCAAGGATTCCGGCCGCCTGCTTCCCGGCCACGGGGGTCTCCTCGATCGTATGGACGCGCTCCTGTTCGCTTTCCCGGTTGCGTACGGCCTTCTGATGCTCATCGGCGTGATCCGGTGACGGTGACCGAGTCCCGGCCACTGCGCGTGGCCATCCTGGGCTCCACCGGCTCGATCGGAAGGAGTACGCTCGAGGTCGTGCGCCGGCACCCGACGCGTTTCAAGACCGTCGCTCTGGCTGTGCACCGTTCGCGCGCGGAGTTGGCCGCTCAGGTCCGCGAGTTCGGACCCCGCCGCGTGGTCGTGGTCGACGAGCGGGTGGGCATCGGCGGCGATCCGTCGAGCGCGCGCTGGGAGGTCGGGTCGGATGCGATGCTCTCGCTCGCGGCCGATCCGGACGTGGACGTGGTCGTCAACGCGCTGGTCGGCGCGGTCGGTCTGGAACCCACACTGGCCGCGCTGAACGCCGGCAAGCGCCTCGCGCTGGCGAACAAGGAGTCGCTGGTCGTGGCCGGACCGCTGGTTCTGGAGGCCGCAGCACGGGGTGGGGGCGAGCTCGTGCCGATCGACAGCGAGCATTCGGCGATCTTGCAGTGTCTCGTGCGATCGGACCGCACGGACGTGGCGCGGCTCGTGCTGACTGCGTCCGGCGGCCCGTTCCGCGGGTGGAACTCCGCCGCTCTGGCAGGCGTACGCCCATCGGATGCATTGCGGCATCCGACGTGGGAGATGGGCGCCAAGATCACCGTGGATTCGGCGACCCTCGCGAACAAGGCGCTCGAGGTCATCGAAGCCCACTTCCTGTTCGGCGTGCCGTACTCCGCGATTGACGTCGTCGTCCATCCCCAGTCGATCATCCACTCGTTCGTCGAATTCGTGGATGGTTCGGTGCTCGGGCAGATGGGGTTTCCCACGATGGAGCTGCCGATCCTGTACGCGCTGAGCCATCCGGCACGGGTCGGGGACGAGCGGCTGCGCAACTTCGATCCCGTTCGTGCCGCGCCGCTCACGTTCGAGGCCGTGGACCGCGACCTGTTCCCGCTCTTCGAACTAGGGATCGCGGCCGGGCGTCGCGGGGGGACCACGCCCGCAGCGTTCAACGCGGCCAACGAGGTCGCGGTCGGGGCTTTCCTCGACGAGCGACTCTCCTTTCCCGGTATCCCCGCAGTGGTTCGGACGGCTCTGGACGAGCATAAGTCCGGGCCGGCCCGGAGCGTCGCGGACGTTCTCGAGGCGGACCGCGCCGCACGGGTTGCCGCGCGCCGCGCGGTCGAGAGTGTGGGGCCGGAGGTTCGCGGATGACCACGACGATCGTCGCCACGGTCATCGTGCTGGGCGTCCTGATCCTGGTCCACGAGCTCGGCCACTACTTCGCCGCGAAATGGGTGGGGATCGAGGTCCAGCGCTTCTCCATCGGCCTGGGCCCCCGCGTGTTCGGCGTCCGCAGGGGCGAGACGGAATACGTGCTGTCCGCCGTCCCGCTGGGCGGCTACGTGAAGATGGGCGGAATGGGCGACGAAGTCATGGAGAAAATCGAGGGCGGCGCGGAACAAGCGCGCCCTCCCTCCGAGCGCGACTTCGACGCCAAGCCGCTTTGGGCCCGGGCCTTCGTCATCTCGGCCGGCGTGATCATGAACATGGTGTTCGCGTTCGTCACGTACTCGACGGTGAACGCCATCTGGGGAGAGCCCGAGCTCAGCAGCACGCGGATCGGAATGGTGCGCGAGAGCACGCTGCCGCCCGGCACCGAGGCGCTGGCGGAGATTCCCGTCGGCGCATCGGTCGTTCGCGTCGGGGATCGGGCCGTCGAGACGTGGGGCGACCTGACCCGGGCGCTCGCGGAGATGCCCGCCGGTTCGGTGTACGTGGAGACCGTGGAGCCGGCGCTGCGGGTGCTTGTCAGGCTTCCCGCGGGCGAGGCAGCGCGCGTCGCGCTGGTGGGGTCCTTGGCGGACTGGGTCGACGCGGGTGTGGGCGCGGTGGAGCCCGGATCGCCCGCCGACCGGGCCGACCTCAGGGCGGGAGACCGGGTCCTGGCCGTCGACGGGGAGTTGGTGGCGAGCTGGGGCGATTTCGTGGACCGCATCCGGGCGCGGCCGGAGCAGCGCGTGGAACTGTTGGTCGAGCGGGAGGGAGAGCGAAGTCTCGCCACGCTCACGCCGGAAGCCACGACGGAAGTGGATGCGGAGACCGGCGAGGAGCGCACGATCGGCAGGGTCGGCATCTACAACCCCGTGGGCGAGACAGCCTACAGGAGGGTCGGAGCCGTCGAGGCCCTGCGCCTGGGCGTGCGCGAGACAGTCGGGGCGACAAGCCTGATCGTCGGATTCCTCGCCCAGCTGATCACCGGGGGCATATCGCCTCGGACGCTCGGGAGCATCGTCACAATCGGTGAGGTCTCAGGCCAGGCCGCCGAGGCCGGGATCGAGGTGTTCCTCAACTTCATGGCGTTCTTCAGCGTGAATCTGGCAGTGCTCAACCTGTTGCCCATTCCCGTGCTGGACGGCGGTCATCTGGTGTTCCTCTCGATCGAGGCGGTTCGCGGGCGCGCCCTCTCGGTCGAGCAACGGTTGCGTTGGTCAAACGTGGGCCTGCTGATCGTGGTGGGCATCATGCTGCTGGCCCTCTCCAACGACTTCCGCAGATTCTTCGACTTCTGAGCGTGTCGGTGGCTCAGAGTAGACTCAGCTGACCCGGTCCGCACCGCTTCCTCAGCGCTTCCACATCCAGCCAAGGTCCCGGCGCGTCCTGCTTGGCCACATCGAGCCATCCGCGCCAGCCCGCACGCGCCAGGGCGTTTCCCACCACCTCGCGGGCGAGCGCCGGATCGTTGCAGCGGATGGAGAGGTGGGCCAGCAACACCCCGGCGAGGCGCGGGTGGGCCAACTCGACGGCGAAGTGGGCTGCCGCGTGGTTGGAAAGGTGTCCATGGCTCGAGGCGATCCGGTTCTGGACCGATCGGGGATAGACGCTCGTGCGCAGCATCGTCTCGTCGTGGTTCGCTTCGAGCACGAGGAAGTCGCAGTTCGAGAGCGCGTAGCGCACGCCGGCCGTGGGACGGCCCAGGTCCGTCGCGATCCCTAGGCGAGCTCCCGTCGCGACGTCGACGAGTGCGACCGCCACCGGGTCGGCGGCGTCGTGCGCCGTGAGGAACGGCTCTACGCGCAGGCCCCCTACGATGAAGGGCTGGGCGACCGCGTAGGTCTGCGTGCGCTCCTCGCCGCGGAAGAGCGTGCGGCAGGCCTCGTACGTCAGCTTGGTCAGGTGGATGAGGGTGCCGTGGCGGCGCGCAAAGACGCCTACACCCCGCGTGTGGTCGGTATGGTCGTGCGTGATGATGATCGCGTCGAGCTGGCGCGGGTCGACACCGACCATGCCCAACCGGTGCTCCAGGTCCCGGGCACTGAAGCCTGCGTCCACCAGTACCTTGGTGCCGGGAGCCTCCACGACGACCGAGTTGCCGGAGCTTCCGCTGCCGAGGCAGCAGATTCTCATCTGGGATTCGCCTCGCGGTCGCGGGCGGCTCGCGCTCGCTCGGCGGCCCGCGTCAGGACCTGGCGGATCCCGGAACTCAGCTGGACCCCACGCCTGTCCGCTGCCACCGCCGCGGTGCGCAGAAATCGCTCGAGGCGATGCTCCACCAGCTTGTCTCCCTTGGCCCACGAGAACGGAGGGACGCTCGCGGGGGGCATCGCCTGTCCGTGTATACTCGTCGCGGCCCCGATCACCGTCCCCGTGTTGAGGAGGGTGCCGATGCCCGTGCGGACGTGGTCGCCCAAGAAGGCACCGCACTTAAGGAGACCCGTGTCGACGTCGCCCTCCGGGAGACGCACGCGCACGGAAGAGTACGTGTTCTTGAGGTCGCTGTTGCTCGTGTCGGCTCCCAGGTTCACCCAGCGACCGAGCACGGCGTGGCCGAGGTGTCCGTCGTGGCGTTTGTTTGAGTAGCCCAGAATCACGGAATTCACGACCTCGCCGCGGATCACGCATGCCGGCCCGATCGACGAGGTGCCGACCGCTCCTCCCAACACGATTGAATCGGGGCCCAGGTAGAAGGGGCCGCTGACCCGGGCCGGTCCCTCGATTCGAGCGTTCCTATCCAGCCAGATCGGGCCTGCGCGCGTGTCGAGCACTACACCGGGTTCGACCACCGCATGATCACCGAGCAGTACCGCCCGGTCGCCCACGACGTGGACGTCGGTCAGCTGGAACGCGTCGTTGTGGCGCGCGTGCCGGGCGACGTCTGCGGCGATCCGCTCCGGGTTTCCGGCCATCAGATGCCATGGGCGCTCCAGCAGTCGCCCGGGCAGATCGAGCCGCACTCCGTCGCCGGGCTGCAGGCCGGAGATCCGCTCAGGGCTGGGCGGGCCCGCACCCGCCGGTACGATCCAGCCTGCCACCTGACCCTCCACGTACAGCGTGGCCGGCTGGGACGGCAGCTCCTGCGGCGGTCCATCGAGCGCGGCACGCACGCTCAGCAAGATTCGGTTCTCTTCACCATCGTTGACGTGCTGCACATGTGGCGGGGCGCCGGGTTCGTCGAACCCCTCGAGGTGAGCGGCTCCCACGTAGCCCGTGCTGGCCACTCCCAGCGCCCGTTCGGCCCGCTCGCGCAGCAGGAGGGTACCGTAGAGCAGTTCGCCCACCGGCCGCGTCTCGACGAAGGGGGTCCAGCGAAGCGACAGATCGTCGTGACAGAGGAGGAGCTTCACTCGAAGCGCGCTCAAGACTGCGTCTGGCGCACGCCCTCCGGCAGGCGCTCGAGCAGCCGCTTGAGGTCGGGTGCCAGATCTCTGCGCATCACCAACGTGACGCCCTCGGTGCGCACGGCCACGACGTCGTCCAGGCCCCAAAGGACCAGGGCGCCGTGCTCCGCGTAGACGATGTTGTCCGATCCGTCGAACACATGTCCGGTGCCGACCACGACGCTCTCCCCGGCTCTGCGCCCGCGCCCGCGGGCTAGCCCCTCCCAGCTTCCCACGTCGTCCCACGAGAACGGTGCCACGATTCCAGCGACCGCGTCGGAACGCTCCAGCAGCGCCTTGTCCACGGTCACGGCGTCGACCTCGGCGAAGAAAGCGTGCGGATCCCCAGCGTCCAGGTGGCCCATGCTCCCCGCGATCTCGGGGGCGTGCCGCTCCATCTGGTTCAGGAAGACGTCGGCGCGCCACGCGAAGATGCCGGTGTTCCAAAGATGCCCTTCGGCGATCAATCGGTCCGCCGTTGTGCGGTCGGGTTTCTCGCGAAAAGACGTCACGCGGAACCCGGCAACGCCTGCGGCGGACGGCAGGGGATCTGCCGGCTGCAAGTAGCCGTAGGCTGTCTCCGGCCTCGTGGGCCGGGCACCGACGGCGACCAGCAGGCCCTCGCGGCGCGCCAGCTCGGCGGCGGCACGGGCGCCCTTGACGAAGGCGTCCGTAGTCTGGATCACGTGGTCGGAGTGGAGCGAGAGGAGCACGGCCTCCGGGTCGGCCCGGCGCGCCATCCACGCGGCCCATGTCAGCGCGGCCCCGGTACCGCGAGCCAGCGGCTCAACCCAGCACTGGTCCTCTCCCAGCGAAGGAAGGGCGCTTCGGATCGATCGAGCCAGCGCCTCACGGGCGAGGATCCGGATGCGGTCGTCACCCGTCAGCGCACGTGCGCGCTCTACGGTCTCGACGACGAGCGGGCGAGGACCGCCCAGCGGAAGCAGTTGCTTGGGACGCGCGGGGGTGCTGACCGGCCAGAAGCGGGAGCCGACGCCGCCGGCCAGGACCGTGACCCAGAGGTGAGGGTCAAGGGCGGTCGAGGATTTCTTCGATTCGGGCAAGCAGCTTCTTCGGGCTGAAGGGCTTCGTCACGAAGTCGTCGGCGCCGAGACTCAGCGCTTCGTTCCGATCGGCGTCCTGCCCCTTGGCGGCGAGGACCACCACAGGTACTCCCTGCCGGTGCTCTAGCTTGCGCACGTGTTCGAGAACCCCGAGCCCGTCGGCGCCCGGCATAATAAGATCCAACAGGACCAGATCGTAAGCGCTCGGGCCCTCGAGGCAGTCAATCGCGGCTGGGCCGTCTTCGGCCGTGTCGACCACAAACGACGCGGCCTCGAGCAGGGTGGTGAGAAGTCGGCGCACTTGGGGCTCGTCATCCGCCACGAGGATACGTCCGCGGACCGAGCCGTTGGCAGCCGGTTCGACCATCGTCGCGCCTCGCTCCTGCGCCGACTGTTCCGAAACAACGGAACCTACCGGGCCAGTGGGGTAAAGTCAAGGAATCAAGGGCTTTCCGGGATTTTGGCACGACGGCGAATGGCCCGGTTCAAGCGCCGATCGTGGCTCCCGGTTCGGTCCGGGAGCATGTTTTTGTCGGCCCCAGATGGCCGTGCTCTCTCGTTCAGTTGGGATGCTCTACATGGCTCGTGCCGGAGTCTTCGGGGCGCTCGCGGCCGTCTTGGCCGCTGCCGGATGCGACGGCGACGCGTTCCTGCTCCGATGGGACGCTTCCCCGGATACGGTGGTGCTGTACTCCCTCGCGCGCGAGGATCTCGACCTGCACTCGGCGTTCAACTTCAACCAGCGCGTGACAGTGTCCATCGAGCGCCCGGGCGCGGCGAGCCTGTGGGACGTAGCGGTCGACACCCGGGGCAGCGAGCTCGTCCTCGTGCCTCCGGGCGCGGTGGGCATCGAGTCGCGCGCCCGCATTGCCGAAATTCCGGGCCGGAGCTTCGGGGACATCGAGGAAGCTCCCTTCGACACCATCCTCTACTCCGGCGATACTCCTGTGCCGGCGCGTTTGGGGAGCGTGTACATCGTCCGCACGGACTCACGCTCACGGACCCTGGGGGGTGGCTGCTCGTACTACGCGAAGCTCGAACCGCTCACGATCGACGTTCCCATCGGGCTCCTGGAGTTCGTGTTCGACGCCAGCCCGGTCTGCAACGACCGGCGCGTCGTGCCTCCGGACCTCTGATCTCGGGTTTCCTCCGTGCTTGACCTCCGCGCGCTCCGGGCCGAACCGGAACGGGTGAAGACGGCGCTCGCCCGCCGCGATCCGGGCTTGTCCGAACTGCTCGACGACGTGCTCGCCCGTGACACGGATCGGAGGGCCGCGATCACTGAAGCCGATGGCCTCAAGGGCCTCCGCAATGAGGTGTCCAAGGCGATCGGCGAGTGCAAGAGGCGGGGCGAGGATGCCGCCGACGGCGTCGCCCGCATGCGCGAGGTGGGCCGACGCATCGCGAAACTGAACGCTTCGGTAGCGACCGCGGACGAGCGCATAGCGGAGTTGCTGCTCGCCATCCCCAACGCGCCCCTGGACGAGGTGCCGGATGGGGGCCAGGAAGCCAATCGGATCGAGAAGCGCTGGGGCGAGCTGCCGAGCCTTCCATTCACGCCCCGCCCGCACTGGGAGATCGGAGAGGCGCTCGGGATCCTCGACCTACCCCGTGGTGCGCGCGTCTCGGGTTCCGGCTTTCCCTTGCTGCGGGGCGCGGGCGCACGGCTGCAGCGCGGGCTGATCGACTTCTTCATCGACGTGCACGCGACCGAACACGGCTACGAGGAGCTGCGAATTCCCTACCTCGTCACCTCGAGAACGATGATTGGGACGGGACAGCTCCCGAAATTCGCCGACGAGGCGTATCACGTGGAGCGCTACGACCTCTGGCTGATTCCTACTGCCGAGGTGCCCGTCACCAATCTGCACCGCGACGAACTGCTCACGGCCGATCGCCTGCCGCTCTGTTACACCGCCTATTCGCCCTGCTTCCGAAGCGAAGCGGGCGCGGCCGGCAAAGACACGCGCGGACTGCTCCGGGTGCATCAATTCGACAAGGTGGAGCTCGTGCGCTATGAGCGGCCGGAACGGAGCCGCGCCGCCCTGGAAGAGCTCACCGGCCACGCGGAGTCGCTGCTTGAGCGGCTCGGCCTCGCCTATCGTCGTGTCCTGCTGGCGGCCGGAGATCTCGGTTTTGCCGCGGCGCTGACTTTCGACCTTGAGGTATGGGCCCCCGGCGTAGGACGCTGGCTCGAAGTCTCCAGCTGTTCCACGTTCACGGACTACCAGGCGCGGCGCGCCAACGTGCGCTTCCGCCCTGCGCACGGAGAGAAGCCCGAGCATGTGCACACGCTGAACGGATCCGCCCTGGCGCTGCCTCGTGTGATAGCCGCCTTGCTAGAGTCCAATCAGCAAGCGGACGGCTCGGTGGTTGTGCCGGAGGCGCTACACCGCTACGTCGGATTCGAGCGCATCGGACCGCCCGTCTGACCGACGCGCCTGACTCGGGCCGCCATCAGGGGACAGGAGGAGGGCGATGCCGCGCATCAAGTGGCCCGTGGCCCTCGCCACGGCCTTCGTGCTGTTGCTCGGCTCGTACGTGCTCTACACGCAGCAGATCGTGCGTGCTCTTCGTGAGAACGCGGAGACGCTGACGGAGATCTACGGAGTCGTGCAGGAGGGACTCACCAGCCCGCCGGGCGGTGAAGTGCAGGCGCTGTCCAGGCTCCAGGAGATCATCATCGCTTCGGGCGTGCCCATCGTTCTCACCGGCCCTGGCGACACGGTCTACGCGGCTCGAAACCTCCCCTTCGAGTTGGACCTCGATACGCCGGCGGGTCAGGAGCGCGCGCGTCAGTACGTGCAGCGCCTGGACGAGCAGCACCCGCCGGTGGGCGTGCCGGACGCCTCCCATCTTCACTACGGCGACACCCCCGAGGTGCTGCGGCTTCGCTGGATCCCGTGGCTCCAGGCCGCCGGGCTGTTGCTCACGGTCGTCGTCGGCTACACGGTCATCCGCTACCAGAGGCGGGCGGAGGGTGAGCGGGCCTGGACCGCGATGGCGCGTGAGCTCGCGCACCAATTGGGGACGCCCATAAGCTCGCTGCAGGGCTGGCTTGAACTTCTGCGGATGCCACGCCAGGAGCAACCGGACGAGCTCGCCGAGGGCGACATAGCGGAGGGAATTGAGGAGGACCTGCTTCGGCTCGGGCGGATCAGCCACCGCTTCGAGTTGATCGGCCACGAAACGGAGCTTCGCGCGACCCCGCTCAAGGATGTGGTCGGCGACCTGGAGCGCTATCTGCACAGCCGGCTCCCCCGCTTCGGCCACGGGGTCGAGCTCCACGTGGATGTGCCCGACGACCTGCCCCCGGTGAAGAGCAACGACGTACTGCTGACCTGGGCTCTCGAGAACGTGGTCAAGAACGCGCTGGACGCGCTCGCGGGTCGCGGGGGCCGGATCACGATACGGGCGCGCGAGCTGAGCGAGAGGCGATGGGTCGAGCTCCGCATCCAGGACGACGGCCCGGGCGTTCACCCCGACGTGCGTGACCGCCTCTTCGAGCCGGGCGTCACGACCAAGAGCGGTGGCTGGGGCGTGGGGCTGGCGCTCGCACGCCGGATCGTCGAGGGCCTGCATCGCGGGCGGATCGAGTTGTTGGACACGCCGGGCGGAGGCGCCACCTTCCTGTTCCGACTCCCCGCGGCGGAGGCTTCCTGATCCACTCGACGAGCCCGCGGCACAACGCCTTGACCGACGGCAATCTGAGTTCCCTCAATCCCGAACAGAGGCGGGCGGTCGAACATTTCGAGGGGCCCCTCCTCGTGCTTGCCGGGGCCGGCTCGGGAAAGACCCGTGTCCTGACGACACGCATCGTGCACCTGATCCGCGAGTACGGAGTGCCGCCCGCGCGGATCCTGGCCGTCACGTTCACCAACAAGGCGGCCGGGGAGATGCGTGAGCGCGTCCACCGGGCGTTGGGCGGCGAGCCTTCCGGGCTCTGGCTGGGCACGTTCCACTCGATCGGCGCCCGTCTGCTGCGCCGCCATGCCGAGTTCCTCGGCTGGGGCAGCGCCTTCACCATCCTCGATGCCGAGCAGAGCCTGCAGGCGATCAAGAGGACTCAGGAGGCGCTGGGTATCGACCCGAAAAGGTGGAATCCGGCCGCGGTTCGCGCCGAGGTGAGCGGGGCCAAGAACCAGCTGGTCTCGCCGCAGCGCTTCCACGAAGACAACGCCGGGGCATTCGACCTGTTCGTCCGTAACGTGGCGCGCGTCTATCCGGCCTATCAGACGTCGCTGAGGGATCAGAACGCATTTGATTTCGACGATCTGCTAGTGAAGCCGGTCGAGCTGTTCGCCGCGTTTCCGGACGTACTCGAACGCTACCGAAGCCGCTTCTCGTTCGTGCTCGTCGACGAGTACCAGGACACCAATCATGCACAGTTCCGCTTACTCGAGCTACTCGCCAGGCCGCTCGGCAACCTCATGGTCGTGGGTGACGACGACCAGTCGATCTACGGGTTCCGGGGCGCGGACATCCGCAACATCCTCGACTTCGAGCAGGCGTTCCCGGGTGCCCGCGTGGTACGACTCGAGGAGAACTACCGCTCTACTTCCGCGATCCTCGACGCCGCCAACGCCGTCATCAGCGAGAACGTACGCCGCAAGGGCAAGACGTTGCGAACCGTGCGCGAAGCCGGCGAGAGGATCGGCCTGGTGGAGGCGCTCGACGAGGCTGACGAGGCGCGCTGGATCACCGGCGAGGTACGGGCTCGTCGCGAGGGCGAGCCTGCGCCGTGCAACTACCGCGACTTCGCCGTCCTGTACCGGACCAACGCACAGGCCCGTGCCCTGGAAGAGGGCTTTCGTCGCGCGAATCTTCCGTACCAGGTGGTGGGCGGCGTACGATTCTACGAGCGACGCGAGGTTCGCGATGTGATCGCATACCTGCGGCTCATCTCGAATCCGAGGGATGCCGGCGCGTTTGAGCGCGTCGTGAACTATCCGCGCCGCGGTGTCGGGCGAGCTACGCTCGAGCGATTGCAGGCGTTCGCTGCCGCCGGCAGCGTCCCTCTCCTCGAGGCCGCGGCGGCGGCCGACCAAGCGGGTGACATTCCCCTCGGCGGCGTTCGGAGTCTCAAGGCGTTCGCGGAACTCATGCAGCGCTTTTCCGCACAGGCGGCTATCGTGCGGGTGGGCACCCTGATCGACGAACTGGTCGGTGAGCTGGACCTGCTGCGTGTGCTGCGCGAAGAGGGGCCGGAAGGCGAGGACCGCGCCGAGAACATCCGGGAACTGATCGCCGGAGCAGTCAGTTTCGACGCGGAACTGATCAAGGACGGGGGGGAGGACGAGGAGTTCGACGGCTTCAGCGAGCTCGATCTATTCCTCCAGCAGGTGGCGCTGGTGTCCGATATCGACCAGCACGATCCCGATTCCGACGCCGTGACGCTCATGACGCTCCACAACGCCAAGGGCCTCGAGTTTCCGATGGTCTTCATCGCCGGCCTTGAGGACGGCCTGTTCCCCCTGTCCCGCACCTACAACGAGCCCGAGGAGATGGAGGAAGAGCGGCGGCTGTTTTACGTCGGCATCACACGTGCCCGGGACAAGCTCTTCCTCGTTCGCGCGCGCCAACGCCGACGGGCGGGCGAGATCATGCATGGCCGACTGTCTCCGTTCGCCGAAGCCATTCCGGGGTCCCTGACCGAGCGGCAGGTCACGCGGCGGCTCTCAAGCGAAGCGTTCACGACGCCCCTTCCCCGGCGGCGCGGGCGCCTGCGGGAGAGGGAGGAGGGCGACTTCGTCCGATACGGAGAATTCGAGCACGACTACGATCAGGACGCCCCGCGTCTCGTCGAGGGCGAGCACGTCGTCCACGCTACCTTCGGGTCGGGCCGGGTCGTGGAGGTCAGCGGCTTCGGTCCCGACGTCCGCGTGACCGTCGAGTTCGAGCAGGCGGGGCGGAAGAAACTGTTGGCCCGATACGCGAAACTCGCCAAGGGCTACTACTGAGCCTCACTCCCGGACATCGTTGCGTGTTCCTCGATGGACGGAGGCTCGAGGCGCGGGGCGGATCGTCGGCTCGGCGTTGCCGCGTCCGGGACCGCTGTCTCCGCCACCCCGGCGAGGCCAGTAGACCAGGCGCTCGGAGGGGAAGGGGAAGAAGTCATCCGCCATCTCGCGCAGGATGCGCGGGTTCTGTGCCACGCCGTTCGCCAGCGCTATGCGGCGCACCTTCTTGCTGAGCCCGAGACTCAGCTCACCCACCGGATCGAGCCCGGCCGGGGAGGAGCGAACTCCGTTCGCCAGATAGTCCACCACGGAGTCGAACGAGTACGCCACGTAGCGGTTGACCTCCGAGTCCGGCAAATCCCACCGCGAACGCTCGAGCACGCTCTCGAAGACCTGTCTCCAGCGATCGTCGCTCTGAAGGCGGAGCATTCCGCGAAAGATCCTCCGGTTCGTGCGGAAGCTGAACATCGTGCGCGCGAGGACCACGTCGAAGAGTTCGTCCGCCTCGGAGTGATCGTGTTCGACGACGAGCCTGCGGGCCTTGACGACGTACTCCTCGCCCACGTGTACGTCCATGCGGTGTTCCCAGTAAGCGTGCCCCACTCCCTGACTTGCACTGGTCAGAAGGAGCTGCCTCGGCACGAAGACGTTGTGAGCGATTGTGTCGGCTGCGAGGTGTGCGAGGTAGCCCCAGGCGACGGCTCGAAGGCGGTCGGTGTCCGCACTCGCCAGTATCTCCTCTCCGAGCTGCCAGCTGTGGCAGTGACGGCCCTCCGGTGCGTACTTCTTCGCGAAGGAGATGTCGGCTGCGACCGAGCCGTAGAGGAAGTGGGTGGGCCAACGCTGCAGCAGGGCGCGCAACGCCGGCGGGAGCAGCCATAGGGCACCCAGGACGGTCTCGCCCAGGGCCACGTGTGTGCCGGGACCCCAGGCGTGCAGGGGGGCAGGGAGCAGAATCGACCAGCTCAGGGCGAGCAGCACGGCTCCCAGCACGGATCGCTCGCCCGGGCTCAGACGCCGCCCGAGCGGTGGCCTCCCCCGTGTTCCCCGTCTCCGGCCGGCCGCTCCTGTGAAGGCGCCGCCGGCCCGTCGTTCTCGCCCCCGGTGTCCGAGTCCGCGTCGGCGGGCTCGGGCCCCGATCCGTCTCCGCCGAGAGAGAGAGCGCCGGCGCGCACGCCGCGGACGGCGGCAGCCGAGGCGACGACGAGGTCCTCGGCCTCGGACTGGACCACTTCCAGGAGGGCGTCGAAGGCCTCGACCCTGCGCTCCATCCGGTCCGAAGCGGACCCCACTCGCTCGGAGAGCAGGCGTAGCGAGTCGCCCAAACGCTGTACGTCGGAACGCAGCCTGTTGGTGATGAACTCGACATCGGAGACCGCGCCGCGGCCCTGGTCGAATATCGGGTCGAGGCCTTCCTGGACCCGCCCGGTGAACTCCCGCACCGTCGTGTGGATCCTGCGCAGTTGAACGAGGGCGAGTACGAGGCAGAGCACCATCACGACAACTGCAGCGGCGAGCCCGATGCGTGCGAAGGCAGCGGCTGTGCCGAGGTCGTCGCGCACCTGCAGCATGACGACCGTGTCCGAGACCTGCAGGAGGTCGATGGGGCTGACGTGGAGCATGGCCTCAGTCTACCCGCTAGCGGGAAAGGAGAGCCAGCCCAGGTCTCCTGCCGGTGCCGACGGGCTTCGCGTCCCCCGTACGTGACGTGCCGAAAGCCCCGTCCCGGAGGCGCTCGCGACGGCCGAGTTGCTGCACCCCGACACACCCGGATATGTTCGGGCTCCGGACGCCGGCGGCTCCCGTCGCGCGGACGCGCCGGCTCCGTTCGCACCTCTACTGATCCGATGCCCGCTTTCATTGTCGAGGGTGGCTACGCTCTGACGGGTCGCGTTCGCCCCGCCGGGAACAAGAACGCCGCCCTCCCCTGCGTCACTGCTTGCCTGCTGACGAGCGAGCCGATGACGCTCGGCAACGTACCGCGCATCCTTGACGTCGAGAACCTGCTGGAGATCATGGAGTCTCTCGGAGCCGACGTGTCGTGGACCGCTCCGAACACGGTGCGGATCGCGACCTCGGGGGTGAGAGGGGGCCAGATAGACCGCGGGATGGCGGCCAAGATCCGCGCATCGCTGCTCTTGGCCGGTCCATTGCTCGCGCGCTTCGGCGACGTGAGGCTCCCGCCCCCGGGCGGTGACGTGATCGGCCGCCGCCGCATGGACACGCACTTCATGGTCTTCGAGTCCCTGGGCGGGCGTGTGCACCTGGACAGCGGTTGCCACGTCGAGGCCGACCGCCTGGTCGGCGCGAATGTGTTCCTCGACGAGCCCTCTGTGACGGGAACCGAGAACGCGATCATGGCCGCTGTCCTCGCCAAGGGGACGACCCTGCTTAGGAACACGGCTTCGGAGCCGCACGTCCAAGACCTGTGCCACATGCTGAACGCTATGGGCGCGCGGATCTCCGGGATCGGCACCAACGCGCTCGCAATCGAGGGGGTGGCCGAGCTGCACGGCACCGAGTTCCACATCGGCCAGGACCACATCGAGGCCGGCTCGTTCATCGGGCTCGCCGCGGTGACGGGCAGCACGATTACGATCGAGGACACGCCTTTAAGTCACATGGATTCGACCCTGCTGGGATTTCGTAAGCTGGGGGTGGAGTGTCACGCGGAAGGGGACGATCTCGTGGTGCACGGTGGCGCGGAGCACGTGATCCGACAGGACGCATTCGGAGCGGTACCGAAGATCGATGACGGGCCGTGGCCGGCGTTCCCGGCCGATCTCACCTCGATCATGGTGGTGACCGCTACCCAGTGCCACGGGACGGTGTTGATCCACGAGAAGATGTTCGAGTCACGTATGTTCTTCACCGACAAGCTCGTAGCTATGGGCGCACGCATCATCCTCTGCGACCCGCACCGGGCCGTAGTAGTCGGGCCGGCGGCCCTGCACGGCGAGACGCTCGAGAGTCCCGACATACGGGCGGGGATGGCCCTACTGATTGCTGCCCTCAGTGCCCAGGGGACCAGCCGCATCCGTAACATCAGTCAGATCGAGCGCGGCTACCAGCGCATCGATGACCGGTTGCGGGCGCTCGGTGCGCGTATCGTGCGGGAAGACTAAGCGAAAGCTCAGGCAAGGAGGACCTGATGGAGGGAGCGGGAGGGGGCCACGGGCAGGATGCAATGGGACAGGGCGCAGGGTCGCGGCGCAAGGGACGGGGCGGTGGCGTCTCGGACGGAATCCAGCAGGGCCTCGCCGTCCTGTCGGCCCTCAAGGAGGTGCTCGAGGAGACGCTGCGAGAGACCCGCGACCGGGGGGAAGCCTCCACTGAACGCGCCAAGGAGGCGCTCCGGTCGGCGGCTGCGCGGGCCCAAGATGCGGCCGGCGAGGCCCGCGAACGATTCAACCTGGTTTCGCGGACGGACTTCGAGCGGCTCCAAGAGCGCGTGGAGGAACTCGACCGGAGGCTCAAGAATCTCGAGGGCGCCGCACAGGTTCCGGGCGCTGGGACTTCCCGGCCCGAGAGCGACTGACCGTCTCACCTCCCGCCGAAGACCCACGCCCCGTTCAGTCTCACTCGCCGTTGGACGGGACTGTGGCTTGAACGGCCGGGGACCCTGATCTATAATTATCGCTGTTCGAGCCGCCCCCGGTCGGGGCGGCTGTTTTCGGTAGTGGGGGAGCGGGCTCGCCCCCGCTTTTTTGTTCGCCGTCGTCAGGGTTCAGGCGAAGCGGAGATGGCGGCCGAGGCGGTGGTTGCGCAGGGAGGGAGAGGCCCACGCATGTCCCGACTGGTGCCGGAGGTGGCCGGGGAGCTGGAAGCCCGGATCGAGGGACTGGGGTATGAGCTGGTCGACGTGCGGTGGACCGGCACGGCCCGCAGGCCACTGGTTCGGATCCGTATCGACCGGCCCGCCGGGGGGTGCGGCGCAGTGCCGGCCGAGGGAGTGACGGTTGAGGATTGCGCCCGCGTGAGTCGGGCGCTGGAGGGGTGGCTCGATGGCCTGCGGGCGATGCCGGAGCACTACGTGCTCGAGATCTCGTCGCCTGGCGTCGACCGGCCCCTCAGTAGAGCGCGCGACTTCAAGCGGTTTACGGGACGGAAGGTCGCGGTGAAGGGCGACGGCCCGCTGGCGGGGCGGGCCACTCGGCTCGAAGGGGAGTTGTTGGGGTTAGCCGAAGGCGGGACCGGGAAGGAGTTGGTGCGCTTGCGACTTCCCGGCGGAGACGAGGTCGAGATTCCCCGAACCGAGATCAAGGGGGCGCGTCTGGTCTGCGAGTGGTAGCGGGAGCGGGACGCCGAGCCGGAGAGGAAGGGAACTATGAATACAGGACGAACGGTCGCCGCGCTGCGCGATGTGGCATCCACCAAGAACCTGAGCCGCGACGAGGTCAATGAACTCCTCATGGACGGGATCCTGGCGGGGCTCGCGCGCATCTACGGGCCGAACGTCCAGGCCGAGATCCAGATCGATGAGACGGCTGGCGATGTGGAGATCACCGTGCTGCGGCGTGTGGTCGAGATGGTCGAGGACAGCTCGTGCGAGATCTCGCTCGAGGAAGCCCGATGGGACGACGACTCGTTCGAGGTCGGCGACGTGATGGAGATACCGATCGACTTCGCTCAGTTCGGCCGGAACGCAGTGATGGCCGTGAAACAGCGGATCGTGCAACGGGTGCGCGAGGGCGAACGTCAGCGGATCCGCGAGGAGTTCACCGACCGAGTCGGAGAGCTCCTGTCTGGCGAAGTGCAGCAGATCGAGCGGGGGAAGATTGTCGTGATGCTGAATCGCTCCCGGGACGCCGAGGCGATCATCCCGTGGAAGGAGCAGAATCCACGTGAGCGTTTTCGCCAAGGCGATCCGATCCGTGCCGTGCTGAAGAAGGTCGAGGAAACCCCGAAGGGGCCGAGACTCATTCTCTCACGCGCGGACACGCTGTTCGTGGCCGCGCTCTTCAAGCTTGAAGTACCGGAGATCTACCAGGGCATCGTCGAGATCAGGGAAATCGCGCGCGAGGTCGGGGGGCGCATCAAGATCGCCGTGCTGAGCCGCGACGACTCCATCGATCCCGTGGGCGCATGCGTCGGCCTCAAGGGCTCCAGAGTGCAGGCCGTGGTGTCGGAGCTCGGCGGTGAGCGCATCGACATCGTGCCCTGGCATCCTGGCACCGAGGTGTTCGCGCGCCGCGCGCTCGCACCCGCCCGGGTGGCCAAGGTGATCAGCAGTCCCGATCGGCAAGTGATCACGGCAATCGTGGACGAGGATCAGCTGTCGCTCGCGATCGGTCGCAACGGCCAGAACGTTCGGCTGGCGTCTCAGCTGATCGGCTGGCAGATCGACCTGTACGGCTCGCGCGAGTGGCTGGAGAAAGGCGCGGACTTGTCGCTCTTTGGCGATCGCGACGAGGAACAGCTTGAGATGGCGGACTTCCCGCTGCGCGAGCTCGATCTCGCCGAAGCCACTCTGGCGGCTCTGGAAGCGGCCGGATACAATACATTTCTCGACATCATCGACTTGGAACGCGGTGACTTCCTGCGCATCGAGGGCCTGTCGGAGGAGGAGGCCGACAGGCTTGTTTCGATCATCGACGAACTGACGGTCGTCGAAGGCGACACGCAGGCCGAGGAAGCGGACCAGGCGGGAACAGGAAACGAGCCGGCCGGGGCTTCCCGTGAGGAGGCGTCGGCCGGTTCATCGGATACCCCGGAAGCCGAATAGGCGTAGGCCAGGGCCAGTGGCGGGGATGGGGAGCACGAGCTCTGACCTACTCGCTCTGCTCGGAATCGCTCACCGGGCCGGTACGGTGGAGCGCGGCATAGGCGCGTCCCGACGAGCCGTCCGCGAGGGCCGCGCACACTTGGTGCTGGTTGCGGAGGATGCATCCGCCCAGCAGCTGGAGAAGCTCGCTCGGCTCTCGGCGCACCGCCGCGTGCCGCTTCGGTGGATCGCCGCCGGGCACGCGCTCGGTGCAGCGCTGGGGACTGCGCCGTTGTCGGCGGTTGCGGTGACTGGGCGTCGGTTTGCCGAGTCCATGCTCGGGAAGTTGCCCGACGAGGGTGGAGAGGGAAGTGAGCAGCGCGGCTGCGGCGTGAGCGGGTGCCGCTGGTAGATTGGAGGACAGCGGGGCGACATGCGTGTACTTGAGTTAGCCAAGGACCTCAGGGTCGAGACGGAGGCGCTGCTCCAGCTCCTGCGGGAGATGGGGATCGCCGTGCGTGGCGCGTCCGCTCAGGTCGCGGAAGCTGACGTGGCCCGGGTCATCGCGCGCATGGAACGCGGGCGCCGGGCAGGCGCGAAGGACGCTGCCGAGGCGATGCAAGCCGCCGTCGAAGATGCGGCCTCCGGTTCCAGGCGTCGTCGTCGCAGGCGCGTGCAGCCTGCGCCCGAACCTGCGGCGGAGCCAGAGCCGATGGCCGAGGCGGAGCCGGTGACGGAGCCAGACCCCGCGGCGGAGCCGGTGGCGGATGTGGAGCCCGAGCCAGTGGCGGAGCCAGAGCCGGTGGCCGAGGCGGAGCCAGCGACCCCGGCCCCGGCTTCGGCGAGTACCGGGGCAGCGGAGACTGTGGAGGCGGAAGCCCCTGGACCCGAGCCTTCGCCCGCCGCTGCTGCTTCTCAGAGCGAGGCGGCGTCCGGCGAAGACGCCCGGAGTGGCGAGGGCGTGGACGTCGGCGCGGAGCCCGCTGAGCCTCCCGGCCCGAGCGCGTCGACGCCGGACGCTGCGCGAGACGAGGCCGCCCGGGGTCAGGACGAGGAAGAGAAACAGCCCGAGTCCGAAGCACACGAGGACGCGTTCGCGGCCGTCCTTCCGCCATCCGATGAGGTCGATCGGGAAGATGGAAGGCGGATGGTGGCGGACGCCGAAGCGGGACGCGCCTTCAGAAAACCTACGCCGGCCGCCAGCGCCGGGTCCGGCGGAACGGTGCGGATCCAAGCCGAGGGTTATACGGCCGACGGGCGCAAGAAGAGCTCCAAGGAAAAGAAGAAGGGAAAGAAGCGTCAGCGCGTGGATCAGGATGCGGTCGCCGAGAACATCTCGCGCGTCATGGCCGAGATCAAAGGCGGTGGCAGGAAAAGGCGGCGCAAGGGTGTGGGTCAGACGCGTGAAGAGCTTGAGCTCGCCGAGATGGAGGCACAGGAAGAGGCCGAGCGCGAAGCCAAGACTATCCGTGTAAACGAGTTTCTTACCGTGGCCGAACTCGCGGAGCTGATCGATGTATCGGCGACGGTCATCGTCGGCTCGGCGTTCAAGAGCCTCGGCCTGATGGTCACCATCAACCAGCGCCTCGACTTCGACCAGATCGAGATGCTGCTCGACGGGTTCGGGTTCCGCGCAGTGCGGGAGGAAGCGTACGTAGGCGCCGTGCCCGACGAGGTCGAGGAGGAGGAGAGTCCGGAATTCCTCAGGTCGCGGCCGGCTGTGGTCACCGTCATGGGTCATGTCGATCACGGGAAAACAATGCTGCTCGACCGTATCCGCAAGACCAACGTCGTCGCGGGAGAGGCGGGTGGCATCACGCAGCACATCGGTGCCTACCACGTTCAACTTGACGATGGGCGATCCCTCACATTCCTGGATACTCCCGGCCACGCTGCCTTCACCGCCATGCGTGCCCGTGGCGCTGACATAACTGACATCGTCGTTCTGCTCGTTGCGGCCGACGATTCGGTGATGCCGCAGACGATCGAGGCGATCAGTCACGCGCGCAACGCTGGTGTGCCGATGATCGTGGCGATAAACAAGGTCGATTTGCCGACTGCACGGCCCGACCATGTGCGTCAGCAGCTGCTCCAGCACGACGTACAGGTGGAGGAATTCGGCGGCGGCGTCATGTCCGCCGAGATCTCGGCCAAGACCGGCAAGGGAATCGACGACCTGCTCGATAAGATCCTGCTTCAGGCCGATATGCTGGAGCTCAAAGCGAACCCGGACCGTGAGGCTCAGGGTGCCGTGATCGAGGCCAAGCTGGACGTGGGCAAGGGACCGGTCGTGACCATGCTCGTACAGCGAGGCTCGCTCAAGGTCGGGGAGGATTTCCTAGTCGGCTTCTATTCGGGACGAGCCCGGGCGCTCCTGGACGAACGCGGTCACCAGGTGCCGAGCGCCGGTCCCGGAATCCCTGTACAGGTGCTGGGCGCGAGCGGCGTTCCCCAAGCCGGCGACACGTTCCAGGCGATGACGGCCGACAAGGCCAACGAGATCTCGGCTACCCGGCAGCGCCTTGAGCGCGAGAAGCAAATGCGCGTGAAGGAGCGCGGGATGAAGCTCGGCGACTTCTCGCGCTTGGTGGCCAAGGGCGAGGCTGGTGGCGTACTGCCGGTGATCATCAAGGGCGACGTGGACGGCTCGGTCCAGGCGGTTGCCGACGCGCTTGAGCAACTGGGCACGCCGGAGGTTCAAGTGGACATCATCCACCGGGCCGTCGGCGCCATTAACGAATCGGACGTCCTACTGGCGGGGACCTCGGGCGCGATCATCATGGGCTTTGGCGTGCGGCCCGACGCTAAATCGCGGCACCTTGCCGAACGCGACGCCGTCGACATCAGACTCTACGACGTCATCTACGATGCGGTCGACGACGTGAGCGCGGCCCTGGAGGGAATGCTCTTGCCGGAGGAGAGGGAAGCTGTCTTGGGATCTGCCGAAGTACGCAAGACCTTCCGCATCAAGGGCGTCGGAACGGTCACGGGTTGTTACGTGACCGAGGGCGTGATCGAGCGGAGGGCCAGGGTGCGGGTGATTCGGGATGGAGTCGTTGCGTACGAGGGCGAGCTGGCCTCGCTCAAGCGCTTCAAGGACGACGTCAGGGAGGTTCGCGAGGGCTTCGAGTGCGGCGTCGGGATCGCGAACTACAACGACGTTAAGGTGGGCGACGTTATCGAAGCATATCACGTGGAGTCGGTTGCGCGTACGCTGGCGGGTTTGGCCGCGAGCCGATGACGCTCCGGGGGCCCGTGCGCTTCGCGGCCGAACGCTCCGGCCTCGCCGGGGATGCTCCGGGTCCACGCTGACGACTCTCTCGCTCTATCCCTGGACTCTGCCTTCGTCTTGTTCCGTTCGATGTTCCCGACCTCTCGGATGTTGAATTGGCGTGCATCGGGTGCGGCTGAACGGCAAGTGGCTCCCCTCAGGCGCCAGGGCGTTCGGCTCGGGCACCTGCGGATCAATCGGCGACGCGCTGTTGCGAGACGAGCATGGTGGTGGGGATGATGCGGTGGGACCTCTCGCTACCGGGGGTCACATCACTCAAGGACAAGCGGGCGATCGTGCGCTCGCTCAAAGATCGGATCCACCACCGGTTCAGAGTCTCCGTGGCCGAGACGGATTGTCAGGACCAGTGGACGCGCGCGCAACTCGCTGTCGCGATGGTGGCTACGGACTGTGGCCATGCCGAAGACGTGCTGAACAAAGTTGATCGACTAGTGGCTCAGGAGACGCGTGCCCTGGTGCTAGAGCGTCGGCGCGAGCTGTACTGAGATCCCCCGGAATCGGCGAGTGACCGCGCACCTCGGGTCCCGAGGCGCGTCCGCTTGTTCACCCTGGCCCCGGACTTCGCCGGCAATCCCAAGCCTATGGCCAACCGCAGGACCGAACGGCTCAACGAGCAGCTCCGCAGAGAGATCTCGGATATCCTGCGCCGCGACGTGCGCGACCCGCGCGTCGGGGTTCCTACCGTGACGAGAGTGGAGGTCACATCGGATCTCTCGATGGCGCGTGTATACGTGCGTCTAGGGTCGGACCAGGCACGGCACGACCATGCCTTGGCCGGACTGGAAGCCGCGACCGTGTTCGTGCGCCGTGAACTCGGGAACCGGATCCGGCTGCGCCACGTTCCCGAACTTC
This sequence comes from Gemmatimonadota bacterium, assembly GCA_028875075.1. GTDB lineage: Bacteria > Gemmatimonadota > Gemmatimonadetes > Longimicrobiales > Gaopeijiaceae > UBA2988. The sequence goes on along the minus strand of JAPPGF010000007.1, from coordinate 120,595 downwards.
GCTTCGCGGCTGATCACACGCTGGAGCATGCTGGCCGCATCGAGCAGTTACTGCGCGAGATCAGGCCCGTGCCGGGTCACCAAGACGCGGCCGAGGCTCGCGAAGGCAGGGAAGACGAGTGACCGATCTCGCCTCCCCGTGCGGCGTCCTGCTCGTCGACAAACCGGCCGGTCCTACGTCGCACGACGTGGTCGAGCGGGTTCGCCGAGAACTGGGAACGCACCGTGTGGGTCACACCGGCACTCTCGATCCATTCGCGACCGGGCTGCTCCTGCTGTGTGTCGGGCCGGCCACTCGCTTGGTCGAGTTCCTCACTGAGCTGCCCAAGCGCTACTTGGCCGATCTCCGGCTGGGGGAGAGCACCACGACGGACGATCCGGAGGGCGAGGTGTCGGCGACGTCGGAGGGGTGGCGAGCCCTCGAGCGTGCGCGCGTGGAGGATGCTCTGGCGTCCTTCCGCGGGAGCTTTCTTCAGACGCCGCCCCCTTTTTCCGCGAAGAAAGTGGCGGGTCGGCCGGCGCACTACCGGACGCGCAGGGGCGAAGTGGTGGTGCTGACGCCGGTTCCGGTCGAGGTCCACGGCCTGAAGCTGGCGGGCTGGGACCCGCCGGCGCTCCAGCTCGACGTGCTCTGCTCGGCGGGAACCTACGTGCGTGCCCTTGCGCGTGACCTCGGCGAAGCGCTGGGAACCGGCGCCCACGTGAGGACCCTTCGGCGCATCGAGGTGGGACGTTTTCGAGTGCGTGAGGCTCTGGAGCTTGAGCAGCTTCGTGACGAGGGAGCCGTAGCGCGTGCGTGGCTCTCGCCGGCCTCGGCTCTCGGGCACCTTCCGCGCATGGCGGTCGGTCCGGACGAAGCGACTCGTCTCGCGCATGGTCAACCAGTCCCGCTGCCGGAGCGAAACGCCGCGCTTCCCGACGGCCCGCTGGCGGTCGTACAAGGGCAGGAGCTGGTAGCGGTCGCGGTACGAGTGGGAGAGTGCTTGCTTCCGCGGAAGGTCTTCGCCCCCGCGCAGCCGGAACGATGAGCGCGACGCCGTTCGACATGGGCCTGCCACCGGGGCTGCCTCGCGACCATGGCACGGTAGTGACCGTCGGCACCTTCGACGGCGTGCACCGCGGCCACTGGGCAGTGCTGCAGGAGATACGGCGACGGGCGGCGGCCACCGGGCGCCGCAGCGTGCTGCTCACGTTCGATCCGCATCCGCTCCGCATCGTTCGCCCCGGCCATGCTCCACCATTGCTCACGACCCCGATCGAGAAGAAGGAGATTATCGCGGAGAGCGGGCTCGACTATGCGGTCTTTCTCGCCTTCACCCCTGAGCTGTCGCGCTACGAACCGCGCCGTTTCGTCACCGAGGTGCTGGTGGGCCGGCTGGGGGTCGACGAACTCGTCATCGGCCACGACCACGGCTTCGGCCGGGGCCGCTCAGGCGGTGTCGGGACCCTGCGCAGCATCGGCGAGGAGCTGGGGTTCGCCGTCGACGTGGTGCCACCGGTGACGGTAGGGGGCGAACCGATCTCATCCAGCCGCATTCGCGCTGCACTACGAGCGGGCGACGTCGAAGTCGCGGAGCGCGCCTTGGGACGTCCGTACGCTGTTCGCACCTTGGTAGTGCGGGGCGAGGGCAGGGGCCGACAGCTCGGATTTCCGACCGCGAACCTTGCGGTCTCATCGAGCGACAAGCTTCTTCCGGCTACCGGGATCTACGCGGTACATGCCACTACGCGGGCCAGCTGCCACGGCGGCGCACTGCACCTCGGGCCCCGGCCCACGTTCGCCGGTTCTCCACCGACGATCGAGCTCCACCTGCTCGACTATGACGGTGATCTCTACGGTGAGGAGGTCCGGGTCGACTTCGTCCGCCGTTTGCGCGACGTGCGACCGTTCGACGGCGTGGAGGCCCTGATCGCACAGATGCGCGAGGACGTCGAGGAGGCCAGACGCGTCCTCGAGGTCGCGTGAGGTGCACCGGATCCGCTGCCCGTCGACGGAGTTCGGCCCACGCCCCACTGCCAGCTTGTCCTCGGACAGGGGTAGTGGGTCAGTAAACTGGCCCATGACCCGGACAGGACTGAGGGTTTACCCGGACCCGGGCCCGGCTTTAAACTAGTCGGCTTGCATCGCCGCCTCCGGGCACGGACCCCTGTCCGGTGCGGCTACGCTTCCCTTGTAGCGCAGTCTCCTGCGGAGGCACCGGATGTCCGTGGATAAGGACGCAGTGATCAAGAAGTACCAGAAGCATGATGGCGACCGAGGCAGTGCTCCGGTTCAGATCGCCCTGCTGACCGCCCGCATCGAGCACCTCAAAGAGCACTTCGATCAACACAAGCAGGATCACCACAGCCGCCGTGGGCTCCTCAAGATGGTGGGCAGACGCAGGCGGCTTCTCGACTACCTCAGGAAGACCGACGTCGACCGTTACCGCGAGTTGATCGCGGAACTCGGGCTGCGGCACTGAGGGTTCCGAGCCGGCGGCGGCCGCGAGGGCCGTCGCCGATTCGCTTTTCGACCACCAGCCGCGAGGAGCGGCCGGGGCGAATCCCGCCCCATACGACGCAGAAAGCGTAAGAGACTGGACGATGACAAAGAGGATCGAACGTCACTTCGCCGGCCGGACCCTGAGCCTCGAGATCGGCCACATGGCTAGGCTCGCCGCCGGCTCTTGCCTGGTTCAGTACGGAGAGACGGCCGTGTTGTGCGCAGCGACAGTGCAGGACAACGCCACGCATCTGCCGTTCTTTCCCCTGACGGTGGAGTACCGAGAGAAGAGCTACGCCGCCGGAAAGATTCCGGGCGGCTTCTTCAAGCGGGAGGGTCGCCCCGGTGAGAAGGAGATTCTCGCCGGCCGCCTAACGGATCGGCCCTTGCGGCCCATGTTCCCCGACGGGTTCATGCACGAGACCCAGGTCGCGTGCTTCATCATCTCGGCCGATCAAGAGAATGATGCTGACGTGCTGGCCCTCATGGGCGCCTCGGTCGCCCTCAACATGTCGCGCATTCCCTTCAATACCCCGGTGGCTTCGGTGCGGGTGGGCCGTATCCGCGACAATTGGCTGCTCAACCCGACCTTTCAGCAGCTCGAATATTCCGACACGGACATCGTGGTGGCCGGGACCGAGGACGCGATCCTCATGGTCGAGGGCGGCGCAATAGAGGTGTCCGAAGCGGACATGCTCGAAGCACTCAAGGTCGCGCACCGGGGCATCCAAGAGTTGATCGGCATCCAAAGGGAGTTTCTCGCGGGCCATACCGTTCCCGACATGTCGTGGACTCCGGTGCGGCCGGACGAGCAGCTGGAGAGGCGCGTCCAGGAACTCGCGAACAAGCGTGTGGCGGAGGCACTGGCGCTTGCGGACAAGATCGAGCGACACCAGGCGATGGCCGCCGTACGTGACGACGTCTTCAATTCGCTCCTTGAGGAAGACGAGGGGTGGCGCGAGCACGGAGCTCAGGTCGACGAGGTCGTGCGCTCGATCGAGAAGACTACGATGCGCCGCACGATTCTGGAGAAAGCCGAGCGCGCCGATGGCCGGGGACTCGACCAGATCCGCCCCATCACGTGCGAGATCGGTGTGCTGCCGCGGACGCACGGCTCCGCGCTGTTCACCAGGGGCCAGACCCAGGCGCTCGCGGTCAGCACGCTGGGCACGTCCTCGGACGAGCAACGAATCGACTCCATCGATTCCGTGGAGGAGGTCACCAAGTCGTTCATGCTGCACTACAACTTCCCGCCCTTCGCGACGGGAGAAGCGAAGCCCTATCGCGGCACCGGGCGTCGTGAACAGGGGCATGGCGCTTTGGCTGAGCGCGCGATCCAGCCTCTGCTGCCTCCCTACGACGAGTTTCCGTACACGATCCGCGTGGTCTCCGACATCCTGGAGTCCAACGGTTCCTCCTCCATGGCTTCGGTGTGCGGAGCCTCTCTCGCGCTCATGGACGCCGGCGTGCCGCTGCGAGCCGCCTGTGCGGGCGTCGCGATGGGGTTGATCAAGGAAGGCGATCAGGTCGCCGTGCTCACCGATATCCTCGGGATCGAGGACGCGCTCGGCGACATGGACTTCAAGGTCGCGGGGACCCGCAAGGGCATAACCTCGATCCAGATGGACATAAAGATCGAGGGCCTGACGTTCGAGATCATGGAGGAGGCGCTCGGGCGAGCCAATCGCGGCCGCTTGCACATCCTCGACGTAATGGACCAGACGATTTCCCAGCCGCGTTCCGAACTGTCGAGGTGGGCCCCTCGCATCACCACGATCCAAATTCACCCGGAGAAGATCGGGGAGATCATTGGACCCAAAGGCAAGACCATAAGGGCGATCCAGGACGAATCGGGGGCCAAGATCGAGATCGACGACGCTGGCTTGGTCAAGATCGCCGCGGTCAGCATGGAGGCGAGCAACCGGGCGCGGGAGATGATCGAGGCCATAGTGCAGGAGCCGGAAGTCGGGCACATCTACGAGGGGCCGGTCAAGAATACCACGACTTTCGGCGCCTTTATCGAGATTCTGCCCGGCACCGAGGGGCTGTGCCATATCTCCGAACTCACCGAAGGACGCGTGGAAAAGACCGAGGACGTCCTCAAGAAGGGTGACATCACCAAGGTCAAGCTGCTCGCGATCGACGAGAAGGGACGCCTCCGTCTATCGAGGAAGGCAGCGATGGCCGAGCTCGGACAGGGCGGTGCTCAGGGCAGCGCGGTGCCCGAGCCGGCGGGCACCGGCCGGGGATAGGGCCTGCGGCCGGAGGTGCGTGAACAGCCGCGTGCCTCGAGCTGGCGTGCCTGCGCCGAGTGATCGGACGTCTCGGTACGCCTTCGCCGCTCCGCGCGGCCTGCCGGGGCGCATCGGCGCCGAGGGCCGGGCGCCCTGCTAAGGTCGTGAACGTCGCGGAGGGGACAGTCGCACAGCGGGGGGCTGCAGACGCGGTCGGGAGGGAGCGGACGCCTTTCGAGCGCTTACCGCAGGGGTCCGCCTGCGCATGAGCCAGACATCCAGTGATGACGAACCCATCGTGCGCTTTCAGCGTCTTGCCAACAATCCCGATCTTCCCCTGCCCGCTCGGGCCACGCCGCACGCTGCCGGCTATGACGTTCGTGCGGCTGAGGCCGTGAAGATCGTGCCCGGACAGATCGCGCTGGTTCCCACCGGCCTCGTCATGGAATTGCCCGAGGGCGTCGAGTGCCAGGTACGGCCTCGCTCGGGGCTTGCCCTCAAGCACGGAGTCACGCTGCCCAACAGCCCCGGCACCATCGATCCCGACTACCGGGGCGAGCTGCGCATCGTGGTTCAGAACCTGGGCTCCGACCCAGTGTGCTTCGAGCGTGGAGAGCGTATCGCCCAACTCGTGTTCGCGCGGTTCGAGAGGCCTCGCTTGGAGGAAGTCGCCCGGGTCCGGGGGGGGACGCGCCGCGAGGGTGGGTTCGGCAGCACCGGTCGCGGCTGAGCGCGGGCTGCCGCCAGAGGCTTGTTCTGCCATTCCGGCAGATCGGGATCGGATCTCCCGCGCTGAGGCGCGATTGCTCCAACCTATTGCGGGATCGTTCCTTGCAGCGTGTTGGAGGTCCGTTTAGCTTCATTCGTTCTTCCCCCAAAGGCAGCGCGCCTGCGGACCCTATCACGCTCGGACCGGAACGGTACTTGTCGTCAGGCTGGCTGGCCCGAGGACGGCTGATCCCCGTCAACGACATCGCCGTCGACCTCGGCACCGCGAACACGCTCGTACACGTCAAGGGCGAGGGGATCGTCCTCAACGAGCCATCGGTGGTTGCCGTCGAGCGCGGGTCGCGTCGCATCAAGGGCATCGGTCTCGAGGCCAAGCGCATGCTCGGCCGCACGCCCGAGGGCATCGAGGCGGTCAGGCCGCTCAAGGACGGCGTAATCGCGGACGTGGACGTGACGGAAATGATGCTGCATCATTTCCTCAAGCAGGCCACCGCCAAACGCTTCTTCCGCGTCAAGCCCCGCGTAGTGGTCGGCGTGCCGTCGGGCATCACGGAGCTGGAGCGGCGTGCGGTCCGCTCGTCCGCGAAGGCGGCGGGCGCGAGGGCCGTCTACATGGTGGCCGAGCCCATGGCGGCGGCGATCGGCGTCGGTCTGCCCGTCGAGACACCGACTGGCAACATGGTGATCGACATCGGCGGCGGTACGACGGAGATCGCCGTGATCGCGCTGTCCGGTATCGTGTCGAACACGTCGATTCGGGTAGGTGGCGACAAGTTGGACACTTCGCTCGTCACTTTTCTCAGGAAGAACTACAACCTTCTTATCGGCGAGCCCACGGCCGAAGCGATCAAGGTCCAGATCGGGTCGGCATTCGAAGCGGGGGACGAACGGGGGATGGACGTGAAGGGACGAGACCTGGTCTCCGGTATCCCGAAGACCGTGAGCGTTCACTCCCAGGAGACTCGGGAGTGCCTTCAGGAGCCGATCCAGGCTATTGTGGAAGCGGTCCGGCGCGCGCTGGAGATCACGCCTCCGGAGCTGTCATCGGACATCGCGGACCGAGGCATCGTGATGACCGGGGGCGGTGCGCTCCTCCGTGGACTTGACCGGCTGCTCCAGTATGAGACGAACCTCCCGATACACCTGGACGAGGAGCCACTCACGTGCGTCGTGCGGGGCGCCGGCCGGATCCTGGACGACATGACCAAGTACCGAGGCGTACTCGAGACGTGACGAATTGACCCCGCCCAGCGGGGTGAGCCATGTCAGCGTATACCAACCAGTCAGACCTTGCGGGCAGCCGCCGCCAAGTGGCGGCAACAGTGCTCTTCGTGGTCGCTGCCCTGGTCATGACCTATCTGCCCGCCTCGGCTCAGCAGCAGGTCGCGTCGTTCTTGCGGAGTACCGTGCTTCGGCCGTTCGCCAAGACCCAGGAGGCTATCACGATAGCGCGCGAACGGGCAGGGCGGCTCGATGATCTTCAGCCGCGCCTCGATTCGCTCGTTGCCGTCATGGCTGCTCAGGGCGAGTTGGCGGAAGAGAATCGCCGACTGCGCGGATTGCTTGGTCTCTCCGACGAACTCGGCCCCGTGTTTCGCGCGGCGACGGTCGTCCGTGCTGGAACGACGGGGGCCGAGAGCACCTTCCTCGTGGGCCTGGGATCCGCGGACGGCGTGCAGGCGAACGCGCCTGTCATCAGCGCGCGGGGCTTGGTGGGCGTGATCCGCGACGTTCGGCGCGACCATGCTGTGGGGATGGACTGGACGCATCCCGATTTCCGCGCCGGCGCCATGACTGCGGACGGCGCAACGTACGGCGTCGTGGAGAGCCGTCGGGGACGCTTCCGCGAAGAGGACCGGCTCATGCTCAACGGAACCGCCTTCAACGCGCGAGTCGAGGACGGGGCCCTGGTCGTGACCAGCGGACTCGGCGGGGTCTTCCCGCGCGGTGTCCCGGTCGGGCTCGTCAACGGGCTCGCGGAGGCTGAGGGAGGATGGCGCAAGAGCTACTGGCTTACGCCGCTGGCCGAGCCTGGAGCGGCGACCCACGTGCTTGTCGCGATTGGGACGCCGGAAGGCGGTCCCATGGATCTGACGCCCGCGTTCTCACCGGATTCTGTGGTGACCAAGCGGGATATCGTTTTCTCCGCGCAGGCCAGGGCGGACAGCCTACGCCTGTTCTCGGACAGCCTCGCGCGGCTCGAGCGACGACTCCAGACACTCGGCGCGGCGAGCGAGCAAACGCGGACGGGTTCGGACGTTGACCGCGCGGACACGATTGCCCGGGTAGCGGCCCCGGCTCTGGCTCAGCCTCCGCCCACGGCTGTGCCGCCATCCACACTCGCGTCGCCGGCGTTGACGCCGGCACCGGAGATCCGAGTGCCGGTGATCCGACCGACCGTGCCGCGGCCCGAGGCCGGGGCCGCGGTTCCGGCGCCGGGAGATACGGGCGGGCGCTTGCGGGACACCCTTTGACACCCGCTCGGGGTGCATAGGCGCGCGCGGGCGATCCGCACGTGAGAGTGCCGTGGCGGGTGTGGACCGCGGTCTTCGGACTGGCCTTCCTCCACTTCCTCCTCCATCTCGGCCTGGGCCTGGACGACGTCGCCCCGGACCTGTTGACGGCTGCTCTCCTGCTGGCGGTCCGGGAGGTGGCAACGGGTACGGCTGCGGGCATCGGATTCGTGTTCGGCCTGCTCTTGGACGCTTTCAGCTTCCGCGCGTTCGGCGCCAATACCGTGGCCATGACGCTGCTTGGGGCGGCGGGGGCGCGGACGCGCGACTGGTTCATGGGCACCTCGGTGCTCTTCATGACCGCCTACTTCTTCCTAGGCAAGTGGGTCAAGGACCTCCTGCATTGGGTGGCGGTAGGAGAGGGGGTGCGTGAGCCGTTCGTACGGTCGATCATGATTGACTCGAGCCTGGACGCCGTATACGCCGCGGCGGTCGGCGTTATCGTCGTCGCGATCATGGGAGCCAAGTCGGAGTCGCTCCGGTGAGCACGCAGGACACGCTGGCAAGTCGTCGCCGCGCACTGGGGGCCGTGATCGGGCTGTTCGTTCTGTTCGGCGCCCTGGCCACCGGATTCTTCCGCGTACAGGTCTTGGCGTCCAGCACGTACAAGCTCCGGGCTGATGAGAACCGGCTGCGTCGACTGGACGTGGCCGCTCCCCGCGGCACGGTCTACGACCGCAACGGCCTCATCATTGCCGACAACGTCCCCGGCTATACGGTCACGATACTTCCAGCCTCCTACGACTCCGTGATCGCGACCGTAAAGGAGCTTCGCCCGTATCTGCCGCTCTCCGATCTGCAGGTCTCGCGACTGGAGGCGAGGCTCAGGCTGTACCCGCGCCAACCTCTTGTAGTAACTATGGACGCGGGACTTGAGGCCGCCACGGCGCTGGTGGAGCGGCGCACGGAGTTTCCCAACGTCTACGTGGAGATGCGTCCGCAGCGCCGCTATGTCGACGGTCCGGCCGTTGCGCATGTTCTCGGATACATCGGCGAGATCACGGCGGAGGAACTGGCCGACCCGGCATTCCCGCCCGAGGACTACGAGCAGGGGATGATCATTGGTAGGACCGGCGTCGAGCGCGAATACGACGCGATCCTGCAGGGGGAAGCAGGGGTGCGGTTCGTGGAGGTGGACGCCCTCGGCCGGATCGTCGGAGATTTTGCCGGATCAACGTTCCGCGCGAGCGTCGCCGGCGGGGATCTACGGCTCACTGTGGATTTCGAGTTGCAGCAGTGGATCCACAGCATCTTCCCCGACGACAAGATGGGCGCGGTGGTCGCAATCGATCCGGCCGATGGCGGCGTGCTCGCCCTGTACTCGGCTCCCACGTTCGATCCCAACGAGTTCGTCAGTGGTGTCGATCCCGGCCTATGGGAGACGCTGAACACGGATTCGTCGAAGCCCCTGTACAACCGGGCGGTGCTGGGCCTCTATGCCCCGGCTTCGACATGGAAGCTGGCCGCGGCTGCGATCGGCCTCGAGCTCGGTGTCATCAGTGCGGACGACCACATGCCGATCCCGTGTTCAGGGGGGATGACCTACGGTAACCGGTTCTGGCGCTGCTGGAGGCCCGGAGGACACGGCCCGCTCGACCTGGCGGGTGCGATCCAGCATTCCTGCGACGTATGGTTCTACCAGCTCGGCATGAGGATCGGCCTGGAGCGGCTGCTGAGGCAGGCCACCGACGTTGGCTTCAGCCGGCCCTGCGGAATCGATCTGCCGGAAGAGGAGGAGGGCGTCTTCCCGGCCGGCCCCGAGTTCTGGGAAGAGCGCTTCGGCTACACGCCCACCGAGGGCGAAGCCCTTTCCCTCGCCATCGGGCAAGGCCCCAACTCGCAGACTCCGCTCAAGATGGCCCAGTTCTATACGGCGCTGGCCCGCGACGGCTCGGCACCGGCGCCCAGCCTGTTCCTCGGGCGCACGGACGAGCCGGAGGGTTGGTCCCTAAATGTGGACGCCGAGGATCTGGAGGCGCTTAGGCAGGGGCTCCGGCAGGTGACGGGTCCGGGCGGCACAGCGTACATGTCGTCACTGGAGCACTGGGACCTGATCGGCAAGACCGGCACCAGTCAGAATCCCCTCTCCCTGCAGGGTCTGGCCGAGGACCACGCGTGGTTCACGGCTGTTGCGGGCCCCCCGGGCCGTGACCCCGAGGTCGTGGTAGCCGTGCTGGTTGAGCACGGCGGCGGCGGATCGGCGGTGGCCGCTCCGATCGCCGCCAAGACGGCCGACTTCTACTTGCGCCGCAAGTACAACATCCCGGTGGACACGATCCAGACCCTGCGCGAGCACCTGCTGGTGGGGCGATCCTTTACGCCGCTGAGCCTGCGCCAGAGCGCGACCCCCTGAGCCGTGTTCGGACTCCTCCAGCGGTGGGTGGTCGACGGACGCTTCGTCTCGAGCCTCTTCCTCCTGTCGCTCTTCGGGGTCGCCATGGTGTACTCGGCGGGCGCCATCAACACTCCCGATCCGGTTGTCACGGAGGCGTGGCGTCGCCAGGCGCTATGGCTGGCGATTGCCGTGGTAGGCTTCACGGTCGTCTCGCGCATCCAGTTGCGTTGGTGGGAATGGAGCGCGACTCCGGCCTACGTGTTCGCTCTGGTCCTGCTCGCTGCGACGCTCGTGATCGGCACGGGGGGCACGGGCACGGCGGAGGGCACGAGAAGCTGGATCGATCTCGGCCTCGTACGCTTCCAGCCCTCCGAATTCGCCAAGATCGCGACGGTGCTTGCCTTGGCACGGTTCCTCTCGACCAAGGACCAGCCACCCAATGGCCTTCGCGACCTACTTGCTCCGAGCTTTCTGGTCGCGGTTCCCCTCTGCCTGCTCATCTTGCAGGGCGACCTCGGGTCCGGCATGGCGTTCGTCGGGCTGCTCTTCGCGATGCTCTACTGGGCCCGAACGCCTCTATTGCTCCTCTTGTTCGTGATGAGTCCGGTGTTTGGGCTCGTCTTGACCTTCGACACCCTCGTCTGGTCGGCATACATCGGCGTCCTTCTTCTGGTCCTCTATCTCTACCGCTACCGCCTGTTCCTGTACGAGTCTGCGGCGGTTTTCGTAGCCAACGTGGCGGCCGGTGCGATCGCCGCCCCGCTGTGGCACTCCCTCCGGCCTCACCAGCAGAATCGATTGCTCGTCTTCCTGGATCCGACCGTGGATCCACGCGGTGCAGGCTACAACCTGATGCAATCCAAGGTCGCCATCGGCAGCGGGGGCCTGACTGGGAAGGGGTTCTTGCAGGGCACGCAGAAACGCTTCGACTTCCTTCCCGAGCAGCACACCGACTTCGTATTCAGCGTGATCGGTGAGGAATTGGGGTTCTTGGGCGTGGTGCTCACGCTCCTGCTCCTGGCCTATATTTTGTATCGCTTGGTGCGCATGGCTGAGGGGGCCAACGACGCCTTTGCCGGCTTGGTCGTGTTCGGTACCTTTGGGGTTTGGCTCGTGCATATCTGTATCAACACCGGGATGACCATGGGGATGTTTCCCATCACGGGCATCCCGCTTCCATTCGTGAGCTACGGCGGCAGCTTCCTCCTCGCCTGCTGGCTGGCTGCGGGGATGGCGGCTCGCCTCGCTCACGAGGAATAGTCGGGCGGTCGCTCCCGCGGCCCCCGACCGCGGAGGCCGATGGCCTGGTTCCGGAAGGAAAAGAAACCGCTCCGCTCGGCGGAGCGGCGCGATATCGCCGCAGACGTTTTCGTAAAGTGCAAGGGGTGCGACGAGATTCTCTATCGCGAGAAGCTCGTCCAGAACCTGCAGGTCTGTCCGAGCTGCGGCTTCCACTTTCGGATCGCCGCGGACGCGTATGTGGAATTGCTCCTCGACGAGGGGAGTTTCGAGGAGCTGGATGAGCACCTGCGCGCGGCGGACCCCCTCGGCTTCACCGACCTGAAGCCCTATCGGCAACGCGTGGAAGCGGCCGAGCGCGCCGGACAGAAAGAGGCGGTGATCACGGGTACAGGCGAACTGCAGGGCATTGCGGTGGCGCTCTCGGTCATGGATTTTCGCTACATTGCCGGGTCGATGGGGTCGGTCGTCGGCGAGAAGATCGCGCGTTGCGGCCGAGTCGCGCTCGAGCGGCAGGCGCCGCTGATCGTCGTGAGCGCTTCGGGTGGTGCACGCATGCAGGAAGGGATCTACTCGCTGATGCAGATGGCGAAGACCTCGGTCGTGCTCGCGCGCCTGCACGAGGCGGGCGTCCCGTTCGTCTCCGTGTTGACCGATCCTACTACCGGGGGTGTGACCGCGTCCTTTGCGATGCTCGGGGACGTGAATCTCGCGGAGCCGGGCTCCTTGGTCGGCTTCGCGGGGCCCCGCGTGATCGAGGAAACCATCAAGCAGGACCTTCCGGAGGGCTTTCAGCGTGCCGAGTTCCTCCGCCGACACGGAATGATCGACCGGGTCGTGGACCGGCGTGGGCTCAAAGCCGAGATCGCGCTGCTGCTGCGGCACATGGGTAACCTCTGGGAGAGTCCCGCCTGAGTCCAGGCGATCTGGCGGACGAGACGCGTCCCGCCCCGGACTCGCTCGACCGACCGTTCGGCGACCCCCGGGTCCGACGGCTCTTCCCGGCCCTGGCCACCGGGGTCAGCTGGAGCCTGGGGCGAATGCGGGCTGCGCTCGCCGAGCTCGGCGAGCCGAACCTCGAATATCCCGTACTTCACGTGGGTGGTACCAACGGAAAGGGCTCGGTAGCGGCGATGGCCGCCTGGGTCCTGAGGGCCGGCGGGCGTCGCGTCGGGCTCTATACCTCGCCCCACCTTTGTTCGTTCGACGAGCGGATCCTGTTGAACGGAGCGCCGGTACCGGAGAGTCGCCTCCAGCAATACGCCGACGAGCTGCGGGGGCCTCTCGCACGCAACCGCCTCACTTTCTTTGAAGCGGCCACGCTGCTCGCGTTCCAGACGTTCGCGCGCGAGCGTGTCGATGTCGGGGTCTTCGAGGTAGGGCTAGGCGGCCGACTGGACGCGACGAACGTTGCGCGACCTGTCGTGACGGTCGTTACCAACGTGGCACGCGATCATACGGAGTACCTCGGGCACACGCTCGCCTCGATCGCCTCCGAAAAGGCCGGTATCGCCAAGCCCGGAGTTCCGCTCTTGACCGCCGAGCGCGATGCCGACGTGACCCGGGTCATGGCAGGCGTGTGTTCGGAGCGGGACGCTCCGTTCGAGGTTGTCGGCGCCGATCGGTTGACCGACGTGCGCATCACGCCGGAGGGGACGGCACTTGTGCTCGCCACGAAGCACTGGGGCGAGCTGAGCCTGACGACCCCGCTCGTGGGAGCGCACCAAGCGACCAACGCGGCGCTCGCCGTCGCGGCGCTGGAGGCACTTCCGAGCGGACTGCGCCCGGAGGCGGACGCGTTGGTGCGGGGCATTGCCGGGGTGCGCTGGGCGGGTCGCAACCAAGTGAAGCGCGGTGTGGACGGGACGTGGCTCTTCGACGTCGCGCATAACCCCGCAGGAACGCGATCGTTGGCGGCCGTCCTCGACCGGGCGGCGCTGCCACCGCCGTTCGTGGGGTTGGTGGGCATTCTGGCGGACAAGGAATGGATCGACATGCTTGTGCCGCTCTGTGCTCGCCTGGATCGAGCGTTGCTGACCGTGCCCGATTCCGCTCCCGCCGAGCGACGGTGGGATCCACTCGCCGCCGCGGCGGGTGTGCGCGAGCGCAACGAGGGCCGATGTGCCCTCGAAGCGGTGCCGGACTTTGATCTGGCCCTTGAGGCCGCGCGCGGCGCCGCTGGCGGAGGAACCGTGGTCGTGACCGGGTCCGTCAACACCGTAGGGGACGCGATGCGCAGGCTCCACTGGTGTCCCGAGCTCCGGAACGCCTCCAATTCGTAGTTGTCCTAACCCTCCCTTGTGGTAGATTCCGGCCGCCATGGCCAAGGGGTTCCGACGGCTGCCCGGATTTCGGGACTTCGCTCCCGAGGACTTCGCAGCCCGAGCGCACGTTTTCGAAGTCTGGCGCCGGGTTTCTCGGTGCTACGGTTTCGCGGAGTACGACGGTCCTCCGCTGGAGCCGCTCGACCTCTATGTCGAGAAGAGTGGACGCGAGATCGTTGGGCAACTGTACAGCTTCAGGGACAAGGGCGAGCGGGACGTCTCGCTGAGGCCGGAAATGACCCCTTCGCTCGCGCGGATCCTTGCGGAACGAAGCCGCTCCCTGCCGAAGCCCATCCGATGGTTCAGCGTTCCGCAACTCTTTCGTTATGAGAGGCAACAGCGTGGCCGGCTGCGCGAGCACTTTCAGTGGAACGTGGACATCGTGGGCGAGGAAGCAGTCGCGGCCGACGCCGAGATCCTCGCCGTCGCACTCGATGGCCTGCGCGAGCTGGGGCTCACGGACACGGATGTCCGGGCGCGGGTGTCGGATCGGCGCCTGCTCACGGCACTGCTGAGAGCTTTGGGAGTTGGCGAGGCGCAAACGCTTGATGCCTTCACGGTGATCGACAAGCTCGAGTTCGAGGACCCCGAGCGGAGCCGCGAGCGGCTCGCGAACGAGGTCGGGATGAGCCCCGAGGGGGCCGCGGAGCTACTCAGCCTGTTGGCCGGCGGGCTCGGCGACGTGAGCGCGCGGTTTCCTGGGCGTGCAGACGTTACCGAGGCCGAGGCCCGTCTGCGCGAGTACGTGGCGATGCTCGAGGCCATGGGGCTCGGAGCATACGTCGAGCTGGACCTGAGAATCGTGCGCGGGCTTGCCTATTACACTGGGATCGTCTTCGAGATCTTCGACCGGAGGCGCGGGCTGCGCGCGATCTGCGGTGGCGGTCGCTACGATCGCCTCTTCGAGTTGGTGGGGGGTAGCCCGCTCCCCGCGGTGGGGTTCGGCATGGGCGACGTCGTGCTGACCGAACTGCTGCGGGAACATGCGTTGCTGCCCGACGCGACACGTTCCGTCGACTACTACGTCGTGCCGGTGAGTGCGGAGGAGCGGCCGCGGGCACTGGAGCTGGCGCACGCGCTCAGAGTGCGGGGGCGGTCGGTGACGTACTCGCTGAGGCAACAGTCGGTAGGGAAACAGTTCAAGATGGCCGCTGCGCAAGGCGCGCGCCGTGTGATCGTGTTGGGACCGGCCGAGCTGGAGCGCGGCATGGCAGTGCTCAGGGACATGACGTCTGGCGAGGAGTGTGACGTAGATCTCGAAGAGCTGGTGGAAGATGACCGCTGACAAGAGGCTGACCCCGCGAGAACAGGACTTCGCGGCCTGGTACAACGAGGTCGTTCTGCGCGCCGAACTGGCCGACTACTCGCCGGTCCGTGGCAGCATGGTCATTCGTCCGTGGGGCTTCGGCATCTGGGAGCGGATGCAGGCTGCGCTCGATCAGATGTTCAAGGATACGGGTCACGAGAACGCCTACTTCCCGCTACTCATCCCGCAGAGCTTCATCGAGAAGGAAGCAGAGCACATCGAGGGGTTTAAGCCAGAGTTGGCCGTCGTCACCCACGCGGGCGGGAGAGACCTGGAGGAGCCGTTGGTCATACGTCCTACGTCGGAGACCATCATCTACTCGATGTATGCCAAGTGGGTGCAGAGCTACCGCGACCTTCCGATCCTTCTGAACCAGTGGGCCAACGTGATGCGCTGGGAGCTTCGGACCCGGCTCTTTCTTCGCACGGCCGAGTTCCTGTGGCAGGAGGGCCATACAGCGCATGCGACTGCGGACGAGGCCCAGGAGGAGACCCTCAGGATACTCGGAGTCTACCGCGACTTCATGGAGCAGTGGGTCGCCATGCCGGTCGTCACTGGGCTCAAGACGGACTCTGAGAGGTTCGCGGGCGCGGTGCGGACATACAGCCTCGAGGCACTCATGCAGGACAACCGGGCGCTCCAGGCCGGAACGTCGCATTTCCTGGGGCAGAATTTCTCGAGGCAGTTCGATCTGAAGTTCCAGAGCGTGGAGGGGAGGGAGGAGTACGCGTGGAACACGTCGTGGGGGGTCTCCACCCGAATGGTCGGGGGGTTGGTGATGACGCACGGCGACGACGACGGGATCGTCGTGCCGCCTCGGCTGGCGCCGACACAGGTGGTGGTCGTGCCCATCGTCAAGGGTGGTGATGCGAGGGCAGAGGCGATCCATCGGAAGGCCGAAGAGTTGCGAGCGATACTCGCGGACCAGGGCGTGCGAGCCAAAGTGGATCGCCGCTCCCACTTGAGTCCGGGTGCCAAGTTCTACGAGTGGGAGCGCAAGGGGGTCCCGTTCAGGATGGAGCTGGGCCCTAGGGACTTGGACAAGGAACAGGTAGTGCTCGTACGCCGGATTCCGCTCGAGGACGGACGCAAGAAGGAGTTTCTCTCGCAACCGCATGCCGTCGCGACGCTGCCCGATCGGCTCGAGTCGCTCCAACGGGACCTTTTCCGGCGCGCGACCGTCCGTCGGGAAGAAAACTCCTACCGCGGTGTCTCCGAATGGGACGAGATGACGGAGATCCTGGAGACCAGGGGTGGCTTCGTCTACACCGGATGGAGCGGCGACCCCACGGTCGAGGAGCGGGCAAAGGATGAGATGAAGGCCACCATCCGGGCGATCCCCAGCGAGGAGTTCCGCTCGACCCCGGCCCCGACAACGTGCATCGGCGGAGGCCGGGCCTCGAAGATGGAGGTGGTTTGGGCGAGGGCGTACTGACGACTCCGTTTCCGCGCTTGGACGGCGAGCTCCACGCCGGGGGGGTGCCTCTCTCAGACCTGGCCGAGCGCTTCGGCACGCCGCTCTACGTCTACAACCTGGAACATGTCGAGGCACGCTACCGTGCCATCGAGCAGGCCTTCCGGGGCGTGGACCACCTGACCGCGTACTCGGTCAAGGCGAACGGCAGCCTGGCCATCCTAAACCGGTTGGGTCGCCTGGGCGCTGGAGCGGACATCGTGAGCGTAGGCGAGTTGCACCGTGCGCGACGGGCGGGCATTCCCCCCGAGCGCATCGTGTTCGCCGGGGTGGGGAAGACGGAGGCGGAGATGCGCGAGGCGCTGGAAGCGGGCATCTACGCCTTCAACGTCGAGAGCAGGGGCGAGCTGTCGCGGTTGGATGCGGTCGCGTCCGCGCTCAGGGTTGCGGCTCCGTTCGCCGTGCGTGTGAATCCGGATCTGATCTCGCCCAGCCCGCACGAATACACTCGCACCGGACACGCCCAAACCAAGTTCGGGGTTCCTGTCCCGGAGACGCTCGAGCTGTACCGGTGGGCGCGTGGGCGCCCGTGGCTGCGTGCGCTGGGAATCGACGTGCACATCGGCTCACAGATTCTGGAGGTGACCCCGTATAGCGAGGCCCTCTCTCTCGTGCTCGACGTGGAGAGGATCCTGCGCCAGGAAGGTGACGAACTGGAATTCGTCGACATCGGCGGCGGGTACGGCATTCCCTACGACGGGGAGCCCCGCCTGGTGATGGAGGATCTCGCCGGCGTGATCCTTCCGCTCGTCCAGTCCTCGGGACTCCGGTTGGTCCTCGAGCCGGGCCGCTTCATCGTGGGTGAGGCGGGTGTCTTCCTGACCCGGGTGGAATACGTCAAGCAAGTGGGATCGAAGTGGTTCGTGATCGTGGACGGGGGAATGAGCGAGCTCATCCGTCCGAGCCACTACGAGGCGTTTCACGTCGTCGATCCCGTAGTGTCGCCCGGTCCCCGTCCGGTCGAGCTGGTGGATGTGGTCGGGCCGATCTGCGAGACCGGAGACTTTCTGGCGCGTCGGCGCCCCCTCGAGCTGCCCGAGCCTGGCGAACTGCTCGCCGTGTATACCGCGGGAGCGTACGGCTTCACGATGGCTTCCAACTACAATGCGCGGTGCCGTCCGGCCGAGACCCTGGTCGAGGGCGATCGCGTGCATCTCGTCCGCCGCCGTGAGACCGTGGAAGACTTGGTGCGCGGCGAGTCGATCCCGTGGTCAGGAATCAGAGGCCAGGGGGCGACGTCGTGACGCACCCGCACGACCGGATCCTGATCCTCGACTACGGCTCCCAGTTCACGCAACTCATCGCCCGGCGAGTGCGCGAAGAAAGAGTCTACTGCGAGATCCACCCAGCGAGCTGCCGGCCGGAGTGGGTACGGGCCTGGAAGCCGAGCGGGATCATCCTGTCGGGCGGCCCAGCCTCGATATACGACGAAGAGGTCAACGCTACCGATCTCGAGCTGCTCCGCTTGGGCGTTCCCGTCCTCGGGATCTGCTACGGCATGCAGCTGATGGCGCATCTCGAGAACGCGGTTGTGATCCACGGCAAGCGTGAGTACGGCCGGGCCGAACTGAGAGTGGAGGAGCCGGGGGCCCTGTTCGATGGCTTCGAGCCCTCCGAGCGGACGGTTGTCTGGTGTTCGCATGGTGACCACGTGGACACGCCTCCGGAGGGATACCGGGTGCTTGCGTCCACGGAAACGCTGCCCGTGGCCGCGTTCGGCGATCCGTCCCGGAGACTCTACGGGGTCCAGTTCCATCCCGAGGTGGCCCACACGGTTCGGGGCGACGAGGTGATCGCGAACTTTCTCTTCGGTGTTTGCGGCTGCGAGCCTACCTGGACGGCCGGGGCTTTCGTCAAGGAGACCGTGGCCGCGATACAGCGCCAGCTCGGTGAGGATGGCCGTGTAATCTGCGGGCTCTCCGGGGGCGTCGACTCTTCGGTAGCGGCGTCACTCGTGCATCGCGCCGTCGGTCGACGACTCACCTGCGTGTTCGTTGACAACGGATTGCTGCGCAAGCACGAGCGCGACAGCGTCGAACGCACGTTTCGCAGCCATATGCGCGCCAGACTGGTCGTGGTCGACGCCGCTCACCGGTTCCTGACGGCGCTGGAGGGAGTGAGCGACCCGGAGCAAAAGCGGACCAGGATCGGCAACACCTTCATCGAAGTCTTCGCCGACGCTGTGCGGCAGGAGGGCTCTGGCGCCCGTTTCCTCGTGCAAGGCACGCTCTACCCGGACGTCATCGAATCGCTCTCCCCGAAGGGAGCTCCTTCGGCGACGATCAAGACCCACCACAACGTGGGCGGGCTTCCGGCTGAAATGCCCTTCGAATTGATCGAGCCGCTGCGCGAGCTCTTCAAGGACGAGGTACGCCACGTGGGTCGCGAGCTCGGGCTGCCGGAGGAGTTCGTGGGCCGTCACCCGTTCCCGGGGCCGGGACTCGCCGTCCGCGTCGTGGGCGAGGTTACGCGCAAACGACTGGACGTGCTGCGCGAGGCGGACAGCATCTACTTGGAGGAGATCCGCTCGGAGGGTCTCTACGACGACATCTGGCAGGCGTTTGCGGTGCTGCTGCCCGTCCACTCGGTCGGAGTGATGGGCGACTCGCGGACCTACGAGAATGTCGTGGCGCTTCGGGCGGTCACCTCCCGGGACGGCATGACCGCCGATTGGTACCCGTTCCCCGCGGACGTGCTTGGCCGAGTGAGTACGAGGATCATCAACGAGGTGAAGGGTGTGAACCGTGTCACGTACGACGTGAGCTCCAAGCCCCCCGCGACCATCGAGTGGGAGTGAACGGCGCGTGGCCCGCACCGTCGACATCCCACCCCGTCCTGGATTAGACGTGCACGAGGCTGTCGGCCACCGTTCGTATGCGGTCCGAGACGCGGGCACGCCCGACCTGGTACATCGCCGAAGATTGGAGCTCGCTCACGTCGTGCTCGCCAGTCCGGCTCCTTCCGCGGTCAATGACGATCCCGAGGTAAGGAGGTCCTGGCCGAGCCGTGCGAGCGCTACGCGGATCTGCCGGTGTCTGTGCAGCGGGATGTCGCCCTAGTGGATCTCCCCATGGCTGACCTGCGGCCGCTGTCGATCTTGGTCTTGACCTGCCGTTCTCCCGGGATTGGATGATCCGGTTCACGCTCTCGCTCGGTGAACGAGAGGCGATTGCCGTCGGCCTGGCCCTACCGGCGGTCAGCTTCTAGCGGGTGCCGCAACGCCCTTGGTATTCGTATTCGGCGTCTGGTCCGAACCTCGAAGGGAACACCATGAGACGACGCATCGCAGCCGTGAGCGGGATTCGGAGTTTGGCCGCAACCGCGGCTCGCGTGCTGGCCGTGCTCGGCGCGGCCGGATGCGCGAGCGAAGACGACTCGGCCGCGGTGGAGGAGGGAGTCGACGTGGCGGCGGCGCGGGTGACAATCCAGGAGAATCCGTGCGACGCGGCACTCACCACGCGCATGGATCCAGCCGACACCGTCGTGGCGCGTTTACTCACCGGTACGGTCGACTTGGGGAACGAGGCGCACGACTGCCAGCGGCTCGTGCTGAGCACAGGGGCGGACGGCGAATTCGGCCCGCTCGTCGGTCTGTTTGCGGTTGCCCGGACGTCGGGGCTTGCGGTGCCGGAATTCGCGAGCGCCCAGCCTGCGGTGAGCATCTACAACTGGGGCGCCGCCGCCGGCGGATACCTGGAGCGCTACGAGCCACTGCAGCTCGAAGGCGGCGCGTACTGCCTATGGCTCCATAACCCCACGGGCGGGGCCGACGGGTGGCGGGCGGGCATCGGCACGGGCTTGTGCGGCGCCTCGCCGACGCCGCCGAACGACGAGGATTTCGGTTTGCGCGTCTTCGAGCGCACCTATCCCGACGCCGTCTCCGCCGACTATCCACCCACCACACGCTGGGAGTGGGACCTGGAGGAAGGGCAGCAGTTCGTGGGCGTGAAGTGTGGGGACGCCTGGTGCGCCGTGACGGCCGGATCGGGTACGCCCCGTACGATGCCCCTGCCGCGGCAGGCGCGCGGCTACGACTTGGCCCGATTGAGGATGCCGGGATGGTCGGACGCGCAGCACTTGGCGGTGGTCGATTCCGCGACCGGACGGGTGCGGCCGGGTCCGTGGGGTGCCCTTCTCTCCCACCCCTTCCTCCACGAGGACGAGCCAACGTGGACGGAGGGCATCCTGGCGGCTGCGATCGAAGTCGAGGATGACGGCAGCAGGGACTACGACAGCTTCGTGGAACGCTGGTACCTCCAGCCGGGTGACGACCGTGCGAGGGGGGACGTGATCCTGCGTTTTCCCGGCATCAGCCCGAATGAGGCGTGGTGGCAGCAAGGGCCCATGCGCCGACGTCAGGCGGCGGGCGTGGAGTACACGCCCGCAATGATTCGCCCGACGGCTGGAGCTGTGCGTTGGCGGTGGCGAGAGGGTGAGCCCGGGCTCTGGATATACTGCCGCGCCGGTAGCTGCTCGGTGATCGACTGAGACCCCGCCGCCGTGGGAGCGCCCGGGGCGATGCTCGCGGCTGCACCGCGTCAGGTTGATGTCGACCGCAGCCCGTGAACGCTGCGCAGGCTCGCTTCCGCCTCAGCGACCGAAGCCGCCGAGGAGGACAGTGCCAACGCCCCTTTCGGAACCGATGGCGTCATCCGTCCATCGGAGCCGTACCGTCATTGTCGAGCGTCGGCAGCATGCGCCGCTCCACCTCCGTCCAGATGTCCAGCATATATCGGGGGTCTTCACCGTGGGTGTCCACGAATGCGAGCAGTTGATCCTCGCTCACGCCACGCTCTCGCAACAAGCGCGTCCGTTCGGACTCGGGCAGGGCGCCACCACGGTACTCGGCGGCGGCGTTCCGGAGATCAACCCATGTCGTGATGAACACCTCGCGCCCGATCACGCCAGACGGGTCGGTGTCTTCGTGGCACCCGAGGAGAAGTACGGCAGCGAGCGACGCGAGCGCCCAGGATCTCACGCTTCGCGCCGCCGGTTGGCCGCCCTCCACAGGAGCCAGCATAGCCCCGCGAACAACGCTGTCCCGATGAGCTCGGCGGAGTAGGGATAGAAATGCGACCAGTCATCGCCGATCACCCAGCGACTTGCGACCGTAGGATCGCCGGTTGCCTGGGTCACAACGTAGATGATGCCACCGATCAGCACGCCTACCAGCGCGGCCCCGGCGATCAACCCGGAGGCGAAGAGCACGCCTTGCTCCCTCTTTTCGCTCGCCACGGGATGCTTCGCCGTGCCGGAATGGCCCGCCGGTGATGGCGCCTCGTCTGCGTCGGGCACCGTCTCGCCTTCCCAGCGCCGAGTGAGCGCCAGGCGCATCAGACCGCCGACCATGATCGGCGTGGTCAGCGAGATGGGGAGGTACAGCCCGACCGCGAAGGCCAACGCCGGTTGTCTGAGCACGAACTCTACTATGGCCGCGATCGCCATGCCGAGTACGACGAAGCCCCAAGGCAGCGACGACTCCAGCACCCCGTCGATCACGAGACTCATGAGCGTGGCCTGCGGCGCGGGCAGGCCGTCTGCCGTGCCGATCCCGTACGACTGATTGAGCACAATCAGCACCGAGCCCATCACCAGGGCCGACGCCATCACACCGATCATCTCTCCGAGCTGTTGTCGCCGGGGCGTGGCGCCGAGCAGGAAGCCCGTCTTCAAGTCCTGGGATGTGTCGCCCGCCATCGCCGCGGAGATGCACACCACGGCGCCGACCGCGAGCACGGCCGCCTTCGAGGCGGTTGTTCCGTCGTTGAGGCCGAGCGCCACCCAGATCAGGGAAGTGAGGATGAGCGCGGCGATCGTCATTCCGGAGACCGGGTTCGACGAGGACCCGATGAGGCCGACGATGCGGCTTGAGACGGTGACGAAGAAGAAACTGAAGACCACGATCAGGGCCGCGCCCACGAGGTTCACGGGCACTCCGGGGAACAGCCAGATAGCCAGCGCCATGAGGGCCGCCAGAACGCCGACCAGTCGGAACGGCAGGTCCTGTTGGGTGCGCGGCACGCTGGCGTAGCCCGCACCTCCGATGTTGGAGAAACCGAGGCGAAAGCTCTCAAGTATCGTGGGCATGCTCTTGACGAGGGTTACGATGCCCGCGAAGCCGACCGCGCCTGCGCCCACGTAACGGATGTAGCTGTTCCAGATGTCGCCTGACGCCAGCGTGTTCATCGGCGCGGCGGCGGGATAGACCGTACTGGTGCCGCCCCAGATGTCGATGGCCGGGATGAGGATCAGCCAGGCGAGCGCGCCTCCGCCGAACATGATGGCCGCGATGCGCGGCCCGATGATGAAGCCGACCCCGAGCAGTTCGGGGGTGAAGTCCCCTCCGAGCTGGGCCTTTCGCGGGAGGTTGATGGCGGGCGATTCGTTCCAGAGCGCGAGCCCGCGGCCGTTTGCGAGCACCTGATAGAGCGCGCCGATTCCGAGCCCCTGGAAGAGGAGCGCGGCCTTGCTCCCGCCGACTTGGCCGGCGACCTGCACCTCGGCGCAGGCCGTTCCTTCGGGGAACGGCAAGTGGCCGTGCTCGCGGCTGATCAGGTAACTACGCAGAGGGATCATGAACAGCACGCCCAGCAGGCCACCAAAGAGGGCTATTGCCCCGACCTGGACGACGTCCACGACGACGGTCGGGTCTTCGCGCTGCCAGATGAAGAGCGCAGGAAGGGTGAAGATCACGCCTGCGGCCAGCGACTCGCCGGACGAGGCCACCGTCTGGACCATGTTGGTCTCGAGAATCGACCCCCGACGCAAGACCCGGAAGACTGCCACCGCCATCACCGCTGCCGGGATCGACGCGCTGACCGTGAGTCCGACTCGCAGTCCGAGGTACGCATTGGCGGCGCCGAAGACGATCGAGAGCAGGATGCCGACCGCGACCGCCTTGGCCGTGAGCTCTCCGACCGACTGTGCGGCTGGAACGTAGGAGGGATACTGGTCTCCCGGGACCGGCTCGTACGCTTCAGGCGGCAGTCCCTTCCGCTGGACGTCGTGCTCGGCCGTGGCCATGGGCTCTCCCGTTCTGGGTGTCGCTGCCTCGCCTGTTCGGCTGCGCAAAGTCCTAGGCCGTCCCGGCCCTGTCAACGATCCGCCGGCGCCGGCCGGCGCAGAGGTCGCGCCACCCGCGGGAGGGCTCACAAGCCGTTGGGTCAGGGCGGTCGCACGGACGGCCCGGGCGTCGGACCGCACCCGGGGGCTCGAGTGGGGGGCGGTTCGCGGACAGAGCGCACGGTGCGGGCGGAGCCGCACCCGGGCTGCGGCTCTCCTGCACCGGAGGGCGCCTCGGCGCGATGCGTCGAGCGCTGCCATCTTCGAGCCAGCCGAACAGCCGGCCGCCGGGGAAGTGCGGAGACGATCTCCCCTACCCCCGCGAGCATGGCCCGGAGTGCATGCTGGGCGGTATCTCGCCCGGCGTCGTCCCCGTCGGAACCGCAACAAACCCTATGCCCGCGGCCCGCGCCGCCTTTGCGTCCGCCTCCGAATCCGGCACCCGCCAGGGGAGTTCTGTATTCTGTTCGGGCGGGCGCATTCCGGGCCTCCGCACGAGGCGTGGCCCGGAAGTTGAACACTTGCTCCAGATGGACATCACGCGCCTGCCATCGGGGCAGGGCGTTGGATCGATTTAACAACGGACGGTCCCATCATGCTAAGCGCCGAACGGTTGACCGTGAAGGCCGCGGAGGCGGTTCAAGACGCGTCCAAGGAGGCTCGTCAGCGGGGTCATCCCGAGATCGCGGGCGTCCACCTGCTCCATGTCCTGCTTGGCCAGGAAGAAGGGATCGTGATCCCGGTGCTTCAGAAGCTAGGTGTGCGGATCCCGCTCGTTCGGCAGCGCACAGAGGAGGCGTTGGCGAAGCGTGCGCGGGTAGAGGGCGGAGCAGATCCGCCGCTCTCCCGCGAGTTAAGCCGGGCCCTGGACGACGCGGATTCCGTGGCACATTCGCTCGGCGACGAATACGTTTCGACCGAACATCTCCTGCTGACGCTGTCCCGGGAGAAGGACGATGCCGGCCGTGTGCTTCGTGACGTCGGCGCCGGGCACGACACGGTACGAAAGGCGCTCGAATCGGTGCGAGGAAGCCATCGGGTCACCGATCAAAGCCCCGAAGACAAGTACCGTGCGCTCGATCGCTACAGCCGGGATCTGACGGCGCTCGCCCGCCAGGGCAAGCTTGACCCGGTGATCGGTCGTGACGACGAGATTCGAAGAGTCATCAAAGTTCTCGCCCGCCGCACCAAGAACAACCCGGTTCTGATCGGCGAGGCGGGCGTGGGGAAGACCGCCATCGTGGAGGGTCTTGCGCAGCGGATGATCGTCGGGGACATCCCAAGTTCCCTCGCCGACAAGAGGCTCCTCCAGCTCGACATCCCGGCGATGCTTGCGGGCACCAAGTACCGGGGCGAGTTCGAAGAGCGCATGAAGGCGGTGATCAAGGAGATCACCGAATCCCAAGGAAGCTACGTCGTGTTCATCGACGAGATGCACACCATTGTGGGTGCCGGCAGTGCCGAAGGTGCCGTCGACGCTGGAAACATGCTGAAGCCGCCGCTCGCACGCGGGGAACTCCGCGTCGTCGGTGCCACCACGCTCGATGAATATCGAAGACACATCGAGAAAGATCCGGCCCTCGAGCGGCGCTTCCAGCCGGTCTTGGTGGGGCCGCCGTCTGTTGACGATGCCGTGGCGATTCTGCGCGGGCTCAAGGAGCGATACGAGGTACATCACGGCGTTCGTATTACCGATCAGGCTTTGATCGCGGCGGCGAAGCTCTCGGACCGCTACATCGGAGGCCGTTTCCTGCCCGACAAGGCCATCGATCTCATGGACGAGGCCGCAAGCCGGCTCCGCATCGAGATCGATTCGATGCCCCAGGAAATCGACGAAGTGGAGCGGCGGATCACACAGCTCGAGATCGAAAGGCAGGCACTCGCCAAAGAGAAGGACAAGACAGCTGTGGAGCGGCGTGCCGTGATCGCCGCCGAACTATCCAAGCTGCAGGAGCAGAGCACGGGAATGAAGGCCCGCTGGAAGGCGGAGAAAACGCAGATCCGCAAGCTGCAGTCCCTCAAGGAGCGGGTCGACGAACTCAAGGTGGAAGCCGAGCGCGCGACGCGTACCGGGGATCTGCAGCGGGCGGCGGAGATCCAGTACGGGGAGCTACCGCGCCAGCAGCAAGACATTGCGGAGGCCGAGCGTGATCTGGACGAGCTACAGGCCGAGGGGAAGTTCTTGAAGGAAGAAGTAGACGCCGACGATATCGCGATGGTGGTGGCGGAATGGACCGGGATCCCAGTGAGCCGCATGGTCGAGAGCGAGCGCGAGCGGCTTGCGCACCTCGAGTCCCTGCTGGCGGCTCGGGTCGTCGGTCAAGACCATCCTCTGCGAGCGGTGGCGAACGCGGTACGCCGGGCGCGTGCGGGGCTACAGGATCCCGACCGGCCGGTCGGCTCGTTCATCTTTCTGGGGCCCACCGGCGTCGGCAAGACGGAGACCGCGCGGGCTCTCGCCGAGTTCCTCTTCGACGACGAGCGCGCGATGACGCGCATGGACATGTCGGAGTACATGGAGAAACACGCCGTGGCACGCCTGATCGGTGCTCCCCCCGGTTACGTGGGCTTCGAGGAGGGGGGGCAGCTCACCGAGGCCGTGCGCCGCCGGCCACATGCGGTGGTGCTGTTCGACGAAATCGAGAAGGCGCACCAAGACGTATTCAACGTGCTTCTGCAGGTTCTGGACGACGGACGGCTCACCGACTCACAGGGCCGCACCGTGGACTTCCGCAACACCGTCGTCATCATGACGTCGAACATTGGCAGCCACATGATCCTGCAGCGCGCCGGAGGGCTCGAGACCGACGAGCAGCACAAGCGTCTCGAGGACGACGTGAACCGGGAGCTCCATCGCCGGTTCCGGCCGGAATTCCTGAACCGTGTGGATGACATCATCGTATTCCGTCCGCTCTCGCAGGCGCTGATCAAGCGCATCGTCGACCTGCAGCTGAGGCGAGTCGAACGGTTGACCGTCGAACTCGGATTCCGTCTCGCGGTAAGCGAGGCCGCGAAGGAATTCCTCGCACGTGAAGGATACGATCCGGCTTTTGGCGCTCGACCCCTCAAACGGGCTATCCAACGCCAGCTTCAGGATCCGCTCGCCTTGCGCGTGCTCGGAGAGGACATCCCGGAAGGCGCAGTGCTGCGCGTGGCCGTGAACTCTGACCTGAGTGCGCTCACCTTCGAGGTGGCAGCGGACGCGGCCGGGGGAGTCGGCGCGAGTGCCGGGCAAGCAGGCTCGGAGGCGGGTCCTTGAGCGCGGCCGCACGAGTATGGGTGCCACGCCGCCGGCCGGTGCGACGACCCGGCGGCGGGGCGAGGCGGGCCGGCCACCGCGTCGATTGTCCCGGGCTCTGGGAGCAGATGGCTAGCCGGGCGAGTCGAGCGGAGCTGACGCCCATGTGTGCTCTACCAGTTCCACTAGCACGCCGCTGGACGTCTTCGGTTGGAGAAACGCCACCCGGTGTCCGCGGGCTCCGATCCGGGGTTCTGTCTATCCGCTCGAAGCCTGGAGCCGCAAGTCGTTCCAGCTCGCGGTCGATGTCGCAGGTGCGGTAGGCGATATGATGGAGACCGGAGCTGCGGCGGGAGAGAAAGCGTCCGACCGGGGTATCTGGAGCGAGCGGCTCCAACAGCTCGACTTGGCCGACGAACACGACTCTGACCCCCTGCTCGGGCAGCGTCTCGGGCTCAGTGGGAGGGACCCCGGCAAGGGACCCGTGGAGTTTGAGCGCCTCCTCGAGCGAGGACACCGCGATCGCGACGTGGGCCAGATCGAGTGTGTTCATGTTCGGGGCGAAGGCACGAGACGACACGCGTCAGACTTACTTGAGAGAAGTGCGACCTAAGGAGAACGCAATGGCTGCAGACGGCAAGGTCCTCGAGATCACCGACACGAATTTTGGCGAGGAAGTCCGGGACCGGGATGAGCTCTCCATGGTCGACTTCTGGGCGGCTTGGTGCGGCCCGTGCCGGCTCATCGCCCCGCTTATTGAGCAGCTGGCCGAGGATTACGCGGACCGGGGCCTTCGTGTCGGCAAGCTGGATGTGGACTCTAACCCTCAGACCGCCAGCCAGTTCGGTGTGCGCTCCATCCCGACCGTGCTCTTTTTCAGGAACGGCGTGGTCGTAGACAAAGTCGTCGGCGCAGTTCCGCGCCCCCACCTGGAGGAGAAGATCAAGCAGCACCTGGCAGCCTGAGGCGGGCCGGCGCGGTCAGGCGGCTCGCCGTCTGTTCGCCCTCGCCTCGACCGGACGCGATCTTCCAGCGGTTCCTCCGAGCGACCTCCCGCCATTGAGACGAGACTGGGCATCCTATATTTGGTCGCAACCCCGATTGGCAACCTGGAAGACCTCACCCGGCGCGCCGAACGCGTACTGGGCGAGGTGGACCGCGTGCTAGCCGAGGACACGCGCAGGACACGCGTTCTGCTGAGGCACCTGGGTATCCGGCCTTCGGTCGTATCGGTGCGCGAGCACAACGAGGCGGCCCGCACCGTCGACGTGCTCGACTGGCTCCGCGCCGGGGAGCGGCTTGCACTGGTCTCGGACGCTGGGACGCCCCTCGTGAGCGATCCGGGGCTGCGAGTCGCTCGTGCCGCGGTGGAGGCCGGCCACGATGTGGTTCCGGTTCCCGGACCGTCCGCCGTGCTCGCCGCTCTGGTCGCCTCCGGCCTTCCAGCCGACCGTTTCGCGTTCCTCGGATTTGCGCCCCGCAAGGGGCGGGAGCGGCGCGAGCTACTCCGGCGGATCGGCAAGTCCCAAGAGACCGTTGTGCTGTTCGAGTCCCCGGAGCGGCTGGGTGCTCTCATCCGGGAGTTGATCGAGGCCTGCGGTCCCGAGCGCAGGGCCGCGGTGGCTCGCGAGATGACCAAGGTCCACGAGCAGATTAGGAGAGGAACACTGTCGGGAATCCTTAGCTACTACGAAGAGCGTCCTCCCCAGGGCGAGGTCACGGTGGTGGTGGGGCGGGCCGAGATGGGGCCCGCGCTGGACGCCGGCGGTCGCGCTGCCGCGCAGCGCCTCGCACGGGCTCTGCTGGACGAGGGGCTGCGCCCGAGCTACGCGGCACGCGAACTCGCGCGGCGGCACGGGCTGCCGCGCAATCTGGCGTACGAGATCGTACACGAGATCGGTTCGTGACGAGGGGCTGGGTACGATGACCCTGATCCTGGCCGCGACGGCGGCCCTGTCGATCGGCGGATGGGCCGATACGACCCTGACGATCACCCGCCTGCGGTACGAAGGAGGTGGAGACTGGTACGCCAATCCCTCATCTCTCCCCAACCTGCTCGCCGCGATCCGCGACCGAACGGGTCTAGCGGTCGCAGGGCGCGAGGCGACGGTCGGCCTGCTTGACCCCACGCTGAGCGATCACCCGTATCTCTACATGACGGGTCACGGGAATATCTCCTGGTCTGCGGCCGAGCGTCAGGCGCTGCGCGCTCACCTGCTCGCCGGCGGTTTTCTCCACGCCGACGACAACTACGGGATGGACGAGTCGTTCCGGCGCGAGATCCGGCAGGTCTTCCCGGATCAGGACCTGATCGAGCTTCCGGTGGACCATCCCGTCTTCCACATCTTCTACCGGTTCCCGGAGGGGATTCCGAAGATTCACGAGCATGACGGCAAGCCACCACAGGCTCTGGGCGTCTTCTACGACGGCCGGCTCGTCGTAATGTATACCTATGAAACGGACTTGGGCGACGGCTGGGAGGACGCGGACGTCCACCAAGACGCTCCGCAGAAGCGCGAGCAGGCGTTACGAATGGGCGTGAACATCTTCCTGTACGCGCTTCGGCAAGAGGTCCGTTGACCCCGCCGGACGATCAGGTGCGGAGCTTGGGGCCTGAGCGGAGCGTGCCCGAGGTCGTGGCGTGCGTGCGGGCTCACCTCCTGCGTCGCGCTGTCATGGCCGCGGGGCTCTGGTCGATCGCAGCGCTGGGGGTTGTACTGGCCGTGGCTTGGCTGGCTGCGGGCCCGGAGGGGTGGAGCCAGGGAAGCCCGGGGCCGCTCCTGCTCGATCTGGGGCTCGCCGTGCTGGCGCTCGTTCTGGCGGTTCGTCTCGGGCGCGGTGATCGCGGCTGGCTCGCCGAGCATCGCGTGGCCCGTGCCATGGAGGACTCCGCGGGGCTTGCGCGCGGCACCGTGCGTGGTGCCCTACAGTTGACCCGGGAAGTGCCCGCAGGCGTCTCCCGCAGCCTGGCCGAGCTCGCCCAGCGCACGGTTGCTGTCCGCCTCTCGCTTCCTCCCGAGCAGCTCGCCGGCCCGCTGGACACCGGAGCACGGGGCTGGGTGCGCCGCGGAGCGGTGGCGGTAGCGTTGGTGGCGCCCATGGTCGTGTTGCTCGGCGTGTCTTCGCCAAACCGGTCCCGAGACGCGTGGGCCGGACTCGGGCGCCCCCTCCATACGCTCTCGCGCGCGACGCTGCCCCCCCTCCAGATCTCTCCTGGCGACGTCGAGGTGCTGCGAGGCTCGGCCGTTAACGTAATGGTCCGGGCGCCGGGTCGAAGCGAGGTGACGCTCAGGTGGCGTGCGGAAGGGGAAGTGGCCCAAACGGAGACGCTGGCGACCGAGGGCGGCGAGGCCCAGTTCCTGTTCCCCGCGGTCGGCGCTGCGACCGAGTACTCGGCGTTCGCACCCGACGGGACTGCTACACAAGGCTACCGGATCGTGCCGGTGGATCCGCTCATCGTGCGCGAGCTCACCCTGGAGCTGGTGTTCCCACCACACACCGGCCGCGCGCTGGAGGCCTATGACCGCGATCCGCCGCCGCTGACGATGCCGATCGGCACGCGAGTCACGATCGCGGGGCGCGCCACGGGCCCGCTGCAGGCCGCTGAGCTCGAACGCGAAGAAGACGGGCTCAGGGTGCCGCTTGAGACGGAGGGGTCGGCCTTCGGTGGGCGCTGGGCGCCGCGTGGCGGCGGCACGTACACATGGCGGTTACGGGACTCGAACGGCATGGGCGCCGAACTCGTGCCGAATCCGCTCGAACTCACCATCACGCCCGACTCCGCGCCGCAGGTCCGTTTCGCCTTCCCGGCCGTCGATACCGTTCTTCCGCTCACGCTCAGGCAGCCGCTCGTGCTCGAGCTGCGCGACGACTACGGCGTCAGCGCGCTGGAGCTGGTGGCGTACCGCGTGACGGTCGAGGGGCTGCGTCTGCCGCCCATCCTACAACGCACTGAGCTCGGTGGTACTCGGGCGGCGCTGGTCCGTCCCGTCATGGACCTGCGCGAGTGGGGCTTACTGCCCGGGGACACGGTGCGCTACTTCGCGCGCGTCCTCGACAACGCTCCTAGGCCGTCGTTGGCCGAGACGCGCGAGTACGCTCTGCACATGCCGCAGGTCGCGGAGCTGCGGCGCGACGCGCAGAAAGAGCTGGAGGACATGGCGGACCGCCTCGCCGAGCTTGCCGGCCGCTCCCGGCGCGCCGGCGACGAATCGCGGAATCTCGAACGTGAAGCGGACGCGCGCGCACGGCAGTCGGCTGGCCCCGATGTCGGCACGCGGGCCGCGGAGCGCGACGGGAGCCTGGCCGACTTCGAGCAGCGCGAGCAGTTGCGGCAGGCGCTCGAGCGACAGCATGAGATGTCGAAGGAAGCCCGGGCGGCGCGGGCTGAACTGGAATCCATTGCGGAGGCGCTGCGGGAGGCTGGAGCCTCCGATCCGCAGCTCCAGAAGGATCTGAGCGAACTCGGGCAGCTCCTCAGGGAGGCTACCTCACCTGAGCTGTTCGAGCAGCTACAAGAGATGGCGGATGGACTTGCCCAGACCGACAGTCGCGACGCGCGCCGCACGCTCGAAGAGCTTGCCGCGGAACAGGAGCGATTTCGTGAGCAACTCCAGAATTCGCTTGAGCGGCTTCGTCGGCTGGCGGTCGAGCGGAACTTTCGGGCCGCCGCCGAGGACGCGCTAGAGCTGGGGCAACGCGAGCGGGCTCTGGCGGACGCGCTCCGCGAGGGCGGTGAGCGCGCCGTCAGGGAGCGCCAACAGGCCGGGTTGAGTGACGAGGCGCGTGGCCTGCAGGCGCGGTTGTCGGAGCTGGCACGGAGCCTCGCCGAGCTCGACGAAGAGGCGGCGCGGGCCAGTGTTGACGAAGCGGGGCGCCACGCCGAGACCGCGACGTCCGCGATGGAGCTCACGCTGCGCACGCTGCAGCAACGGAACGAGAGTGCCTCTTCTGCGGAGTTGCTCGAACGATCGAATACGGAGGCCGCTCGCCAAGCGGACCGAGCCGGCGAGGCGCTGGAGCGCACCGCCGACCAGCTGGAGCGGGCCTGGCAGCAGATGTCCAGCCAGCGCGCCGCGGCCCTCCAGCGCGCGCTCGACCGGGCGAGCCAGGAGGCCCTCTCCCTTGCCCGTCGCCAGACAGCCCTGGGCCGCCGGATGCAGGGCTCGCGCGCGGAAGACTTGACCGAGCTGCGCGGGGACGAGGCCGCGCTGCTACAAGGACTCCGTATGCTTGCCGACAACATCATGCTCCCGGCGGGCGGTCCCGCACCGCAACTTCGAGACGTCTCAGCGGCACTCGGTGAGGCGTTGGGCGCAGTAGAGCGGACCGCGGAGGCGCTCGTGTCGGCGCGGCAGGCACCGCCGGGACCCCAGGTCGCTGCGGAAGACGCTGTGCATGCCCTCAACAGGCTGGCGATCTCCGCCATGATGGCGAGTCAGCCGGCGGGGGATGGGGACGATCCTAGCCAGGGGGACGTCAGTCAACGGATCGAGCAACTTGCCCGGCAGCAAAGCCAAGTCAACAACCGCGTGAGCCAGATCCTCCCGATGCAGCTTGGCGATGGCGCTATGGGGCAGCAGCTGGATCAGCTCTCGTACGGCCAGCAGCGGGTCGCAAGTGGACTCGAGTACTTGGCACGGCACCCGGACGCGGAGAACGAGACGCTGGGGAGCCTCGAGGCTCTCGCCGAGGAGGCGCGACAGCTCGCCGAGCGGCTCGCGGGAGGACGGCTGGACCCGGAGACGCGCATGCGCCAGGATCGACTGTTCCACCGGTTGCTGGACGCCGGGCGCATGCTGGAGAACGATGAAGTGTCCGAAGAGCGTCGATCCAGTGCTCCGGCCGCGTTCGAGCGGGGCGAGGTGCTTCCCTTGGAACCCGGTGCCCTGGACATCCTCCGGTACGAACTGCCTTTGCCCGAACATCTTCAGCGGCTGAGCCCGGCGGAACGCGACCTGGTGCTGCGCTACTTCGATCGCCTAAACATGGCAACGGGGCGCCCCGGGCTCGGGTCCGCGGGTGACCCGACGGGCCCCGGAGAAGCGCTGGCCGGAGGAGGACCGGAGTGAGGCGGATGCCTCTGCGGCCGATGGCACTCGTGTGGGCGCTGGTCGCGCTTCTTGGCCACCAGGGCGCACTGGCGGCGCAGGATCGGGTCGCCGAGACGCGGGCGCTGAGCGAGGCGCGAAGCCTGGAGGTGCGCGGCGAACTTCGTGAGGCCGTGCTCGTGCTCGAACGGATTCTCACGACCCACCCCCGGTCCGCGGGAGCGCTCGTCGCGCTCGACCGTCTGCTCCGCGCCCAGCGACGATCGCTCGAGCTGCTTCCATTCCTCAACCGCTTCTTGTCCGAGGATGCTGACGCGCCCGCAGTGCACGCGCTCAAGCTTCGAATACTCGCGGAGGCCGACTCGGTCGACGCGGTCGAGCGCGAGGTCCGCGCCTGGATCCGAGCGGATCCACGTGACGTGGAGCGCTACCGGCTGTCCGTGCCTCACTGGGAACGGGCGCTCGGGGTCGAGCGCGCGCTTGAGTTGCTGGTCGAGGGGCGCGACAAGAGCGGGGACGAAGGCGCGCTGGCGGCCGAGATGGGCGATCTGTTGCTCAAGAGCAACCGACCTGAGGAGGCGGCGCGCGAATGGGCCCGCGCCGCGGACGGCTCCACGGAACAAGCGGCGGAGGTCGTGCGCCGTATCCGGATCCTCCATCCCGACGCGCGGGCCGCGTTTGTCGATGCGATCGTGGCCGCCCTCGACGAGACGGGCGCCGGCCCTGAAGGCCGTATTCTCGCCGTCCAGCTGGCGCTGCTGGACGGCCGCGGCCAGCGCGCCCTCGCGATCGCCCGGGACCTAGCGCCCGGGCTCGATCGGGCGACCCGTGCGGCGTTTCTCCAGGAGCTGGCGCGCTGGGGCGAAGACGCCAACGCCTCCGAGGTTACAATCTGGTCGCTCGACTCGTTGCGGGAGTTCTCCGGCGGGGGCGATGAAGGCCGGGTGCTGGACCAACGCATCACGGACCTCGCGCTGGCCGCCGGAGACACGTCGGCCGCGATGGAGGCCGGAGAGAGACTCGTGGCCGCCGCGCCCTCAGGATCCTTCGAGCGGCGTGAGCGGATGGCGGGGCAGATCCGAATGCGGGTCCGGTCCGCCGACGTATCGCAGTTGGAGGATGACTTGGCCCGCTTCCGGCGGGAGTTTCCCGGCGCACCCGAATCGGACGAGCTGGCGGCGGCGGTATCCGCTGCCATCCAGCGACAGGGGGACTTGCCGGCGGCCGCCGCGGTGGTCGCGGACGTGCTAGGTCCTCGCAGCGCGCTGGAGCGGGCCTACGTGTCGCTTGCCCGCGGGGAGCTCGAGCTCGCGAGTGCGTCGCTCGCACAGGCAGTCGAGGGCCTGGTCGCCGCGGCCGCGACCGAGACGATCCAGCTGGTGTCCCTGCTCGGTCGGCTGAACGAGCCGAGCGCCCTGGCGGTGGCCGAGGCCTCGGTGACAGCGCGCCGCGGGGAAGCTCGTCAGGCCGCTCTGCTGTTGGAGCGCGCCGTCGTCGGCCTTCCCGACGCGGATCGTCCCGCAGTGCTGGCTCACGCGGCGCGTCTCTGGGAGTTCGCCCTCGCGCCCGACGAAGCGGCTCGGATCCGCGTCGTCCTGGTCGAACAGTATCCGGAGGCTGTCGAGTTCCCCGAAGCGGTGCTCGCGCTTGCGCGCTGGCAGGCACGTAACCCGGATGGCCTTGGCGTCGCGCGACGCCTCTTGGAACGGCTGATCCTCACGAACCCCACGAGCGCCGTGGTGCCGGAGGCCCGCCGCGAGCTCGAGCGCCTGGGGGGAGCTGCGTGAGCCCGCTTGGACCCGGCAGCGCGCGCCGGCGTCGCAACACCGTATCCGTGTGGGTGCTCGCCGCGCTCGCCGCGGTGAGTCCCGGAGGGGCCCAGCAGCTGCTTGTTCCCATGGACTTGGCTCAGACCAATCACCTGAAGGCGTACGGGCTCACCTTCCGGGCCCTTCAGGGGGGTGCACACGGAGAATGGCTGCTCAACTACAGGGGCGGCGCCTTCCTGCTACCGGACACCGATCCGTTACGTCGGGAAGCCGCGCTCCTGGGGATCACGGTGATTCCGATCGACGGTGCTGGGACGGCGAGGGTGCGCGCAGAGATCGCGAACTCCAACATGGAGTCGGTGCCGCTCGAGCGGGCACCACGGATCGCCGTCTACACGACGCCGAACGCGACGCCCTGGGACGACGCGGTCACCATCGTGCTCGAGTACGCGGGCATTGAGTACGACCGGATCTGGGACCGCGAGGTGGTCGAGGGAAGCCTTGAGGACTACGAATGGCTTCACCTGCATCACGAGGATTTCACCGGGCAGTATTCGAAGTTCTACATAACGTACGTGGGATCGGCCTGGCTCCAGGAGGAGGTCGCACGCAACACGGAAATGGCCCACTCGCTCGGCTTCGGCACGGTCCCCGAGCTGAAGAAGGAAGTCGCGCGCAGGATACGCGAATACGTCGAGGGCGGAGGTTTTCTGTTCGCGATGTGCTCGGCTGCCGAGACGCTCGAGCTGGCGCTCGCGGCGCACGATACGGACATCGCCGTCGCCTACGCTGATGGAACCCCACCGGAGCCGAACGCATCGCAACGCCTGGATTGGGATGCTGCGATGGCGTTCCGCGACGCCCGAGTTCAGACCGCACCCTCGGTCAACGCTTTCAGCGACATCGACGGTCACCAGGTGAACACCGCCTGGCGCGAGGAACTCGGGGCGTACACGCTCTTCGACTTTTCGGCCAAGTTCGATCCGGTTCCCGCGATGCTCACGCAGAACCACGAATCGGTCTTGCCGGACTTCTACGGACTCACGACGTCGTTTCGCGTTGAACGAATCAAGGCTAGCACCGTGATTCTCGCGCGCGAGGGTGACTTCGCGAAGTACGTCCACGGTGCATTCGGCAGGGGTACGTTCACCTATTTCGGCGGGCACGATCCCGCCGACCCCGAACACCAGATCGGTGACCTGCCCACCGACCTGGATCTACATCCCAACTCCCCCGGCTACCGGTTGATCCTGAACAACGTTCTCTTTCCGGCCGCCAAGAAACAGATCCTGAAGACGTGAGCTCCCGCCCCGGTTCTTGGCGGGAAGAGGGAACGCCCGCTGGCACGGCCGCCCTGCCGGCGGTGGCGCTAGCCGGGCTCGACGGGACGGAGGCCCTGCCAGTCGTGCCCCGAAGGGGTGAGTCGGGAGACCGGCAGCCGCTCAGGCTCGAGACTGGCGCCGCCGAACAAATCCGCAGGGAAATCAGGCGTGCCGGTGGTCGTGAAGTGTGCTTCCTTGCCCGCGTCACGCCGGAGCGCATGCTGACCGATCCGCGGCTGGTCGCCCGGGGCAACCACAACGCCGTCGTGGCCGCAGCCCGTGACGCTCCCGAGGGAACGCTCATGGTGCACAACCACCCGTCCGGCCTACTGGAGCCTTCGCCAGCGGACCTGTCGGTGGCAGCCCGCGTGTGGGAAGAGGGCCTCGGCACCGCGCTCGTGGACAACGCCGCGAGCAGGCTCTACGTCGTGGTCGAGCCGCCCGAACCCCGCGTGCTCACGCCGTTGAACGCCGATGAACTCGAGAGCATCCTGGGACCGGGCGGCGGTCTTCAGAAGCTGTACGACGGCTACGAGGACCGGCCAGGACAGCGGCGCATGCTGCGCACGGTCGCGGAGCGGTACAACGCCGGTGGCATTGCGATCACCGAAGCGGGGACGGGCACGGGCAAGTCGCTCGCGTACCTGTTGCCTGCTGCCGCCTGGGCAGTGCAGAACGGCGAGCGCACAGTGATCTCGACGGCGACCATCAATCTTCAGGAGCAGCTTGTCGGCAAAGATCTGCCTCTGGTCGCCAGGCTTCTCGGTGACACGGGCGACCGTGAACTGTCCTGGGCGCTTGTGAAGGGGCGCGGCAACTACATTTCGATTCGCCGGGCGTTGTTGGCGGAGGCAGAGGCCCCATCGCTGTTCGAAGAGGCACGCCAAGGGGAGCTGGCCGGGCTGCGCGAGTGGATCGACGCGACCGACGACGGCTCACTGGCGGATCTGTCCTTCGTGCCGTCCGACGAAGTCTGGGAGGAGGTGCGGAGCGATCCCGACGTGTGCCTCCGGGTCCGCTGTCCCCATTTCCAACGGTGTTTCTTCCAGCGCGCCCGGCGCAGGGCAAGCACAGCGCAGCTGCTCGTGGTCAACCATCACCTCCTGTTCACCGATCTCGCCGTTCGGCGCGCCACGCAGAACTGGACGCGGGCGGCCGTGCTCCCGCCCGCCACGCGCCTAGTGCTAGACGAAGCGCACAACGCCGAGGATTCCGCCACGTCCCACCTGGGGGTCAGCATCACCCGCCGCGGGCTGATGCGTACGCTCGCTCGGCTGGACCGCAACGGACGCGGTGTGCTTCGAGCACTAGTGGGCGAGCTCGCGGGCCCCGGCGAGGAGGCCACGCTCAGGTCGCGCGTCACGGAACGTGTGATTCCCGCGCTCGAGCACGCACAGAAGGCCGCCGTACGGCTGGTCGAAGGGATCGAACGAAGTGTCGAGCTGTCGGGATCCGAGCCGGTGCGCCTGGGCGCAGCCGGCATCGGCGAGCCGGCCGAGGAGCCGGACATTGCCGAGGCGCTCGAGGGGCTGGTCGCGGCCTTCACGCGGCTGGCAAAGGAGCTGGCCCAGCTGCGGGAGCGGATCGAGGTCGACGAGACCCGTGCGGAGCGCCTGGGGGGTCGGATGTTGGATGTGCGCAGCGTCGAGCGCCGTCTGGAGGCGGCCATGCACGCGCTTCGCCTCGTCCTCGTACCAGGTCCGGAAGAGGCTTCCGAATGGGCGCGCTGGATAGAAGTGCGCGGTGCGGGGCAGCGCCGCAACCTCGGCCTCGCCGCCGCGCCGGTCGACCTGGGCGCAGTCCTCCGGGACGCACTGTTCCAGCGGCAGGAGACCGTGACGTTGTCCTCGGCGACGCTGACAACTCGGGGCGGATCCTTCGACTTCCTGCGCGGGCGTCTGGGCATTGACGCTGCGGGACTTCGCTTGCTCGACCGCGCCGGGCCCGTCGTGGAGGAGGTCATGCCCTCGCCGTTCGATTTCGAACGCCAGACCCTGCTCGCCGTGCCGACCGATCTGCCGGACTCCGGTGATCCCGCGTTGTTCGGTCCAATCCAGGACGCCACCGCGCGGGTGGTCGCCGAACTGGCCGGCTCGACACAGGGCGGCCTGTGCGTCCTGTTCACTTCGCACCGCGCGCTGCGCCGGGTCGCCGAGCTCCTGCGTGCGAGGGGTGCGGAGGCGCGCTGGCCCCTGTTCGTTCAGGGGGAGGAGGACCGGCACCGGCTTCTCAGCCGCTTCGTTCAGCGCGGCGATGGGCTGCTCCTGGGCACTTCCTCCTTCTGGGAAGGCGTGGACGTGCCGGGCGATCCGCTGCGGGGGCTCGTGATTCAGAAGCTGCCGTTCCGGGTCCCGACCGACCCCGTCGTCGCCGCACGGCTGGAGGCCGTCGAGAAGCGGGGCGGAGATCCGTTCCAGGAGTATCTGTTGCCCCTCGCGGCACTCCGGCTCAAACAGGGCTTCGGTCGCCTGATCCGTTCCCGCGCCGACCGCGGCGCCGTGTTGCTCCTCGACGCCCGTATCCTCCGCCGGCGCTACGGGCGCTACTTGCGGGCGTCGCTCCCTCGGGTGCGACTCGTGCGCGGCCCGTGGGAGGACGTTCGTCGGCGCGTATCGGCGTTCTACCAGACGCGGCCCGAGTCGCCTTCCCGGGTAAGCGCGGTACCGCCCCTCGGTCAGCCTTCCGGAGGGTCGGACGGAGGACCCGTACAAGGGCCGCGGCCATGAGGGCGTAGGCCCTGTCGCGGTCGGGGGCGTGGTCTCGGCGAGGCCGGCGTCCTCCGCGCACGTCCGCGTCGACATCTCTCGGCAGGGAAACGATTTACCCTTCGGCCTCACGCGCGCCACCCGGGACGCCGGGTGGCACGGGCCGCAGCCGGCTCCTATCTTTGTGAAGAACTTCACAAGCCGGGAAGGCTGCCCGGTGCAAGCCTCGGCGGTCGAATGGAAGGTCCCCGTGTGGGCGTGCTGGCCCGCAGGATCTCAGAATCCACGGTTCGTCGCCTCTCGTTCTACCTCCGGATCCTCGAAGAGGCAGAGCTGGGCGGTGTCGGCACCATTTCGAGCGAGGAACTCGCCGAGCGTGCCGCCACGACGGCTGCGCAGGTGCGCAAGGACCTGTCGCTGTTCGGCTCGTTCGGGAAACGGGGCCTCGGTTACGCAGTCCGGCAGCTCGCCACCGAACTCCGCGACATCCTCGGTCTCGATCGTTCGTGGCGCGTCGCGCTAGTGGGCGCTGGCCGAATAGGATCGGCGCTTTTCGAGTATCCCGGATTCCGCCGGCGCGGCTTCGAGATCGTGGCCGTCCTCGATGCGGACCCCAACAAGCAGGGAAAGTGCTGGAGGGGCGTGCTCGTGCGCGACGTCGCCGAGTTGGAGCACGTGCTGCGCGCCGAGCGGGTCGAGATCGTGATCCTGGCGATACCCGCTCCGGCTGCGGCCGACGTGTCGGCGCGGGCGGTCGCGGTAGGCGTGAAGGGCATCCTTAATTTCGCGCCCATGCAGCTGCGCGTGCCGGCCGGCGTGG
This sequence comes from Gemmatimonadota bacterium, assembly GCA_028875075.1. Lineage (GTDB taxonomy): Bacteria > Gemmatimonadota > Gemmatimonadetes > Longimicrobiales > Gaopeijiaceae > UBA2988. Next base: position 80,994 of record JAPPGF010000007.1, on the reverse strand, counting down.
CGGTCAAGGACGTCAACATGGTCATGGAGCTGGAAGCCCTCTCGTTCGCGCTTACGCAAGCGGGGCGAACTCCGTGGGGATGAACCCGGGCAGCTCCCTCGTACAGTGAGCTGCGGCGCACTTGGCGGGTGGGCCAGCGTACACGCTTGAGATCGCGCACGACGTGCTCAAACTGTCGGGAAGTGCCGGCGCCGCTTCACGAGCGGTCTTCACACTGCTCGGGGCTGACCGCCGGTTCCGGGTCGACGACGCCGACGTCTGGCGCCGGACCGCCCACGCGCGATTGCAGGGAGCCCCGCTCCCCGAAGTCCGGTTCGCGGTGCTGGACGTCGGGACCACGGGGGGCTCCTTCGCGCAAGGCCACCGGATCATCGATATCACGGTCGTCGAAGTACAAGGGGGTGTAGTCGTCGGCGAGTGGTGCACGCTCGTGAACCCCGACCGGCAGTGCCGCCCTTCGTGCAGGGGCTCACCGGCATCCATCCGGGCATGTTGCCGGACGTACCCGCGTTCCGGCACATCGCCGAGGAGCTTCACGGCTGCCTCGAAGGGCGGGTCCTCGTCGCGCACAACACGGCGTTCGACTGGCACTTCGCGAGCGCCCAGCTGGAAGAGGCAACCGGGCGCGTTCCCGACCTGCCGAGGCTCTGCACCCTGCGTCTGGCTCGCATTCTCGTGCCCTGGCTTCGACGACGAAACCTGGACGCGGTAGCAGCGTACTACGGCATCCCCAGTCTCCAGCGACATCGCGCGCACGGAGACGCGTCTGAGACCGTCCGGGCTCTGCTGTGTCTCGTTGACGAGGCCTCCCGACAGGGGGTCGGGGATCTGGACGGGCTGGTGGAGCGGCTGGCGCAACCGCGTCGAAGACACCGTCGCAGCGCAGCGGTCCGAACCCCGGGGTCTCGCCGCCGCCCGCAAGGCGTCGGCCGGTCCTAGTCCCTTTCGGGCCAAGGAGGTGCTTTGACGAAGATGCCCGAGCGGGCCGACGAGTTGCCGCTTGTCAGCACGACGCAGGTGGGAGCGATAAGGGTCCATGCGCTGGAGGCCGGGCTGCTGTGGCTCGACGGTGGAGCCATGTTCGGCATCGTAGCGAAGCTTCTGTGGGAGAAGCGGATCCCGGCAGATGCGCGCAACCGGATTCCACTTGCCCTTCGGTGCCTTCTCGTGGAGGCTCCCAACGCGCTTGTCCTGGTCGACACGGGCATCGGAAACAAGGAGGACAAGAAGTTCCACCACATCTACGGAGTGGACAACGCGGGCGAGCCGACTCGCCTTGAGACGGCCATTCGGGCCGCCGGTTTCACCCCGGAACAAATCGACCTGGTAGTCTCAACCCACCTGCATTTCGATCATGCCGGGGGCAACACCATGCGTGACCCGGACGGACGCGTTGTCCCGGCCTTCGCCAACGCGCGTTACCTGGTCCAGGGTCGTGAGATCGAGTTCGCGAGGGCCGCCAATGAACGGACTCGCGCGACCTACCTCCGTCACAACTTCGATCCAGTGGAGACCTCCGGGCTTCAGGACCACGTGGACGGCGCGGTCGAGGTCACGGATGGCGTAAGCGTCCTGCCCACTCCGGGGCACGTCCCGTTCCACCAGTCGGTGATGGTCCAGAGCGGCGACGACAAGGCTTGCTTCCTCGGGGATGCGTGCCCGACATCCTTCCATCTCGATCTGCCATGGCTCATGGGGTTCGACCTGGAGCCGCTGGTCGCGCTCGAGACCAAGCGGGCCCTGTGGGACCGGGCCCGCGCCGAAGAATGGCTGCTCATCTTCGACCACGATCCGGTCCTTCCCTGGGGGCGCCTTGATCCGAGAGAGAAACCGGTCGCGCTGGTCCCCGCCCCGGCAGAGCGCACCGTCGAGGCCGCTGGTTAAGGCCCAGGCTCGGGGCGCTCTGTCCGACGCGCAGAAGAGGTCACTCGCAGGGCACGTGCCGGCGCCTGTCCCGGTATCACTAGTCGGGGGTTATTCCCGACCCTGATGCGGGGAGGCATGCGGGATGAGTGATCAGGACCACATTCCGCTCATCCTGAAGGGCGGGGCGCGGACGCCGATCGGGCGGTTCGTGGGCGGACTCGCTCCGCTCACGGCGACCGAACTCGGAGCCGTCGCCCTTGGGGCCGCTGTTGCGCGGTCCGGGATCGATCCCGGTGAGGTCGACGAGGTGATCATGGGTCACGTCGTGACTGCCGGGGCGGGTCAGGCGCCGGCCCGACAGGCAGCCATCAGAAGTGGACTGCCTGCCTCGATACCTGCGGTCACGGTGAACAAGGTCTGTGGCTCGGGGCTCAAGGCCGTCATGTTGGCAGCCCAGGCGATCCGTGTGGGTGACGCCCGACTGGTCGTGGCCGGGGGGATGGAGTCGATGTCAAACGCACCCCATTACCTGCACGGTCTACGCGACGGAGTGAAGCTGGTGATCAGAGCCTGCAAGACGGCATCGTCTTGGACGGGCTGTGGTGCGCGTTCGGGAACTGCCACATGGGTGGTCACGCGGAGTACACGGCTCGCGAGGCCGTCGTCAGCCGCTCGGAAGCCGACGCCTTCGCGCTCGAGTCGCACCGACGGGCCGTACGCGCGATCGACACGGGCAAATTCGCTGACGAGATCGTGCCGGTGAAAGTGCGTGACAGGAAGGCTTCCACGACTGTCGACGTCGACGAGTCGCCGCGTCGCGACACGACTGCCGAAGCACTGGCCTTGCTTGAGCCTGCCTTCGGTTCGGAAGCACTGCGGGGAATTGAAGCGCTGGTAGTAACTGCGGGCAACGCACCGGGCCTCAGCGACGGGACGGCCGCGGTCGCGGTCTGCTCGCTCGCATACGCCCTGGCCCACGGTCTCGCCGTGGATGCGCACATCACCGGTTACGCTTCAGCTGCGACGGAGCCGCGAGACTTGTTCTTCGCGCCCGTCGACGCAGTCCGGCGCCTGATGCGCGGGGAGGGGAAGGCGATCGGCGACTACCGGTTGATCGAGGTCAACGAGGCCTTTGCGGTCCAGGCGATCGCGGACATTCGCGCGCTGAAGACGGATCCGGAGCACGTGAACGTAAACGGTGGAGCCATCGCGCTGGGGCACCCGATCGGCTGTTCTGGGACCCGCGTGCTTGTCACCCTGCTCGCTGCCATGCAGGATCGCGGAGCAGAAACTGGCCTCGCGACCCTGTGCCTCGGAGGCGGTAGCGCGGTCGCGCTCTCGGTGGAGAGGACCTGACTGGGTTGCGGAGTGACTCCGGCCGTGCCCTGCGTCCGGGCATTCGGGTCGTACTCCGGCTGCTGCTGTTCACGGCGATCTGGTTGGCGATCGCAGTACCGGCGGCTGTACTGACGCCCCCCGTACTTCCCTGGCTAGCGCTCCCCGGGTTGGCGGGGGGGCTGATTGCCGGATCGCTGCTGCTCGGACTGGAAGGACGCCCCTTGAGCACGCTCGGTTTTGGCCTGAGTCCAAAGAGCGGCTCGGGCGTTGCGCTGGGCCTTGCGCTGGGTGCGGCCGTCGCGCTCCTCACGGTCGGCTTGATCGTTGCGCTCGGCGGGCTTCGGTGGACAGCCGACGCCGGTGGGTGGGGGGAGTGGCTGGCGGCGGGTCTAGGCTCGCTCTGGCTGCTCGCGATCCCGGCAGCCGCCGAGGAGGCGATGCTCCGCGGCTACCCCCTGCTCGCATTGAGCGAGGTCTGGGGGTCCAAGTGGGCGATCGGCCTTACCTCGGTTGCGTTTGCACTGCTCCACACGGGCAATCCGGAGATCGGCTGGATCGGGTTCGCCAACATAGTCGCTGCGGGCCTATTCTTGGGCGCGCTGCGTCTCCGAACGGGTAGTCTGTGGTGGCCGACGGGGGCGCACCTGGGATGGAACTGGGCCCACGCGTTCCTGGCCGACCTGCCGCTCAGCGGGCTGGAGTTGGTAGACGCGCCGCTGATCGAGTCGTGCGCAGGGGGACCCGCCTGGTTGAGTGGAGGCGCGTTCGGCCCCGAGGGGAGCGTACTCGCCACCGGGGCAGTCGTGGCGGCCGCGGCTTGGACGTGGTGTACGTCCCGGCTCGGGGGGCGGCCGCGCTCCAGCCCGGGTAACACGCGGGCCGGCTCGACGAGGGAGGGAACCTGAGCATGGAGATCCAACGCGTCTTGGTGCTTGGCAGAGGCTGCCTGAGCATCCTCGAGGCCCTGCGCCCGTACGCCGGTGGCGAACGCTGCCGCCTTGCCCGTTGGCAGACGTAATTGCGGAGTGTGGCTGCGCCCACGGGGCGGGGTCGTGGGAAGCGCGCCAAGCCCGGCTCACACTCAAGCCGACCGCTAACGGGACGGCGACGTGTGTGACGAGGCCATCCTGGGGTTCGGCGGGTACAGCTATACTATGGGCGCAGACGCGGGATATCCCCGCGGCCGGACGGATGCGCGACCCGAAGGGAACAGAGTCTTGCAAGGAGACAGGCCGACTCCTACACGCGGCCGTTGCGCACGCGCCTTTGCGAGATCCGGATTGAAGCGAACGCCCACGCACCAACAAGCACGCCGAGTCCCATGAGCTATGATCATCTGAAGAGCGCCGATCCCCAGCTGTTCGAGGCCGTCCGCAACGAGGCCGTCCGCCAGTCCTCCCAGCTCGAATTGATCGCGAGCGAGAACTTCGTGTCCCGTGCCGTCCTCGATGCGCTCGGCACCGTGCTGACGAACAAGTACGCGGAGGGCCTGCCGGGCAAGCGTTACTACGGCGGCTGCGAGTGCGTGGACATCGCCGAGGACCTTGCGCGCCAGCGGGCCAAGCAGCTCTTCGGCGCCGATCACGCCAACGTGCAGCCGCATTCGGGAGCGCAGGCCAACCAAGCCGTGTACCTGGCGTTCCTGAAGCCCGGAGACGCGTTGTTGGGAATGAACCTGAGCCACGGGGGACACCTTACGCACGGCTCACCGGTGAACTTCTCGGGGATGCTCTTTGAGGTCTGCGCATACGGCGTTCGCGAGTCGGATCAGCGTATCGACTACGATGCGCTGCGCGATCAGGCTCGGCGAGAGCGGCCGAAGATGATCATCGCAGGCGCGAGCGCGTATCCGCGAACGATCGACTTCGCAGTTTTCGGTGAAGTCGCGCGAGAAGTGGAGGCCGTACTCATGGTGGACATGGCTCATATCGCCGGACTGGTGGCCGCCGGTGTCCATCCGAGCCCGGTACCGCACTCGGACGTTGTGACGACCACCACACACAAGACGCTGCGCGGGCCAAGGGGGGGCATGATCTTGTGCCGCGCAGAGCACGCGAAGGCCATCGACAAGTCGGTCTTCCCCGCGCTCCAAGGCGGGCCGCTCATGCACGTGATCGCAGCGAAGGCAGTGTCCTTCAAGGAAGCCCTGGAACCCGAGTTCGCGGGCTACCAGCGGCAGATCGTCGCCAACGCCAAGGCGCTCGCTGACGGGCTGACGGAGCATGGATTCCGGCTCGTGAGCGGCGGCACGGACAACCATCTCGTGCTCGTGGACCTGCGCGGAAGCCACACCGAGCTGACGGGCAAGGATGCCGAGGCGACGCTGGAGCGTGCGGGCATGACAGTAAACAAGAACACGGTCCCGGGCGAGACGCGCTCGCCGTTCGTCGCGTCCGGACTCCGAATCGGCACTCCGGCCGTGACGACGCGAGGCATGACCGAAGCCGAGATGGCGCTCATCGCCGGTTGGATCGCTGACGTGCTGGAGAAGCCCGGCGACGACGGCCTCATCGGGCGCGTGCGGAGCCGAGTCACCGATTTGTGCCAGGCATTCCCGCTCTATCCGGAGCTCGCGGGCGTGGCGTGACGGCATGCGCCCATGGCAGCGCCCGGTCGCGGCCTCGCCCGGCCAATCACCGGCCGGTGCCGGCATGGCACCCTACGCACTTCGTATCGCCGAATGCCTCCGGTGGCGGGCCTAGCGCTCGCCATGGCCTCGGGCGACATTGCAGATCGCATGACAGACGTGCAGTTCGCCGAGGAGATACTCCTCCAGCTTCAGGAGAAGAACCCGCGCTTTCACGGGAAGGCGTACCTGTTTCTCCTGTCCTCGCTTCATCACGTGATGCAGCGGCTTGAACGTCCACGGCACATCTCCGGGCAGGAACTTGCGCAGGGCGTGCGCGAGCTGGCGTTAGAACGCTACGGACCGATGGCGCGCACAGTGTTGGAACACTGGGGCATCCACGCCACCGAGGATTTGGGCGATATCGTCTTCGCGCTGGTCGAGTGCGGCATCCTGACCAAGCAGGATGACGACCGGAAGGAGGACTTCCACGCCGTGTTCGATTTCGAGGAAGCCTTCGAGCTGGGGTATCCTTGGGGAGCCAAGCCCTGACCGAAGGGGACGCACATGGCCGACGAGACCGCCCTACCTCGCTGTCGGAAGTGCGAGGACGGAGTCCTGCTACCACTTTCGGACTACGGACGGGACGGCGCGCCCATTCGTTACAAGGCATGGGTCTGCTCGAACCCGGACTGCGGCTTCAACATCCGGATCGACAACGGCGAGATCACGTTCGGACGTACCATCGGACAGAGTTACAAATAGCAGTACCCTGCCACTCACACCGGCTGGCCACTCCCGTGCTCTCCCCGCCGGGCGGTTCTCGGATCCGGGAGCTTCCATAGATGGTGCGCGTGCGCCCGTTCGCGCGCGGGCAGGTACCAGCTGCCACGGGCGAGGAGTCGGCCGTGTTCGATCGGCTTGCGGTGACCGAACACGGTGTCCCTGGGCGCACGTTGATGGAGAGTGCGGGGCGGGCCGCTGCCGAAGTCGTGCAGCGCCTGTACCCTCGCGGCGACGTGGTCGGGGTCGTCGGCGCAGGCAACAACGGCGGTGACGCGCTCGTCGCGCTTCGGACCCTCGCGGCCTGGGGCCGTTCGGTGCGCGCCCTGGTCGTCGCCGACCGGGCTGTCGATGACCCTCTACTGCACGGCTGGCGTGTTCACACGGTTGTCGTCGACGTGGCGGACGACAGTGCCTGGGATCTCCTGTCCGAGGCCGACGTCGTGCTGGACGGTATCCTGGGGACAGGCACAAGGGGGTCGCCGCGCGCTCGGCAGGCACGCGCGATCGACTCGGTGAATGCCGCACGGGGCGCCATAGTCGCGCTCGACTTGCCCTCGGGCGTGGATGCGGCCACGGGCGTGACTCCCGGAGTGGCGGTTCGCGCCGACGTGACCGTGGCCTTCGGATGGCCCAAGCTCGGCACGCTTCTCGGGCAGGGGCGCGCGCTGCGCGGACGACTGATCGGTGTGGAGATCGGGTTTCCGCCGGTTACGGACGGACGATTCGGAGCTGCGCTCGTCACTCCGGCGTGGGCCGCAGCCACCCGCCCCCCGCGCGATCCGGAAACCCACAAGTACAGGGTTGGCACCGTATTGATCGTCGCGGGAAAGCCGGGGATGGCCGGCGCGGCGGTGCTCTCGGCACGCGCGGCGCTCCGCGCCGGTGCCGGGCTCGTGCACGTAGCGTCCGCCGCCGACAATCGGGTCATCCTGCAGTCAGCCGCACCCGAGACGATCTTCGTCGATGCTTCCGACCGCGATGCCCTCGTCGAGCGTGCCGCCGCGGCGGACGCCGTCGCGGTCGGTCCCGGGCTCGGTACGGATACGTCGGGAGAACAGGTGCTCAGCACCGTGCTGAACGCCGGCACTCAGCCGCTTGTGCTTGACGCGGATGCCTTGACGCTGCTCGGCAGCAGGAGGCCTTGTTCCGTCGAGGAGACAGCGGCGGCGCGGCCTTGCCTGATAACACCACACGCTGGAGAAATGGCACGCATCTCGCGCTTCGGGAAGGACGAGATCCGAGGTCGGCGGGTCGACGTGGCTAGGGAGGCTTCAGAGACATTGGGATGCGCCATCATCCTCAAGGGGCTTCCCTCGTTGGTGGCTGCGCCCGGCGAGCCTGTGCTGATCGATTCCGTGGGCTCGTCGGACCTGGCGACGGGTGGCATGGGAGACGTCCTCACCGGTACGGCGGGCGCATTGCTTGCCCGCGGACTCAACCCGCGGCTCGCCGCCGCTCTGGCGCTGCACGGCTCTGGACGTGCCGCCGTGCGAGCTGGCCGGGGCGAGGGCATCCTCCCTGTCGACATCGTCTCGCACTTGCGAGACGCTTTCGCCGAACCGGGTCCCGGCGAGACCGACCTCGACCTCGGCTGCGTCGTGCTCGACCTGGACCCAGCGCGCTGAGAGCGCGACGTGGCCGATGCGATGACCCCGGTCGGGTTCGCCTAGATGCGCAGGGGCACCCTTCGGTCGTCTGTGCCGCTGGGCCGCGGAGGCGAATTCGATTTGATCCGGGCCATGCTGGCCGAGCTTCCGGATCCGGCCCCGGAAGCTCGCGTGCGGATCGGACCGGGCGACGATTGCGCCGTGTTGGAGGCCGGTGGCGATCCTTGGGCAGTGACCGTCGACATGAGCGTCGAGGACGTGCACTTCCGGCGCGCGTGGCTCGATCCTGAAGAGATCGGCTGGCGCGCTAGCACCGGCGCATTGAGCGACCTGGCCGCTGTAGCCGCCGAGCCGGTCGCAGTTCTAGTCGCGCTCGCAATGCCTGTTCCGGATGCCAGCCCGGAGTGGGTTAAGGCAGTGACGAGAGGGGCTGCCGCTGCCGCATCGAGCGTCGGTGCGGTCGTGGTGGGCGGGGACCTCACACGCTCGTCCGGGCCGGTGGTGATCGACGTGGCCGCACTAGGTCGGGCGCCCCATCCGGTGCTGCGCGAGGGCAGCCGGCCGGGCGACGATCTCTGGGTCACCGGGCTGTTGGGAGCGGCTGGCGCGGCAGTGCGCGCGTGGGAGTCCGGAACCAGCCCGCTGGAAGCGCATCGGCGGGCATTTGCTCGCCCGGTGCCGCGAGTTGCAGAGGCCCGCTGGCTGGCCGGAACCGGTGCCGTGCGCACGTTGGTCGATCTCTCCGACGGTCTGGCGGGCGACACCGGACACCTCGCTGCGGCCTCAAGGTGCGGTGCCGTCCTAGACGAGGCGGCGATTCCCGTCGCTCCGGGCGTGGCCGACGCTGCAGGTGGCTGGGCCGAAGGCCTCCGGCTCGCACTCTCCGCGGGTGAGGACTATGAGCTCTGCTTGGCGGTCGAACCGGGCGGTCTGACCATGGCGGCCAGCGAATTCCAGGCACGCTTCGGCATCCCGCTCACGCGCGTGGGCAGAATCGTCGAGGGTGACGGGGTCCTGCTCGAGCGCGCCGACGGGTCCGGCGTGTGCGGGCTCGACGGCGGCTACTCCCACTTCGGAAAGGGAACGGGTTGATACGCGCGCTTTGGGTCTTTCTTGTCTGTTCGCTGGCGACGCTGGCCCTTGCCGCGCAGGTTGTCCTCGCGGACTTGCTGGGCTTCGAACGCGCCCTCAGGCGATACTGCTTTCGGAATCCGAGGTGGTCCGCACGCACGTTCCTCCGGGCCTCGGGCGTAACCGTGACGTTGGAGGGGGCCGAGCACCTGGCGGGGAAGGGACCGCGCATTCTGGTGGCGAACCATGAGTCGTGGTTCGACGTCTTCGCGCTCTGCCACATCCTTCCGGTCGAACACCGATATGTCATCAAGAAGGAGCTGGAACGAGTACCCGTCTGGGGGCGGGCTTGGCGGAGTTGCGGACACATCTCGGTGGATCGACGGGACCGTCAGGCGGCGATCGAGTCGCTAGATCGAGCACGGAAGATGAGTGGCGTGGGCGACGATATCCACCTGGTCGTTTTCCCCGAAGGAACGCGGTCCGTCGACGGAAACTTGCAACCCTTCAAGAGGGGAGCATTCGTGTTGGCCATCCAGCTGGGAGCTCCCGTCATTCCCGTCGCCGTGATTGGTGGACGGCAGATCATGGCCAAGAGAGACTGGCGTATTCGGGGCGGGCAGATGCGCGTGGTAGTCGGCGAACCGATCCCGGTTACGGCCCTCGATCACTCGGACCGCGGGGATCTGGCCCGCCGGGCTAGGGACGCGGTCGTGGCGTTGCGGGGAGGCGACGGTCCGATCGAAGCTGCGGTCCCGAAGAGTGCTATGGCGTGAGCGCGCCAAGCTGATCGGCACTGGGGCGATCCAGCGTATGGAGCCGGGCGGGTCGTGGACAGGACATCAGCGACAGCTGCAAAAGGGGGTAGGCGACGTGTCGGTGATCGTGGACGTGCGGGCGCGAGAGATTCTGGACTCACGGGGCAACCCGACCGTCGAGGCCGACGTGATCTTGGAAAGCGGCGCGCGGGGTCGCGCCGCTGTGCCGAGCGGAGCGTCTACTGGCACCCACGAAGCCGCCGAGCTTCGCGACGGTGACCGGGGGCGCTATCTCGGCAAGGGCGTGCGGAGGGCCGTCGAGCACGTCGACAGTGTCATCCGGAATGCGATCCTAGGCCTGGACGCGCAAGAACAACGGAAGTTGGATCGTTCGTTGATCGACCTGGACGGCACGCCGAGCAAGAGGAAGCTGGGTGCCAACTCCATTTTAGCTGTCTCGATGGCCGTGGCCCGCGCCGCGGCGGAGGAGCATGGCGCGCCACTCTGGAGGTACTTGGCGGGTCCCGACGCGCCGGTGTTGCCAGTGCCCATGATGAACATCCTGAACGGCGGTGCCCACGCACCCAACAACGTGGACATTCAGGAGTTCATGGTGATGCCGCTGGGATTCGACAGCTTCCACGAAGCGCTCCGTTGCGGTGTGGAGATCTTCCACGCGCTCAGCACCGTCGTCTCGGGAAAGGGGAAAAGCACGGCCGTGGGCGACGAGGGTGGCTTGGCACCGGATGTCGCCAGCAACGAGGAAGCTGTGGAGATCGTGTTGACGGCCATCGAGCGGGCCGGCTACAGCCCCGGAGATGACGTCGCGCTGGCAATCGACGCGGCGTCGACCGAGTTGTTCGAGGGTGGCGAGTACGTCTTCCGTTGGTCCAACGGAGAGCGCCGCGACACCGCGGGAATGATCGACTTCTGGCAACGGTGGACCCGTGAGTACCCCATCGTCTCGCTCGAGGACCCGCTCCACGAGAATGACTGGCAGGGGTGGGAGGCGCTCACGGCACGCGTCGGTGGGCGCGTGCAGCTCGTGGGAGACGACCTCTTCGTCACCAACTCGGAGCGGCTCGCGCGCGGAATCCGCGACGACGCGGCTAACGCGATGCTCGTGAAGCTGAATCAGGTCGGCACGCTCACCGAGACGCTCGAGGCGATGCGCATGGCCGACGAGGCCGGCTACCATTCGGTAGTCTCACATCGTTCGGGCGAGACCGAGGATACGTTCATCGCTGACTTCTCGGTCGCGACAGGTGCGGGTCAGATCAAGACCGGGAGCGCCAGCCGCACGGACCGGGTCGCCAAATACAACCAACTGCTTCGGATCGAGGAACAGCTGGGAGCCCAGGCCAGCTATCCTGGGAGGCGCGTGTGGGGCGGCTGAAGAAGGCTTTGCTCCCGGCCGCACTGTTGATTGCTGCTTACTGGGCGGTGTTCGGGGGCGAGTACACGGTACTGGACCTGTACCGAATGCGGGCGACACGCGCGGAACAAGCGGCCGAGGTTGCCCGGCTCCAGGCTGCGATCGATTCTCTGACGGCGCGCGTCGACTCGCTGGAGAACGTCCCGGAGGCGTTGGAGCGGATCGCTCGTGAGCGCTACGGTCTGATCCGCGACGGAGAGACGCTCTACCGCTTCGTACCGATCGACAGCTCGGCATCCGACTCCGCTTCGGGGCCGGGCAGCGGCGCGATGACGAACCCGGCGCCCCGCTCTGGGCCAACCCCGTCGCGCTGATCTGTGCTGCCCCTCACGGGAGTCGCGATCCTCCACTAGCGCGAACAGCCTGTGTCCGTCCGCTGTTCCCCTGCGATCGCGCAGTGCCAAGTGGGCGCGACCCCCGCGGTTGAAGCGCCGGGTGCCAGACGGCCTCCCGGATTCGCTCAGACCGACTCGTCCCTGGACGGCGTCCTTGTGGGTGCGCGCTGCAGCCCGAGCGCCTGTTCCACTAGCCGCGCCATCTGTTCGTGCTTCCCTGAACCGAGCTGTGCGGGCCCATCGCTCTCGGGCAACTCGGCCGCGGGCAGGCAGCCCCCGGGGGACTTGCCCCTGTACTGTTCCATCAACCCCGAGAAGAGCTCGATCGGGACGGGAAACAGGGTCGTGGAGTTGTTCTCGGCCGCCACCTCTACGACGGTCTGCAGGAACCGCAGTTGCAGGGCGGCCGGGTGCCCGGCCATGACGTCCGCTGCTTCTGCCAGCTTGGTGGATGCCTGATATTCGCCTTCGGCTGCGATGATCTTTCCCCTGCGCTCCCGTTCGGCTTCGGCCTGACGGGCCATGGCGCGCTTCATCTCCGCGGGCAGATCGATGTCCTTGATCTCCACCCCGGTGACCTCGATTCCCCACGGGTCGGTGCCCTCGTCGAGGATCCGGCGGAGGATCTCGTTGATCCGCTCGCGCTCCGCCAGCAGGTCGTCCAGCTCCGATTGTCCGATCACGCTGCGGAGCGTGGTCTGGGCGAGCTGGCTCGTGGCGAAGTAGTAGTCCTCGATCTCGACCACGGCCCTGGACGGATCGACCACGCGGAAGTAGACGACGGCATTCACCTTCACGCTCACGTTGTCACGCGTGATCGTGTCCTGTGGCGCGATGTCCAGCGCGACGACCCGCAGGTCCATCCTGCGCATACGTTCGATCCCGAACGGGAGGAGAAAAATGAGTCCGGGACCCTTGGCGCGCACGAGGTTGCCCAGCCGGAAGACCACTCCCCGCTGATACTCCATCAGGATGCGCATGGACGAGAGGAGCGCGAGGGCTCCCACGACGAGCGGGGCGATGAAAGCGATTCCCATGGCTACCTCTGCCCTCCTGCGGGATCCGGAGGCCGTGGTGGGTGCGGCCCGTCGACGCGTCGATCAGGACGCAGACAAACATACATAGGGAACGAATAGCAAGGGACGCTACCGGTGCGCTGGCCACCAGCTTCGAGGAGTATTTTTTCCAGTTCGGAGGCCATCCTGAAGGCTGGGCGGGACGGGCGTCGGGTTTGGGGCTGGGGGCGGTTGATGGAGTGTGATATCTGAGTCGGGAGCGGAAGGACCCCGGGACGGATCGAACGGGTGGTGGGTCAGGCGGCGGCGCCCCGGATGACGAGCCGGTGCTTGCGCGGGCGAGTTCGTTTAGGGCCTAGCAGGGGACGGGCTTAAGGTAGCAGCCATAGGGGGTGGCGACCTTGGGCCCAGAACAGCGATGGGCGAGAGTCAGGGTTGACAGCCCTGCCCGGCTCCGGACAGCTTTTTCGACCTGCCGGAGTAGCTCAGCTGGTTAGAGCAGCGGAATCATAATCCGCGTGTCGGGGGTTCGAGTCCCTCCTCCGGTACTCGACCGGACAGTCCTCGTGACGCGAAGAATCCTTCAATCGGAGGGCTGCCACGTCGACACGGTGCGACCTGTGGTCGTGTCACGCCAATCCAGCTGTCCGGCGGCTTCTCGGAGGCCGCCAGAGGCGACGGCCGTCGGCCTCGACGCGGGATAAGCGCCCCCGGAGGGCGCGTCCGCCGCGCGATCAACCACTGCAAGGTCACCAAGCACGATCCGTCCCGTACAGGGCTACTCCGAAGTCGAGCATCTCTCTCGTAGCGTAATGCCCATCGGCCTCGGGCTCCGACGGACTTGCCGCAGTCGAGAAGATCTGGCCGCGCTCACACTCCGCCGCATGTGCCACGCCGCGCTGAGCCAACTGGCGCATGCGTGAGCATCTGGGGTGGGCCTCAAGCCGATCCGTCGACAGAGTCCGGGCGACGCGCCCGAAGGTCGCACGGCGACTCTCTCCGTCACGACTGGCCCTCCGGAGCGAGACGACCATACAGTTAGGACGTGTTGTGAAAGAGCGACTCAAGACGCTTGGTGTACGAGTCGATGGAGCGGATTATGGCTCGGAGACGCTCGATTGGGGTCCGCCACGCCAGCTGCACTGACTGACTTGCGACCAATGGCACTCTTCAGGTTCTTGTGCCTCCTGCCTGTAGCCGGCTGGCACTTGGCCGCTTGCACCGTTTCTTCACGCATGCCGCTCGGGGTGGGGGGGCCGCGTCGGGACCAGTGCGCCTGGAACGTCTGCATCCGCTCCGAAGACGACCAGTTCGTTGATCCAGGGCTTCGACGGAGATGAGACACACATGGGCGCCATGCGGTACGCGCTCGATATCGCGATGCCGCCAAACACACCGGTCTTCGCAGCACGTGAAGGGGTGGTCCTCTACGTTCAGGACAGATTCACGGAAGGCGGGACGGATACGGCGCTCCTTGAGCGCGCTAATCTCGTTGTGGTAGCGCACGGTGACGCCACCATGGCGACCTATGGCCACTTCTCAAGGGGTCTGGAAGTCGCGGTTGGGGACACGGTCGCGGTCGGCCAGCTCCTGGGATGGAGCGGACAGACCGGCTTTGTGGGTCGTCCACACCTGCACTTCCACGTCGGTGTTCGGATGATGGGGGAGCCGGGGCGCACGATCCCGATCGAGTTGAAAGGTGAAGACGGAGGGCTCTTGGACCTGAGCGAAGGAACGACGATCACGCCGGCCCGACGAGGTCCAGAACGGCACCTCTGACCCTTTCCTAGCGCCAACAGCACGCGTTACAATAACATCATCCCGGGTTGGTCGAGTCAGCCAACACCCCGGGCCGGAGCATGCGTAGCGTCATGATCCGCGTCCTCGCTATCCCGTTGGCCGTGATACTTGGCTCCGTCCTCCCTGCCGGGTCAGCGGCACAGGAGCCGGAGACGGCCATGCTCCGTGTTCGGGTCCTGGATTCTTATGACGGGACGCCCGTTGTCGGCGCGCGCGTCGGGCTCGTGAACGTCGACCTGTACGCGTTGACCGATGTGGCGCGTGTCGCGAGCCTCTCCGGTATCCCCCCTGGAACCTACGATTTCGAAGTGGCGATGTTCGGCTATGCTCCCGAGGTCGCCACGCTGAGTCTTGGTCCAGGTGCTTTCGCGACGGGCGACATCCGGTTGGCCGTGCAGCCGTTCGCGCTCGAAGAGATCATGGTCGAGGGCCGGGCGAGGTGGAGTGCCCAGCTACAGCTGGGCGGGTTCTACGAGCGTGCAGAACTGGGCCTAGGCGTGCAGCTCGATCGACTGGCGATCCGTCAGTTCAATGCGATCGAGCTCTCGGAGGTTCTCGAGCGCATCCCTACACGTCCCGGCTTCGGCGGGTTCATTAACCCTGTGCCGACTCCCGAGGACGTTGACTTCGCCGAGGAACTTCCCGAGGAGTGCGCGCCGGGCATCTTCGTCGACGGGTCGCCCTGGAGCGGCTACATCGACGACATTCCACTGTCTTGGGTCGAAGGTATGGAGTTCTACACGAGCCCCTCCCAAGTCCCGATCCAGTATCTCGGCGACGGTGCGTTCTGCGGTCTCCTATTGGTCTGGACCGGCTGAGCGAGCGGTTTCGCGACCCAGCGTTGTCTCAGCGTCTGGCAGTCAGCGCGCGGGCTCCCCATGTTTGCCGTTCCAGGCAGATCGGTTCTTCCGGAGTTCGTTCGTGAACGACCGCATCAACACTCTTCTCGGAGGCCGGCGTGAGCGCCTCTCGCACCTCCTCGGCCGTTACCTGAGCCCTTCCTGGGGCCCTTCGGCGCCAGCGCACGTTCGGGAGCATCTGCTCGAGGAGGCGACGGACCTCTACTGGAACGAACTCGAGTGGGAGCACATCACCGGTGATGCCGGCACCGGCGACGGCGAGATCGAGCGCGCATTCGCGGGACTGCTCGCCTTCGTGCGCGGGCTCCTGCTCCGCGGGTTGAGTCCGAGTGGGGAGGACACCGAGCCACGGCCCGAGGTCGTGGAGGAACTGCTGCAGTTCCTGGCGACACGAGTGCTCGAACTGGATGAGAGGATCTCCACCGGAGCGACGGAAGACGAGCCGGAAAAGATGCAGCGGGAGCTGGACATGACCGATCATCTGCTCGACCTTGTGCTCTATCAGTGGCTTGAGTTGTCACCACAGGAAGCTGCGCGCGCCGAGGCTGTTCGCTCGGTCCACTGACTTGTACAGGGCGACAAGGCCCGGCCATCCGTACCTCGCCGGTGCCCCGCTGCTGGTCGCGCACAGGGGTGGCGCTCGACTGGCCCCGGAGAACACGTTGGTCGCGTTCCGGCAGGCGGTCGAGTTCTGGCACGCCGACATTCTCGAGATGGACGTTCGCCTGAGCTCGGACGGAGTCGTCGTGGTGATCCACGACGCTACCGTGGACCGAACCACCGACGGGACTGGCCGGGTGGCCGACCTGCCCTGGGCGGCGTTGCGCGAATTGGACGCCGGACATCGATTCCGGTCGCTCGACGGCGACGCATCATTCCGGAGTGTGGGCGTCCGTCTGGCACGCTTCGACGAGGTCCTCGAGAGCTTCCCACACGTGCGCCTGAACGTGGAGTGCAAGACGTTCGCGGCGGCGGCTCCGCTCGCCAGATTGATCGAACACCACGGGGCATCGCAGCGCGTGCTCATCGCCGCCGAGCGCGATCGCAGCCGCGCCGGAGCGCTGGGTTATCGCGGGCCCTGGGGGGCCTCGCGCGGCCAGGTGGCCTCTGTCTTAGTGCTGGGATCGCGGCGTGCCCCGCCTGCTGACATTCTACAGGTACCCGAACGTTGGCACGGTGTCCGGGTCGTCACGCGACGCTTCGTACGAGCCGCCCACCGCCTCAACCTCCCAGTCCAGGTCTGGACCGTCGACGATCCTTCCGATATGCGCAGGCTGCTCGCCCTGGGCGTGGACGGCATCCAGACCGATCGGCCCGATCGGTTAGCCGGGGTATTGGCCGAGACCGTAGGGCGCCCTCCAGCGCCCGGCGCCGCGCGAGGCCGAGTGTGAGCGAGGGAACGGACGTGATCGCTGCGTGCACTGCCGCGCTGCTCCAACCCGGTCGGGTGGCTCCCGGGGACCGTGTGCTGGTCGCGTTCTCGGGCGGCGTCGACTCCGTCGTGCTCCTCCACGCCCTGCGCTTCGCTCTCGAGCTGAGAGGGGTAGAGGTCGTGGCCGCTCACTTCGATCATCGGATGCGGCCCGGCAGCGGTGCCGACGCGCGCTGGGCACAGGCGCTGGCGGATCGATGGCAAGTCCCGCTTGAACTGGGCGCCGCCGTAGCGGCTCCGCGCTCCGAGACGACTGCCCGGCGGGCTCGCTACGAGTGGCTCTACGGTGTCCGTGCCCGTGTCGACGCCCGTTGGATCTTGACCGCGCACCACGCGGACGATCAGGCCGAGACCGTCCTGTTCCGGGTGGCGCGTGGCACGGGCGTGGCCGGCCTGCGCGGCATTCCGGTGCGCCGGGGCTGCCTGTTGCGGCCGCTCCTCCGGATCTGGAAGGGCGAGCTGGAGGCGTATGCCAAGCTCCACGATCTCGACTACCAGGTCGACCCGACGAACACGGACGTCGGCTTCGCGCGGAACCTGATCCGGCACCAGGTGATTCCCGAGCTTGAGGGAGCGGCGCCGGGGGTGCGGCGCGCTCTGGTCCGCCTGTCGCGCCTGGCGGCGGGTGAGGAATCTGCCTGGCGCGTGTTGCTTCAACGGCTTGTGGATGAGGTCGTCGTAGAGCATGGACCGAGACGGGTCGTGCTCCACAGGTCGGTGCTGCTGGACTGGCCCCGAGGTCTCCAGGCGCGTGTGCTTCGCCACTTCGTGCGGACCATGGGAGGGACGCTCGGAGAGGCCGGAACCCGCGCCCTGACTGAGTTTACAAAGATGGGAGCGAGCGGCCGGAGTGTCTCATTCTCGGGTGGTTTGCTGCTCGCACGCGACTTTGACCGACTCGTGCTCATCCGCGAGGAAGCCGTCCGTGACGAGCGACCGTTGGAGATTCCCGCACCGGGCCGGCGAGCGAAGGGTAGACAGCTGCGGGGCGCCGGTGAGGCAAGCATCGGGGGGCGGCGCCTGGTCGCCCGCTGGTCCACCGCCGGGCTCGCCGCGGACGACGACGAGCCGAGCCGAGAGGACGAGGTTGCCTCGTTTCCGCTTGCGCGGCTCGCGTTTCCGCTCCGCCTCCGCCCTTGGCGTGCCGGAGACCGCATCCGTCTTCCCTACGGGTTGAAGAAGCTGAAGAAGCTGCTGGGCGAGGCCCGGATTCCCGCCAGTGAACGGGAGCACGTGGCCGTGCTCGCCGACGCCGGCGGCCGCGTGGTCTGGGTGCCCGGTCTGGCCCGGGCTGCCGACCTGGAGCCGGTGCCGGGGGAGGAGATTCTACAGATCGGGATCGGGGACGGCTTTGCCGAGTGAGCTGGCCGCCCGGGTGGGGGGACGAGCTCTCCGCCGCATCGTCTACTCGAAGGAGGTGATCCGCCAGCGGGTGGAGGCGCTGGCTCAAGACATCGCGGCGGCGTACGACGAGGACGACGACCTGTTGCTGGTGGGGCTTCTCAAGGGCTCGTTTATCTTCCTTGCCGATCTGGTGCGGAACATCGAGCGGCCGCTCCAAGTGGACTTCCTGGTCGTCTCCAGCTACGGTGCCGGCATGACGTCGAGCGGCGAGGTACAGCTCCTCTACGATCCCCAGACCGAACTGACCGGCCGCAGGGTGGTCGTGGTGGAGGACATCATCGATTCGGGAGTCACGTTGAGCTGGTTGATGCCGATGCTGAAGTCACGGGGGCCGAAGAGCCTGGAACTCTGCACGCTACTTCGCAAACAGAGTGCGCGGCTCGATTGGGAGCCCCGGTGGGTAGGATTCGAGGCACCGTCGGAATTCCTGGTCGGCTACGGGCTTGATCACGGCGAGGGCCTGCGCCACCTGCCGTACATTGCGAGTCTGTGGCCCCCCGCTGGCGGGACAGGACAAGAGACAGTGACCAATGGCTGATCCGGAATCTCCGCGGAACGATCCGGGACGCTGGAGGGGCTACTCCAGGACCGGTGCCCTCTGGGCGATCATCATGCTCATGGTGTTGTTCGTCCTGAATTGGCTGCGCGCCCAAGAGGATCCGTCCACGGACTTCACCTACACGGAGTTCCGCGAGCAGCTTGAGAACGACAACATCGAGCGGGTGACGGTCATCGATCTGCGGCGTGTCACCGGGGAGCTGCGCTCGCCGGTGACACGCAACAATCGGGAGATCGCGGCTTTCGAGACCATCCTGCCGGGAGAGCTTTCTCCCGAGCTTGAGGATCAGATGCTCGCCCAAGGTGTGGTGATGGAAGGGCGGCGTGAGGAGGCGGGCTGGGGCTCGATCCTGTTGGGTGCGCTTCCCTGGTTGCTGTTCATAGGCTTTTGGATCTGGATCTTCCGGACCATGCAGAGCGGCGGCAACCGAGCGTTCCAGTTCGGTCGTTCCAAGGCCAAGCTGATCAGCCCGGATACGCCCAAGGTGACGTTCGCCGATGTCGCCGGAGCGGACGAGGCCAAGGAAGAGCTCCAAGAGATCATCGAGTTCCTCAAGGACCCGCAGAAGTTCGCGCGTCTCGGGGGGCGACTGCCCAAGGGCGTGCTGCTCGTCGGGTCGCCTGGGACGGGGAAGACGCTGCTCGCGCGCGCTGTGGCCGGCGAAGCGGGCCGGCCCTTCTTCCAAATGTCAGGCTCCGACTTCGTCGAGATGTTCGTGGGCGTGGGCGCATCACGCGTGCGTGATCTCTTCGAGCAAGGCAAGGCTCATGCACCGTGCATCATCTTCGTCGACGAGATCGACGCTGTGGGACGCCATCGCGGTGCCGGTCTCGGCGGAGGGCACGACGAGCGCGAGCAGACCCTGAATGCGCTCTTGGTTGAGATGGACGGCTTTGAACCCAACGAGGGCGTGATTCTGATCGCGGCTACGAATCGTCCCGACGTGCTGGATCCGGCCCTACTGCGGCCCGGACGCTTTGACCGTCAGGTCGTGGTCGATGCGCCCGATGTCAAAGGTCGGGAGGCCATCCTCCGCGTGCACGCCCGGAAGCTGCCGCTCGACGAGGGCGTTGAACTCGGCATCGTCGCGCGGGGGACCCCTGGCCTCTCGGGAGCTGACTTGGCCAACATCTGTAACGAAGCCGCACTGCTTGCCGCCCGCCGAGGCGCCGATCGCGTGGATATGGACGACTTCGAGCGCGCCAAGGACAAGATCATGCTGGGCACGGAGCGCAGGAGTCTCGTGCTCACGGACAAGGAGCGGCGCCTGACGGCGTACCACGAGGCTGGCCACGCCGTGATCGGGCTGCGGGTTCCGGGTCTGGATCCGGTCCACAAGATAACGATCGTGCCGCGCGGCCGCGCGCTCGGGCTCGTCAGCAGCTTGCCCGAGGAAGACCGGCATACCCATACGAAGGAGTGGCTCGAGGGGAAGCTTACCATGATGTTCGGCGGCCGCGTCGCCGAAGAGCTGATCTTCGGTCCGGAGCGGATCACGACTGGCGCTGGAAGCGACATCGAGCAGGCGACGGGGACTGCACGCCGCATGGTGACCTGCTTCGGGATGAGCGAAAAGGTGGGCTTGATGGCAGTAGGGGAGGGTGAACACGAGGTGTTCCTGGGTCGGGAACTCAGCCAGCGGCGGGACGTGAGCGAACATACGTCACAGCTCGTGGACCAGGAAATCAAGCGCCTGCTGGACGAAGCACACAGCCGGGCTCGCACGGTGATCGAGCAGAACCGGGATTTGCTGGAGGGCATCGCGCAGGCGTTGCTCGACCGTGAGACGCTCGACCGCGAAGAGATACAGCTGATTGCGGAAGGGAAGGAGCTGCCGCCCCTCCAGGTCCCCGAGCCGCAGCCGCTGGCGCCGCCGCAGCCGCCGGAGCGGCCGCGGGTCCAGGTCGAGGCCGGAGTCCCACTGGGTCCGCTCACAGGCGGCCCCGAGGTGGATCCTGCACGTTGATCCCGGTTCGGCGGGACGCGCCCCTCTGGCGCCTCGCCGGCGGAACGAGCCTCGACACTTCGCGCCCCCTGGTCATGGGCATTCTGAACGTCACGCCGGACTCCTTTTCGGACGGGGGCGAGTTGGCGGGCGATCCGTCGCTAGCACTCGACCGCGCCCGTGCCATGGTCGAGGCCGGCGCGGCACTCCTCGATGTCGGCGGAGAGTCGACACGACCGGGAGCCGATCCGGTGCCGGAGGCCGAGGAGATCCGCCGCGTTCTGCCGGTCGTCAAAGCGCTCACGGGTGAACTGTCCGTACCCGTCTCTGTCGACACTCGTAAGGCGGCGGTGGCGCGCGCGGCCCTCGCGGCAGGTGCCGTGATCGTCAACGACGTGAGCGGCCTGACGCACGATCCGGCGATCGGCGGAGTCGTGGCCGAGGGAAGAGCCGGGCTCGTGCTCATGCACATGCGCGGTGAGCCGGCGACCATGATGCAGCACGCCCACTACGACGACGTCGCAGCCGACGTGCAGAACGAGCTCCGTGTTGCAGTCGAATCGGCGAGGCGAGCGGGAGTGGCCGACGATGCCATCGTCGTCGACCCAGGGATCGGCTTCGCCAAGACCGCTGAACAGAGTCTCGTGTTGCTTCACCGGCTTGAGGTCCTGGCCGAACTCGGGCGGCCGGTGCTCGTGGGCCCAAGCCGCAAGAGCTTCCTGGGCCACATCCTGAAGGTGCCGCCCGCCCAGCGAGTCGTCGGCACGGCGGCGGCCTGCGTGGCGGCTTACTTCGCCGGTGCCAGCATCTTCCGCGTGCACGACGTGGGCGTCGCGGTAGAGGCCTTGCGCGTGGCCGAGGCGATAGCGGGAGAGGTCCTCCCCGAGCGTCTCGGCGTTCCGGCGACCGTCGCCCCAACGCCGTAATGGACGCAATCTTGGAGCAGCTCCGTTTCCTTCGCCCCGGGTGGGCGGACGTGTTCGAGATCGCCATCGCCTCGGTCTTGTTCTACCGCCTGCTCTTGCTGATCCAGCGCACCCGGGCGATGCAGATGCTGCTCGGCATCTTCCTGCTCGCGTTGATCTACGCGCTGGCCCGGAATCTCGAGCTGGTGCTGATCCGTACGCTGCTCGCCTACTTGTTCCAGTACGGCGTGATAGCAGCCCTCGTCGTGTTCCAGCCGGAGGTCCGGTCGGCGCTCGCCCGCCTAGGTCAGAGCCGTATGTTCCGCGTCTTCACCTCCCTTGAGGAAAGCGCCGTCGTGGACGAGATCGTGGAAGCGATCAAACAGCTTGCGCGCTCCAAGGTCGGTGCGATCATCGTGATCGAACAGGGGGTCGGACTCGATGAGTACGCCAGCACCGGAAGCAAGATCGACGCGCGCGTGTCGTCCGAGATGCTGACGACGATCTTCACGCCCTACTCACCGCTCCACGACGGGGCCGTGATCATCCAGGGTGACCACATCAAGGCAGCGGGCACGATTCTCCCGCTCTCGCAGTACAAACTGTCCGACAAGAGCCTGGGCACACGTCACCGTGCCGCCGTGGGGCTGTCCGAGGAGACCGACGCAGTGGTCGTCGTCGTAAGCGAGGAGACCGGGCAGGTGTCTGTAGTTCGTGCGGGCCGGCTGGAGCCGGGCGTCGACGAAGATCGCTTGCGGGCAGTCCTGAGCGGGGGCTTAGCCGAGTCGCGCAGCGGCGTCGCGCTATCCGCGCGTTGAGAAGGCGCGTCAAGACCGGAACGCTGACATAATGGCCCGGAGTCGCGGGCGGTGTCGCGAATCCGCGCCTTCGGCCACTTGCCGATCCGGTAGCCGGGCGGGGCTCGGCACGTGGCTTGCGCCACGATGCCGTGCTCACGCGCAGTCCCCCTCCTCCTAGGTCGCCAGTGTCGGTAGCCTATTCGGAGCTCTTGCTCTCCACGCTCCCGCGGGTCCGCGACGCCATCGCCGGAGCCGCGAGCAGCGTGGGCCGCGATCCCGAGACGGTGCGCCTCATCGCTGTGACCAAGGGTCATCCGCTCGCGGCGCTCCGCGCGGCACTGGCCGCCGGACTCTCGGATCTGGGAGAGAACCGAGTCGAGGAGCTCGCCGCAAAGGTTGCGGAGCTCCCAGCGGTGGGCCCGAGCGCGAGCACCGCAGTGCGCTGGCACTTGGTCGGTCACCTGCAGAGTCGCAAGGCCAGGAGTGCCGTGGAACTCGCGGATATGGTGCATTCGGTCGATTCCGTGAGGCTTGCCGAGCGGATGGCACGAATAGCCCGAGAGGCCGGGTCCTCGGCTCGCGTGCTGGCGCAGGTGAACACTTCGGGCGAGGCGGCCAAGTACGGGCTGCCCGCAGCCAGTGCTGAGGAGGAGGTGCTGCGGATAGCGGAGCTCTCCGGACTCCGAGTCGAGGGACTGATGACGATGGCACCGCTCACGAACGACCAGACGGTGCTGGCCTCGACGTTCGCGCGACTGCGAGAGCTACGCGACCGTCTCGTGTCTGCCGACGAACGCGTAGGTGGCGAGCTGTCGATGGGGATGACGAATGACTTGGCGGCTGCGGTGCGTGAGGGGAGCACGATGGTACGGATCGGCACCGCGTTGTTCGGAGAACGCGGCTAGCCGCTCGAGAGATCGACGGTGATCGACTTGATCCGTCTGGATGTCCCCAAGCGATGCGGCGACTCGCGGAAGGCCGTCCTCAGCCACGAGTACCGCCGCAGAAGGCGGCGCCGAAACCGCGCAGGCGGCGTCTCAGTTGCGGGTGTAGGTGTTCCCGGTCCGGCGCAAGCGAGTACCGAGTCGAGAGACGACAGTTTCGTCCCGGCTGTCCACGCGAGAGGATCCTAGTTCCCGACCCATGATCCAGGACGAGCTGCCTTCCGTGGTGATGGAGCGCCTCTACGCGATTCGACAAGTCGTGCGCGCCCACACCGGGCTCGCCCCTCGGCTCGCACTGGCTCTGAGCCCCGCTTTGCCGAAACCGGCCGAGATCATGGCCGTCTCCTCGGTGGTGCCCGCCGATCGCCTCCCGGACGTGTTTCCTCTGGATTGCACCGACGACCTTGTGCTGGGGATGTTGGCGAACACGGCGGTCGTGGCCTGGAGAGTCCCGGAAGCGACCGGGCGGGCGCGGGTTCCTAACGTCCGCGCACGCGGTTTTCCAGTGCGACTCGCGGGGCTGCTCGGTGCTGACGTCCTGTTTGTGGCGGGCGACGCGGTCGCACTCACACCTGCCGGGGGCACGTCGCTCGCTCTGGTGGACGACCATCTGAACCTGTTGGGCGCCAACCCGCTGGTCGGTCCTAACCTGGACGCACTGGGACCGCGCTTTGCCGACATGACCGGGGCGTATGACGCGGCCCTCCGTGCGATGGGTCGCGAGGTCGCGGCGCGCCGGGGCATTGCCACGGGCGGAGGCGTGCTGGCGGCAATCCCGTCTCTAGACCTCGCCACTCCTGCGAACTGCAGTGCGCTCCGTGATGCAGGGGCGGACCTGGTATCCAGCGCGACGGTGCCGGAAGTGATCGTTGCCCGGCACATGGGGATGCGGTCGCTCGCGCTGCTTGCCGTCACGGAATTCCGGCTCTCGGACGATCGCGTGGCGCCGAGGGACGGAGCCGCGGGGGGGCGGGCGGTTGCGGACACGGTCTCCGTTCTGCGGGAGATGGCCGCCCGGATCGGGTGACCGCCCGTACCGGAAGGCGTTAGAATAGGTGCGGAGTCGGAGTTGAGCGACGGCGTCGGCCGTCGCCCGGCGTCGATCCGGCCATCACCGGGGAGCCGTCCGGAAGAACCGGTCCCTCGCGGACCTTAGTAGAACCGGCGGGTGCGGCCCGACACAGCCGCGCGAACGAGTGGTCCGTGTCCCGACCTCGTCGAGGACGCGTGACAAACGGGGTGGTAACGCGGAGCGTGCGGGGGGCCGTGCGCGTCGTCCCCGCCTGGAGGCGCGGTTGCAGCCCGCGCCCGAGCACCGAGACGAACCGCGAGGAGAAGGCAAAGTGCCATACCCGAGGGCTCGCTTCGGCGGGTCTGGCGACACCGAGCCCGTCCCGCCCCGGCCGTCGTTTCCCGATCTCGAACGGGAAGTCCTTGCCTACTGGGAGGCCGACGGGACTTTCGGGGCGAGCGTCGATGCCCGCGAGACGGGCCCCAGCGGCTCCAACGAGTTCGTGTTCTATGACGGCCCTCCCTTCGCCAACGGGCTGCCGCACTACGGCCATCTCCTGACCGGCTACGCGAAGGATGTGGTCCCTCGCTATCAGACCATGCGTGGCCGCAGGGTGGAGCGTCGCTTCGGGTGGGACTGCCACGGCCTCCCGGCCGAGTTCGAGGCCGAGAACCAGCTCGGGATCTCGCACAAGGTAGAGATCGAGGAGATGGGGGTGGCCCGCTTCAACGAAGCTTGCCGGACCTCGGTCCTCCGCTACACGAGCGAGTGGGAGAGCTACGTAACGCGACAGGCCAGGTGGGTGGATTTCACCAACGACTACAAGACCCTCGACCTGGACTACATGGAGAGCGTCCTTTGGGCTTTCAAGAGGCTTTGGGACAAAGGCCTCGTGTATGAAGGCTTCCGCGTCCTGTGGTACTGCTGGCGCTGCGAGACACCTCTGTCGAACACCGAGACGAAGATGGACGATGTCTATCGGGATCGACAGGACCCGGCGTTGACGGTGGGCCTGAAGCTTCGGTCCGATCTCGCAGCGCTCCATGGAGCGGAAGCCCTGGTCTGGACCACGACTCCGTGGACGCTCCCGTCGAACTTGGCCGCGGCCGTACATCCGGACGTGACCTACGTGGTCGTCGACGCCGGGGCCGAGGCCCCGGAGCACCTGAGGGGGCGGCGGTTCGTGCTGGCCGAGGCGCGCTTGTCGTCGTACGCGCCCGAGCTGGGAGAAAGTCCACGCCTAGTCACTCGGCTAACCGGCAGCCAGCTCGTGGGCACCAGCTACCAACCCATATTCCGTTTCCTCGCGGGACGGCAGGAGCCGGCACATCGGATTCTGCCGGCCGACTTCGTCACGACCGAAGACGGCACCGGGATTGTTCATATGGCGCCTGCGTACGGCGAGGACGACAAGGCCGTTGCGGAGGCCGCAGGTATCGGTCTGTTCTCGCCGGTCGATTCTCGTGGCGAGTTTGACGAGCAGGTTCCGCCTTACCGGGGACTGCAGGTCTTCGAAGCCAATAGAGCGATCATAAGGGATCTCAAGGCCGAGGGGGTCGTACTGCGCCACGAGACCTACACCCACGCCTATCCGCATTGCTGGCGTTGCGACAATCCCCTGCTTCAGCGGGCCGTGAGCTCGTGGTTCGTCGCGGTCTCACGTCTACGCGACCGGATGGTCGAGCTCAATCGGCAGATCCGCTGGGTACCCGAGCACATCGGTGACGGCCAGTTCGGCAAGTGGCTGGAGAACGCCCGTGACTGGTCTATCTCGCGCAATCGTTACTGGGGATCGCCTATCCCGGTCTGGGTGTCCGACGATCCCGCCTACCCCCGCGTCGACGTGTACGGCTCTCTGGACGAGCTTCACCGCGACTTCGGCGTTCGTCCTGACGACCTACACCGGCCCCGTATCGACCAACTCACGCGGCCGAACCCTGACGACCCCACGGGGCGCTCCACGATGAGGCGCGTACCCGAGGTGCTCGACTGCTGGTTCGAGTCGGGCTCGATGCCTTTCGCCCAGGTCCACTATCCGTTCGAGAACGCGGAGTGGTTCGAGCATCACTATCCGGGTGACTTCATCGTCGAGTACAACGGTCAGACGCGTGGGTGGTTCTACACGCTTCACGTGCTTGCGGCCGCGCTCTTCGACCGGCCCGCGTTCCGGACGTGCCTCGCACACGGCATCGTGCTCGGCGACGATGGCCAGAAAATGTCAAAGTCGCGGCAAAACTACCCGGACGTACGGGAAGTCTTTGAGCGTGATGGGTCGGACGCCATGCGGTGGTTCTTGATGGGGAGTCCCATCCTGAGGGGAGGCGACTTGATCGTCACCGGCCAGGGCATCCGCAACGGCGTGCGGCAGGCATTGCTGCCGCTCTGGAACTCGTACTACTTCCTGACGCTCTACGCCAATGCCGAAGGAATCGAAGGAAGCGAGCGTACCGACTCGGCACACCTCCTAGATCGCTACATACTGGCCAAGCTCAACGAGCTGCTGGCCAACGTCAGGGCCCAGATGGACGCCTATGACTTGGCGGGTGCGTCGGCTTCCGTACGCGAGTTCCTCGAGGTACTGACCAACTGGTATGTGCGCCGCTCCCGTGATCGCTTCTGGGCCGGCGACCGGGACGCCATAGACACACTGCACACGGTGCTTGAGATCTCGTGTCGGGTGGCGGCTCCGATCCTGCCGCTCACGACCGAAGCGGTCTGGAGGGGGCTCACAGGCGGGCGGTCCGTACACCTTGAGGACTGGCCGGCGTCGGACGAAGCAACAAGCGACCCGGCGCTAGTAGAATCGATGGACCGCGTGCGGCAGGTGTGCTCCTCCGCCCTCGCGCTGCGAACGAGCCGCCGACTCCGCGTTCGGCTGCCGCTCCGGCGATTGCTGGTAGCCGCCGAGGACGCGCGACGACTGGCATCCTTCGCCGACATTATCAAGGACGAGGTGAACGTGAAGGAGTTGGAGCTTACGACCGACGTGGCCTCGCACGGGCGCTTCGAGGTGGCCGTGAACGCCCGGGCGGCCGGGCCCAGACTAGGCAAGAACGTCCAGGCGGTCATCCGCGCCGTGAAGGCAGGTGAATGGACCATGAATCTCGAGGGCCAAGTCGTGGCGGCGGGCGTCGAGCTCCTCGAGACGGAGTTCGAGCGGCGCCTCGTCGCCCGCGACCCCGCAGCTTCGGCTGAGCTGCCAGCCGGCTCGGGGTTGGTCGTGCTGGATACTACCGTGACACCTGAACTCGCCGCGGAAGGCCTAGCTCGAGACCTAGTCCGGGTGGTCCAGCAGGCCCGCCGGGACGCCGGATTCGATGTCTCGGACCGGATCTTGCTCACGGTAGCGGCGCCGGGGCATGTCATTGCGGCGGTTCGCGCCCACGAGCGATATGTCTCGGAGGAGACGTTGGCGCGCGAAATCGCTTTCGACGCCGTGCGTGCGGGATTCTCCGGCACGCTCGGCGACGGGACCCCGGTCACCGTGGCGGTCGTTGCGGACAGCGTGGCGTTTGGCCAAGGAGGAGTCTCCTCCGACCCTGAGATGAGCCCGAACTCGGCGAAGTCTGAAGGACGAGGGATGAAGCCTGAGCACGGGGCACGTGGCGGTTGACGGAGTATGACTATCCCCCCGAACAGGGGGGAGGGACAACAGGCGAGGCGGGGGAAGCCCCGATTGCGAGTCAGCCGCTGGCGCTACGTGCTATCTCGCCCGGCGGTCGGTTGTCAGGGGCGTATCAGTCAGAGCGAACGAATCCGGGCGCACAGCGAGGCGTCTCGACCGCGTGAACGCTCGCCAGGCTGCGACAGCCGAGTTCGAGGTCGAGCCCGAGGGGGCCGGCTTGCGAGTAGATGTATTCGTGGCGGGCCGGCTGGACCTGTCACGCACGCGCGTGCAGCGGCTGCTTGCCGAGGACCGGGTTCGGCTCGACGGTCGACTACCACGCAAGTCCGAGGTGGTCGAGCCGGGGCAGCGTGTGGCGGTAGACCTCCCTGAGCCGGAACCGCTCGCCGCCGCGGCGCAGGCGATCCCGATCGACATCGTATACCAGGACCGCGACATCGTCGTAGTGGATAAGCCTGCTGGGATGGTCGTCCATCCGGCTCCGGGCCACCCCGACGGCACCCTCGTAAACGCGCTATTACACCACGTGCACGACCTCTCCGGGATCGGCGGGGCCCTTCGCCCGGGCATCGTGCACCGGCTCGACCGCGAGACCTCGGGGCTGATGGTCGTGGCCAAGAACGACTCCGCCCACCGCACCTTGTCGGAGGCCCTCGGCCGGCACCACGTGCGTCGGCGATACCAGGCGGCCGTATGGGGGCATCTGAGCGAGTCACACCTGGAGATCGATGCCCCGATCGGTCGTGATCCCAACGAGCGGCGGCGCATGGCGGTGGTCAAGGAAGGCCGGCGGGCCGTGACTCGCGCTCGGGTTCGAGAGCGTTGGCGGTCGGCCGAGCTGCTGGACGTCGCGCTCGAGACGGGTCGCACGCACCAGATTCGAGTGCACTTCGCGCACTTGGGACACCCAGTCGTGGGCGATGTGGTGTACGGGGCTAGCAGGGAGCGCGGCATGGGCGGGCCTGATCGTCGCTGGGCGCTCGAACTTGCCCGGCGCGTGCCGCGCCAGTTCCTGCACGCTACGGAGCTCGTGATCGACCACCCCCGCACAGGGCGGCGGCATCACTTCAGCTCCCCGCTTCCCCAGGGCTTGGCCGATGCCGCCTGCTGGGCGAGGGGCGACGACCTGTGAACCTCGGGGGCGCGGGCCCGAGTTCCCGGAAACGATCGACTGCGCTGGGTCCATCCGCGTTGCCACAGTCAAGCGTGGCCGACGGCCTGCCTTTCGGGCAGGCGCCAGTCCCCGACGTTCCTGTCGTGCCGGCACCGTCACGTCAGGGTGTCGTTCGAATTGCAGACGCTGAGGTTGTCGCCGCGGGAGGGTAGCCCGGGTTTGAGCGGCGGCGCCTGTCTTGGCTGGGTCTCGCGGTGTGCTCCCACCGAGGGGTCCGGATGTGGAGAAGGTGCCGACGCGACGGGCCCGGAGGGTTCGCCGATCGATCGGTACGCGACCGTTTTCCGCAACGGGGAGCGCCGATGACCGGTGCGTTGATCCCTGCCCGATGTGAACCGCTACGCGGCCCGGGCCACGTGTTGGCATGAGGCTGTCGCGGGGTTCGCTCGCAGGAAGCCCGGTGCTGGAGGTGCGGCAGGAGCCCTCCGCGACCAGGCACAAAGCAGCTCGCCGCGTCAAGCCGCCTGCATGTCATCTCGCTCAGCGCCAGCTCGACTGCAGCTGGCGGCAGTCGGCTCGATCCGGTCTTCAGGGCGATCACACACCTGACCGACCCGGCGGTCGCGATCGCCGTTACGGGGCGGGCTCGCACCTGGCGCTGTGCCCGAGCTCGCAGGCCCTGGCGTCCACGCGGCATTGACTCTGACGATCAGTCACGGCTTGGTCGAATTGTTGAAGCGGGCCGTGGCGCGACCCCGTCAGCAGCTGCCAGCAGCGCTCGAATCGCTCGCGCAGCCACCCGACCTTGGCGATCACCCTGCCCCTCTGCTCGACGGGGGTGGCCGGGCTCATCCTCGGCCGACGGCGATCTCCTTAGCCCGAATCTCGAGCGCCCATCTCGCGGTTCAGCATCAACAGCGCGGCCTTGTTGTCGCCGGCCATGCGCAACTGATCCACAACGGCGCCGATCATGCTCTCCTCCTCTACCTGCTCGGTGATGAACCACTGGAGCTCAAGCTGAGTGGCGTGATCGTGCTTGTTCCCGGCCAGATCATAGAGCTCGTGGATCAGACGGCTCACCTCGCGCTCGTGCTCAAGGGCGGCCTCGAACAGCGATAGCGGAGGTCCAAACTCCGAGGGAGGGGCGGGCACGCTCTTGAGTTGCGGGTTCGCGCCGCGGTGATTCATGAAGTCGAACAGCTTCATGGCATGCGCCAATTCTTCTTGGGCCTGCGCCCGCATCCAGCGTGCGAAGCCTAGGAGACTCTCTCTCTCGAAGTGCGCCGAGATCGCAAGGTAGAAATAGCCCGCGAAAAACTCTTGTCCGATTTGCTTGCTGACGGCTCGTTGAACGGACTCGTCCATCGCTTCCTCGCTGCGTTTGGGGTCGTCGCCGCGGATCGCAGGTCCGGTGCCCACGGTTCCGCGCACCAGGCAAGCTACACGATGTTCGAGGTAGTTGCATCAATACGCGCCAACAAGTCGAGCACCCGTCGCTCGATCTCATCGCGCACGGCGGCAAACTCCGGGGCGGCCATGTCCCGCGGATCCGGGAGGTCCCAGTCCTCGCGGTGGCTCGCGCGCGCATCAGGGCAGACGTCCCCGCAACCCATGGTCACGACCCAGGCCCATGGCCCGCCCGGGACCTCTTCCAGCGACTTGGGCCTGTGAGTTGTCAGGTCGTAGCCTCGCTCGCGCATCGCGGCCACAGCCCGAGGACCCACTCGGCTGCTGGGTGCGGAGCCCGCGCTGTACGCTTCTGCGCGGCCTGCGCCGTGCATTCGCGTGAATGCCTCGGCTATCTGGCTCCGATTAGAATTCTCAAGGCAAATATACAGGATGGCCACCATTCTTGAATCTCTGTGGACCGGCACCGCGCACGCCAGCCCCGCGGTAGCGGTCGCTAGCAGTCTTGACCGGCTCGTCATTCATGTTTCCGCGCGTCGTCACGTAGCCGACCCATCGTTCGGTGGTCGTCGAACCGTGACCCTTGTCAGTGGCATCACTTGCGCGGCCGCTGGCCGCTCGCCCTAGCACCAGGCCATTCTCGACGGCGAAGAGGTCGTGTCAACCCCCACTGAATTCCGTCATCTCCAGGCCCTCGTCGAACGCAAGGGAAGGACGCAGAGCCGGCGTCAGCTGCTCGAACGGACCTAGGACGTAGACGCGGAGATCTCGCAACGGCTGCACATGCGCACGGTCGACATGCACGTGCGGAGGCTGCGGTCCAAGCTGTGTCCGATCGGAGATCGGGTGGAGACGGTTCGTGGCTTCGGCTATCGTTTTCGTAGTCCGCGAGCCGGCACCTGAACAACCTCTGCAGGCGCAGCCCGAGTGCGCCTTGCACCCTGATCCGACCCTGCGCCTGAGGATCCGCCACCCCCTTTTCGCTGGCTTCGTAGGCGTCGTAGTACTGCTGGTGCTGCTCGTGGTCGTCCTGGCGGGAAGGGGGATCCGCCGCAAGCTAACACGCACCACGGCGGACGCGCTCGCTCGCGAGCTTGTTCTGGCTACGGCGCTGGCGGAAGCTGCCCCGGCTGACACGACCCCCCGGGCAGCTTGCGCGCGCGCGCTCAACGGCTCGGTCACCGGGTCTCGCAAATTGCCGCCGACGGTCCGGTAATGGGCGATTCTGACGTCAGCGACGATCGACTCTCGGATCTTTCGAGCCAGGCCGGACGTGCGGAGGTGGCCGCAGCGCTCGCGCAGGAAGACGCGTATCTCGCACGCGTCGCATGGTCGTCGTGGCTGGAATAGGTGGCCGGTTGATGGCATTGGCCGTCGCCTATGGCCCATCCCTCGCGCTTTAGCAGTCGCTGGGGGTTCTCTCGGACCGCGCACGCGGGCTCGCTTCCGGTGAGTTCAGCCGCAGTGCGCCGCGGAACATGTGCGTGGGCGAGCTGGCCGAACTGGGGGCCGCGTTCCGTCGGCTGGCCGAGGAACTCAGGATGTGTTTCTCCGAGCTGGATCGCGAACGTGACGAGATGCAGGCGCTGATCGATGCCATGGCAGAGGGGGTGGTGGCCCTGACGGAGGATGCGTGCATCCTGCGCACCAACCGCGCGGCACGGGCGTTGCCGGAACCATGGTTCGCCCCGGTGGACACCCTTGTGCGCCACCCCGAGTTACGCGACGTACTTCAGGAGTCGGTCGTCAGTCCGTTCCGTGCGCGCGAGGTCACGATCGGGGAACGTCACCTGATCATGTCGGCACAACTGCTCGATCAAGGACGGTCGGTGCTGACCTTCTTGGACGTGACGGAAATGCGTCGTGTCGAGCAGGTGCGGCGCGACTTCGTGGCCAACGCGTCGCACGAACTCAAGCCGCCGCTGACGACGATCCACGGGTTCGCGGAGACCCTGCTCGACGACGACCCACCCGATACACTCCGGCGTGATTCTCTGACGTCGATCCGCAACAACACGCTGAGGCTCCAGAAGATGGTGGAGGATCTGCTCGACCTTTCGCGTCTGGAGTTGGGCACGTCGTCGTCGCGGCGCGAGCAGGTCGTGGTGCAGGACGTGGCGGTGGAGAGCTGGAGCGACTTCAGGACGCGGGCGGATAACGCGGGAGTTCGGTTCGTGCGTGAGGGTCCGGCCGGGTACGGGCGGACCGGCAGGCCTTCGACAAGTGTTCCGCAACCTGATCGAGAACGCACTGCGCTACACCGGGCAGGGCGGAACCATTACCATTCGCATAGGGCTGAGTGCCGGTGACGTGCGCGTGGAGGTTACGGATACAGGGGCGGGTATCTCGTCGCGCGCCTGACCCCGCATTTTCGAGCGCTTCTACCGCGCCGACACGTCACGGGCACGTTCGGAAGGTGGGACAGGCCTGGGCCTCGCCATCGTGCGGCATCTAATCCAGGCCATGGGGGGACCGTTGGTGCGGAGAGCGAGCTGGGAACCGGCACGACCGTTTGGTTCGCTCTCCCAGGGGATCTGCCAGAAGAGGAGTTAAGAGCGGGGGTTGCCGCCACCGGACCGCCGGGCGATGCTTGCAAGAGATTCTCGCCGGGAGGGCGACTAGTGATCCCTCTCCGGCCAGCGGTTTCTCGATCGCTGTCTGGGGGAATCGTCCAGCGTAAGAGTATAGCTCGCAACCATCCCTTCAATGTGTAACCAATGAAGGACCTGGAGAGGAGGAACTAGTGGCTCGAGAAACCGATATCACCGTGAGGGTGAACGGTCCGCTTCGAGTGAGCGGCGACTTCGTAGTCCGAGACGGTAGTGGTCAGGGATTCGACTTGTCCGGGCGAACTACGATCAGTCTCTGTCGCTGTGGGCATTCCGAGAACAAACCGTTCTGTGACGGCAGTCACAAACGGATCGGATTCGATTCCATGGTCGAAGCCGTGAAACTGCCACCCCTAGGGCAGTAAGCCGTCAGCAGACGCCTGAGCAGTCAGCGCTGCGATCACTCCTGTTCGTGGCCGGCGCTCGTGTCAAACGGGGGTTGGGCCGCTCGGTCTCAGCCGCCTCGCCGAGTTCGCGCGGATGCGTCAACGTGCGACTGGCCGGCCCGAGGCCATTCTCGCAGGCACTCCCCGACAACGCTTGACCTGCGCGGTCATCCGCGGGCGGTGAGGGGGTTGCACGCCGGGGACCATCGGCGAGGCCGTCGCGTTCTGGCTTTCGTACAGCGAGGGTTGTGACCGAACGCCGTTGCTGCCCAAACGGCGCCCGTTGCAACGATCAGTCCTCCGGCATGAGCTCCAGGCGTTGGGCCGTAACGCTCTCGATCTTCTCACGTGAATAGAAGGCCGGGAATACCTTGTCGTTGGCCCAGAGGTCAAAGAGGTTGTCGTAGAACGGGCTCTCGGGATCGCCTACCTGCCCTGGTGTGTTCATACCCAGCGTTTGGTCCCAATCTCTCGTGTCCACAAAGATCCGGAAGGAGGCGCCCCCTGTCTGGTTGTCCCCATTCCCAGTGTTGCCCACCGTAAAACCGTGTCCGCCTCTCGGTACGGGCCCGACGTCAAGCCGTGCCCGGGTCTCGCTGTCCAACGCAGGCGAGAGGGGATGGCGAATGGTGGCGTGCTTGTAGTTCGGCTGCCCGTACACCCAGCTGTCCATGTCCCGACCCAGCTTGCTCCGAAGGTCGTCCACGGCCTGCTCCAGCGTGCGGACGAGAAGCATATCCCGTGCCTGGATTGGGTCGTCTCCAAAGTCCCCGTCTGGGGACAGAAGGAAGTCGATCGTGGTCTTCATGCTGACCGAGACATAGTCCTGCACCGCGTTCGGCACCTTGACGGCCTGCATGTTGTCGAGAAGTCGGCGCTCGAAAGCGACATAGATCCCTGCTTCCACCGAATTCTTGTCCAGGACGTGATCCCACGCGAGCAACCGGCGGCGTGCTTCTTCAACCTCAGGGTCATCCGCGCTGAAGCCGGCCAAGAGGGGTACGATGGTTCGGGCCGGAATCGAAAGATAGTCGTGCTGTAGGCGGACCATGTCCATGAGGTTGAATCTCCGGCCCGAGCTTAGGACCTCGCTTGCCCGGGCCCACCGGTACGGATCCGACCAGGTGTAGGAGATGGCTTCCAAGTATGGGAAGTCCGGAGCCGTGTAGTTGCTGTTCGAGGTTTCGATGAAACCTCGGCGGGGGTTGAATTCATGGGGCTTGGCCTTGATGGGCAAGTAGCCGTCCCACTCGTAGCGACCGTCTCCCGCCACCGGTACCATGCCGCTGAAGTTTCTGCGGATGGGCGCGATTCCCACGGCCTGCCAACCGATATTCCCGTCCCGGTCAGCCCATACCATGTTCTCGCCCGGTATGTTGCTGTACGCGCACGCTTCGCGGAATTCCTCCCAGCTATGGGCTTGATCCATTCGAAGCGAAGCCAAGTAAGGCGCACCGCCGACTTCCATCCAGGCGGCGCGCACCGCGTAGGCCAGACCCTTATCAATGTCCTCGAATACTACCGGGCCGTGCCGAGTATACTTGAGCTCCACCGCTACGGGACTTGAGTCCTTGACGTCCATCGTCTCCTGGATGACCTCCATGTCCTCCCAGCGCCCCTTGTACCAGTACTGGTTCGGGGCGCTGGGGTTGGTGCGGTAGACGTAGAGATCCTCGCCGTCCGTGCGGAACACAGTGAGACCCCAGGCCCCGTAACCGTTGTGGCCTATGGAGACGCCGGGAATCTCGGGTTCCCCGGCACCGATGACGTTCCAGCCAGGACCGACCAGGTGTACCCAGTAACGGAGTGACGGGACGCCCTGGGCCCGGTGGGGATCGTTGACCATAAACGGATATCCATCCTGGGTCAGCTCGCCGCTCACAACCCAGTTGTTGCTCCCGATGTTGTCTCGGTTGTTACGTCGCCGCTCCTGTTCCTCGGCGTCAAGGACTGCGGCCAAGCGGCTATAGCTGTCTTCGTCGTTTCGCGACTCCGATGCCACTATGTCGAGGGGTCGAAAATCGATCCTCCTGCGGAAAGCGTTGTAGACGCCGAGAATGTCGTTCTCGATCAGCGACTCGCAGTCGATGGCGTCATCCAGCTCGAGATCGGGCTCGTGGGGGTGGTAGTAGACCAGTTCCTTGAGTGCCGCGCCACCGATCTCGCACACCGCCCGCCCTGTTCGCAGCTCCTCGCCGATGTTGCCCAGCAGCCCCTGGTGTCGGGAAATCACGACCTCCGGCGTCCACGGCTTGGGGCGAATGCCGAGAAGATGGAACGGAAGGGGTAGACCGTCCGGATTCTCGAGCGCTTCCGCGATGTAGGCGTTGACGCCATCGACGTAAGCGGGAATGATCTCGTCTCCACGCGGGTGATAGTGCCGCATCTCTTGGGTCATGTCGCCCCGGAACTTGAACAGGCGTGTTCCGAGGTCACGCTCGATGGCGCGTGATCCAAGGATCTCGGCGGTCGTCCCGGTTGCTTGGGCCCGCCAGACTTCGAACTGGAACAGACGGTCCCGCGCTGCATTGTAGCCCTGGGCGAAAAAGAGGTCGTGCTCGGTGCGGGCGTAGATGTGCGAAATGCCCCAACGGTCCTTGAGGATCTCCACTGGTTCCTCAAGGCCCTGAACCGTCAGCATCTCGGTGTCTTGGGCACGAAGGGCACCGAAGGGACCCGCCACCACGGCCAGGACGGCGAGCGTTGCTAGCAGCGTCAAGGGGCTCGCGGGACAGTTCGCTTTGGGGGTCATGTTGGGGGCTCCTGGGTTCCGAAGGCCGGAGGGGACAGCGCTACTAGTGTGGGGGATACCGAATCTTATCGAACGCTTCCGCGGCACAGCAACAAGATGTTCCCACTACCGCTGGAACTCGAATTCATCGAGCCGTGGGTGCAGCATCGCCGACGAGGAATCGAACGCATGGGTTGGGCTCGCCGGGTGACGCATGTGGCCGTGAGTGGCACTGCCACGTAGTTCGCGCTGGCTGGCGGCAGGGATTGGTTGATCTGGATCGACGGCTCTGGTGCCCAGCCCGCCAGTAAGCCCGCCGAGTCGTGGCGGCTCGTTGCCTACCGGGACAGCCAGTACGTGAACTTGATCGCTAGCGATCGGCTTGAGGCACTCGGTCCTCCGGGCAGCCCGGTCTGCCACGCCTGATTGTAGACAACATACAGATCGCTGCCGGGTCGATAGATTGACCACAGCAGCAGGTTCAGATTAGTCAGATTACGGTCGTCGTTGTACTGCACGAAGGCTTTCAAGAAGAGGGTCGGCGAAACCGCGTAGGTGACGCGTGTGTTCAGTGTGTTGGTTATGTAGGTCGGGTTGTCTGGGAACGTGATCCGGTTTCGCGTAAAGTTGTTCTCGATCAGGAGCGTTTCCCGGGCGAGGACCGCGAGGTCC
The DNA here is from genome assembly GCA_028875075.1 of Gemmatimonadota bacterium. Classification (GTDB taxonomy): domain Bacteria; phylum Gemmatimonadota; class Gemmatimonadetes; order Longimicrobiales; family Gaopeijiaceae; genus UBA2988. Next base: position 44,011 of record JAPPGF010000007.1, on the reverse strand, counting down.
GCGCCCAAGGTCAGCCGTCTCCCTCCGTAGTAGCTACCAAACTCAGCTCGACCGCCCCCGTAGACCCGCCGGCTGTTGTCGGTGCTGATCCCCGTCGCATACGTGGTGAAGGAATAGCCGCCGGGTGTGATGCCAGCCGATCCCAGATTGAATGGTCGATCCAGCAGGTCGAACTCGTTCGACATGCTCACGTTGAGGCTCGAGTTGTCGTCCCTCTGAAGGGTGAAGTTCAGCTCGCGCGTGCGGGTGCGGAGCCTGCCTTGGTGGTCTTCGAGGTAGTCCATGTCGGCCGCGAAGGAGAGCCGGCGCACGCCCGGCCAGCTCGGACGGGGGGTCCAGCTGGCGCCGAGGCGCGTTTGCCGTATGCCGACGCGAGGGATAAAGCCCATCTCGGCGTTGAAATCCTCCTGGATATCGAGATGGCTACCCCGAAGGCTGAACAGATCGGCCGTCCAGTCGATGCTGAGCGCCCCGGCCACGTCGCGGCCTTCGATTCCGGGAGAGAAGGACTTCGCCAGCAAGGAGGTCACGTTCACGTTGTTGGGGAGCGTGAACACGCCGTCGATCCCGAGGCTCCGGTTGTAGTCGAGTCCACCCACGGCACCCTGTCGGTTCAGGGCGATCAGACCCACGCTCGAGGAGTTCAGCACATTGCGCTTCACCCGGGCGACGGTGTAATTGGCCCGGGGAATCCGAACCGTCTCATCGCCGTCGGCGTAGCTCGTCTCATCGGTCAGTACGTTGAGCAGACCCACCGTGTACGCGCCGGGGTTCCCGGTTACCCTGCCGCCCGCGAGGATGGGTACCGCTTGGCCGTCGTCGCTCAGGCCGATGCGACGGCTGTAGAAAAGGGACAAGAGACCGCCACCACCACCGGCAATTCCTCCCGCTCCTCCCCCCGCTCCTCCTCTTCTTCTTCCTCCTCCAGTCCCGCCGGCTGCAGCACCGTAAGCGAATGTGCCCGCGCCTTCGGTGAAGAACTGGCGCTTCTCGGGGAAGCGGAGGCTGAAGCGGGTGAGGTTTACGATCTCTTGATCGGCTTCGACCTGCGCGAAGTCCGTATTCAATGTCACGTCGGCGTTCATCGTCTGGCTGAGACCGACGCGCAGATCGCCGCCCACCTCGGCGCTCCAGTCCGTCGGTGTGCCCGCCTGTAGGTTGCGCGCTACTCCGGGCGCGACGAACGGGATCACCTCGAAGCGGCGGCGCGGCCGGAGCTCGTCCAACCCCAGAAGCAGCCCGCTGCCGGCGGCCCGACCGTTCGCGGGCGGTCCCCATTCACGGGGAAGCGGAGTGAAGGAGGATTCCTCGCGGATATGCATGACGATACGAGTGACGTTGAACCCCCACACCTGCTGGCCAGGTCCGTCGCGGAATCGAAGCTGGCTCAGCGGAATCGCGAATTCTGAGTACCAGCCCCGGTCGTCCGCCGAGCTCCTGACCTCCCAGACTCCGTTCCAGTCCCAGTTCATGTTCCCGTTGTCGGTGGAGTAGCCGTCCTTCATCGCCGAGAGCGGATTCGTGCTGAAATAGAAGAGATTGCGATGGTCGTGGAAGGTGTCGAATGTGATTCGGATCTGATCTCCCTTTCTAAGAAAGGAATCGCGCTCCAGCTCGCTTGCGATGATTGCGTCTTCGTGAGGCTCGAACGCCCATATGCCCACGTAGATCCGGGCGTCGTCGTAGACGATACGGAACTCGGTTGCGTGAGTAGCGGGAGCGCCCACGTCGGGATCGCGCTGAGTGAAGCCGCCGAACGCGGGCGCCTGTCGCCAAGCCTCGTCGTCCATCAAGCCGTCGATCCGGGGCTCCATGCCCTCGGGAAGGCGGACCGCCAGAGCGCGAAAATCGTGCGGATCGAGCGTGCTCATGTCGATGACGCCGTCCGCGTTGCGCCGGGTGTTCGGAGAGGGTACCTCCAGCCGTATCGCGGCGACGGTATCCGGCGTGGCTTGGGGAAATCCCTCCTCCTGCACCTGGGCCAGAGACGGTCGGGCTGCCGGGGCCAGCAGCACAAGAAGAACGACCAACTGCACGAAGTAACGGGTCCGGGGCCCGGTGGTGGAGGTTGGCGCGCTGGCTGCCATGGGCTTGACGATTAGGGGAAAGCGTGAGCCGCTGGCCGGCGCCGGCCAGCGGATGCTTCTATGGAGTACCCTTGAGGAGCGCCCTGCGTTGGGGCGGCTCCTGCGGGAGGGCCTAGGTGAGCCTTGCCCACGGCGGGTTCCGGCCTCCTCTTGATCAGGTTGGCCGCTTCGACTTGTGACGATCACGCCGCTAGTGTGCGACACCGGAGAGCCACTCAATGCTGAGCGAGAGACAGATGGAGTTCTGTGACGAGAGTCGCTGGGATTTTTCGGGTCTGAGGGCCGTCTTTCTCAACTGCACCCTGAAGCGCTCGCCCGAGCTCTCGCATACGGAGGGCCTGATAGACATTTCGAAGACGATCATGGAAGCCAACCACGTTCATGTCGACGTCCTACGACCGGTGGACCACCGTATCGCCTTCGGCGTCTGGGGTGACATGACCGGGCACGGCTGGGAGGCGGATGACTGGCCGGCCATCTACGGAAGGGTTCGGGAGGCGAACATCCTCGTGCTCGGCTCGCCCGTTTGGTTGGGCGAGAAGTCCTCTGTCTGCACTCAGGTCGTTGAGCGACTCTATGCGAACTCGTCCGAGCTCAATGAGCATGGACAGTACGCCTACTACGGGAAGGTCGGAGGTTGCCTCATCACCGGGAATGAGGACGGTGCGAAGCACTGTGCCATGAATATCCTCTATTCCTTGCAACATCTGGGTTACGTGATTCCTCCACAGGCGGACGCGGCCTGGGTTGGCGAGGCCGGACCAGGGCCTTCCTACTTGGACGAGGGCTCCGGAGGACCCGAGAACGACTTCACGAACCGGAACACGACGTTCATGACCTGGAACCTGCTGCACCTTGCGCGCATGCTCCACGAGGGCGGAGGCGTTCCAGCCCACGGGAACCAGCGATCGAAGTGGGACGCCGGGTGCAGGTTCGACTTTGTGAACCCCGACTATCGGTGATGGAGCGGAGGAGCCACAGGACTAGTTCAGCCCGGACGGCTCGCGCATCCAGGTCAGTGCGCGTGAGACGCCGCGAGGGTGGAGCGGATCACGCGGGAGGCGGACAATAGAACCACTCAAAGGGCGGACTCGGAAGGAGTGTCAGGTGGAGCGACAGGCTGGCGTTCCCGGCTGGACGACCCATCCTCGGAACTCACCGGCAACGCCCCGGCGCACGATGCCTTGGATGTACCTGTCAGTCCGAGTCGGCGGGGTTCAAGCTTCTGTCTCTTCCCCCATGTCGGCGGCTCGTGTCTAGTCCTGCGAGCCCGACTTCGCCGTCCTGACCGTGGCGCTCGACAAGTCCGATCAAAGACGCCTCATCCTGGACACCGTTCTACTTGGTGTCACGGGAGCCGTACTGGTGTGGCTCTTCAACGCCGCTGTCCATTGGTCGACTGAGCTCCTGCTGTCGGGGATCGCCGGTTATCGGCCTCCCGGCCTCCCCACCGAGGGCGATACTTCGGCGGAGACCGTCGGGCCCTACGGACTCTGGCTGATCCCACTGGTCACGGCCCTCGGGGGCCTGATCGTAGGGTTCATCACGAACTGGTTGTCACCGGAGGCCCAAGGACACGGAACGGACGCCGTGGCGAGGTCGTTCCACCGCGAGGGTGGCAGTATGCGCCTGCGTGTCGCCCCGGTGAAGCTGCTGGCGTCGGCGCTCACGATCGGCTCCGGCGGGTCGGCTGGCCGTGAGGGGCCGATCGCGCAGGCGATGGCCGCGGTCGGTGCTTGGTACGCCGACCTGACGGGTCGCAACGAGGACTATCGCCGACTCTATCTGCTTTTGGGCGCGGCTGCCGGCATCTCCGCGATCTTCCGCTCCCCGATCGGGGCGGCGCTGTTCGCTGTCGAGGTGCTGTACGCCGACATGGAGTTCGAGGCGGGCGCGCTGGTGTACGCGACCCTCGCGGCGATCGTCGCTTACGCCCTGAGTGGGTTGGTGACCGGATTCGGGCCGCTTTTCCTCGTGAATGAACAGGACCTGATCCTCGGGAGCCCGCTTGACTACGCGTGGTATGCGGTTCTCGGTGTCTCGGCCGGCCTCGTCGCCGCTGTCTTGCCGCTCGTCTTCTATCGCGTCCGTGACGGCTTCCAGCGCCTCAGGGCGCATCCGGTGCTCAAGCCCGCTATCGGGGGGCTGCTTACGGGGCTCGTGGCGCTCGCCCTACCGCAGATTCTCGGCGGCGGATACGGCTGGATACAGAGTGCCATAGACGGACAGCTCACCCTCGGCCTTGTCCTCGCGCTGGCTGCAGCGAAGATCGGGTCGATGAGCTTCAGCATTGCCTCGGGAGGGTCGGGTGGCGTCTTTGCCCCTAGTCTGTTCGTGGGCGCAATGCTTGGCGGAGCGTGTGCCGCTGTAGCGGATCTCACCGCCGCGCCGTTCGTCGTGGTGGGGATGGCCGCTGTCTTCGCCGGTGCCGCGCACGTGCCGTTCGCGGCCATGATGATGGTCGTGGAAATGACCGGCGGGTACACGCTCCTCGTTCCGTCGGCGCTCGGGGTGCTCGTGAGCTACTTGGTGCAGCGCCACATCGCGTCGTCGATCCGGTGCCGGAGCATCTACGAAGCTCAGGTGGGAAGTCGGGGCGAATCGCCCGCGCACCACACGGAGCACCTCAAGATCGCGCTCCGGATCCTGCGCGAACAGCGCCTCACGCGTCTTGAGAAGCTCGGTAACCTGGATCTCTTGTCGCTATTGCGGTCGGGCGTGGCCGTCGACATCGGTGAGGGACGCAAGCTGTTGGTGGGCATTCTCCGGGCGGACAGCCCGTTCGTGGGGAGCACGATCGCCCAGAGCGGACGCGGCTTGGCTGGCGATGACACGAACATCATCGCGGTTCTGCGGCAGGAGCACATGCTCGGTCCGCAGCCCGATCTCGTGCTGGAGGCCGGTGACCGCCTCGTATTGGTCTGCGGCGTAGCAGGAACAGAAGTGTTGGGCAGGCACCTCGATTCGTGGTGAAGAGGCCCGTTGCGACAAGGACCGCGCCACCACCGGCGACTCCGCTCGATTGACACCCGACCCACGCCCGGGTGAAACTTATGGGCTCGCGCCCCGCCCCGGGGCGGGCGCCCCGGCCTACCTCTCGGGACCTTCGTATCATGCTCTCTTCGCTGCGCGGCCGAATCGTCGTCATCTTCGCTGTTCTAGGCGTCTCCCTCTGGCAGCTTTACAGCCGGGGACTGAAGCAGGGACTCGATCTGCAGGGTGGCATGCACTTGGCGCTGGAGGTCGACGATCCCCAGGGTGAGCTCACGGCCGAGGCTAGGGCGGACGCCATCGACCGGGCGGAGCGGATCATACGCACCCGAGTGGATGAGCTGGGCGTCGAGGAGCCGTTGATCCAAAAGGCCGGGAGCGATCGCTTGATCGTGCAGCTTGCCGGCATCACCGACGAGGACCGCGCGAAGAGCATTCTCAATCAGGCGGCGTTCCTCCAGTTCAAGCTGGTACTTCCAACCACCGAGATCGCGGCCCAATTGTCCCGCGTCGACCGCGCTGTACTTGCTACGCTGAGCGACGAGGAACTGCACACGCTAGGGCTGGAAGGCGACACGGGAACTGTGACGACACAGAGCGGCCCCCTCATCGAGGAGCTGCTCTTCTCCGGAGTTGATACTGCGGGCGTCGAGAGCATGGGAGAGGACTCGCGGGATAGTGCTGCCGCCCAGCCCGAGGATTCGGTGCCCAGTCGCCGGCCGTTCACGGCGCTTCTCAACGTGGGAGATACCGAAGGGACCTATCTGGTCTCTACGGAGGACATACCCGCGCTGCAGCGCTTCCTCGGGCTGCCAGAGGTGCAACGCGCGCTCCCGCGTGATGTTTCGCTCCATCTCCAGAGTCAACCGGTCGGGGTGGGAGCGCGTACGTACCGCCGACTCTACGTTCTTGAGCGCGAGCCGTTCATGACTGGGGAGGATCTGGAGGATGCCGTGGCTGGCCGTGATCCCCAGTTCAACCAAAGCCAGGTCCAGTTCGAGCTATCGAGGGCCGGCGGGCGTCGCTTCTCGCAGTTCACCGGACAGCACATCGGCGACTTCCTGGCGATTGTGCTTGATGACGAGGTCATGAGTGCGCCTGTGGTCAGGGACCGCATCGCGTCACGCGGACAAATCGATCTCGGAGGGGCGCCGTTGGAAGAGGCGCGTGATTTGGCGCTGGTGCTGCGGGCGGGCGCGCTTCCGGCGCCGCTGCGGGTCATGGAGGAACGCACGGTGGGGCCTTCCCTCGGCCAGGACTCCGTTCGCCAGGGGACGATCGCAGGCTTGATCGGACTGGTCGGCGTAGTCGGGCTCATGATGGTGTTCTATCGGGTGGCGGGGATCTTGGCAGTCGTGGCACTCAGTTTCTACATGTTGGTCATGTTAGGCGCGCTCGCCGGCCTGGGCGCGACGCTCACGCTGCCGGGCATCGCCGGGTTCATCCTGAGCGTGGGAATGGCGGTGGACTCCAACGTCCTCATCTTTGAACGTATCCGTGAGGAGCTCGATGCAGGCCGTGCGACCCGCACGGCGGCGGACGAGGGGTTTGCGCACGCTCTCTCCGCGATCGTCGACGCCAACCTGACTACGCTGATCACGGCCTTGATCCTCTTCCAGTTCGGCACCGGGCCGGTACGGGGGTTCGCGGTCACGTTGTCGATCGGGATCGTCGCCTCCTTCTTCACGGCGATCTACGTCACTCGTACCCTCTTCCTGATCTATCTGTCGGGCCGCAAAGCGTCCGACCCGATCAGCATCTAGGACTCCATGGCCCGCTTCCCGACATGAGATTCTTCACAAAGGCCGACTTCCAGTTCCTTGCACACCGCCGTAGGGCGTACGTGGTATCGGGCAGCATCGCGACGGTCGGGATCATCGCGATGATCGTCAATGTCGTGCAGCTCGGCTCCTGGCTGAACTACGGCGTGGACTTCACGGGTGGCACGCTAGTCCAAGTAGAGTTCCGCCAACCCACGACCGCCAACGACGTGCGCGCGTCCCTCGGGGACGGCGAGACCGTCGGTGTGACAAGATTTGGGCAAGAAGACGATTTCGTGATACGACTCCCGCTCGAGGAAGAAGCCGACGTCGAGGACGTGAGCCAGCGCGTGGAGCTACAGCTCGCGGCTGCGTACGGGGAAGATGGATTCGACGTCGTACGCACCGAACTGGTGGGTCCGACCGTAGGTGCGGAGCTGCAGCGCAAGGCTCTGTTGGCGATTCTGCTCTCGTTCGTTCTGACTCTGACCTACTTGGCGTTCCGGTTCGAGTTCCGATTCGGCCTGGCGGCTGTGATCGCGACAGTCCACGACATCATGCTCACGCTCTCGTTCATCGCAGCCTTCCGCGTCGAGATGCAGCTGCCGACGATCGCGGCGATTCTGACGATCGTGGGGTACTCGCTGAACGACACCATCGTCGTCTTTGACCGGATCCGGGAGAACATGCACGCCAAAGGCGCACGGAAGATCGAGCCTGCGGTATTGATCAACCGCTCGCTCAACGAGACGCTGCCACGGACGTTGATGACCAGTCTCTCGACGCTTGCAGCTCTGATTGCCCTGCTATTGCTCGGGCCTTTGGTGCTACGGGACTTTTCCATGATCATGTTCCTCGGAATCGTCCTCGGTACGTACTCGTCGCTCTGGATCGCGGCTCCTGCGCTCATCGAGATCCAGAGGCGTTGGAGCGAGAGGGGCGCGTCCGAACACCGTCAGCGACCAGAGCCCGCCACCGTCTAACCGATTTCCTCCGGGCCGGGATCGGCGACTCGTCGCGCGCCGCACAGGCAGCCCCCGGGCAGCCATGTACATAGATAGCCACTGTCATCTGACCGACCGCGCCTTCGAGGGAGACCGGGCGGGAACCGTCGCCCGCGCCCGCGCGGCCGGTGTGGTCGGCGTCGTGAGTATCTGCTCGGATGCGGCCGATCTCGTGGACATTGTGCGGCTGGCGGGCGAGCATCCCGAGGTATGGGGCACCGCGGGAGTCCATCCGCACGAGGCCGGGCGAGGGTCAGCGGAGGCATTCGAACGGCTACGTCATGCTCTGCGCTCTGAGCCTCGTCTCCGGGCAGTAGGAGAGTGCGGTCTCGACTTCCACTACGATCACGCCCCGCGCAACGCGCAGCGAGCCGTGTTCCGAACGCAACTCGAGTTGGCCGCTGAATTGAGCCTCCCGGTCGTGGTGCATGCTCGGGAAGCGGATGCCGACGTGGCGCACATGATTCGAGAATATCAAGGACGGGTCATCGGCGTACTGCACTGTTTCAGCGGTGGAAGGGAGCTGTTGGAAGTCGGGCTGGACGCTGGGTGGTACATATCCTTCGCCGGTATCGTGACATTCCCCAGCTTCCGGGGCCACGGCCTCCTGCGAACCGTGCCGCGTGAGCGTCTTCTGGTGGAGACCGACTCCCCGTTTCTGGCGCCCGTCCCGCATCGAGGGAAGCGTAACGAACCGGGGTACGTTGTCCGGGTGGCCGAGGCGGTCGCGCGGCTGCGTGGCGAGCCGATCGACGAGGTGGCAGCCTACACCTCGACGAACGCCCGTCGGCTGTTCGGCATCTGAGGTCTAGCGAAGAATGGCGCGTACGATTGAGGTGCTCCCGGACCTTGTAGCCAACCAGATCGCCGCCGGCGAGGTGGTGGAGCGACCGGCGTCGCTGGTCAAGGAATTGATCGAGAACGCGCTGGACGCGGGTGCGCGGCGCATTGAGGTGGTCATCCAAGGTGGCGGCAAGCGGCTGGTGCGAGTGACCGACGACGGCCACGGCATGAGCCGTGAGGATGCCGTGGCCTGCCTTGACCGCCACGCTACCAGCAAGATCAAGAGCGCGGAGGACCTGAGGCGGGTGGCGAGCTTCGGCTTTCGGGGCGAGGCGCTCCCCTCGATCGCCGCCGTGTCACGGCTCGCGCTGGAGACCGCTCATGCCGGGCCTCTGGAAGCTCCGGGCGGGCTCAAGGGAGTCGGGACCCGGGTGCGTGTGGAGGGGGGACGGGTGACCGCGGTGGATGACCACGCGCGCCAGCCGGGAACCACGGTCGAGGTGCGCGCGCTCTTCTTCAACGCGCCGGCGCGTGCGTGCTTTCTTCGCTCGGTGAGCACGGAGGCACGCAGAGTCAGCGACGTCGTGATCGGGCTCGCGCTAGCGAAGCCGAGCGTCGGGTTCGCGCTGTCATCGGATGGTCGGCCGCTCGTCGATCTGCCGCCGGCGCGTGACTTGCCCGAGCGGATCACGGCGGTATGGGGTGTGGATACGGCCACAACGCTCCTGCCGGTCGAGCTCCTGATCGAAGCGGGGAGCGGCGGGGGTGGTGTGGAGCTGCGCGGCCTCGTTCAGCGCCCCGACGCCGTGCGGCCGGGCCTGCGGCGTGTGCATCTGCTCGTGAACGGCAGACCCTTCAAGAATCCAGGCCTCGTCCGCGCCGCCGACGATGCTTACCGCTCGACCGTGGCTCCTGGCATGCGACCATGGCTGTTCCTCGAGCTTCTCGTTCCGACGGGTTCGGTCGACGTCAACGTGCATCCGTCGAAGGCGGCGGTACGCTTCCGCGACACTGCCGCCGTCGAGGCTGCGGTCGAAGCGGGTGTGCGCTCGGCGCTGGCCGGTGTCGCCAGCTCCGCCTCGTTCGACCAAGTCCCGGCGCCGCCTCCTATGACCGCAGGGAAGACCTCGGAGCGCACACGCTTGCGAACGAAGGAGCCACCCGGTGCGCAAACCGCGTTGTTCGTTCCTGCCCCGGCCTCACCGGCGCCGTCCGACGATCAGGAAGTGCCTTTCCCCAGGCACGCCGGGGAGGATTATCCCCGGCTCTTCCAGTTGCATCACACCTACATCGTGGCAGAAGCACGCGACGGGATGCTGATCATCGACCAGCACTCCGCACACGAGCGCGTGCTGTTCGAGCGCATGATGCGCGCGTTCGACGACAACGGACAACCCGGCCAGCGGCTTCTTTTCCCGATAACCCTGCAACTGCCGCGTCCCGAATACGAGCAGGTGGATGCACTCGCTGGTATCCTCGAGCGCGCGGGCTTCGAGGTGGAGGGTTTCGGCGGGGACGCGGTGATCGTACGCGCGGTCCCCGATCCGCATCCGTGGTTTGACGCGGAGCGATGTCTCCGCGAGATGATCGCCGAGCTCACGCACGGCTCCGAACTGGTGCGTTCGGCGCGCAACCAGCACGAGCGAATCGGCAAGACGTTCGCTTGCAAGGCGGCCATCAAGGCGGGGCAGCGGCTCTCGGACGAGGAGATGACGGAGCTGTTCGACGCGTTGTTCGCGACCGAGTTGCCTTGGCACGATGTGCACGGCAGGCCTACGGTGGTGCGTCTCTCGGCCGCGGAGCTGGCACGGAAATTCGGGCGGTGAGCGCTTCCTTAGCCAGCCGCGCGTGAGGCCGTGTCCCCTGCGTTCCTCGCTCTCTTGGGGCCCACCGCGTCGGGCAAGAGCGACCTAGCCGTCGCGGTGGCGATTCGGCTCGATGGCGAAGTGGTTTCGCTCGACTCGAGGCAGGTCTACCGCGGGATGGACATCGGCACCGCCAAGCTGCCCCTGGGGGAGCGATGCGGCGTGCCACACCACGGTCTCGATCTCCTGTCGCCCGATCAGACCTACTCGGTCGGCCGCTTCGCGCGGGATGCCCGCGGCTGGATCGGGGATATTCAAGGGCGCGGACGCGTCCCCGTCCTGGTAGGTGGAACCGGGTTCTTCCTCCGGGCGTTGACGGCGCCGCTCTTCCGCGAGCCGCCTCTTGAGCCGACGCGCCGCCGAGCGCTCCGTCGTTGGCTCGCGGGGCGCGAGCTCGCCGAGCTGGCGCGATGGGCGCGGGCACTCGACCCCGAACGTGCGGAGTTGGCTGCCGAGGGCGGCCCGCAGCGTCTTTGCCGCACCTTGGAAGTGGCTCTGCTGACGGGTCGCCCGCTCTCTTGGTGGCACCGCAACATGCCGGCCGAGGTAGCGCCACTCACGGGAGTGACCGTGTCAGTCAAGCTTCCTCGCGAGGAGGTGGACCGGAGGATCGACTCCCGTGTGGATGCTATGTTCGCGGCCGGACTCGAGAGCGAGGTGCGACGGCTGCTGGCCAGCGGCTGCGGAGCTGAAGCCCCTGGAATGACCGGCCTGGGATATCGGGAGATGGCACTGCTCCTGGCGGGGCGGATCGACAGGCGGGAGGCCGTCGCCCGGATCAAGCGCGCGACTCGCGCGTACGCCCGCCGGCAGGCCACCTGGTTCCGCAACCAGCTGCCGCCGGAGGTCGTCGAGGTGGACGGTCTGGCGTCCATGGAGGAGCGGGTGAATCGGGTGGTCGAGGCGTGGCGGCGCGCGTTCGGCGCCGCCACGCTGGCTGGGACGGGTGGAAAGCACTTTCCAGGCCGAGGAGCCGGCGCGTGAAGATCGGCGTCACCTGTTATCCGACGTACGGTGGCTCCGGGGCAGTCGCCACCGAGCTCGGACTCATGCTGGCCGATCGGGGCCATGAGGTCCACTTCATTTCGTATGCCGTGCCCTTCCGGCTGAGCGGGTTCCGTGAGCGCGTGTTCTATCACGAGGTGGAGATGGCGCAGTATCCCCTCTTCGAGCACGCGCCGTTCACGCTCGCGCTGGCGGTGGCGATCCACGAGACCGCCGCCAAGTGCGAGCTTGACCTGATCCATGTGCACTACGCGATTCCGCACGCGACCTCGGCATGGATCGCCCGCGAGATGCTGTATCCGGAGCGCGAGCTCCCGATCGTTACGACGCTCCACGGCACCGACATCACCCTGGTGGGCCTCCATCCCTCGTTCCACAAGATCACCGGCTTCTCGATCCTCCGCTCCCAGGGGCTCACCGCCGTATCGGAGTACCTACGCGACGAGACGGTTCGTGACTTCGGCGTGCCGCAGGATCGGATCCGGGTCATTCCGAATTTCGTCAACACAGAGCGCTACGACCGCGACAAAGAGCCATGCCATCGTTGGACGCTCGCCCCCGGCGGTGAGAAGATCGTGATGCACGTCTCGAACTTTCGCGCCGTGAAGCGTGTGACCGACGTGGTCGACGTGTTCGCACGCTTGGCACGGAGCGTACGCGCCCGGCTCGTCCTTGTGGGGGACGGACCGGATCGTCCGCTCGCGATCGCGCGCGTCGAGGAACTGGGGTTGAAGGACAAGGTCGTGTTCCTGGGCAGGCATGATTCGGTGGACGAACTGCTGCGGTGCTGTGACCTCTTCCTGCTGCCGAGCCAAAGCGAATCGTTCGGCTTGGCGGCCCTCGAGGCCATGGCCTGCGGCGCGCCGGTGATCGCCACACGGACAGGCGGGCTGGTCGAGGTGATCCCAGAGGGCATAGCGGGGAACTTGTTCCCGGTCGGGGATGTGGAGGCGATGGGCGACGCGGCCATTGCGGTGCTCTCCGACAGGAATAGGTGGCGGCGAATGAGTGCCGCCGCCCGCGAGATCGCTGTCGGGCACTTCTCGGCGAAGCGCGTCGTGCCCGTCTACGAGGCCTACTACCGCGAGGTCCTGGCCGGCCGAGCGGCGCCCGCCCTCGCCAAGTGACGCACCGCGAGAGTGGAGCCATCCGCTCGCCGTTGACGGGCGTGCCCGAGGCCACCGAGAGCTTGGATCAACTCGTGCGGCTGGCGCTCGCAGAGGATGTGGGGCCGGGCGACTGGACGACCGCGTGGACGGTCGACCCCGAGACAGTCGGATGCGCACACGCGCTCGCCAAGCACGAATTGGTCGTGGGGGGCACTGCGGTGGCATGTGCGGTGTTTGCGGCGGTGGACCCTAGACTCTCGGTTCGCGTCGTGCGGGGTGACGGGCTCCGGGCCGCGGCCGGAGACGTCGCGAGGGGCGTATTCTGACCGCGGAGCGAGTTGTGCTCAACTTTCTCGGTCGCCTCTCCGGGATCGCCACGCTGACTCGAGCGTTTGTCGACGCGGTACGGGGAACTCCGGCGCGTATCCTGGACACGCGCAAGACCACACCCGGCTGGCGCCATCTCGAGAAGGCAGCCGTGCGCGCGGGCGGCGCCGACAATCACCGCATGGGGCCCTATGACATGATCGTGATCAAGGACAACCATATCACCGCGGCCGGTGGAGTCACCCGGGCCGTCGAGCGGGCGCGTCGGCAAGGCCACGGGAGACTGCCTATCGAGGTGGAGGTGACGCACAAGGGACAGCTGGAGGAGGCGCTCGGTCTGGGAGTCGACCGCATCATGTTGGATAACATGACGTTGGAAGAGATGGAGAAAGCCGTTGCGCGGGTGCATCGGCTGGGCTCCGAACGGCCGCAGATCGAGGCCTCCGGCAACGTTACGCTTGCGAAGGTTCGGGCGGTGGCCGAGACGGGTGTAGACCAGATCAGCGTCGGTGCGCTCACTCATTCCGTGCCGGTTGCGGATTCTCGCTCTGCATGTACTGAACCTCGCCGAGAAGCGTGACCGAGTCGTGGGAGGGTGACACTACGGCTGCTTGGGCGGCCCGCTGGGGTATCCCCCGGCTGGAGGTGCATGAGCGGATCGGCTCCACCAACGACCGTGCCCGCGAACTCGCCGAGGCGGGTGCGGACCCCTTTACTACCGTGATTGCGGAAGAGCAGAGCGCGGGCCGGGGAAGGGACGGGAGACGATGGGAGTCTCCGCCGAGCAGTGGCCTGTGGATGAGTGTCGTGGCGCCGGGCCAGGACGCGTCCGGTCGGTTGCTCGTCCCGCTGCGAGTAGGACTGGCGGTCTGCCGGGCGATCGAGCGAGCTGCTCCCGGCGTCCGTGCGGGGATCAAGTGGCCCAACGACGTGCAGGTCGAGGGCCGGAAGCTGAGCGGGATCCTGTGTGAAGCCGGTGCCGGCGCGGTCGTGATCGGGGTCGGTATAAACGTGAGGCAGGGCGCGCTTTCGCCCGAGTTGTCCTCGGTCGCGGTCGCTCTCGAAGAGGTTGCCGATGGTCTTGTGGACCGCGCTGCCCTGGCTGGCCGCGTGCTGTTCGAGCTCAGGGAGCTGGTGACGCAGGGGCCGGTCGTGCTAGACGAGGCGCTGGGGCGAGAGCTCGCTGAACGGGATGTGCTGCGCGGGCGCCGTGTGGCGGCGGGCGTCGGCGGGACGGGCATAGCACGGGGGATTAACCGGGACGGCGCGCTATTGCTCGAGATCGGGCCAGGCGACGTACGACACGTCGTTGCGGGGCATGTGAAGATTCACGACCAATAGGTCCGGGACTAGTGATCGACGGGGAGGCGCAGATGCAGCTGGTCGTGGACGTCGGCAACACCGAGACGGTGGTCGGGGTCGTAGCCGGGCAGAGCCAGCTCATGGCGCACTGGCGGCTCAGCACGCTCGTCCCGCGCACCGTTGACGAGTACCAGCACCTTCTTGGTGCGCTGCTCGCCGAGGCGGATACGGGCCGTCCCAGCGCTGCCGTGATCGGCTCGGTCGTCCCGGACGTGACCGCTGTGCTCGTGCCCACGCTCGCCGCCTTGGTTGATGGTCCCGTGTACGTTGTGCGACCGGACTCTGCGCTCCCGATCCGCTTGGACGTGGAGGAGCCCCGCACTGTGGGTCCCGACCGGATCGTCAACACGCTGGCCGCGCGTGCGCTCTACGGGCGTGACACAATCGCCGTCGACCTGGGGACCGCCACCACGTTCGACCTGATCACTGCGGATGGCGTATTCATGGGTGGTGTGATCGCGCCCGGGCTCTCTGCCGGACTCGAGTGGCTCGGACGCCGCACCGCGAAACTGCCTCGTGTCGAACTCGTGCCCCCCGCGTTCGTGATCGGACGGCTAACGGAGACGTGCATCCAGAGCGGCGTGTTCTACTCGGCACTCGACGGGATTGACGGCATCGTCCATCGTATCGTCGCGGAGTGGGACCGCCCGGACCCCTACGTGGTCGCGACAGGGGGTTTTGCCACCGTATTCGGCCCGCACCTCGCCACCGTCCAGCACATCGAGCCATTCCTGACCCTGTACGGGCTTGCCATCGCGGGCGAGGAGCTGCGGGACTGAAGCGGCGAGGGCCGGCGCTGCGGGACCTCCTCTCTCGCACGCGCGGAGTGGCTCCGCGTCACCGGCGCCCACTAGGGACGCGCGAGACGCCCCGCGTACCAGCCGATCCAGCGGTTGGACCGTCCCAGAAGGGAAGCGGCCCTGACGATGCGGCCGACCTCGGCGCGCGAGATCTTGGTCTCCTCGCGGAAGACCGACGGGCTGTTGCGGCTCTTCGCCAGGGTGCGCACCGCGAACAGATAGGGGAGCAGACAGAACAAGCGGATGCCGTGGCAGCGCCGGGGTATCCGGCGCACGTAGGCCGACGCCGCGCCGAGGTGTCGCTCGCCCTTGGCGACGAGCCGGTCCACGATATGCGCCTCGCGCGCGGGATCGGGCTCGCCCGTGAAGAGCGCTGCCGCGCTCGCGGCGTCCGAGACGGCTTCACCCGCAAACGAGCGCGGTACGTAGACCCAGCCGCGTCGCCAGTCCGCGTGCAGCCCGCGAATGACGTTGACCGTCTGGAGGGCGAGACCGAACTCCCGGCCCAGCGGCATCATGCCCTCGCGCTGCGCCGCCACCTCAGAAACGGCCAACGCGAAGAGCTCGGTAAGTAACCACCCCACCCGGCCCGCAACCTCATGCATGTAGTCGTCAAGGTCCGCCTCGTCGGCCAAGTCCGGCCCACGACGCACCCAGCGCGCCATGCCCCGGGTCGAGTCCTTGACATGCCCGCGAATCACGGCCTGCGCGGCCGGATCGAGGTTGTGCAGGGCCGCCACGACTCGTTCGGCATTGCGTGCGACCAGCGCGTCTGGTGTCGCGTCGGCCACGGGCCCTAGGAGCCCCTCGAAAGCACGAGCGTCCTCCCCCTCCTCCAAGACCCGCGCCCAAAGCTCCAGAAGCTCCGCCTTCCGCGACGGGGCCATGGACTCGTTGTCCTCGAGGTAGTCCGACACGCGGAGTAGCAAATAGGCCGTCTCGACCTCGCCCCGAAGCGGGAGCGGGAGGCGGTCGATCCCGACCGCGAAGGTTCGGCTGGACGCGTGGAGGAGCTCGTTCAGGCTCGGCATTTTCGGAGGGCCATCCCTAGGGAGGAATCTCTTCCAATTCGGAGACAAGCCTGAAGGCGGCCGTCTAGGCGGGTCTTGGCTTCCGCGCTGGTGGCGGTGGACGGGTGGTGATATTGGGACACACAGTGGAAGGGGGCAACGGGTCGACTGAGCGGGGGTCCCTATACTTGACGTGCCGCGAGGAGGAGAGAAAGCGGGGGCCGGCTCTTCGAGCGGGTCCAGACACGGGTGAGCGTCGAAAGCATGGATCGCCGCGCCGTCCGCAGCTGCCCGAGACCTAGCCAGCACACCCGCTTGAGCGCCGGCGGGAAAGACTGACAGTTGACATCCAGCGGCTGCCTGTTAGAGATTGCGCCGGTCTGGTTAGCACTCATTTCGGCAGGGTGCTAATAGGTTTCTGCGGGGCTGTCCCGTCTGATTTATCACCGCAACAACGTTCAGGAGGCAGGCAAGCATGGCCACCAATACCAAGGCCGCCACCAACATCGCACCCCTCAGCGACCGTGTGGTCGTGCGGCCGCTGGAGGAGGCGGAGCAGATGCGAGGCGGGCTCTATATCCCGGACACTGCGAAGGAGAAGCCTCAGCAGGGCGAGGTCGTCGCCGTTGGTCCGGGCCGCGTGAGCGACCAGGGCGAGCGCATTGCCCCGGACCTCAAGGCGGGCGACAGGGTCCTTTACGGGAAGTACAGCGGGACAGAGGTCACTGTGGAGAACGAGCAGTACCTGATTCTCCGCGAGGCGGATGTCCTCGCGGTACTCAAGTAGATGTCGGAAATCGGACTGAATCGCGCCCTAACGCGCAACGCAAGGAGACATAACAATGGCAGCGAAGGACCTAGAGTTCGACGTAGAGGCGCGTGCCCGCCTCAAGGTCGGCGTCGACAAGCTTGCCCAGGCGGTGAAAGTGACGCTTGGGCCGAAGGGCCGAAACGTAGTGCTCGACCGCAAGTTCGGCTCTCCTACCGTGACCAAGGACGGGGTGTCTGTGGCGAAGGAGATCGAGCTGACCGACCCGGTCGAGAACATGGGAGCCCAGATGGTGAAGGAGGTAGCGACCAAGACCTCCGATATCGCGGGTGACGGGACGACCACGGCGACCGTACTGGCGGAGGCGATCTTCAGCGAAGGGCTCAAGAACGTCACTGCCGGCACCAACCCGATGGGGATCCGCCGTGGCATCGACAAGGCGGTGGACACGGTTGTCCAGGCTCTCAAGCAGCTCTCGCTCCCGACCAAGGGCAAGCGGGAGATTGCTCAAGTCGGTTCCATCTCGGCCAACAACAACGAGGAGATCGGGGACCTCATCGCCGACGCGATGGATAAGGTGGGCAAGGACGGTGTGATCACCGTCGAGGAGGCACGTGGCCTAGAGACCACCCTCGATACGGTGGAAGGCATGCAGTTCGACCGTGGCTACTCTTCTCCGTACTTCGTCAGCGACCCGGAGCGCATGGAAGCGGTCCTCGAGGAGCCGCTCGTGCTCGTGCACGACAAGAAGATCAGCTCCATGAAGGATCTGCTCCCGATCCTGGAGAAGGTCGCCCAGATGGGACGTCCGCTGCTGATCATCGCCGAAGAGGTCGAGGGAGAGGCGCTCGCCACGCTGGTGGTGAACAAGCTGCGCGGCACCCTGAAGGTTTGCGCGGTGAAGGCGCCCGGGTTCGGCGACCGTCGCAAGGCCATGCTTCAGGACATCGCGGTGCTGACGGGCGGACAGGTGATTTCCGACGAGGTCGGATTCAAGCTCGAGAACGCCGTGGCCAGCGACCTCGGATCGGCCAAGCGCATCGTGATCGACAAAGACAACACGACGATAGTCGACGGCGCAGGCTCAAGCGACAAGATCAAGGGGCGTATCGAGGAGATCAAGGTCGCGATCGACAAGAGCACCTCGGACTACGACCGTGAGAAGCTTCAGGAGCGGCTTGCCAAGCTGTCCGGCGGTGTGGCGGTGATCCACGTTGGTGCCGCGACCGAGACCGAGATGAAGGAAAAGAAGGCGTTGGTCGAGGACGCCTTGCACGCGACCCGGGCTGCTGTGGAGGAAGGCATCGTGTCCGGCGGCGGCGTGGCACTGCTCAGGGCCCAGACGGCGCTTGACGAAGTGAAACTGGAGCGCGAGGACGAGCAGATCGGCGTGGAGATTTTGCGTCGCGCGCTGGAGTCCCCGCTCCGTTGGATCGCGCAGAACGCCGGGGCCGAGGGCTCGATCGTCGTCGAGCGGGTACGCTCGCACGATGCCACCGCCTTCGGCTACAACGCTCAGACCGAAACGTACGAGGACTTGGTCGACGCGGGCGTCATCGATCCGACCAAGGTTGTGCGGACCGCGCTTCAGAATGCGGCTTCGATCGCCGGGCTGCTGCTCACCACCGAGGCGGTCGTTGTCGAGAAGCCCGAGAAAGAGAAGCCTCCCCAGGGCGGAATGCCCGGCGGCGGCATGGGCGGCATGTACTGACCGACCCGCCGTCACATCCCTGACGGCCAGTTGCCTGCGGACCCCCACATGGTCGGGAGTCTGCGGGCCGGCCTCGAAGCCGGCACCCCTCAGGGGTTGCCGGCTTCGTCTTTTCCTGGCTGGGCAGGCGCGGGCGATCTCAGCTTCCGTTACGTTGCGGGCAATTGATCAACTCGCTTCCACGAGCTGGGGCGTCCGGGTCTGCATGGACGCCGGCAGTCTTGACATGCGCACAACGAATAATAACAAGCGCTAACAGACCATAACCTGATGCTATAAAAGGACTTAGTCAAGAATGCTTGCGCGGCTCGGGTCGCCCATATATACTCCGGAAGGGTTACACAGAGGTTCCACACGCGGGGGCGACCATGAAGCGGCGGCCGTACCGACTGACAACGGCATATATCCGGGGGCTCAGGACGCTTGGATGCTATGGC
Organism: Gemmatimonadota bacterium; assembly: GCA_028875075.1. Taxonomy (GTDB): domain Bacteria; phylum Gemmatimonadota; class Gemmatimonadetes; order Longimicrobiales; family Gaopeijiaceae; genus UBA2988. Next base: position 24,991 of record JAPPGF010000007.1, on the reverse strand, counting down.
GACGGACGCGGCGGGTCCGGGCTACAGATTCGCGTCCATCGCACGACCGGCGGCGACGTGTCCAAGAGCTGGCGGCAGAAGCTCAAGATCGGGGGCAAGCCGACTAGCGTTGGCCTGGGGTCCTTCCCGTTCGTGACGCTGGCGGACGCGCGCAAGCTGGCCGCCGCCAACCGTGCCAAGGTGCTGTTGGGAATCGACCCGCGCACGGACGCCGTCGCCCAGACCGTCGCTCCACCACCTCCACCACCTCCATCATCTCCATCATCTCCTCCGCCGGCCCCGAGCTTCGACGCGGCGGCCGCTGAGGCTATCGCCCTACACCGGGGGAGCTGGAAGGCGGGAGGCTCGACGGAAGGGCGCTGGCGGCGCTCGCTGGCCGGGCTACCATTCGGCTCGAAGCGCGTCAGCGACGTGACGAAGGGGGACGTGTTCACGGTGATTCAGCCGAGATGGACGAGGACCCCGGTGGCCGCCAGGGGCCAGCTAGACGTTATCCGGGCCGTGTTCGACTGGAGCATCGGGGCGGGCCATCGCACCGATAACCCCGTTGACGCCGTGAAGAGAGCGCTCCCGAAGACGAACGGCCGCAAGCAGCACCACAAGGCCGTCCCGGTCGCGGATGCACCCCGCGTCATGGCGCGGCTGAGGAAGTGCTCGCGCTCGCGCCAGCTAACGCGGCTCACCATCGAGTTCCAGGTACTCACGGCGACCCGGCCGGGTGAGGCGACGGGCGCGCGCTGGAGCGAGATCAAGGGCGACCTGTGGACGATTCCGGGGTCAAGGATGAAGACGGGCGAGGATCATCGGGTGCCGCTGTCCGCCGCCGCGCTCGCCGTGCTGGAGGCGGCCGCCAGCGTCACCCGCAAGCGGGCCGGGCTCATCTTCCCGAGCGAGAAGGGCAAGGTGATCGGCGGGTCTTCGCTGGCGTCCGCGCGGAAGACCTGCGGAATCGAGGGCACGTCTCACGGGTTCCGATCCAGCTTCCGCGACTGGTGCGCCGAGACGGGCGTTGCGCGCGAGGTCGCGGAAGCGTGCTTGGCGCACACCGTTGGCGGGGTCGAGGGGGCCTACTTCCGGTCCGACATTCTGGAGCGCCGCCGTCCGGTCATGGGGGCGTGGGGCCGGTATCTTGCTACTTAGCGGAACCGACCCCACGTTGTTGCCTATTGTGCATCTTTGCCGCCGACGAGAGACGGCGGGTTGGTCACCAGAGGAGACTTCCGCGCTGCGCCGAGACGGGGCGGGCGATGGAAGCCGGGTGCTAACCGTCGGCTCTTGCTCGGAGGCTGTTCGATGGAATCGCTCGCCCCGCTGCTCACGAAGGACGAGGTGTGCGCCCTGATTGGGGGCGTCGCCGTCAGCACGCTCAACCTATGGGTGCGCAAGGGGAAGTTCCCCGCGCCGATCCGGATTAACGGCGAGCGCCTCATCCGCTGGCAACGCGAGGAAGTGCGCGACTGGCTCGACCGCCAAGTCAGCCGCCCGCGCATCAGCAACCCCGGCCGCCCGCGCCGCCGACAAGCCCGCCGCCCCTCCTAGACAAGTAGACCCGCCATCCGGGGCCCCGTCCGCATGGACGGGTTCTGCAAGGTCCCGAGCCGTCTGCGGACACTTGGTTGTCGTGATCCGCTGATGCTGGCCGTGTACGTGTGGCTCCGTGGGCAGCCGAACGCTTGGCTCCCGCGCGGCGATCTGGCTCCATGGGAGGTTCGCGCGTCGCGGGCCGACCTAGTGGAAGCGACCGGGGCAACGCCCAAGGAAATCAGGCGCGTGCTGCAGTGGCTTGTCCAGAACGAGTTTATCGAGCGGAAGGCTACGGCCCGCACCGCCACCGCCGTCTATTGCATCTTGGGGGCCAAGCCTGGGGGGCTCGTAAGTGCGCCGGACGCAACGGGTTACGCGATCGGTAACAATGGCAAAGGGCCAAGATTGAACGAAAAGGGCCAAGAAAAGGGCCAAGATGGGGCCAAGGCTAACACGCTACACCGCAAAGGTTTACGGAGTGTTCCACAACAACAAAGGGCCAAGATGAGGGCCACATCTACTGCAGTAGATGTTGTAGATGTAGATAAAACCGACACCCACGCGCGCACGCGCGAGACGAACGGCGAACTTCAACACGTATCCCATGAGATCGACCGTCAGCTCGCCAAGCTGACGGCCAAGCACGTGAACACCTAGCAGCCGAGGCATCATCATGGAGCACGCGATAACGACCTCGTGGACCGAGGTCACCGGCATCACGGCGAACGGCTCGACCGCGTACAACTGCCAGAACCAGAGCGCCTACGAGACGCGGCTGGCATTCAGCGCCAACGCGCCCTCCGGAGACGCACCGGGCCCGATCATCCTCAGCAAAGAGTGGGGCCGACTAGTCGCTGACCCTGGTGAACGGGTCTGGGTGCGCGGCTCCGGTCCAGGCACGCTGTTCGTGATCGAGGCGATCAATTGACCCGCCTTATGGCACCGGCTGATCCGAAACCGAGCCCAGGGAACGTAGAGGGTGGTCACCAATCCAGGTTGGCCCTCCAGCCGTTCCAGAGGAGGTTTCTGCGGGGAGCTCTTCGAGATGACGTGAACGTGGCGGTACTCTCGATACCGAGGGCCAACGGGAAATCGACCTTGAGCGGCTGGCTCTGCGCCCGACTACTTCGACCGGAAGACGAGATGTTCGAGGAGGGCGGCGAGTCGATGCTGTTCGCGGCGACCCGAGAGCAAGCCCGGATCGTGTGGAGGCAGGCGCGTGACTTCCTCTCCGATGATCCCGCCTACCGCTTTGCCGACAGCTCGGCCACCACGACGATCACGCACATAGCCACTCGAACGCGGGTTCGAGTGATGAGCTCGAACGCGAAGGGAGCCTTCGGTCTGCTGCGTACCCCGTGGGCGATTCTGGATGAGCCAGGCGCGTATGAGAAGGCGAGGGGTGAGCTGCTGTGGGATGCGGTGGCGACGGCGGTGGGGAAGCCGGACTCGCGGCTGAAGGTCCTGATCGTCGGCACGCTGGCTCCGGCTCATGGCGGCTGGTGGCCGGAGCTCGTGGAGGCCGGCTCCCAGCGGGGGGTCTACGTGCAAGCGCTTCAGGGTCGCAGAGATCGGTGGCAGTCCGCGAGAGAGATCATGCGGGTCAACCCGTTGTCGAGGATCTCTCCGGAGTTCCGCCGGCAACTGCTGATCGAGCGTGACGAGGCGCTGGGTGACCAGCGGAAGAAGGCCCGCTTCCTATCGTATCGACTGAATCTTCCGACGGCCGACGAGAGCACGGTCCTCCTCACGGTAGACGACTGGCAACGGGTGCTCGCGCGGCCGGTGGCCCCGAGGCAGGGTCGGCCGATAGTCGCGGTCGACCTGGGGGCGAGTAGGGCGTGGAGCGCGGCGGTCGCGGTGTGGGAGAGCGGGAGGTGCGAGGCCTTGGCTATCTGCCCGGGGATCCCCGAAGTCTTCGAGCAGGAGAAGCGCGACCGTGTACCCCGTGGAACCTATGCGCGGCTGGTCGAGTCCGGCGAGCTCCTCCTCTGCACCGGCAAGCGGGTGCCGCCGGTGGAGGACCTGTGGCGGGCCATCGTGGAAGCTTGGGGCGTGCCCGTGAAGGTGGTCTGCGACCGGCTCCGGATAGGCGAGCTCAGGGACGCGGTGCCGGCGGGTCTCGCTCTTGATCTGCGCAAGGGCCTATGGAGCGAAGCGAACGAGGACATAGGCTTCCTGCGTCGGGTGGCGCTGGATGGCCCTCTCACCGTGGCGGAAGGACGCGACCTGCTTACCACGTCGCTGGCGGTGGCGCTCGTGGTGAACGATGCCCACGGCAACACGAAGATGAGGAAGGCCGACCCGAATCGGTCGAGGGATGATGTAGCGGCAGCCCTCGTGCTGGCGGCTGGCGCGTTCGTTCGAGCGGGTGGGCAGCGGGCCGGGCCCGTCTACCTGGGGGCCATCTAGTGCCGCGCCGAGCCCGTCCGGATCTGGCCGGGGCTCAGTGGGATCACATCCGCCGGCGGGTGCTCGACCGCGATGGGTGGCGCTGCACCGAGTGCGGGCGGCCGGGGCGGCTGGAGGTGCACCACGAGCACGGCCCGCCCGAGTCGGGGCGACACGACCTATTTTCGCTGAGAACGCTCTGCCGGAGCTGCCACATCGAAGTGCACCGCGACAGAGCCAGCGACCCGGAGCGCCGGGCATGGCGGGCGTTCATGCACCCGAAACCCGAGGGGGCCGCTTAACCGTCTGCCTCCCGGCGCTCAATCTTTCGTACACTCTTGAGCAGGCCACGAAGGGCATACATCTGGCCGCGGCGCCAGTCGTCTTGTTCTGCAAGCGGTTTTATCGCTTCTAGGGAGGCTCCTAGCGCTCGTTCTAGGTTGCGCATGTATCCTTGGGGGGCCAATGAGGCGGTGATCTTGCACAGCATGTATGTGACGACGCTGAGCATGCCACCGATGACAGGGTCTAGCTCTGGCGTTGGTGGGTCGGGTTCGGGGTCAGGCATACGGAACCCTATGATGGGACGATCATCTTCGTTCCCGATTCTCGGCATTTGAAGGTCTCCTCTTCGGTGTCGAGTTCAGGCGGGCATCCGGCGGCCACCGGATGCCCGTTGCTTCTCTCGGGGTTAGTCGTGGTGCTCTACAACGCTGGTTCTCCTTTCCGCCGATCCAAACTGTACCACTACCGGGCCGCGCCCGCATTGGCACGCGTGCACAAGATCACCTAAATTGGTATCTCCGGTCGCCGCAATGCGGGGCAAGAGCGGGGGGCGGCGCAATGCGCTGGCCCCTGCCGCCGGTGCCTTAGTAGCAGGGGGCACCCGGCCGCACGTCCGAAGCTCCCACAGACGATGGGAGCTTTTTTCATGCTCAAGAGTCAGAAGCTGGACGTGCGCGCGACCGAGCTCCGGACGCGAATGTCCGAGATCGCGGACGCCGAAACACTCACAGACGAGCTCGGATCTGAGCTCACCGAGCTACGCCGGAAGCTCCGCGACGTCGACGCTCAGCGCGTGGCGGCGCTGGAGGTGGAGGCGGCCGAGGCCGAAGCCGCGAAGCGGACCGCCATCACCGATCCCAAGCCCGAGGACCGGGAGCGTCATGCGCTGCTCAAGCGGTCCCACGTGGGCGAGTTCCTCGCCGCCTGCATCGGCGGGCGCGAGGTGCGAGGCGCGGAGCAGGAGCTGCGCGAGGCGTACAGCCTCACCGAGCCGCACGAGATCCCCCTGGCGCTGTTCGAGCCCCGCGAGGAGCGGGCCGTCACGCCAGCGCCGACGAGTGGCACCGACACCATGCCGCAGCCCGTCGCACCCTACGTCTACCAGGGCACCGTGGCGGCCTTCCTCGGCGTCGAGATGCCCGAGATCGGGAGCGGGACGGCCAGCCTGCCGGTGCTCACCACGGCCACCCCATCGAGCGCGCTGGAGAAGGACGCCGACGCGCCCAACACGGCGGCGGCGTTCACGATCGCGACCAGCACCGCGAAGAGGCTCTCGGGATCGTTCACGGTCCGCTACGAGGACATGGCGACGTTCCCGCAGATCGAGGACGCGCTCCGGGCCGACATCCCGCTCTCGATCGCCAACACCATGGACGAACAGGTGATCAACGGGTCCGGCTCCGGCGGTGACCTGAACGGGCTGCTCAACCAACTCACGGCGGTGAACGTGGGCACGGACGTCGTGACGTGGGTCAGCGCGGTCTCGGCAATCGTGGAGCACGGCATCGATGGCCGCTATGCCAGCGAGGTCGGCGCGCTGCGCCTCCTCACCGGGACCAACACCAACGCAAAGTTTTACGAGTTGTTCAGGAGCAACACGGACGGCACGCTGCTGGCCACGTGGTGCTCGTCCATGCTCGGCGGCTACCGCACCTCCGGGCGCATCCCGGACCCCTCCAGCGACAACCAGCCGGCGCTCCTGAAGAAGGGCGCGCGCTCGCGCGACCTCGCCATGCCGATCTGGGGTGGCGTCCGGCTGATCCGCGACGAGGTCACCAACGCGCGCCAGGGCCAAGTACACGTGACCGCCCTGCAGCTCGTCGGTGATGTCCACATCCTGCGCTCGGGCTCGATCGCCGAGGTCTCCTTCCACCTAGCGTGACGAAGATAGAGAGGCGCTCCACCGATCAGGCCGAGCTGCGGGTGGCCGGCCGACGCATCGAGGGGCTCGCGCTCCCGTTCGCCGAGGTATGCACGGCCACCCGCTGCGGCCGTCCGGAGCGGTTCGAGCCCGGGGCCTTCGGGCTCGGGGAGGCGCGGACGCGGTGGCTGGACGTGGGCCACGACCGCACCCGGGTGATCGCCTACTCCCCGGGCGGCGGGCTCGACCTGCGGGAGACCGAGCGCGGGCTCGAGCTGTCCACAGATCCACTTCCTGAGCTGCCCCTGGTCGACCGCACGCTCGACGAGATCCGGCGCGGGACGCTCCGGGGTCTGTCGGTCGAGTTCCATGCGCGGGAGGAGCGGACGGATGGCAACGTGCGCGTGCTCGAACACGTTGATCTCTCCGGTGTCGGCATCGTGCGCACGCCGGCCTACACCGGCACCTCGGTCGAGACCCGCGAGACGCGCCAGGCCGGGACGCTCCGGGGCTCGATCCCGTTCGGGTCCCGCCTCGAGTGCGAGTGCCAGACCGGGGCGTGCCAGACGGTGGAGTTCGACGCGACGGCCTTCGACGAGGCGCTACAGGCCGACCGCTTGATCGCGGTGTTCAAGGACTACGGCGGGCCGCTGGCGGCGACGTCACGCGGCACCATGCGCATCCGGAAGACCGATGCCGGTCTGGACGTCGAGATCGATCTTCCCGACACCACGGTCGGCCGTGACGTCGCGGAGCTGGCGGGCTCGGTCCCGGTGATCGTCCGGCCGCTGATCGACGAGGCGGCATCGGAGTTCGACCAGATCACGGACGGCGACGAACTGATCAACGTGTACTCGAGCGCGGCGACGAGGGCGATCCTGGTGGGGACCACCGACCAACGCGAGGGCTGGCCCGAGGCCGAGATCGCCGCCGAGGATCGCGCCGTCGACCAAGACGAAGCCCGGCGACTCATGCTGCTCGGGATGTTGTAAATGGCGCTCTCGCCGTGGCCGACGACCCCGGCGGCGGCCGACACGGCCGTTGCCAGACTGAAAGAGCTCCTCGGGCTCACCGAGTCAGTAGGCGGTGACGCCCGGCTGAAACAGATCGCCGCCGCCGTCTCCGCACGCATCGAGCTCTACGCGCCCGGCGCGCCCGACGCCCTACGCGACGAGGCAGTAGTTCGAGGGGTGGCCTACTTGCTCGACGTCGGCAGCGGTGCCGAGACACGTCGCCGGATCGGTGACGAGTCGCTTACGCTGAGCTCGCCGGCCGCGTGGTTCCACCGGAGCGGGGCGTACTCCGTGCTCTCGCAGTACAGGGACATCCGGGCCGGGGTCGTGGCATGAGGTGGCCGTGGGAGAAGCGCCAGAGCTACAGTTCGATTGTCTCTTCGGCGCTGCTGGAGGCCGCCCAGGGGAAGGTGATCGACGCTGCGCAGACAGCTGCGCTAGAGAGTGCGGCTGGTGTGTGGGCGGGCGCGTTCGCGGCCGCGCGAGTGGAGCCCGAGGACACGGTGCTGTCGCCCGCGTGGTGGAGCGAAGCAGTGCGTGACCTCATCCGCTACGGCGAGGCGGTCTACCGGATCCGGGTGCAGGACGGCGAGCCGGACCTGCAACGCGCAAGCGCGTGGACGATAAACGGCGGCATCGATCCAGAGACATGGATCTACGATGTCGAACACGCAGGCCCGGCCAACACGGAGCGCCACCGGGTCCCAGCCGCCGGTGTGGTCCACATGCGCTACTCCAGCGACGCTGCGCGCCCCTGGAGCGGCGTGGGACCGATGGGGCGGGCTGCGGCTACCGGGCGGCTCGCAGGGGCACTAGAGCGCGGCCTGGCGGACGAAGCCGGCGGGGCTGTGAGTCGGATTATCCCGATCCCGGCCGATGGCGACGAGGCGCGGCTGGACGAGCTCCGCGCCGATCTGGCCAAGGGCGAGGGCCGGGGGCTGCTCTTGCGCACGACCGCCGCCGGGTGGGGCGAGGGTCCCGGAGCCGCACCCCGCTCGGACTGGCGACAGCAACGCATCGGGCCCGAGCCGCCGGCCGAGCTCGCGGAGCTCCGACGTGACACGTTCGCGCAGGTGCTCGCCGCGTGCGCTGTCCCGCTCTCGCTCGTGAGCGACGCGGACGGCACAAGCCAGCGGGAGGCGTGGAGGAGGTTCGTCATGGGCCAGGCCGAGCCCTTGGGGCGCGTCCTGGTGGAAGAGATCGTCGACAAGCTGGAGATGACCGTCCGCCTCGACTTCGGCGGGCTGTGGGCGCATGACCTAGCCGGCCGAGCTCAGGCATTCCAACGGCTCGTGGCCGGTGGCATGGAGATTCAGCAGGCAGCAGCCGTATCCGGGGTGCTGACGGAATGAGCTTCGGCTCCGACCTCGAACGGTTCGCCGCACGGCTGGAGCGCCGCACTCGCGACGTGGCCGAGGGGGCTGCCGACGAGGTCCACGACTCCATAGTCGAGGGCTCAGCCGTCACCGGCTCGCCCGGCCAGCCCGTGGAGACGGGCGAGCTGCGCGACTCGTGGACAAATGAGGAAGTGGAGCCCGACGTCTGGCACGTGGCGACGGATAAGTTCTACGCCGCCCCGGTCGAGCACGGCCACCCGACACATCGCCGCTCGGTCGCTCTCACGCGGGCCGGCTGGCATGAGATTGTTCGTACCGTCCTGGCTCGGCTCGGCCGATGACGCTTGTCGACGTCGACGCCTCTCTGGCCGCTCGCCTGGGCGAGCTCAACCTACCGGGGAGCCCGCTCGTCTACGTGCCGGGGTCCATGTTCAAGCCGACGCCGCCGCGCCCGTGGCTGCGCTGGGACTTGATCGGCGGCCCGACCGAGCGGTCGAACATCGGTGAGCCGGCCAGGACCGAGATACGGCCGCTGCTGAACATCGACGTCGCCGTACAGGACGGACGCGGGTCAACGTCCTGGGCCGAGCTCCTGGCTCTCGCTGAAGCCATCCGGCGCGGCTTCGCGCCGACCTATGCGTTGCCCGAGCCGGCGACCTACACGGGCTCGCTACCGTGGGACCTGCGGGTGCGGGCGAGCGGGCCATTCTCTCAGGGCCCGCGCCGCGAGGGTTCCTATCTCGTCACAACGGTGTCAATACCTCTCCGTGGCCGTGCGTGAGCGAGACGCGCTGGGACCGGGCCGAGACGGAGCCGGGCCTATGCTGGCGGTGCTGGAAGGTCGACGTGGGGCTGCAGCGCGTGCTTTGCGACCCGTGCCGGAAGGCCGAGTACGTGGAGGCGTGGGCGGTGCAGCAGGCGATCCAGCTCGCGAAGATGGCGACCTACGAGGAAATGATCGCGCGCCGGCGGGCAGGCGAGCAACGTGCGTCAACTGCGGGCTAGAGTACGTCCGCCATCCCCGCAGCCCGCACCAGAGGTTCTGCGGCTTCCGCTGTCGCCGCCGGGCTTCCTACCGGCGACACCGCGCCGCCGGGCGATGCGGGCCCTGCGGCAAGCCATCGGGCGGCCGGGCCATATGTGATCGCTGCGCGTGGACCGCATACAAGAGCCGCAAGCGGAGCCAAGAGCGCCGCCAGCGCCGCTGCCTCATCTGCGGGTCCACGACCCCGAAGAAGTACTGCAGCCCACCGTGCCGGCGCGTCGCCAAGAACGTCCGGAGTCGCCGCTACTACGCGTTACGCGAAGGGGTTACACGGGCCAAACGCTCTTCTCCGGACACGACCTAAGTTCGCTTCCTTGCTGTATTTATAGCTAGGGTGCGCCGACAGGCAGTCTTGACGTGCAGCTTCCGAGATGGCGGCTCGGACATCCGCGCCGTTACGCTGCCATGGGTCTCCACCGGGGTAGGGACGGGATCCGGCCGTATGCCTGCGGTACTTGGCCGGTAACGCGAGCAGCGGCGGGATGGCACTGCCGGCGGCATGCGATTGCCGAGCGAAAGAACTAGCATGGGTCGGAAATTCCACGGTATGTTTGAGGGACGGCAGCCGGGTGCGAGGACGATCCTCGCGCTCGTTCCCCTGTTGCTCTCGGCAGCTGCGGCCGCTTCGCAGAGTCCTGGCCCGGAGCCGGTCACGATCCGGGTGCTCGCCTACAACATCCGCCACGGCGAGGGGACCGACGGCCACCTCGATCTCGCCCGCGTGGCCGAGGTCATTCGGGAGGCCCGGCCGGATCTAGTGGCCCTACAGGAAGTGGATCAGGGCACCAAGCGCTCCAGTGAAGTCAATCAACTCGACGAGCTGGCGGCTCTCCTCGGTATGCACGGCGAGTTCGGTGCCGCCATGGGGTTTGAGGGGGGACGCTATGGCGTGGGGGTGCTGTCGCGCTGGCCGCTGCAGGCGCCCCGGAATTGGGCGCTTCCGTCGTCCGGTCACCGTGAACCGAGAGTCGCGCTTACGGTTCTTGTGCACGCGGGTGAGGACGGACCTCTGCTGCAGTTCACGAGCACGCATCTGGATCAGTGGCGTGAGTCGATCGACCAGCTGCGGCAGGCCCGTTGCCTGAACGAGATGCTGGCCTCCACCGATAGTCTGCCGGGCATCCTCGCAGGGGACTTCAACGCTCGACCCGGGACGGAGGTCATGGCAGTCTTGGACGACCGCTGGACTAATCCCGTCGCCTTGGCCACGGACGAGTACGTCAACCGAGATGGAAGGCGACGGGGACCGCGCGGCGACTACGTGTTGGTTCGCCCCGCCGGTGAGTGGCGCGTGATCGAGGCACGGACGCTCGATGACCGTACCGCCTCCGACCACCGGCCCGTCCTGGCCGTTGTGGAGTGGGTGGGGGACGACTGAGGCGCAGCTCACGGAGTTCTCCATCATGCAGCTCGTTCGTGGCGACCGCGCGCGCAGCGGGGCGCGTGACGGTCAGCCGAGTGTGCTCGCAACGGCTTGGGTGCGGCGACGCGAGCCGGTGCCTGGCCGTGGTCACCGGCTTGAGCAGCGAACGGTGCCTACACCGTCGCTCGGCTTGGCGGAACGCACACGGTTCCCGCGGGTTTCGTGAGCGCGCGTGACCCGCGACCGGCAGTTTTCTCCCGAATCCGATGAGCCAGACCGTCTGCTTCACACTCCCGGACCAGAGCATACGCCAGTTGCCTGCCGGGTCTACACTGATGGATCTGGCGCGGGCCGTCGGCCCGGGCCTCGCCAAGGCGGCCGTGGCCGCCGTCGTCGACGGTGACGTACGCGACCTCATGTACGTACCGGCTCGTGACGCGAATGTCCGAGTCCTGACACCTGGGGATCCCGAGTCGCTCCCGGTCCTGCGCCATTCTGCTGCACATGTCCTCGCGACTGCGGTTCGGGAACTCCGTCCGAACGCGGCGATCGGCTTCGGGCCGCCCGTCGACGACGGCTTCTACTACGACTTCGGGGTCGAAGCTCCGTTCACGCCCGAGGATCTGGCTGCGTTCGAGGAGCGCATGCACGCGGTGGTCGAGGCCGACATGCCGTTCGAACGCTGGGTCGTGACACGCGAGGAGGCGCGCGACCTGTTTGCGGGCGATCCTCTCAAACTGGAGCGCCTAGAGGAGCTGGGGCCGGAGGAGGAGATAACCGTCTACCGCAACGGCCCGTTCCTCGATTTGTGCCGCGGACCGCACGTGCCCAGTACAGGACGGCTCCAGCACTTCAAGCTACTGCACGGTGCGGGTGCATACTGGCGGGGAGACGAACGCCGTCAGATGCTCCAGCGCGTCTACGGAACGGCCTTCTGGAAGGCAACTGACCTGACCGAGCACCTGACGCGGCTGGAGGAGGCCAAGAAGCGCGATCATCGCAGACTCGGACGCGAGTTGGATCTCTTCCAGTTCCATCCCGTGTCGCCCGGTGCTGCCTTCTGGACGCCCCGCGGCACGACACTCTACAACCTCTTGATTGACTTCGTGCGGGAGCGGCAGCGTGCGAACTTTCTCGAGATCAGGACACCGCTCCTCTACACGAAGACCCTCTGGGAGCAGTCCGGCCACTGGGGCAAGTACCGGGAGAACATGTTCCTGGTACTGAATCGCGAGTCCGGCGAGCATGACATGAGCCTCAAGCCCATGAATTGCCCGTCACACCACATCTATTACAGCACGGCACATCACTCCTATCGGGTCCTTCCACTGCGCTACGTCACATTCGACGTCCTGCAACGGCACGAGTTGTCCGGCACGCTCTCCGGACTGACCCGCGTGCGCCAGTTCGCACAAGACGACTGCCACGTCTACCTGCGCGAAGACCAGATTGCCGACGAGGTGAGATTTCTAATGGATTTCATCCTCGCCTACTACGAGACGTTCGGGCTCGTGGCGACGCTCAAGTTCGCCACGCGGCCGGAGCGAAGAATCGGGGACGATGCCATGTGGGACCGTGCCGAAGCCGCCTTGCGCGCCGGTCTGGAGGCGACCGATCGGTCATACGAAGTGAAAGAGGGCGAAGGCGCCTTCTACGGTCCCAAGATCGACTTCGACGTTACCGACTCCCTCGGCCGTGCGTGGCAGCTGGGTACGATACAACTCGATTACGCGGCCGCAGAGCGCTTCAACCTTTCCTACGTGGGCGACGACAACGCCGTACACCGTCCGGTGGTGATTCACCGCGCAGTGTGCGGTTCGTTCGAGCGCTTCATCGCCATCCTCATCGAGCACTTCGCCGGCGCTTTCCCTCTGTGGCTTGCTCCCGAACAAGTGCGTGTGTTGCCCATCTCGGAGCACCAGGCAGAGAGTGCTGCCTCGCTGGTCGCGCAGTTGGAAGCGGCGCGGATCCGGGCCACGCTCGACGACCGCGACACGCTTTCGTATCGAATCCGCGAAGCCGAACTCCTCAAGGTCCCCTACATGGCCGTGGTTGGGGAAAGAGAAGCCACGGTCGGGACGGTAGCGGTGCGCCACCGTGGGGCAGCTAGGAAGCAGGAGGTCATGGGGCGGGAGGAGTTCATCGCTCGTCTCGTCGAGAAGGTATCGACGCGGCGGCTGGACTAGAGCCTCACGCGGATCAGTGCCTTGCCACGCACGATGAGTCCGCCGCTGTCGCAGGTGTGGCCGCTGCGGTGTTTCGGCACTGTCCGAGCCCAGTTCGCTCTGAAGGCGTGGCCCGCCCCGACCTGCTTGCGACATGGATACTCATTCGTCGCTGGACAGGATCCGAGTTGACGGGCCCCGCTCCTGTCGCGAGCTTCCCTTGCCTGTCTCGGCGTCTTATCGGAGGTAGCGGAGGACAGACAACGTTGAAGTGAGCCGCGTGCGTCGCGGCTCCACCTGATCGGTCCACCGGATCGCTCCGGGAGGTACCGCCGGGTTGAGGGGCGCCGCCGTGGGTCTTGACCACGGCCGCGGTCCACTGGCCTGGTTCTTCCGGGCTTTTTTTTTGCCGGGGGAAGGTCCCTTGGTCGCCATACGCACGGAGGTCGACGCCATAGCCGAGAAGCGGATCCGAGTCAACGAACAGATCCGGATCAGCCCGATCCGTCTGATCGACGAACAAGGCAAGCAAGTTGGGATCGTGTCCCTGGAGGAGGCCCGGGAGCGAGCGACAGTACAGGGGCTGGACATGGTGGAGGTGGCGCCCGACGCGCGGCCTCCCGTGGTTCGCTTGATGGACTACGGGAAGTTCAAGTACGAGGAGGCGCGCGCCGCGCGCGAAGCCCGGCGGAAGCAGCACACGATCCAGGTCAAGGAAGTGAAGTTCCGGCCCGGCATCGAGGAGCACGACTACGACTTCAAGCTCCGGCACGCGCGCCGTTTCCTCGAGGACGGTAACAAGGTCAAGTTGACGATGATATTTCGCGGCCGGCAGGTAACGCACCCGGAGCTGGGGCTTGAAGTGCTGAAACGGGTGACCGGCGATTTGGGGGACGTCGCCAAAGTAGAGCAGAATCCGAGCTTCGAGGGGCGCCAGATGTCGATGATCGTTGCGCCGCTCAAGTCCAGATAGAGCGCCGCCAACCAAGGGGGCCTGGAGAGGAACCATAGGCCAGCAAGGAAGCGAACATGCCCAAGATGAAGACCCACAGGGGCGCGGCGAAGCGACTCAAGTCCACGGCTTCGGGCCGCTTGAAGCGCCACAAGGCGAACCATAGCCACATCCTCACCAAAAAGACCCGGAAGAGGAAGCGCCGACTGCGTGCGGCGGACTTCGTAGACAAGGCGAATCAGAGGCAGATGAAGCAGCTGCTTCCCTACGGCCCTTGAGGAAGTGAACGATGCCACGCACTCGGGGTTCGGTGCCGCGCAATCGGCGCCACAAGAAGATCTTCAAAGAGGCCAAGGGCTACTTCGGTGGTCGCAAGAACCTATGGCGGGTCGCCAAGGACGCGGTCGAGAAGGGCTGGGAGCACGCCTACCGGGACCGTAAGAAGAACAAGCGCAACTTCCGGCGCCTCTGGATCGTCCGAATCAACGCGGCCGCCCGCCAGCACGACCTGACCTACTCACGCTTCATGAACGGGCTCGCACGTGCGGGAGTGGAGCTCGACCGGCGAGCGCTGGCCGAGCTGGCGGTGCACAACCCCGAAGCGTTCGCTCAGCTCGCGGACACGGCCAGAGCCGGACTCGCCAAGGCGGACTGAGCCAAGGCGGGCCGGTGGGGCCACGGACCCGCGTCCGTCGAAGAGAAACGGCCCTGGGGGCTTCGACCCGCGGGGCCTTTCTCTTGTGCGCCGACGCCCTAGCTTTGCGCGGCTTCGACCCTCAACGCGCGCGCGAGCAGCGGCTCAGGGAGACCAGATGACGGACGGCATCGCGCTGGTAGACATCCTAAGGCGTCTCGAGACGGAAGCCCTGGCTGCGGTGGCCAAGGCCTCCGAGACGAGCATGCTCGAAGCCGTGCGTGTGGAGTACCTGGGGCGTCGGGAAGGCAAGGTCTCCTCGGTGCTGCAGGGGCTGGGCACTCTGCCCGTGGAGACTCGACCGCGCGTGGGCGCAGAGGCCAACCGGGTCAAGCGGTCATTGGCCGAGGCGCTCGAACGAAAGAGTGGCGAGTTGCTCGCCGGGGCCGGCGACACACCGTCGCCCGTGGACCTGACCCTGCCCGGTCGGCGTCCCTGGACTGGTGCCCGCCATCCGGTCACGCTGGTCGTGGACGAGATATGCGCGATTTTCCATGATCTCGGCTTCACCCGGGTACGAGGTCCCGAGGTGGAGAATGAATGGTACAACTTCGTGGCGCTCAACACGCCAACGGACCATCCGGCCGCGGACGAACAGGACACGCTCTATCTGGAGGCGAGTGATCTGCTGCTCCGAAGCCATACGTCGCCAGTGCAGGTGCGGACCATGGAGCGCCACGAACCGCCCATCCGGGTCGTGGCGCCCGGATGGGTGTATCGCCGTGACAGCTACGATCCAACGCACACGCCGGTGTTCCTCCAAGTGGAAGGACTCGCCGTCGACGACGGGATCACGTTCGTAGACCTGAAAGCCACGCTGGGGGAGTTCGCGCGCCGCTTCTTCGGCGAGGGCGCGAAGCTCCGCTTTCGGCCCTCGTTCTTCCCCTTCACGGAGCCGAGCGCCGAGGTGGACGTGAAGCGCATGGTCACGCGTGCCGACGGCGTGCGCGTCGAGAGCGATTGGTTGGAAATCATGGGTGCCGGGATGGTAGATCCGGCAGTGCTGGCCAACGTTGGATGTGATCCGGAGCGTCACACGGGTTGGGCCTTCGGCATGGGACCGGGCCGGATCGCCATGCTGCGTTACGACGTGCCCGATCTGCGGATGTTCTTTGAGAGCGACATGCGCTTCCTCGCACAGATGGGTGCGCGCTGAGGTGAAAGTCTCTTACGCTTGGCTGAAAGCCATCGCCCCCGACATCGAGGAGCCGCCCGAAGAGCTGGCGGAGCGGCTCGCACTCCGGGGTGCGCCGGTCGAATCGCTGATCGCGCTCGACGAAGGACTGGCCGGGGTCGTCGTCGCGCGCGTGGAGGTTGCCGAGCACCATCCCAGCGCAGACCGCCTCAGCCTGTGCACGGTGGACACGGGCAACGTACGGCGCGTGCAGGTCGTGTGCGGGGCACCTAACGTCACCCCAGGCGGGCTCTACCCGTTTGCGCCCGTGGGGACCACGTTGCCTGATGGTCGTCGCATCGGACGCGCGACCATCCGCGGCGAGGTCTCCGAGGGCATGCTCTGTTCAGCGCGGGAGCTGAGGCTCGGGACCGACCACAGCAGCCTTCTCGACCTGCCCGCTGGCCTTTTGCCCGGCGCCTCACTGGTGGATGCGCTGGGCTTGGCCGACTGGCGTCTCGACGTGGAAGTCACGGCGAACCGTGGTGACCTTCTATCGCACATGGGCATCGCACGCGAGGTCGCCCCCGGGGGACACGCCTCGCTCGTGTTTCCGCCGTTCCCTGGGAGCCGTCGCCTGCACGCCGCGTTGGTCAGCGATCCTGCAGCGGCCGCGATATCCGGTGCGACCGTGCGGATTGAGGCGCCGGAGTTATGCTCCCGCTATCTCGGCGCGGTCGTCCGCGGAGTGAGAGTCGGGCCTTCGCCCGGCTGGCTGCAGGCGCGCCTTCGCGCTGCCGGATCTCGCCCGATCAACAACGTCGTTGACGCGACCAACTACGTGTTGCTCGAACTGGGCCAGCCCCTGCACGCCTTCGACCTGGGACGTCTAGCCGAGCGGACGATCGTGGTCCGCCGCCCCTCGACGGCCGAGCGTGTGTTCCGGACGCTCGACGGCGCGGAGCGCAAGCTGGACTCGGACATGCTGCTCATTTGTGACGCCGAGCGCCCGGTCGCTCTTGCTGGCATCATGGGGGGGTTGGATTCCGAAGTGACCGCCTCGACGACGGACGTGCTCCTCGAATGTGCGCGCTTCGAGCCCAGGTCGATTCGTGCCACCCGACGTTTGCTCGGCATGTCCACGGACGCAAGCTACCGGTTCGAGCGCGGCGTGGATCCGGAGGGACTAGAGCCTGCGTTGCGGCGCGTGCTTGAGCTGATTCGCGCTACCGCGGGAGGCCGCGTCGAGCACAGAGTCGCGGACTGTCACCCTCGCCCATTCACTCGCCGGACCGTCGAGTTACGTCCGGAACGCGTGATGCGGGTGCTGGGCGTGCACTTCGAGCCTACGAGGCTGAAGGCGTTGCTTGAGCCGCTCGGCTTCGGTGTGACCGGTGTGCGCAAAGCGCAGGGGAAATCGAAGACCGCTGGACCGATCCGGGTATCAGTGCCCGGGTTCCGCGCACACGACGTCACACGCGAGGTGGATCTGATCGAGGAGGTCGCGCGAACGCACGGATACGACGCCTTCCCGTCCGACCTCAAAGCATTTCGCCCGGGCACCGTGCCTGACCATCCACTCTTCGCTCTCGAGGACGCTCTTCGCGACCTTCTGGTAGAGCGCGGCCTGTTCGAGTCGCACACCCCGGCGTTCGCGGGATCGGCGCAGGGGGAGCTGCCGCTCAGGAATCCTGTTTCTTCGGCGGAGGGCTACCTGAGACGAGAACTGCTGCCGTCGCTGTTGCGCAGAATTGAGCACAACTGGAGCCGGGGCACCCGCGACGTGCGGCTCTTCGAACTGGCCACCTCCTTCGCTCACGGCACGTCTGATCCGGGCGAGAGCGGGAGCGTACGCGAGGAGCCGCGACTGGCTGCGGTGCTGACGGGACGGCGCGCGCCGATGCACTTCACCGACGAGGATAGTACGCTGGAGCTCTGGGACCTGCGGGGCCTGCTCGAGGACGTAACCCGGGCTGTGTGGCCAAACGGGCGGGTGAGCCCGGGCGCGCCACCTGGCAGCGGCGTCACTGCGAACCTGGGCTTCACCGTGAAGGCAGACGATGCAGTCCTCGGGTGGGGTGGCGGTATCGATCCGGCCTGGCTGGACGCCCCTCCTTGGGCCAACCCGGTCTGGGGATTCGAGCTCCGGCTTCCTGCGGAACCACGCTCCCGGGATGCCGTTCGGTATCGCGGGATCCCGCCGTACCCTGCGGTGGAACGGGATCTGGCGCTGCTTGTCCCGGACCGGATCCCTGCAGCAGAAGTGGAAGCTACCATTCGTCGGCAGGGCGGGCCGCTGCTAGGGACAGTCGGGCTGTTCGACCTGTATCGGGGCGAGGGCGTCCCCGACCGGCATCGCTCCCTGGCGTACCGCCTGCGGTTCATCAGCACGGAGCGGACCCTGATCGACGAAGAGGTTGACCATCTTCTCGAGCATGTGGCGGGGCACCTCGCACGTGTTCTCGGTGTGGAGAGGCGAGGGTCACCGTGAGCGGCGACCAGGCCCTGGAGGAGCTGGAGCGGATGGTGGACCTCGCCCTGGAGGAGCTCGACAGACTGCGGCGGCGTGCGGCCGAAGCAGATCGACGCTGTGCCGAGCTGGAGGCCCTCCTCTCGAGTTTTCGCGTGGGTGAGGAGGACCCGGTAGCGACCAAGGCACGACTCACCCGCCTAGAGGCGGAAAGCCAGGAGATGAAGGCGCGCATCGAACAGGGGCGCGAGGGGGTCGAGCGCCTCCTCTCGCGCATCCGTTTCCTCGAGGACCAGCAGCCATGAACGATGTCGAGCGCAGGCAGTCCGTGTCCGTGCGAATCGCGGGCGAGGAGCACACGATCCGGGCGAACGCCGAACCCGACTACGTGCGTGCCTGCGCACGTTACGTGGATAAACGGATTTCCCATATTCGGGGCAAGGGGGGACTGATCGAGCCCCACAGAGCGACCGCCCTGGCGGCGCTTTCGGTGTCGGACGAGCTGTTCCAAGCGCGCGAGGAGCTTGCGACTCTGCGGCGAGAGATCGCTTCCCGGGCCGCCGAGCTGACGCGACGACTGGAGGAAGGGATCGCGAGACCTAGTTGAGCTCGGTGCTCCGACCCGATCCTTGCGCGTATAATCGACGAAAACCTATTCTCAACGGGGTCTTGGCGGGCTTGCCGTCGGAAGTTCCGCCTGTGGACGGGAAGCCCCACACACGCCCACCACCGGACGTCTCGCGCCCCGGGGCGTCCGTTTTAGGAGTGATACATGGACCCGCTAGTCCTCACGCTAGCGGCGGTAATGGGTCTGGCCATCAGCGCCCTGTCGGGCTTTCTTCTGGCACAGAACCGGGAGCGGGCCCGGCGCGAGAGCGAGAAAGTGGCCGCGAAGGACGAAGCCACTGCCATCCTCCGGCGCGCGGAAGAAGAAGCCGATAATCTGCGTCGCTCGGAGGAACTTCAGGGCAAGGAACAGGCTCTGCGCCTCCGCGACGCTTGGGAGCAGGAGGAGGACCTTCGCCGAAAAGAGGTCGAGCATATCGAGCGGCGACTCTTGGAACGCACGGAGTCGCTCGACCAGAAGCTCGACGCATTCAAGGATCGCGAGCAGAGCCTAGAGCGCCAGAGCCGGGAACTTGAGGAGAGCGCAGCCATGCTTCAAGCCCGCTCCGCCGAAGTCGAGCGACTCGCGGAGGATGGACGGCGTCGCCTTGAAGCGCTCGCCGGAATGACGGCGCAGGAGGCCAAGAACGCTCTCATCGAGGACCTCAAGGATGAGGCCCGCGCCGTGGCGGCGAACGCCGTCCGTAAGATCAAGGACGAGGCCCAGCGGACAGCCGAGCGCGAAAGCCAGACAATCATCGCGCTCGCGATCCAGCGCATGGCCGCCGAGCAGAGTGCTACCACGACCGTCTCGGTCGTCCAGCTCCCCTCGGACGAGATGAAAGGCCGCATCATCGGCCGGGAGGGCCGAAACATCCGTTCCTTCGAGCAGGCGACCGGCATGGACGTAATCATCGACGACACGCCCGAGGCGGTTGTCCTCTCGGGTTTTGATCCCATTCGTCGGGAGGTCGCGCGGGTTGCACTTGAACGGCTCATCGAGGACGGCCGCATCCATCCGGGACGGATCGAGGAGGTGGTCGACAAGGCCGCCAAGGAAGTGGATCATGGGATGGTCGAGGCTGCGGAGGAGGTCCTCTATGAGTTGGGGATCCACGGCGTTCATCCCGAGATCGTAAAAGTGCTTGGCAGGCTACGCTTCCGGACCTCCTACGGCCAAAACCAGCTCCACCACTCCAAGGAAGTCGCACTCCTCGCCAGCAGCATGGCCGCGGAAATGAAGCTCGACGCAGTTCAGGCCAAGCGTGCGGGACTGCTCCATGACGTGGGCAAGGGTCTCACTCACGAGCAGGAAGGCACACACGTGGATTTGGGATGGAGGCTGTGCAAGAAGCACGGCGAATCGGAGATCGTACTCAACGCGATCAGGGCTCACCACGATGAAGAACCGCACCATTTCCCGGAGACGTTCCTGGTCACGGCTGCCGACGCGATCAGCAGCTCACGACCGGGAGCCCGGCGCGAGATGTTCGAAGGCTACGTGAAGCGCCTTGAAAAGCTTGAGGAGATTGCCCTTGAGCATCCGGGCGTCGAGCGTTGCTTCGCCGTCCAGGCCGGCCGCGAGTTGCGTGTCATGGTAATGCCCGACAAGGTGTCGGACGCCGAGATGGCCCAGATCTCGGAACTGGTGACGGGCCGGATCGAGGCCGAGCTGCAGTATCCGGGCCAGATCAAGGTGGTAGTGATACGCGAGACGCGTGCGGTGGACTTCGCGCGTTGAGACGGTCGCACCGAGACTAGAGGTCGGGGATCCTCCGTAAGGATGGAATGATGAAGACGGCTGCCCGAATTGCGCTGGTCCTGCTGTTGGCGACGCCCCTGGCGGCTCAGCGGCCGTTGCGCGACCCGGACGCTCGGACCACGCTCAGCGGTGTGGTCGTGGACGCGCTCCGCGGCGACGCCCTGCCCAACTCGATGGTATTACTCGCCGACGAGAAGCGGGGCATGCTCACCGACTCGCTCGGACGCTTCTCGTTCCCGGACACCCAGTTCGGCCCCCAGCTGCTCGCGGTCAAGCAGTACGGGTACGAAGAAGTCAACCTCGACCTGGACTTACTCGAGGGGCACGGCCCGGTCCGCGTGGAGCTACGCCCGCGGCCCATCGCGCTCGAAGGATTCGCCGTGGTCGCCGACAACCTGGCGGCCATGTATAGGCAGATCAGCAACCGGCGCAACGCCTATGGCCACTCAGCGCGCGCGATTCCGCAGGCGTCTCTGACCGCTTCCAGCGCACGCAGCGTGATCGATCTTCTCCAGACACGGGGCGGCCTGCAGCTCCGTCGGTGCGGGAGCCTGCGGGCGGGTCCGGGCGGGTCCGCCGCCGGCCAATGTGTGCTGCGTCGAGGACGCTCCGTCCTGCCCCGGGTCTATATCGACGAGGTAAGGATCATCGGTGGACTCGAATTCCTCGCGATGTTCCGGCCCTACGAGCTCTATCTCGTGGAAGTGTACTCGTCGGGTCTCGAAGTCCGCGCGTACACGCACTGGTTCGTCGAGCGCATGGCCGAGCGGCCGCTCCAGCTCTGGCCGATCGGACTCTAGCGGACCGGGACGCCACCGTCCGGCCGTATTGACCGCTATATTGCACTGCGGGCCGAGGGTCGGCCCGCGCTGTCCATTGCTGTGTTGGGGGACATGTCTGCGCGGCTGATCGACGGGAACCGGATTGCGCTTGAAGTCATGGAAGAGGTCCGCGCTGGCGTAGGAGGCCTGCACGCCGAGCGGGGGGTCGTGCCCGGCCTGGCCACGGTGCTCGTGGGCGACGATCCGGCTAGCCACGTGTACGTCGACATGAAGAACCGTGATGCCAGGGAGCTGGGTCTCCTCTCTCGTCAGACCACGCTGTCGGCGAGCACGGAGGAGGCGGAGCTCCTCGCCCTCGTACGCAGGCTTAACGCCGAGACCGATATCCACGGCATCCTCGTGCAGTTGCCACTGCCCGTGCAAATCGGTGAGGACCGCGTGCTGCAGGCGATCGATCCGGCCAAGGACGTGGATGGCTTCCACCCCGTGAATGCGGGCCGTCTGGCGACCGGAGCTCTAGACGTTCCGGTGCCCTGTACCCCGCAGGGGGTCGTGGAACTGCTCTTGCGGACGGGTCATGATCCGTCGGGTAAGCACTGCGTGGTCGTCGGTCGCTCCAAGATCGTGGGCCGGCCCATGGCCTCGCTCCTGCTGCGCAAGGGCAGGGGCGGAGACGCGACCGTAACCGTCGCACATTCGCGCACGCCCGAGCTGGGCAAGGTGACCCGCCGTGCCGACATCCTGATCGTGGCGATCGGACGGCCGTACGCGGTGACGCGCGACATGGTCAAACCCGGCGCCGTCGTGGTCGACGTCGGCGTAAACCGGATCGACGATCCCTCACGAAAGACGGGGTACCGACTGGTTGGGGATGTGGCGTTCGAGGAGGTGTGTGAGGTAGCCTCCGCGATCACGCCGGTACCCGGCGGCGTGGGGCCGATGACGCGCGCGCTGCTGATGTCCAACACCTTGGCCGCGGCGTGGGCACTGACCGCGGACGGGGCGGCTCACCAAGTCAGAAAACCCATGGAAGACGCGGGAGCGGAGCGATGACGGCCGACCGGCAGACTCTGGACTTGTTCGCGCCGCAGGCGGACTCCCTAGCGCGTCACGGAGCCGCGCCAGCACCTGACGCTGCCACGGACGAGCGCACGGAGCCGCGCGTGTGGAGCGTCGCCGAGCTGAACCGCGCCGTCCGCGAGATGATCGAAGAGAGCCTCCCTCCGCTCTGGGTGTCGGGGGAGGTTGCCAACTGGATCGCCCATCGCTCGGGCCACCGCTACTTCACTCTCAAGGACGACCAGGCCCAGCTCCGTTGCGTCATGTGGCGCAGCGACGCGCGTCAGCTCCCGATCGATCCGGAGAACGGCATGAATGTGCGGGTCTTCGGCACGCTGACCCTCTATGAGGCACGCGGCGAATACCAGTTGAGTGTACGGCGCCTCGAGGCGCGGGACGCAGAGGGACTCTGGCGGCTCGCCTTCGAAAAGCTGCGCCGGGAACTGGACGCCGATGGATTGCTGGCCCCTGAGCGTAAGCGTTCGCTGCCGCGCCATCCGCGGGGGGTCGGAATAGTGACCTCCGCCACCGGCGCCGCGTTAAGCGACATACTGGCCGTGCTTCGTCGGCGTGCGCCCTGGACGCGTGTGATCGTACGCTGCTGTCGCGTTCAGGGGGATGGCGCCGCGGCCGAGGTGGCCGACGCCATTGCCGTGCTAGCCGGCTCGGGCAGGGCGGACGTGCTCATCGTCGGACGTGGCGGCGGTTCGATCGAAGACCTGTGGGCGTTCAACGAAGAGGTGGTTGCCCGCGCGATCGCCACCTGCCCGCTGCCCGTGATCTCAGGAGTCGGCCACGAAGTGGACGTGACGATCTCAGACCTGGCGGCGGATTACCGCGCCCCTACGCCGACCGCGGCCGCGGAGGCCGCCGTACCCGACGGACTTCAGCTGACAGAGGGAATCCGGGCGCTGCCGATGCGTCTTGCCCGAGCGCTCCAGGGCGCCGTGGAGCGGCGTGGTCGCCGCATCTCCGATAGCGGAGAGCGGCTCGAGCGGGCGGTGAGGGCCAAGACGGCTCCGGCTCGACTTCGAATCGTTCGAGCCGGGGACCTCCTTGAGGTCGCTCTCGGGCGCCGGCTCGAACGATATCGCCAGGAGCTCAGGGCAACGATCGGGCGACTCGACGCACTGTCGCCGCTCGCGACGCTGCGTCGGGGCTATGCGGTGGCCCTGGGCGATGGCGGACGCGTGCTCCGCGGCGTCGACGACTTCGCGCCCGGACAGCGCTTCAGGCTGCGCGTGTCGGACGGTGGCGTACGATGTCAGACGGAGAGAGCGGAGAGGATCGCCGCCGTAGGCCTGGGCGCGGCTCCCGCGGAGGCCGACCCTTCGTGAGCGAGTCCAACCGCGACGACGTGGACGTCCCACCGGGGGTGGAGCCCGGGCTCGAGGCTCGGCTGCGGCGGCTCGACGAGATCGTCGCCTCGCTCGAAGCCGATGACCTCGATCTCGAGCGCGCGCTTGCCCTGTTCGAGGAGGGTGTCGCTCACGTGCGGTCGGCGGAGAAGATCCTTGCCCAGACGGAACTCAGGGTGGAGGAGTTGCTCGAAGGCGGCCAGGACCGTGCACTGGAGGGACAGGAGGAGTGACCGCGCCGACCGCCGCCGAGTACTTTGATCTCGGGGAATACTTGCGGACGGAGGCAGTGCGCGTGAACCGAGCGCTCTCCCTGGCGATGGAGAAGGCGGAGGTGCTTCTTCCCGCGGAGCTGCACGCTGCGGCGCGCCACGCCGTGCTTTCCGGCGGAAAGCGCCTCAGGCCCGTGTTGTGCATGACCGCATACCGCGTCTGCGGCGGGAAGAGCCCGAGAGTCTCCGAGCTTGCCGCGGCTGTCGAGCTGATCCACGCGTACTCACTGGCGCACGACGACCTGCCGAGCATGGACGACGCCGAACTGCGCAGAGGCCGGTTCACGACGCACCGCGTGTACGGCGAAGATGCTGCCACGCGTGCAGGCGCGGCGCTCATCCCGCTAGCCGCGCTGCAGGCCTGGCGCGGGGCCCTCGCGGTGGGATGTGATCGGGACACGGCGAGGCGCGTCGTCACCGAGCTGTGCCTCGCGGGCGGCGCGGGTGGGATGGTAGGGGGCCAAGCCTTGGATCTGCGTGCGGAGGAGGCGTGCGTGTCGGCATCCGAACTCGATCGCTTGCACGCACTCAAGACGGGCGCACTACTCACTGCGTCGCTTCGCATCGGTGCTCTGGCCGCTAGCGCGCCGGCACCGATTCTCGCCGCGCTAGACGCATACGGCCGTTCGGTCGGCCTGGCGTTTCAGGTTACCGACGACGTGCTGGATGCGACCGCGAACGCTGAGCAACTGGGCAAGCGTCCTTCCGACATGGCGCTCGGCAAGACGACCTATGTGGCGGTTCACGGCTTGGAGGCGGCGACTCGACGGGCGGCCGCGGAGGTGGGACGCGCACGTGCAGCGCTGGAGGCGGTGGGAGTCGACGATCCGGCCTTGCACGCGCTAGCCGAGTACGTGATCGAGCGCCGGTGGTAAGCCATCGGGTGGGCGGACATTGACCGCGATACTGGTTATGTGCTGGGATCACTTCATCTTACG
>JAPPGF010000013.1 GCA_028875075.1 Gemmatimonadota bacterium | reverse complement strand
AGTTAGACGATTCCCTGCCGTGATTCACGCCCGATACAGTTCGCCTCTCCAGAGCGGGGCCGATCCGGTCCTGCGGAGGATGCGGCGCTGGCACACGCGCGAGGCGTACCGACGACGGACGCTAGAGATCGTCGGGCGCGTTCCCGTCCTGGGACTCGGCGCAGACGTGATCACGGGCTTCCCCGCCGAGACCGAGGCCGATCACAT
The DNA here is from genome assembly GCA_028875075.1 of Gemmatimonadota bacterium. Lineage (GTDB taxonomy): Bacteria > Gemmatimonadota > Gemmatimonadetes > Longimicrobiales > Gaopeijiaceae > UBA2988. Next base: position 60,162 of record JAPPGF010000013.1, on the reverse strand, counting down.
GGACACGCGCACGCTGATCGAGGAGCTGCCCTTCACGTATCTTCACGTCTTCCCGTTCTCGCCTCGCGACGGCACGCCGGGCGCCGAGCTGAACGCCCGGGCGCCTGTGCCGCAGCGAGTGAGCGCGGAGCGGGCCCGCGAGCTGCGCTCGCTCGTGGCCTCGAAGGCGGAGAGGTACCGCTCCCTCCGGGCCGGCGGTCGGGCCGAGGTCACGCTGGAGGGCGACGGCAACGTGGGCCTTACCGGGGACTACCTGCGTGTCCGGGTGGCCGGAGGGCCCGTCGGCGAGACGCGCGACGGCGGGCTCGGGCGGCTTCACCGGGGCGTGCTTCGGGCCGTCGAGGCCGATCTCCATATTGACCTGGCGGCTCCGTCCGCCTCGATTTGAGCCCGCCCATTTCCTCTCGCCCGTCCGTGACCGCGATGCCGGCAACGACCACGCCTCGCAACCGCGCCTACGTCGAGACCTACGGCTGCCAGATGAACATCGGCGACGGTGAGCTGATGGAAGGCATCTTGGCCGCCGCCGGCTACGAGATCGCCTCGTGCCCGGAAGAGGCCGACGTCGTGCTGGTCAACACGTGCGCCATCCGCGAGCACGCCGAGCGACGCGTGCTCGGTCGGGTGTCTCAACTCAACGCGCTCAAGAAACGGCGTCCCGACCTCGTGATCGGAGTGACCGGATGCATGGCCCAGCGCATGGGAGACGGCCTGCTGGCTCGCGCGCCGTATGTCGACTTGGTCATGGGACCGGACGGCTACCGCTCCCTGCCCGATGCGTTGGCCCGGCTCCGGGAGCCGCGAGGCCCCTCGCCGGCCGTCCGGCGCAGGCGCAGGGAGCGCGTGCAGCTCGCGGTGCTGGACATCGACATCGAGGAGAGCTACGAAGGGCTGGCCCCGCGCCGAGGCTCAGACGTCAACGCCTGGGTCACGGTCCAGCGGGGCTGCAACCATCGCTGCACGTTCTGCATCGTTCCGTACGTGCGCGGTCCCGAGAAGAACCGCCGGCCGGATGAGGTATTGGCGGAGGTCGCCGGCCTGGCCGCGCGAGGCATCACCCAGGTGACCCTCCTGGGTCAGACCGTCAACTCGTACAGCCACCCGGGTTGGAGCTTCCCCCGCCTGCTGCGTGAGGTGGCCCACGTGCCGGGAATCCAGCGCGTGCGCTTCACGTCCCCACATCCGAAGGACGTTACGCCCGCTCTCGTGGAGGTGATGGCCGGTGAGGCGGCCGTGTGCGAGCAGCTCCACTTGCCCGTGCAGTCCGGCAGCGACGCCGTGCTGCGGCGCATGCTCCGGCGCTATACCGTCGCCGGCTACCTCGAGAAGGTGGCGATGGTGCGCGACGCGATCCCCGAAGTGGCGCTGTCGACCGACCTGATCGTCGCATTCCCGGGAGAGACGGAGGCGGACTTCGAAGCCACCCTGGATCTCGTCCGCCACGTCGGCTACGACGACGCGTTCACCTACCGATACTCTCCGCGCGAGGGTACCCCGGCCACGCGGCTCCCGGCGGCGTCGTTCGTTCCGCACGACGTCGCACAGCGCCGCCTGGAGCGGTTGATCGACGTGGCGCGCGACGTGCAGGCCCGGATCAACCGATCCGAGGTGGGCCGCATGGAGGAGGTTCTGGTCGAGCGGGAGGCGCACGGGCCGGGCCAGGTGATGGGGCGGACCCGACGCAACAAGGTCGTGACGTTCGACGGTGATCCGTCCTGGATCGGCACCTATCGCTCCGTACGGATCGAGCGCACGAGCGGCGTCACGTTCACGGGCAGGCCGGCCGAGGCGGCGAGCGCGTGATCCGCTTCGCGGGCGCGGCGGGAGTGGTGCTCGTGCTTGGGCTGTCGATGGCGTTCGCGGTGATGAACGGCGGACAACGCGTGACGCTCCGGCTGGGGCTCTGGACGCTGTACCGCGCGCCCCTGACCGCCGTCGTCTTCGGTGCCCTCATACTCGGTATGCTCGTCATGCTCGTCGCCGGCGTGCATTCCGATCTGAAGGTCCGGAGGATCCTGCGCGAGCGGCTGGTCGAAGAGGCGCTGGAGGAGAGAGCCCGGGTCGACCGGAACCAGCGTGACCTCTTCGAGGGCGACCGCGAATAAGCGGCACACGCGGGCGGCGATAGTACGTGCGTGCGCACCGCACGGAGGCTGGCGGAAGACCCGGGCGAGGAGGTGAGACTCGCCTTGCACGGGCGCGCTGGAAGACGTGGTTCTCCGCCGCGGCGAGCTGGTCCGCGGTCGCCGCCTTGAGTCGGTCCGCAGACCCCTTGGTCAACGCGGCAACTTCACCACGGCCCACGCCCCTGCGGCCGCCACCCCGAGCCAGACGAGGCCCTTGATCAAGAAGAAGAGGAATGCCGCGCTGGCAATCTTCTTGACGATGGGGCGGTTGGCGCCGGGGAGGCGCTGCCAAAAGGTGGTATCGGATTCCATTCTCGTGTGGGTAGCATAGCAAGGAACGGCGGTTCGATCAAAGCTGCTGCGGCCGGGGCCGGGGCCGGGTTTTCGCGAGCGAAGACGCAGCGGCGTTCCCGGCCGGGTCCAGGCGCGGCCTGACGCATCACCCCTCTCGAGAACCGATGCTGAACACACGATGCGAGGTCGGTTTCTGGCGCCGGTCGGGGCCTCCGCCCTTGCCGCTGGTTGTTCATCACGCTGAGACGCTCCGGCCCGGAACGCACGCGGTCGCGCCGGGTCCGCGCGCCAATGGTCATCGCCGCCTCTGTCGCCTACCTTGAAGGCAGCCATCGGTCCGCCGCCGCTGTTGCGGTGGTCGGTCTAGCTGCCGCCGCTTCACCCCGGATTGGCATTTCCTCGTGCAGGGCCGGCGGGGACAGTCCGGTGGGATCTCGCGTAACACCTTGCAATGCAATCGCTTGCGGCTGAAGTACGACTCCTGCTGCCCTCCAGCGCGTCGAGACTGTCGCCGGGTGAGGCAGCCCCGATCGCCGCAAGGCCGGTGACGATGGTTCGCCCGAGAGGCTACCCCTGTCCGAAACCGATTCCACCCAAGGAGACGCTCATGAACGCCCTGTCCCGTTTCCTCTCTCGCGTCCTGATGATCGGCCTCGCGGGCGCCGTATTCCCGCCCGGGCCCTTGGCGGCGCAGCAGGACTTCAGCGACGTGCAGATTCGGACTCACCACGTCGCTGGCGGCGTGTACTATCTGGAGGGACGGGGCGGCAACATCGGCCTCTCCGTGGGAGAGGACGGCGTCGTGATGATCGACGATCAGTTCGCCCCGCTCACCGACCGGATCGTGGCGGCGATCCGTGAGCTCAGCAGCGGCGAGATCCGCTTCGTGATCAACACGCACTTGCACGGCGACCACACCGGGGGCAACGAGAACCTCGGGCGCATGGGGGTGCTGATCCTCGCGGCAGACCAGGTGCGCGTGCGCCTGATGAGCACTGTCGGCGAGGACGCGCTCCCCGTGCTGACATACAGCGGCGCGATCACCATCCACCTGAACGGGGAAGAGGTCCGTGCCTTCCCCGTGCCCCCCGCGCACACCGACGGGGACAGCTTCATCCATTTCCGGGATTCCGACGTGCTCCACATGGGCGACGTGTTCCGGACCACCGGTTTTCCCTTCATCGACTTGAACAACGGCGGCACGCTCCAGGGCACGCTGGACGCGCTCGCGATTGCGATCGGCATGGCTGGCCCCGACACCAAGGTGATTCCCGGGCACGGCACGGTCTCGACGCGGGCCGACGTGACGGAGCTCCGGGACATGATCCTGGACGTGGCCGCGAAGGTGCAGCCGATGGTCGAGCAGGGCATGACGTACGAGGAGGTGAGCGGCGCCGATCCTACTGCGCCCTACAACGCCAGTTTGGGCGACCCGGAGCGCTTTCTGAGGGCGGTCTACACGGAGCTCGGGGGAGGGAGCTGACAACCCGGGCGGTCGAATTTGCGGCGCTGCCGCTTCCCGGAGGTAGTCGGAGGCCCGCGTCCTGGGGCCGTTCCGGGGTGGCGGATGGCGGCGGGCCGGCGGTCCCGATGGCGGCGGGTCAGCCCTGATCGCGCATGCGCGACCTCTACGTCGTCAACGTCCTGGCGCACGTGTGTGCCGCGGTCCTCTGGCTCGGTGGGATGTTCTTCCTCGCCCTGGTCGTGGCCCCCGTCCTCCGCCGCCTCGAGCCGTCGACTCTTCGGACGGGGCTCTTTCGCGCCGTCGGGGAGCGTTTCCGGATCGTGGGCTGGAGCTGCATCGCCGTGCTGATCATCACCGGTGCGCTCAGCCTCCATTTTCGAGGCGTGCTCAATGCGGCCACGCTCGGCACGGCCTCCTTCTGGTCGTCGCCCTACGGGCGCATGCTGGCCTGGAAGCTGGTGGGAGTCGGTGCGATGCTCGTGATGAGCGCGCTGCACGACTTCGTGTACGGCCCCGCTGCTACCCGGCTCCGTGCGGGCTCTCCCGGGGCGCTTCGCGCTCGTCGGCGTGCGCTCCTGTGGGCGCGACTGAACGCCGTCGTGGGCGTGCTCGTGTTGCTCGCCGCCGTGCGGCTGGCCCGCGGAGGCTAGCCGCTCCCACGCCGGCACGTCGGGGCGGGCACCGGGACTCGTTGCCCGGCCGTGGATCCGGCACCTAGAATCGAGGGTGCCGCGGGTCGGACGACCCGGCGGTCCGCTGATTCCGACTCGGGAGGGGAAGCCGTGACGCTGGGTGTTCTGGGTTGCTTGGTTGTCTTGAGTGCGGGTCCGGGGGCCTCCGAGCTTGGCTGCGCGGGACTGGCCTCGCCGCCCTCGAGCGGGTCCCCGGTCGCGCTGCCGTTCGAGCGCGGGAGCGAAACGGCCGACCGGGCGCTGACATCGGACATCGCGGGCGGGCCGCTTCTGGCGGGCACGCCGCCCTCGGGCAGGCGGGCCGCGCTACGCCGGTCGGGAGACCCGGGCCGGGGGCGCCTCACGGGCCCCGCTCCTGACCCCGCCGACCGGAGTCCGCCCGGGCAAGTCGTGCGAATCGGACTTCAGGCGGGCCACTGGCGGGCGGACGAGGCCCCCAGGGAGCTCTCCGGCCTGCGCAGGAACGGGACACACTGGGGGAACCTGAAGGAGTGGCAGGTCAACCTGGAGATCGCGCTCCGCGCGCAGGCGATGCTCGAGGAGATCGGCTACGAAGTGGATCTCCTGCCCGCGGTCGTGCCGCCCGGCTACCGCGCTCACCTCTTCATCTCGATCCATGCGGACGGGAGCGAAGACCCCCGGGCGTCGGGATATCGGGTCGCGTCATCCCGCCGCGACCGCACCGGCCAGGCAGCCCGGTTCGCGGCCCTGCTCGGGGAGCGCTACGGCGAGGTCACGGGACTGCGCAGGCTGCCGTCGGCCACGCGCAGGATGCGCAACTACTATGCGTTCAACTACCGCCGCTACGAGCACGCCCTGCACCCCATGACGATCGGAGTGATCCTCGAGGCCGGATTCCTCACCAATCGCTCGGATCGTCGGCTCATCGTGGACGATCCCGGACGTGTGGCACGCGGGATCGTCGAGGCCGTCATCGCTTTCCCGGAGACGCGGCTACAGGGGGCTGGCGAGGTCAGCAACTGACGCTCGGAGTTGCCCGGCAGCGCGCTCGCCCGCGGTCTTAGAGTCCCGCCAGCTCGCGGCTCAGGCGAGCGAGCCGCGCTCGCGCCTCCAGATCGTACGCCTGCGCGTGCGCCCGCGCTTGCCTCTGTCCGCTGAAGTACCGACCGGTGCCGACGTCGGCGGACTCGACAAGGTTCACGACCGCGGAGGCGCCCTCTTCGACGCTGCTCCGGGGGACAGCACCCCGGGAGAGCACCATCGTCGTGTTCATCATGGTCGCCGGATGCAGCGTGTTGACCGTGACCCCGGTACCGTCGAGATCGCGAGCCAGGTCGAACGTGAACATCACCTGGGCGAGCTTGCTCTGTGCGTAGCCTCGTCCGGCATCGTAGCCCCGCTCGAGCATGACATCCTCGAAGTCGATGCTCCGTTGGTAGCCCGAGGCGACGTTGATGATGCGCGCGGGACCGCTAGCCACGATCCGTGGCAGCAGCATGCGCGTGAGCAGGTAGTGGGACAGGTAGTTGACCGCGAAGTGCAGCTCGTGGCCGTCGGCGCTCAGTCGGCGCTCGTCGCCCTGGAGCCAGATGCCCGCGTTGTTGACGAGGACGTCGAGCCGCTCGTAGTCGCTCAGGATGCCTTCGGCGAACTCCCGCACCTGATCCAGGTCGGCCAGGTCGAAGCGGTAGAGCCGCGCGCTGCCGCCGGCCGCCTGGACCGCCCGCACGACCTCTTCGCCCCGCGGGCGGTCGCGGCCGTGCACGATCACGTGCGTGCCCGGACCGGCGAGTGTCAGCGCGACTTGGCGCCCCAAGCCGTCGGTCGACCCGGTGATCAGGATCACCTGTTCGTGCATCGCGCGCTCGAACGAGCCGGTCGGCGCCGGGGCCTGGGCCGTCGCGTGAGCCGCGGGGATGAGCGCACCCGCGAGCGCCAAGATCGCCCGGCCCTTGGGGCTTGGCGCCACGCTCAGGCCATGGGCAGGGCGTCCACCAGGCGGACCATGCGGTCCAGCTGCTCCCGGTCCGGGAGCAGCCCCCTGCCGCCGCCCAGGTTGTCCACCATGTGTTCGGGATCGCCGGTGCCCGGACATGCCACCGTGATCGCAGGATGGGCGACCACGAACTTGAGCATGAATTGAGCCCACGTATGGGCGTCGAACTCCGCCGCCCACTCGGGCAGCTGCCGGTCACCGATCCGCGCCCACATGCGGCTTCGCCCGAAGGGCAGGTAGGCCAGCACGGCGATCCCCTCGTCTAGGGCGAGCGCGAGGACGTCCCGCTGTGCGGTGCGGTTGTCGATGGCGTAGTCGATGCCGATGAAGTCGATGGGGTAGCGCCGCATGACCTGCCGGAGCTCCTCGTACTGCCGCTCGCTAGTCGTCGTGATGCCGATGTAGCGGATACGGCCGGCTTCCTTGTACTCCTGCAGGATGCCGAGCTGGGTCGGCGGATCGCCCATGTTATGGACCTGGTCCAGGTCGATGACGTCTGAGCGCAGCCGCCTGAAGGAGCGCTCGATCTGGGCACGCACGGCGGCGGGATCCGCGGGCCCGCCGCCTCGTCCAGCCACGTTGACCTTGGTCGCCCAGAAGATCTGGTCCTGATAGCCGTCCGCTTCGGCCCACTGGCCGGCATACTCCTCCGAGCCGCCCCCGCCGTAGCCGGCCGCGGAGTCGAAGAGCCTCCCCGCGCCCTCGGCTCCCTCGGCCAGCGCGCGCAGCACGGCCCGGTGGCCTGCCAGCTCCTCGGAGCTCGAATTCACGGAGATCCATCGGCCGCCGAGCCCGATCACCGGGAGCTGCTCCCCGCTCGATGGGATCGGTCTGGTGCGCACCGGCCCGCTCTGGAGCGCCCGGAGCAACTGCGGGCTCAGTCCGAGCGCGGCCCCGGCGCCTGCCGTGGCCCGAAGCCATTCACGTCGGGATATCATCACGCTCTGCCCCCCTGATCGGATTCTGCGGCGATATGGCCACATGCGGCGGCCCTGACAAGGACCACCGGGACAGCCGTTGTGTTGTGCGCGGCGCACGTGGCAGTCTTCGGTCGGCGCGGCGGGCAACGGCCGTACTCCGGATCCACGCCCCGGACGCCCTCACGGGGGAGCCCCCGGCGCGGAGCGCCGCCGGCGCATCGCTCAGTGATCCGAAGCGCAGCCGGCACTTCCGCCCGGGCCCTCGGCGAGGGCCTGGTAGGTGACGACGCAGGCGCGGAAGTCCACTCTCCCGCCCCTGCCGAGGATCAGCGCGGCCTCGATCGTGTCTCCGGGCGAGAGGGCGGCCCTGGTGCCGACGAGCATCACGTGGTAGCCGCCGGGCTCCAACCGGATCTGCCCGCGTGCGGGAAGCTCGATCGCCCCGGCCGGCGCCATGTGGAGCATGGCGCCATGCTCTACGGTCCGATGCAGTTCGGCTCGTTCCGCCGCCGCCGTCTCGACGGTCGTGAGCATGTCCGGTGCGTCGCTCGGGTTGGTCACGGTCAGGTACATCGCCGCCGGTGAGCCGATCGCGGGCGCCACGACGAAGGCGTCCAGGACCTGCGAGACGGCAGGCTCGGGCGGGCTCCCCTCCGCCCGGCCTGCCTCCTTGCAGCCAAGCATGAGTAGCGCCAGCGCGAAGCCGGCGCACACGGGGCCGACCCGCCCGGACGCATCCGCGGGCGGCCGGCGGATGGCGTCGCCACGGCTCGGGGGGCGGCGCAGCCTCATCGGGGGGCGGCCGGCGAGCGTGGCCCGGACGCGTCGAACCAGAAGGGTCTGCGCTGGAAGGGATAGCCCGGCACGGAGACACGCCGCCGTGCTTCACCCGCGAAAAGCCCCGCGAAATCGAGTGCGAGCCCGGCTTCGTACGCCCGCGCCACCGCCTGCAGGAATCCGCTCTCGCCCTTCGGCCCGCCGTCGGTCGGTCGTCGTCGGCTCGACGACACGACGAGCGGCCGGGCGCCGTTTCCGTCCTCCTCCGCCTCGGGCGCGGACGTCGCTCCACCCGGGCTCGCCGTCGGGGTCAGCTCGGCCACCGAGCCCACCTCCACGATGGCGTCGACACGCAGTGCGGAGAGTTTCGCGATGCCTCGGGCAGACACCGCCGCTCCGAGCACCTGACGGTGCCAGGACGGACCGTCCGGAGTCTGTCCCGACTCGATCACGTGGCCCGTCGCGCCGGCGACCACCGGCAGGTACGGCGGCGAGAGCGAGACACCTCTCAAGTAGGCCTCGGGGTCGTCCAGCGCCGAGTCCGCTCCGGCCATCGCGGCCCGTTCCCCTCGCCTGACGGCCAGGAGCGCGCCCGCTTCGAGGCTGACGACCCCTGCGGCCTGCGCTGCAGCGATTTCGCCGACGCCGAACCCGCATACGACGCTCGGGCGAATCCCCACGCTCGACCACAACGCGGTGAGCGCGCACTCCAGCGCATAGCTCGCGGGCTGTATCCAGAGCGGATCCTCCGGCTCTCCGTCGCTCTGCAACATCGCCTCGAGCATCGAGCCGCCGAGCTCTTCCGCGAGCACGCTGTCGCAGCGTTCGAGGACTGCCCGCGCGACCGGTTCGCTCTCGTACAGTTCGACTCCGGCGCCGTCCCAGTGGGCGTCGTCTCCGGCGTATGCGAAGGCCAGCCTTTCCCACGGCCGTCCGGCCGGGCACCCGCCCTCGTCGACGAGGCTCCTGAGTCCTTCCCGCAGCGAGACGGCGTCGTGGAACACGAGGCCCCGCCGATGCTTGAAGTGACTCCGCCCCACGGCTGCAGTCCACGCCATGTCCGAGAGCGGCGCCTCTGCGCCGCCGCTCTCGGAAGCGATTTCCTGCGCGTGCAGGTCGAGCCAGGCGAGGTAGTGGCCGGCGAGCTCGCTCAGCGCGCGCTCCGACTTGGCCGACAGGGGAAGGAGCCGTGTCCCGCGCACCCGCAGTTCATCGTCCGCGGGCTTGAGCTCGTCATCGGATGCCGGCAGACGCACCGTCACGGGCCATCGCCGACCCGCTGGAAGAGGCCCCGCGCCCCCTCCCCCGGATTCACCCTCCGACGTGCCGTAGCCCTCCACCACGAGGTGAGCGTTCGTTCCCGAAATACCGAAAGCACTGATCCCGGCCCTCGGCGGGCGGCCCGGGGTGCGGGGCCAGCCCGTGGCCTCGGTGGCGACCTGCACGGGCAACTTGTCCCATTCGATGTGCGGGTTCGGGCTGTCGAAATGCAGATGCTTCGGGATCACGCTGCGGTTCATCGCCAGGAGCACCTTTATCAGGCCGGCGACGCCGGCCGCGGACTCCAGGTGACCGATGTTCGTCTTCACGGTGCCGAGCAGGAGTGGACGCTCCAGGTCGCGTCCCCGCCCGTACACCTGGGCGGCCGCACGTATTTCGATCGGGTCGCCCAGTTCCGAGCCCGTTCCGTGCACTTCCAGATAGTCCATTTCCGCAGGCGCGATTCCCGCCCGTGCGAGCGCCTCCTCGAACAGCTGCTCCTGCGCCGTGCCGTTCGGCACCGTGAGCGCGGCGCTGGCGCCGTTCTGGTTGACGGCCGAGCCCCGGACCACACCCCATATGCGGTCGCCGTCCGCCTCCGCATCGCTCAGTCGCTTGAGGACCACCATGCCGCAGCCCTCGCCCCGGACGAAGCCGTCCGCCGCAGCGTCGAAGGTCCTGCAACGCCCGCTCCCCGACAGCATGCCGTACTCCCTCATGAACCCCATGACGGCGGGGGAGAGGATCGCGTGCACGCCCCCGGCCAGCGCCAGGTCCACTTCGCCCTGCCGGAGGCTCGCTGCCGCCTGATGCAGCGCGACCAGAGACGACGCGCACGTCATGTCGAGCGGAACGGCCGGCCCCATGAGGCCTAGCACGTACGTGATTCGCCCGATGGCCACGCTGGCGGCGGTTCCGAGGTAGCTGTCGTCCAGGCCGGAGGCGGCGATCAGGTCCCGGTACTCGCTGCCCCCCAACCCGGCGAACACCCCGCCGCGGCTGCCCTTGAGCGGGCCGGGATCTATCCCCGCGTCCTCGAGGGCGTGCCAGCTCGTCTCCAGCAACATTCTCTGGCGCGGATCCATCATCCTTGCCTCGATCGGCATGATCCCGAAGAACTTGGCGTCGAACCGGTCAAGTCCCTCGACGAAGCCGCCTCGGCGGTAGGCCGAGTCTCTCGCCGAGGGGTCGCCGACGACGCCGCGCCAGGGCCCCGGATCGAGCCGTCCGTCCGTCACCGCGTCGGCGCCCGCCTCGAGCTGGCTCCAGAAGGCGGACAGGTCGGGTGCGCCCGGGAAGCGGCACGCCATGCCCACGACCGCGATCGGCTCCTCGCCGCGCCCCACCGCCGGGGACCGCCGCTCGGGCTCGGTCGGCGGCTCCGGCCTGGGCGTGGCCTCGCCGAGCTGGTCGGCCAGATGGCGCGCCAGCGTTTCGATGTCGGGATAGTCGAAGACGGCCGTATTCGAGACCGTGCAGATGCCCGAAAGGCCACGGTTCAGCCTGTTGCGCAGCTCGACGGCCATCAAGGAGTCCATCCCCAGATCGAAGAAACCGGTGGTGGGCTCCGGTGCGGACGGCAGGCGCAACACGGCCTGCACTTCCTGTCGCAGGAACGAGACCAGGAGGCTCTGGCGCTCCGGTGACGCCTCCCCCAGCTGCGACAGCAGATCGTCCGAGGAGACCCCGGCTTGGGCCTCGCCCTCGGGCGCCGAGGAGAGCAGCTCCTCCAGGAACGGCGGACGCTCTTCGACCGCGTCCTCGAAAACGGCCCAGTCCATGGACATCACGACCGAAGTCGTCGCGTCCTGGCGCAGCAGCCTCTCCAACGCCTTGAGGCCCTGCTCGGGAGTGAACCACCGGCCTCCGAGAGCTGCCCTCCGGCGCTCGATCCGCTCGCGCTGTTCCGCCGCCTCTCCGATATCGGACCACGCCCCCCAGGCTATGGACTGCCCGGCGAGCCCCAACGCGCGCCGGTGGCCGGCGAGCTGGTCCAGAAAGGCGTTGGCCGCGGCGTGGTTCGCCTGACCCGGATTGCCCATCACGCCGACGCGGCTGGAGAAGAGGACGAAGAGGTCGAGATCGCGTTCCTCCGTCCGGCGGTGCAGGTGCCAGGCGCCGAGCACCTTCGGCCACAGCACGCTCTCGAACCTCTCCCAGCTCTGATTGGCGAGCGAGCCGTCCGACAGGACGCCCACGCTGTGGATCACGCCGCCGAGCGGTGGCAGCTCGCGATCGATTCGGGCCAGCATGTCGTCCACCGCGGCGGCGTCCGACACGTCGGCGAGCTCCACGCGCACGTCCACTCCGCTCGCCCGGAGCGCACGGAGCGTGTCCTCCGCGTCCTGATCGGGCGGCCGCCGGCCGTTCAGCACGATGGCACCCGCTCCATGTTCGGCGAGCCATCCGGCGACGGCGAGACCTATTCCCCCGAGTCCGCCGCTCACCAGGTAGGTTCGGTCCGCCCGCAGCCGGCCCGTCGCCAGCGGCGACCGGGTGAGGACGATCTTGCCCGTGTGACGTGCCGATCGCATGAACGTCAACGCGGACCCCGTCTCGGCGAGCGGCCACCGGCTGTGGCTCAGCGGTTCGAGTTCGCGCGCGGAGATCCGCTCGGTCACGTCCCTCAGGACCCGTCCCACCCAAGACGGGTCCGTCTTCTTCAGGACATCCAGCTCGAGGATGGAATAGCCGACGTCCGGACGCGCGGCCGCCATCTCCTCCTCGCTCAGGATGTCCCGCCTCGCCAGCTCCACGAACCGGCCGCCTTGGGCCAGGCAGGACAGGCTCGCGTCGATGAATCCCTCGCTGGTGAGGCTGTTCAGCACGACGGTGACACCCGCGCCGTCCGTGGCCTCGAGGATCTCCGCCCCGAAGCTCGTCTGACGGCTGTCGAACACGTGCTTGACCCCCAGCGAGCGCAGATATGCCTGTTTCGGCGCGCTCGCCGTGGCGAAGACCTCCGCCCCGGCGGCCTCGGCCAACTGGATCGCCGCCAGCCCCACGCCGCCCGCGCCGGCGTGGATCAGCACACGGTCGCCGGCCTCGAGCCCCGCCAGCTCGTAGGAGAGCGCCGCCGAGACGAACGCGCTCGGCACCGTGGCGAGTCCAGCCACGGGGATCTCCGACGGCGCGGGCGCCACCAGCTCCTCATGCGTCACCATCTCCTGTGCGAACGCGCCGAAACCGAGTCCGACCACGGGATCGCCGACCGATACGGACGACACGTCCGAGCCCACGCCGACGACGCGCCCGCACATCTCGCGGCCCAGGTTGCCCTCCTCGATGAAGCCGAGCGAACGGAACACGTCCCAGAAGTTCAGCCCGGCGGCGTCGACCGCGACACGCACTTCTCTCGGCTCCAAGGGAGTGGCCGGCACGGGCACGACGCAGGGCTTCTCGAACACGCCCGTCGGGTCGGGAGCCAATGCCCAGGCCGATCCCGTCGGGAGGTCCAGTCGCTCCGCCCGGCTGCCGGCCCGCACCAGGCGCGCCGCGTGCCGGCGCCCGGAGCGATAGGCGACATGGTCTTCGGCATCGGGACCGAGCAGTTCGTCGACCAGCGTCGTCCCGGGGGTCGCTCCGGCGAGCTGCCCGGGAGTCTCCCGCTCCAACACCTGAGCGCCGCGCGTGACGAACCAGACGCCTTTGGCGGGGATGAGGTCGGCGTCGGCGAGGCCCTGCACGAGCGTCAGCGCGCTCGCCGCCGCACTTCTCACGTCCTGCGCCATTTCGCCGGTGGTTGCCCCGGCGCCATGACCGTCCAACGCCCCGAGGTGCACGACGCCGTTCAGGGGTGAGTCGGCCGTGACGCGCTCGAGCAGCGAACGCCACGACTCGCGGCTCTCGAGCCGGACGCCTGCCGTGAACACGCCGGGAGCGGCCGGCTCGGGTCCCTCCTCGGTGGACGGGCCCTCGCTCACCAGCCAGACCGTCTGATTTCGCGCGGCCAGCCCTCTCGCCAGCTGCGCCGCCACGTCGCCCCGGTCCGCGGTCAGGACCCACGCACCGGGCGGCTGCAAGACCTCCGCCGGGCCTCTCGCCACGATCACGCCGCGATCTGGAATCTCCGCGGCAGCGGCTCCATCCAGTCCCAGGACCTCGACCTCGCCGAATCCTGCGTCGCCGAGCGCACGCCGCCAGACCGCGGGGTTCGCCAAGGCATGGTGCGGGCGGTAGTCGTCGGCGAACCTCCACCAGCCGTCCAGCTGACCGAAGGTAAGGTCCATCCAGCCCTGACCGCGCAGGTTCTCGAGCGCCACGAGCTGTCCGGACGGCGCGAGCAGCGTCCGGCAGTGCTCCAGCGTCTCTCCCAGGTACCGGGTGGCGTGCAGCACGTTGGACGCGATCAGCAGGTCGTAGGCGTGAGTTTCGAAGCCCTGCCCGCTCGGGTCCTTCTCGATGTCGAGCGGACGGTACTCGATTGATCCGCCGCCGTCGCCGAAGCGCGCCTCCGCTTCCGCGAAGAATCCCGCGGAGATATCCGTGTACATGTAGTCGAACCGGCCTTCCGGGAGCTCCGGCAGGACGGCGGCCGTCGCCGAGCCCGTGCCCGCGCCGACTTCGATCACCCTGAGACGTCGTCCGTCCGGCAGCGCGGCCACGAGCGTGCGCACCGCCTCTCTCAGCATCCGGTTGGCGGCGCGCGCGATCGGCGCCTTCAGGTAAAGGTCGGCCGGCGTCGGTTCTCCGCTGCTGAAGAGGAGCGTCAGCGGATCGGCGCTCCCGCGCAGCACGTCGGGCAGGGCCGCACCGCAGCGTCGGAACAACCCGATCTCGGTCACGCCGTGCGGGTACAGCTCGGCCATCCGGGCCGGCAGCGCCTCGAGATCCCGCGGCACCGCATCGGGCAACGGCTCACTCGCCCCGATCTTCACGACGAAACCGTCGGCCGTCTCGTCGAGGACGCCGCATCTGGCCAGCATTTCCAGCAGCCGGCGGAAGAGGCGCCCGTGATCCGCGACGACGTCCAGCTGCCGGCGGAGCTCATCGGGGTCCACGCTCTCCCCGGCGGTCGCTCGCCAGCCCAGCTCGTTCAGCGTCGCGAGCGCGCGGCCCTGCGACCATCGCTGCAGGTCCGCCAGCAGTGCACTACGCTCCTCCGGAGCGACGCCCTCGTCGGCCAGGTACTCCGCGAGCGGACGGGAGCCTGCCAGGACGGTCGCAGGATCCGGCAGGAAGTCCGCGGGCACGACCGTCGACGCCAGGGGGTGCTCGCGCCACACGACCTCATAGAGCAGGTCTTCCACTCCTTCCAAGGCCGAGAAGAGCGCTGCCGGCGTCGCCCGCTTGACCGTGTATCCCTCCACGCCCCCGACAAGGACACCGTCTGGAGCGTAGAGACTCAGTTCCGCCCTCAGGACCTCGGCCACCTCCACGTCCGGAGCCGGGGCCGGCTCGCTCATCCGCACGTGGCAGAACACCCGCTCCGGCATCGCGCCCGCCAGCCACAGCCGTTCCCAGCCGAAGGGCAGGTAGGTGGCCGCGTCCGGGCCTCCGCCCTGGATGCGGGTCGCCGCCACGACCTGAAAGCAGCCGTCCAGCAGGAGCGGGTGGATCTCCGGACGGCCCGGCCCGGTCGTCTCCGGGACGGCCACTTCGCCCAGCGCCTCGCCCGGCCGCGACCACACCCCGCCGAGCGTGCGGAAGGCGGGACCGAGATCGATTCCGGTCTCGGCCCGCGCGCGATAGAGGGACGGCACCTCGACCGGGGACAAGGCCTGCTTGATGCTCTCGAGATCCACGCGCTGGACGGCCGCCGGACCGGGAGTCGCCGAGGGGACGCGGCACTCCGTGTGCAGCGTCCAGGTCTCCTCCGCCGGACCCTTGCTGAGGATCCGGACGGAAAGCCGGGAATCCTGCTCGGAAGCCCCGAGCACGAGCTGAAGCGTGCGTCCGTCGGGCTCGGATTCCTGGTCAGGATTCCCTTCGGGAAACACCAGCGGGCTGTGGAGCTGCATGTCCTCCACGACCGCCGGGCCGCCTTGCTCGGATACGGAAGCCGAGGCCGCCATGGCCGCGTAGAGCGCGCCCGGAGCGATCACCCTGCCGAACACGCGGTGGTCGCTCAGCCAATCCGGATCCGAGGGGAACACCTCGGTCTCGAACGTCGTCTCGCCGCTCGCGGAGTCGCGCCGGACCCCCAGAAGCGGGTGGCCCGCGCCCGGGCGTCGGCGCTTCGGCGGCTCGAGCCAGTAGCGCTCGCGCTGGAAGGGATAGCCCGGGAGCGCGATGCGGCGCGGGGTCTCTCCGGCGAAGAGGCCCTCGAACCGGATCGGGATGCCGGCCCCGTAGGCCTCCCCGACAGCCTCCGTGAAGCCACCTCCCGCATCCCCGTCGGCGGACGGCGGGCGGAGGCTCGAGAGCGCCCTGGGCGGCGCCGAGTCCGGCCAGGCCGCGGTCGCCATGGGAGCCAGCACGGAGCGCGGGCCGATCTCGACGATCAGGTCCACCCCAAGTTCAGCGAGTGTCCGGACACCGCGGGCGAACGCGACCGGCTCCCGCGCGTGGCGCCTCCAGTAGGCTCCGTCCAGCAGCTGGCCGGGCTCGACCGCCCGGCCCGTCAGGTTGCTGACCACGGTCACGCCGGGCGGATGGAGCTCCGCACGGTCGAGCGACGCCCCGAGGGCTTCCAGGGCCGGATCCACGAGCGCGCTGTGAAACGCCCTCTTGGTGTTGAGCCGGCGTACCCGGACGCCCTGCGACTCGAGTTGCCGCGAGATCTGTTCGACGTCCGCGAGCGGACCGCTCACCACCTGATGACTGCCGTTGTCCGCCGAGATGCTCAACCCGACGCCGGTGGACGCCCGGTTCAAGGCCTCGACCGCCGAAGCGACGCGCGCCGAGGGGGCGAAGACGGCGGCCATCGCGCCTGGCTCGGTCCTCGAGAGCAGGATGCCCCTGGCCGCCGCGAACCTCATCCCGTCCTCGAGGCTGAACACGCCTGCCGCCTGGGCCGCCGCAAGTTCGCCGACGCTGTGCCCCAGGACCACGGCGGGCTCGACTCCCACGCTCGACCAGAGCGCCGTGAGCGCACACTCCAGTGCGTAGAGGGCCGGCTGTTCCCAGGCCGTGTCTTCGAGCGCTCCCTCCCCGCCTTCCTCGAACATGGTCTCGAGGAGCGAGGCGCCCCGTTCCTCGAGGAACACCTCTTCGCATCGCTCGAGGACCGCCCGTGCCACGGGCTCGCTCTCATGCAGGGCCCGGCCCATGCCCGCCCACTGGCTCCCCTGTCCGGTGTAGACGAACGCGGCCTTCGCCCGAGCCCGCGGCGTCTCTTCCGGATCGGTGTCGGCCAGTGCGCGGAGTCGCTCGCGCAACTCCCCGGCGTCGCCGAATACGAGGCCCGCGCGGTGATCGAAGTGGCACCGGCCCGTGGCGGCCGTCCAAGCCATGTCCGACAGCAGGAGTTCGAGCGATCCGTCTTCGGCCGGGGCCGCTGCTTCGTGCTCGTCGAGCCATGACAGGTAGCGCTTCGCCAGGTCGCGGAGGGCGCGCCCGGACTTGCCGGAGAGCGGAAGCAGCCGGACCTCCCGCGCCCGCGGCGCCGGTTCGATCTGCCGTGACTCCGCCGGGGCGGCCGGTGACGCCGCCACCGCGCGCGGGGCACCCATGACCCGGGGCTGCGCAGAGGGAGTCTCGTCGGGCGCCCTGTACTCTTCGAGCACGATGTGGGCGTTGGTCCCGGAGATCCCGAAGGAATTCACGCCCGCCACACGCGGTCGTCTGCCGCGGCGCGGCAGCTCCGTCATCGACGAGGTGACCCGAAGCGGCAGTCGGTCCCAGTCGAGGCCCGGGCTGGGATTGTGGTAGTGCAGGTGCCTCGGGATCACGCCGCGCTGCGCCACCAGAACCGCCTTGATCAGGCCGGCGATTCCGGCCGCCGACTCCAGATGACCGATGTTGGTCTTCACCGAACCCACGAGAAGCGGCCGTTCGGCCTCCCGCCCCCTTCCGTAGACCGCGGCGACGGCATCGATCTCGATCGGGTCTCCCACGGACGTTCCGGTGCCGTGCGCCTCGAGGTAGTCCACTTCCGCTGCCGGGAGGCCCGCCTCCGCGAGCGCCGCCTCCATGACCTGCTCCAGCGCGGGCGCGTTCGGGACGGTCAGCCCCGCGCTGGCTCCTCCGTGATTGACCGCGGCGCCTCGGATCACGCCCCAGATCCGGTCGCCGTCGGCCTCCGCCTCGGCCAGGCGCTTCAGGACCACTACGCCGCAGCCCTCGCCGCGCACATACCCGTTCGCGGACGCGTCGAACGCCTTGCACTGGCCGTCGGGGGAGAGCATCATCGAGTCGGCGCGCAGTTCGAAGACGCGGCCGTTCAGGATCGCCTGCACGCCGCCCGCGATGGCCAGATCGGCCTTTCCCTGCTGGAGGTCCGCCACGGCGTCGTGCACCGACACGAGCGACGACGCGCACGCGGCGTCCACGGCCTTCGCCGGCCCCACGAGCCCCAGAACGAAGGAGACCCGCCCGCTCGTGCCGTTCAGGTTGGTTCCGCTCAGGGCGTAGAGAGAACTGGCGGCCTCGGCGGGTCGGACCGACTCGAGGACCAGCATCCTGTACTCGTCGTTGCTGATCCCCGTGTAGACGCCGGTGCGGCTGCCCTTCAGCCGGTCCGGATCGATCCCCGCGTCCTCGAGCGCCTGCCAGCTCGTCTCCAGCATCATCCGCTGCTGCGGATCCAGGAGCTGAGCCTCGACCGGAGAGATGCGGAAGAACCCTGCGTCGAACCGGTCGATATCGTCGACCCAGGCGCAGAAGCGGCAGGCCGGGTCGAGGCTCGCGGCGGCGCCGAAGAGTTCGTCCACCCGTCTTGAGCCCGATCCTGGCACACGCTCGGCGACCGAGTTGCCGCCGGCCTCGAGGAGGCGCCAGAAGGAGGCAATGTCGGCCGCACCGGGGAAGCGGCACGCCATGCCCACGATCGCGATGGCTTCCGCGGATCGAGAGTGCGGCCGGCTGCGGTCGTGGTCGTCCGGCGGAGACTCCCCGGAAGATCCGAAGCGCCCGTCCCGTCTCATCGCGTATCCCTCATGCAGTCGATACGCGCGTGCTTGAGCCACGGCATATCTCGAAACTGTAGCATCCCTTGAAAATACTTGTCAGCAGATCTCCACAACATTGCCGTTCATCCTGGACTTGTCTTCCAAAGGACCCATCTCTCCTGCCGCATCTCCTCAAGAGGCACTCGTGCGGCCGGGGGCGCTCTGAAAGAACGATCAGTTTGCGAGGATACCTGCACGGTGGTCTGCGCCACCCGTCGGGCGGGCCCGGAGCCCCGTCAGAAGCGGCGCCTCATCTCGACCGCCACGCCCAGATACCCCAGGCCGGAAAACTCCAATTCCCAGAAGAACGGGGTCTGCCCGTCGGCATGGACCGGTTCGTGACTGCGGACCATCGTCCAGGGCAGCGGCGCCGACACCGTCCGGATCGAGGTCCAGCGTGCCTTCAAGCCGAGCGTGGTCTTCTCGCCCAGCGAGCGATCGACTCCGGCGAGAAGCTGGTACGCGAAGGCCACCTCGTCCACCGGAGCGTCCATGAGGCTCAGCGTCCCCGCCGCCGCCCGCTGCCACTCGGGCGCCGCGCCGGGGTCCGAGCGCGATCCGCCGAACGCCTCGAGATAGCCCTCGTCGAGCGACTTCCGGTGGAACGCCATGTAGAACCCGAAGTCCAGCATGGCGAGCCCGGCCCCGCCCCCGAGGTAGGGCGCCCACGAGGAGGGGCTGCCGATCCCGACGTACGCGTTCGCGAATGCCTGCAGCGAGCGAAAGTTGTAGATGTCCGCGTTCGGGGGAGAGATCGCGCTCCATTCGGTGTCCTTGCCGATCAGCGACCTGTCCGCACCGACCTCGAACAGTGTCGCCTCCCCGGTCTGGTTGCGGAGCAGAACCTCTGTCTCGACGCGCAGGCGGCCCGTCTCGTAACCCAGCGCCAACGCCTGCTCTCTCCCGAAGTTCCGGCCGAAGGCGAGCAGGCCCTGTCGTGTGCTCGCCAGCGGAGCCATGCATTCGGGGTCGGTCGGCGCGTCGCCGGGACTCGCGTAGAGAAGACGGTCGCAGCGCGTCGGGTGATTCGCCCCGAAGACGGTGGCGTCGGCTCCCGGGGCCGAGGTGAGACCGAAGCTCGTCGAGACGTAGAAGCCGTCGGTGCCCTGGGCGGCGGCGGGCGCGGGACCCAGAAGGGAGAGGGCGAGGGCGGCGGGGATGGGGAGGCGGCTGGTCATCGGGCGCTCGATCCTTTCTTGTGTGCACGGACGGGCCGGGGGAGACGACGGTGATCGAACGGGGCGAGGCGACACCCCGGAGGGCCGTCCCGCGGGGGGCCCCGGCTGGGCTGATTGTACGCGGGCGGGCTCGCGCCGTCAGGCCGGCCGGTCCTTGCAAGCCACTCGATACGGAGGAGTACGGCAGCGATCAGGAAGCCTTGGTAGCGGTCGGAATGATGGAACTCGGACAACAGAGGACTCGAGGAACTCGGTCGTGATGCGGAGTCTCGGGAAATACGTGTTGGCGGTCTGCCTGGTTGCCGTCGCCGCGAGGGTGTCGGCGGCCGTGCCGGGAACCTCGGTGCCTCAGAGCGCCCAGACGTTGGCCGTGGTCTTGGTCGGAGCCTTCCTGGGAACTCGCGACGGCGCCCTGGCCTTGGCATTCTATCTGTTGGCTGGTGGAGTCGGACTGCCGGTCTTCGCCGATGGTGCATCGGGCTGGCCACACCTCGCAGGACCTACGGGCGGCTATCTCGTCGGCTTCGTGCTTGCTGCGGGGATGGTGGGCTGGTTCGCGGACGGCGGACGCCTGGCTCGCTTGAGGACAGCCCTGGTCGCGATGACCCTGGGCCACGTCCTTGTCCTTGCTCTAGGCTGGCTCCGGCTGGCGTGGTCGCTTGGACCCTCGGAGGCATTCGCCGCCGGAGTAGCTCCGTTCCTCTCGGGTGGCCTCGCCAAGTCGATCGTCGCAGCCGTGGTCGTGTCGGCTTGGACCCGTCGCAGATCGGGCGCTAGTTCCAGCTCGGGCGGTGATAGGAGCCGCCCTGAAAAGCGTTGAAGTAGTGGTGGATGAGCGGGTGATGAATCGGTCGGGTCGAGTCTCCGGCCTCCAGGTTCTGCTGCGCCACGTACGTCTGGCGCACGGACTCGTCCACCAGCACGTGGTACCAGGGCTGATCCTTCGTCGGCCGGTAGTCCTTGCCCTGGACCTGGAAATCGTACCAGGTATCGTCGGCCTGGCAGGTCCGGTCGCAGCCGACGACCACGCCCCGGTAGCCATAGCGCACGTGGCGCACGATCTGGCCCTCCCGGAACAGCACCTTGCGGGTCACTGGAGCCATTGGATTCTCCCGGCAGGGGTGTAGCCTCTCCCGAGCCGACGGGCGAAGCGCGGGTCGCTGGAGCCGCACGGGGCCCGGGCGGGTTCAGTGCCGCATGATCGATTCCGTCGAAGGGGCGCAATTGTTCCATGCCGCTCCCGGCCGCCGCATCGGGCCCCCCCGTGCGTCCGGCGACGTGACGCGTCCCGGTCGCGGTTCGCTCTCCGCCCTCCTCCCGTGTGGCGGCGCGGACGCTGCTCGCCCGGGCCATGGGAGGCACAGGGACGGGGAAGACCGTTTGACACCCGAGGCCGCCGGCTAGAACTCTCTATCAGCGGCCCCGGCCACTCCGCACCGTGGCGCGGGCGCCCGAGCATCGCCCGGAGGACTCACACACCGGCCGGCGGGGCAGGGGACCGGCCAGGAGGATCCCATGCTGCAGACCCGACGCTTTCCGTCCGCCGGGGCCGTCCTCG
The DNA here is from genome assembly GCA_028875075.1 of Gemmatimonadota bacterium. Taxonomy (GTDB): domain Bacteria; phylum Gemmatimonadota; class Gemmatimonadetes; order Longimicrobiales; family Gaopeijiaceae; genus UBA2988. Next base: position 38,885 of record JAPPGF010000013.1, on the reverse strand, counting down.
CGGCCGCCGTGCTCTTGGCTTCAACGACCGCGGCCGGGGCCCAGGAGAACTACGAGACGACGCGCATCGCGGACGGCGTCTACCAGTTCCGGTGGGTGAATCACAACGGCTTCTTCGTGGTGACGCCCGCGGGCGTCGTCGCCGTGGACCCGATCTCCTCCGAGGCCGCGGTCCGCTACGCCGCGGAGATCCAGCGCGTCGCTCCGGGCGCTCCCCTCGCCGCCATCATCTACAGCCACCAGGACGCCGACCACGCCACGGGCGCTCCGGCGCTGATGCGCGAGATGGGCCAGGAGGTGCCGATCCTGGCGCACCGCAATGCGGTGGCTCCCCTCCGGGAGGCGGCCGAAGCGGAGCTGCCGGCGCCGACCAGCACCTATCAGGAGTTCATGTCGATCGCGCCGGGCGGCCGCCAGATCGAGCTTCACTACGTGGGAGCGAACCACACGGACAACTCGACGGTTGTCTTCGTGCCCGACGTCCAGGTCGCGTTCGCCGTGGACTTCGTGGCGAACGACCGCGTCGGCTTCCGGAACCTGCGGGGCTCGATCTTTCCCGACCTCTTCGGCTCCATCGCGGCGCTTCTCGAGATCCCCTTCGAGACCATCGTCTTCGGCCACGGGCCGCCGGGCGACCGGGGCTCCATCCACCGCCAGATCCGCTACTACGACGGGGTCCGCTCCGCCGTGAGGGACGCCCTGGCCGCCGGATGGTCGGAGGAGCGGGCGATGGAGGAGATCGACCTGCCGGAGTTCAGCGACTGGGGCCAGTACGAGGCATGGTTCCCGCTGAACGTCCAGGCGATCTACCGCTGGATGGCCGGGATGTAGGTCGTCCGGGGAGCCCCCAGGCCCTTGCCCGGGGACCGCCATGGCCCTCGCCGGGCCCGCCCTGCCGGCGTCCGGGCCGGGGAAGCCTCCGCGGCCGCAAGGGGACGGGCGCGGGCGGCGGACTCGTCCGGGAGCGGAGTCTCGCCCAGATTGTCCGTCGAGCGCGGCGCGGGCGGCGGTGGCCAGGGCGGGGGGCGGGACGAAGAGAGTAATCCGCCGCCGCCCACCCGTGCCGGCGAGGATGCGCTACGTTCTCGGGAAAGGAGTGAGGGAGCGGTGAAGCTCGGCTGCACAAGGGCTCCGGCGGAGCCCCGGAGAGGATTCCACGCGGCGGAGCGCCCGGGCCGATGACCCGGCGCGCGGGCTTCTGGGCCGTCTTCGCCGCCCTCGCCGCGGCGAGCGTCGTCCTCGCGATCCGGCTCTTTCCGGCCGCCTTCCCGATCGTCACGCTCGATCTGGCGATGGACCGCGAGGGCGCCTTCGCCCAAGCGGAGGCCTTGGCGCTCCGCTACGAGTGGGGACCGCCCGGCGCCCGCGCGGCCGCCACCTTCGGCCAGACGGATCCGGAGGTCCAGACGTACGTGGAGCTGGAGGCCGGAGGACGGGACGCGTTCGTCGGGCTGGCCGAACAGGGGGTCTATCATCCCTACGCGTGGACGGTCCGGCGCTTCGCGGAGGGGGCGGTCGAAGAGGCCCGCGTGCGCTTCACGCCGGCGGGCGAGCCGTACGGGTTCCGCCTCCGCCTCTCGGAGAGCGATCCGGGGAGCGGCAACCTCTCCGAGGCGCAGGCGCGGGCCGTCGCGGAGCGGACGGCCTCTGAGTGGGGCGTCGATCTCTCCTCCTTCGCGCTGCTCGAGGCCTCCGAGCAGAGGCAGCCGGGCGGGCGCCTCGATCACGAGTTCGTGTTCGAGCGGACCGACGCCGTGGTGGGGGACGGCCGCTTCCGGCTGCGGATCGGGGTCGCCGGCGGCCAGGCCTCCGAGCTCGCCCACTTCGTCCACGTGCCCGAGGCCTTCTCGCAGCGCTACGGGGACATGCGCTCGGCGAACGACGCGATCGCGGTCACCGCGCAGGCGGTCCTCATCGTCCTGTATCTCCTCCTGGGAGGCGGCCTGGGCACGGCTCTGCTGATGAGGAGGCGCTGGGTCGTCTGGCGCCCGGCCCTCGCCTGGGGCGGGCTCACCGCGCTGCTCGTCGCCCTCGGGATCGCGAACACGCTTCCGCTCAGCTGGATGGAGTACGATCCCGCGGTCTCGACCACGACGTTCCTGGCCCAGCAGCTCGGGCTCGCGGGCGCGTTCGTCGTGATCGGCACGCCGCTCCTGGCGTTCGTCTACCTCGCGGCCGAGTCGCTCGGCCGGCGCGCCTTTCCGGGCCACCTGCAGCAGTGGCGCTTCTGGTCCCCGGAGGTCGCGGCCTCGACCCCCGTGCTCGGCCGGACCCTGGGGGCCTACCTCCTGACGGGGCTCCACCTCGGCTACGTAGTGCTCTTCTACCTGGCCACCTCACGGCTCGACGGATGGTGGACCCCCGCGGAGGCCGTCGTGCAGCCCGATCTCCTCGCGACGCCGCAGCCGTGGATCGTGGCGGTGTCGACCTCGCTGTTCGCAGCCTTCTGGGAGGAGAGCGCGTTTCGCGCGATCCCCATCGCCTGCGCGGCGCTCCTGGGTGCCCGCTACGGCCGCAAGGGCCTCTGGATCTGGAGCGCCGTGGCGCTTCAGGCCGTCGTCTTCGCCGCGGGTCATGCCAACTACCCCCAGCAGCCGGCCTATGCCCGGCTCGTCGAGCTCCTGGCCCCCGCGCTCCTGTGGGGCGTCACCTACGTCTGCTTCGGGCTCGTGCCGACGATCCTCGCCCACTTCTCGTACAACCTCTCCTTGATCTCGGTGCCGCTCTTCGCAGCGGCCGCTCCCGGCGTCCTGTGGGACCGCGCAGCCGTGGTCGCGTTCGGACTGGCCCCGCTCCTGGTGGTGGCGTGGGCGCGCCTCAAGGTCGGCGCGCGGGCCGAAGCGCCCGAGTGGGCGTACAACCGGGCGTGGTGCGCTCCCTCGGCGGACGAGGAGAGCGAGGCCGAGCGTGAACGGGCCGAGCCGGCCCGCGGCGAACGCGCCGCGGCGATCAGGCGCCTCCCGCTGCGGCGAGGACTCGTCTACGCGGCCGGGGCGGCGGGAGCCCTCGCCTGGGCCGCCTGGGCGCTTGCGCCTGCCGGTGACTCGCCGCGGCTGAGCGTCTCCAGGACTGCGGCGGTCATGCTCGCCCGGGGGACGCTCGAGACGGGCGGACACGCCGTCGGCTCCTGGCGGGCCCTCGCCACGGTGGCGGCGGGCCGGGGGGACGATCACCGCTACGTATTCGGCGAGGGGGGCGAGGAGGCGTATGCGAGCCTGCTCGGGACCTACCTGCCGGCAGGCCCCGGCTGGGTGGTGCGCTTCGTGGACTTCACGGCGGATCCCGAGGACCGGATCGAAGAGCTTCGCGTCCACCTCGATCCGATGGGGGAGCAGCTCCGCGTCGAGCACGCCGTGCCCGAGGCGCGGCCCGGGGCGAGGCTCACCGAGGAGGACGCGCGGGCCCTTGCGCTCGACGCCCTCCGGGACCGGTTCGGTGCGGCGGCGGACTCCGTTGAGGAGGTCGGTGCCGCCCAGAGGACGCGCCCCGCGCGCACGGACTGGAGGTTCGCCTTCGAGGATCCCGCGGTGCTCGCCGAGATCGGCGGGGAGGCACGCCTGAGCGTGGCCCTGGCCGGCGACCAGGTGGTGGACGTGGACCGCTCGGTGAGTGTGCCCGAGGAGTGGGAACTGGCGCGGAGGGACGGCGAGGCGCTCCGAGCGCTCGTGGCGACGGCCGCAGGGATCGTGCTCCTGCTCGGGTTCGCCGGCGCAGGGGGCGCGGCGGTTGTCGCGTGGGCGAGGCGGCGGCTCGACACCGGGCTCGTCCGCCGGGCCGGCCTGCTCGGGGCGGCGGCGATCGCCCTCGGAGAAGTGAACTCATGGCCGGCCACCGAGGCGTTCTTCTCGCCGACACAGCCGTGGGGCCTGCAGGCGGGATTCGCGTTGTTCGGAATGGTCATCGTGTTGCTCGCCGGATCGGCCGCCATCGGCCTCACGGCAGCCGTCGCGTGCGGATGGCTCGGGGCGGGCGGGGAGGCGGCGGGCGAGGGGACGGAAGCGCGGGCGCCCCTCGGGCTCGCCGTTTCCCTGGGCGCGGCCCTCGTGGGTCTCGCCGTCGTCGCGGAACGGCTCTCCGGAGGACTTCCGCCGTGGCCCGACGCGTCGGGGGCGGCCTCGCTGGTCCCGCTGCTCGCCGGGCCTCTGGAGGCGACCGTCGGCTACCTGCTCGCGACCACAGGGCTCCTCTTCATGAGCGGTCTCGCGCTCAAGTCGGCGGCCCGTCCCGCCCTCGTCGCCCCGCTCCTCATCCTCGCGCTCTCGGCCGGGTTCTTGCTGGCTCCGGCGCCACTCGATGGCTCGACCCTCGTCTGGGTTGCCGGAGCCCTGCTCGCCGGGGCCCTCGTCCTGGGCTTGGCCCGCCTGGGGGCGGCGGCGCCCGCGCTGATCCCCGGCGTCGTCGGAACCATCATCTCGGCCGGGCTCCTGGTCCAGTTCGTGACCGCACCCTATCCGGCTGCGAGCCTGGGCGCTGTGCTAGGGCTCGGCGTCTTGGCCCTCCTTTCCGACGCGTCAATGCGGCAGTTCGATGTGGCCCGCTGACACCCGGTGACCGGCTGAGAAGGCCGGCACACGCACAACCGACCCGAGCAAGACCGCTCTCATACGGTAGTCGGCCGCTGCGGGACGCTATTTGCGGGTCCCTACAACCACTGCATCAGAAGCGTCGCGATGCCGAGGAAGCTGAGGAAGCCGACCACGTCGGTCACCGTAGTGAGCACGATGGACGACGACTGCGCCGGATCCTGCCGGACGGCGGTCAGGCCCATCGGGATGACCGCGCCGGCGAGACCAGCCACCACCATCGAGAGCACCATGGAAGCCGCGATCACGGCCGTCAGCCCCGGCGAGCGGCTCCAGAGATAGACGCCGGCCGACGACGTCAGCGCGACACCCAGGCCATTGATCAGGCCGACTGTCCCTTCTTTCGCGGCTACCCGGCGCCACTGCGGCAGTCGCACCTCGCGCAGCGCCAGGCCGCGAATGGTCACGGCGAGCGCCTGCGACCCGGTGTTGCCGGACTGCCCTGCGACCACCGGCAACAGCACGGCCAGCGCCGTTACCTGCGCGATGGTCGCCTCGAAGACGCCGACGACCGCCGCCGCCAGAAACGCCGTGAGCAGATTGACCTGCAGCCACGGCAGCCGCCTGCGGACGGCGAATCCAACGGGCGACAGCGCACGTTCGTCCCCGCTCGCGCCGACCATCGTCTGCACGCCGGTGGTCGCCTCGACCTGGATCGCCGCGGCGCGCTCGTCGTGGCCCACGATGCCGAGCAGGCGCTGCTCCGCATCGAGCACCGGCAGGGTGGCCACGCGCGTCCGCGTCATCAGCTCGACGACATCTTCGCGCGGCGCTATCGCCTGCACGGCTACTTGGCCGACGGGGGTGAATTGGCGCGCGGGTGCCCCAGGATCGGCCGTGGCGAGCGCCACCACAGGCGCCATGCCGGCGAAGCGTCCGCCGGCATCGACCAGCGCAACGTCGGTCACACCCGTGGCCCGGTCGGCGCGCAACCGCGCTAGGATCTCGCCGGCGGCGGCGTCCGGCCGAAACGTCGGGACCTGGGTTGTCATCAGGGCGGCGGCCGAATCGGCGGGATACGTCATGATTTCCCGCAGTGCGCGGGCTTCGGCGGGCGGCAGCCGGTCCAGTACTCGGCCCTGGATGTCCACGGGCATGCGGCCGCACAGCACCGCCGCATGCGCGGGATCCAGTCCCCGCAGGAGACCGAGGGCCCGCGTGTCGGACACCGCGGCCAGCAGATCCGTCGCAGCGGCCGGCGTCAATGCCGAGAAGACAGGCGTCGCCGACGCCAGAGGCGCGCTCTCCAGGACCCTGGCGCTGTCGGCGGTGCTCCACGCTTCGAGGAGCGCAGCCACTTCGCCGGGGTGGCGCCTGGCGTAGTCGCCCGCCAGCGCCGTCTGTACAGCCGCCGCGTCCGTCAATGGCCGACCGGCGTCTTCCCGCCTCGCGCGGCCCGGGCGAGGAACGCGTCGGCCAGCTCCCCGGCCACGCCGACTCCGGCCAGCCAGGCCAGCTCACCCAAGGCGAGTGCAGCTTCGGCAACAGATGTCCCGGCCGGCTGCGACCTCTCCGCCGCGAGCGTGAGTAGGGCCGCGTGCCGGATGACGCCGAGCAGCCGCCCGGATTCGTCAACGACGGGCGGCGTGTGCAGGTCCCGCCAGCCAGGATGCGTCTCGATGGCCTCACGACCCGCCGTCGCAGGGATTGCGTCGACCTCGCGGCAGGCGACCGCACCTACGCGCGCATCCGGGGCAGCCTTCAACAATTCGCCGAGCGCGAGGACGCCGCGGAGCACGCCGCTCGTGTCCACGACAAAGAGGTGCGAGTGGACCCGCAAGTCCGCGCGCCCCAGGCGTTGCCGCACATCCGCGACAGTCAGGTCCGGCGCCGCCGTCAGCACATCCGGATCCAGCAACGCCCCCGCGGAGCCGGCCGGGTAATGCAGCTGCCTGCGGACGCGAGCCGCAGCTTGCGGCGGCATGCCCTCGAGAATCAAGCGGCGTACGTCCGCCGGCATGCGCCGGAGTAGCACGCTGGCGGCACCCGGCGGTAGTGCCGCGACAATCCCGGCCGCGTGACTCACCTTGATCGCGCCCAGCACCGAGGCGGCCACCGCAGGGTTCATCGCCGTCACCACGCGGGCCAAGTCGTCGGCGGAGCAGTCACACAGGAACTCCCCGATCGCCGGCGGCGGATGGCGTTCGATCTCGCGAGCCGCCTCGGCCGGGTGGCTGGCCAGGAAGGCGTCGGAGAGCACCCGGTCAGTCTCCACCCGGATCCTCCGAAGCGGGCAACTCCGTGACCTCAGTGCTGAACGTCCGGGCCGGCACGTGCGCCTGGCCGCCGCGTACGTCGACCAGGACGGTCGTCTTCGTGAACGCCCGGATCCGGCCGCGGACGTCGCCGAGCTGAACGAGCTGTCCAGTGCGGTACACCTGCCGGACGTAGTACATCGCAACGATGTTGCTCACCTCGGTGCGCGCTCCGAGTGCGAACGCCAGCACGGTTCCGCCGAGCACGCCACCCCCGACGATCGCAATCATCAGGGTGAGAAACCGGCTGTCGAAACCGACCTGGTCCAAGCCGGTGACGACCGCGGCAGCCACGACCGCGACCTGCACGACCCGGCCGAGCAGGTCCGCGCGCTCGGCGCCGCCGGCGCGCGCGGCCGCCGTGGTAGCGTCACGTGCGAGGGACCCGACGAACAGGCCAGTTACAACGATCAGCGTGCCGACGAACAGCCGCGGCAGCAGCGCGCCGAACTGCGCGACCCAGTCCGCCAGCACCGGCAGGCCGAGCGTCTCGACTGCCGCGGCGACGAAGAGGGCGAGCACGATCCAGAACACGAAGCGGCCGGCAAGCTCGGCCAGGCGCCGCTCGATGCCCAGCCGCCGTAGCGTCAGGCGGGTAGCTCGCTCCTCGAGACCGGGCGCCAGCGTATCGATTGCCTTCGTGACGCCCCGCGCCAGCAGCCAGCCGGCGAGCCATCCGGACACCACGAGCCCGAGGGCGCCCAAGAGTGACGGCGCGAACGCCGCCAACTGGTCCAGCACCTGCCGCGCCACGTCGAACAACACATCAAACCAGCCTGCAACGTCCATGTCGGCACTCTGTCAGCTAGGTGGGGCGGGCCGGGTCCGGGGATAGCGGCCTGTACGACGGGGAAGATATATCAAGATCGGGGTGATAGCCCGGGAGAGGTCGGCCCCCACTACATGTTGAGGATGCTCCGAGCTTCGCTGTTTCCGCGGAAAGGGGGGCCACAGACGTAGAGCCGATCCGTCACCCGGCTGAACTCGCGACAGGCATCCTGGGACCCGACGGGCTGGGCGGACGGGAGGCAGCGTCACTATACTGCAGTACTATCGCAAACGACCAAAGGACGAACGGAAGAACATGAAACGGTTCGCGCTGTTGGTCTTGGTAGCGGTCCTGTCCCAAGGCTGCTCATTCCGATTCGTTGACGGTCCGCCGCAGATTCGACCCGGTGCGCCTGTTCCGGCCACCGCGCGCTGCACTACGAATTCGGTAATCCCCATTGTCGATATCATCATCGGCGTGTCCGCGACCATCATGGTCACAGAGGCCGTGGACCTGGGCGACGGATTGAATTCCGGGGAAGTGTTGACGTTTGCATTCCCGGTCGGGTTTTTCGGATCCGCTTTCGAGGGATTTAACCGCACGAGAAGGTGCAGAGAATTCCTAGCGACACCAGAGGCTCCCGACACGGCGGGTCTGGTCTGGGCACCGATATGGCCGATGTCCCCCAGCAACTCTCCCGTGCTGCTTGCCCGTCCATTGCTGCCTGAGATGGACCGCCTTGCGTCCACGACAAACCGAGAACGGTGAGGCCATGTAAAACATTGACATACAAAGGATTAAATGGGTCTGGTTAAGGCTATGTCGCCAAGGTGACCGGCCTCTCGCGCACCCGGCTCACCCGGCTCCTCGCCCAGTACCGCCGCAGCGAGCGCGGCCACCATTGCATCGCGGGAGCGCTGCCCGGCGTTCGTAAGCGCCACGCCCTTCGGCGCGTGATCCTCACACCGGACGCACGCCTCCACTGGGTTGGCCTGGACCCCCCGGCCCTCGGCGACGTGTCGACCGCGCCAGCCTAGGTTCGACGCACGGCCCCGGGGTCAAGAGCCTGCAACCGCCGAGGCACGCGCCAAGAGAAGCGCGGAGGCGCCGGCCATCGCGCGGTAGTAGCCCACGAAACGCCGGGTCTCGGGGGCGTCGTAGGCGGCGAGGTTCTCGGCCCACCGGTAGCCGATGGGCTGGAACCAGAGTTCAGCCTCAAGGATGAAAGGGCCGGCCGCCGGGTCGACCTGCACGGAGTAGCGCACGCGGTCGCTGCCCGGCGCGAAATCCGCATCGGACGTCGCGCCTCCCACCGGCAGCACACGCGCGTCGGCGCTTGCCGCGTCGAAGCCGTCGGGGAGTATGCGGTTGTCCTTCACCCAGCGCTCCGCCGACATGAGGCCGGTGGTGACAGCGCCGTCGCCGTCGACCATGACCGCCTGGTAGATTTGGACCTGGCCGGGAGAGTCGATGACGGTGTAGTGCGGCTCGTAGCGCGCGCCATCGGCGTCGTGGTCGTCGCCCGTCACGCGGCCCTCGTCGGTGAGCGCGCCCGACTCGAAGACCAGCCGCCCGGCCGCGTCCGTGACCACAACCCGCAGCCACGCCCGGCGCGACGGATAGGCCGTGGGGAACTTGTGGCCGGCGTCGTTGCGCACGGTGACCAGGGCCTCGAGGCGGTCGCCGTTCATGAGCGGCGGGCCGACCTCCACCGTGGCGGTCGCGTCGCGCAGATGGTCGGCTGTGCGCTGGGCGGCCAGCTCCAGTTCCTGCGGGAGAGCAACCACGCCCAGTTCGTCGCGGTAGCGGTTGAGCATGCGCAGCATGAAGAAGTTGCCGCCGCGGAAGACGTGCCGCGACACCTCGAGGCGCGCACGGCCCAGCACCCGGGTGACGGGGACCTCCGCGGCCACCTCGGGCATGTGGCAGTCCTGGCAGCTCTGCTCACCCTCGGCGCCCTCCGCATAGCTGCTCGCCTGCCATTCCAGGTAGGGCGCCTGCTCGGGGAAGGGCGGCCCCTCGGCACCGTCGGCCCGCACCGCGTGGGTGAAGACGGTGTGGCAGGAGGCGCACAGCCCCGAGGAGGTCACGTGCGACCCCTCGTCGGGCCGGAAGCCCGTCGCCGAGTGCATGATCCCCACGCCCCCCTGGTCGGGAACGAAGGGCCCGAATACCGAGCGTCCCTCGGCGGGCGTCCCGGCGTCGATGCGGAAACGGGCGGTGAAGGTCTCTTCGCTGCCCAGTCCATCGGGCTGGATCTGGTGGCAGAGCGAGCACGACACGCCGTCGGCCGCGAAGTCGGCGTACGGGCCCTCGGCGCCCCCGACGGGCAGGTTGGCGAAGACCTCCCCGGAGCGCCCCTCTTGCGTTGCGGCAACGGTCGCCATCGGCATGTGGCAGCGGGAGCATTCGCTCTCGATTTCGGCGGCGGCGCCGGGGTGGTCCATGATCTCGCGCCGTACAGCGGCGTGGAAGTACGGGTCGCGGGCCGCGTTGGCCATCATGGAAGCGCGCCAGTCGAAGCCGATCGAGACGTCGCGGCCGTCCGGAGCGGCGACGTCCTTGTGGCATGCGATGCACCGGTCCGAGGTCAGGAGCAGGTCCTCCGGGTCGGTGGGCAGTGCGGGGTTGGGCGCGGCCGGACTTATGCTCGCGTGCGCCAGATCGATCCACGCCGTCCGTCCACCACCCGCTCGGGTTCCGAACCCGAGCGCCGGATGGGGTCCGGCCCATCCGGGGGCCGTTGTCGCCCGTCCTGCGGCCCGCTGGACGCCGCCGTCCGCTCCCCCCACGCCCCCGCGCGCCGTACCCTCATCCAGCCGCTGCGCGGGCGCCGCGCCCTGTCCGCCCACCAGCGCCAGTCCGTTGACCAGCAGTCCCGCGAGCACCATTCCCGTCCGCTGCATCGTCACCATCCCTCGAAGAAGCCGCCGTCGAACCAGTCCAGCAGGACGTAGGCGATCAGGCGTATCGGGCGCTCGGCCCCGGAGGTTTCTCCCACCGGGACCAGGACCCCTACGTTGGCAAGCACGTGCTGCCGCGTGTTCAGCGAGACCTGAAGCTGGGGCACGAGGTCGACCAGGGTCTCGGCTCCGGAGCTGAAATCCCTCCTGGCCTGAACCTCCAGCATCGGGGACCACGCACGTCCCCACGTGCCCTCCGTGCGCGTCGCGCCCAGCACAAGGCGTCCGAAGCCCTCGGTCCCGCCGTCCTCGTAGAGGGGCACCTCGATCCCCGCCTGCCCCTGCAGGAAGGCGTCCCCGGGAAGGATCTGACCGAACGACATGAATGGTTCGAGTGCACTGCCCGGGGCTCCGAGTCCCGCGCCGGCTTCCCCGGTGGGAAGGATGACTTCGCCTCCCAGCGAGAGGATGGTTCCGGACTCGATGCTGTGGAACAGCGCGTGCTTGAGTCCCACGACGACATCTCCGAGGCCGTGGCTCCAGCGCTCGCCGCGGGTGCGATCTTCATCGGAATGATCACGGTCGTCGTCACCGTCGCGGCCAACGTGCAGGTACCGATCGTGGTCGGAACCTCCTGCGTCGTGATGCACTCCCGATCCGGTGGCGCCCCGCCGCCACCCGTAGGGGATGACCACCTCGACCTGGCTGCGGGGTCCGAAACGGTACTCGTAGACGAATGCGCTCGTTATGGCGTCGCCGCCCTCGATGTCCCCGTCGCCCTCGACGACCCACTCGTCCTCCGGGTAGGCCTTCTCGGTGAGCAGCGGACGCGGCAGGTTCAGTTCGCCGCGAGGCCAGTTGGCGTCGGTGCATAGGGTGCGGATGTAGCTCATCACCCGGGTCAGCTGCTCCTCGGTCAGGGCCCCCCGGAAGGCGGGCATCATCTCGCTGAAGCCGCGTGTTGGGCCGCCCTCGTGGGCCACCGCGATCCAGTCGGCGTCGGGCTCGCGCGCGGCGAAATCGCAGTCGGTGAAGTCGGGCAGCTCTTCCTCGAAGGCGACCAGCGATCTGTCCAGCCCGGTTCCGTCGAGGCCGTGGCAGTTGGCACACGAGGCGGCGTAGATGTCCCGGCCAGGGGCGTCGGCTAGTTCGGCGCCGAGTCCGGGAGTCGCGAGTTGCGCTCCGGCAGGGACCGCGATCGCCCAATTGAGCAGGAGGGCGGACGCCATCGTCGGAACCTTCCCGGCCATACGAAATCGTCGGCGCATGTCCGGTCCCCTTGTGGAGTTCACCGAAGAGCGACCGGCCTTCCTGGGATCCATGCGAACAGCCTCTCCGGGATCAACGTAGGGCCAGCAGGCAGACACAGCGCGCGTCCGGTTCTCTCGCGCCCGCTCGAGCGTCTCGCCCGTTCGTCCATACCACCCTGACACGGCACGCGTCCAAAGCGCTCAGAAACCGCTCGGTCTCGACAACCGGCGTCCGCGGCGAGGGGGCGTTCGGGAGTACAGGGCAAGGTGGGAGCGTCTGGATCCGCCTGGGCGATCTGGAAGTGCCGCGACCCGCCGGGATTCTGCCGCGGGAGTTGGCATTCGGGCCGCCGCTGCTAAGTGCTGCGCTCACCGACGGGTGGGTTGCCATCGTCGATTCCATGGGCTACCGGGTCAAGATCTTGCACCCCAGCGGATCCCTTGATGCCACGCCAGAGAGATTCCTGTCGCGGTACATGCCCCATAGTACTTTGAAAGGCCTCGGAAGATGCCAGGAGGGCTTATGCACGCGATACGGACTGCGTTGATTCTGATTGTCGGGGGAGCCTCGATCCCATGCCGAGGTGCACTTGCGCAAGAGGCGATCCAGCGGGTCACTCTGGCCCAGGCACTCGAGTCCTTCGCGGAGAACAACCTCGCTTTGCAGATCGCCCGCTCGGAGTGGAGCGAAGCTGCCGGCGTCGCGCGACAGCTGCGCGCCTACACCAATCCCACCTTTTCTTTGGTGCGGGAGGATCTCGGGCGCTCCGGGAGGGAGTACTGGGAAACGACGGCCGGCGTGGTTCAGCGGGTCGAGTGGCCGGGACGCACCAGCGCGCGCGGGCGAGTGGCCACCCACAGCGTCGACGCCGCAACGGCCCGGTTGCGGGCGGACTCGTTGCGTCTCGCATATGGGGTGCGCGAGGCATACGTGCGGGCGTGGCTGGCAGAAGAAGCCGAACAGACCGTGCGCCGAGCCGCGTCCGTCCTTCGTACGGTCGCGGACGCTGCCGATCGAAGGCTCGAAGAGGGAGACATCTCGACCTATGAGGCCGGTCGGCTGCGGCTCGAACGCTTGCGGGCCGAGCAGGAGGTGGAGGAAGCGTGGCTCCAGGCCCGCACAGCGCGCAGAGCGCTTGCCGGCTCGATTGCTCCGGGCACCGACCGTCACGAGGTCGGGCCATCGGAGGCACCGGCAGGGCTTCCCCCGGCGTTCACTGTGGTGGACGCACTGGACGCGCTCGACGAGCGGCCGGATATGGAGGAAGCGCGGCGAGAGCTTGACGCGGCGAGGGCGCGCACCCGGGTCTCTGCGACCGAGTGGGTGCCTGATCCCACGTTGAGCCTCGGGTACAAGGACCAGGCGGACGGCTTCTCGGGCGTGGCCGTCACGCTCAATCTTCCACTGCCCGTTTTCGACCGGGGTGCGGGAACCCGCCAGGGAGCATCGGCGAGGGAGTCCGCCGCTGCCCATCGACTCGACCTCACCAGGACGCTGGCGGAGATCGACCTTCGCGCCGCGTCCGAACGGTACGACTCCACCCGCAGGCGCCTTGAGGCGGGAGGCGGGGTGATGCTGGCAGCGGCCGAAGCCCTCCTCGCCACGGCGCAGGGCGCCTACGCCGAGGGTGAAATGACGCTGCTAGAACTCCTCGATGCGGCCGAGGCCTTTCGGGAAGCCCGCTTGAGTGCACTTTCTCTGCAATCAGCCACGTGGATTGCATACTACGACCTGATTCGCGCAATGGGGACCGAGCCGGGGGACGGGCTATGAGGCTCGCCGAAAACGGGCTCCGCGCCGCCTGGGCAGCAGGCGCTTCGGCGGTGCTTTGGACTTCGGGGTGCGCCGAGCCTTCGTCGGACGCCGTCGCGGAAGCCGATCACACCCGCGCCGGCGGAGCGGTCACGCACTGGACCGACGCACTCGAACTGTTCGTCGAATATCCACCCCACGTACAAGATGTTTCCAGCGACCCCTGGGCCATACACTTGACCTGGCTCGAGGACTGGCAACCCGTGCGCGTCGGCAGCCTGACCTTGCTACTCCGCGGGCCCGGTGGCGCTAGGGAAGAAGTCGTGATGCCCGCGCCCGACCGGCCCGGGGTCTACACGGCGACGCCGACGCTGACGGCGACGGGAACTTGGCGCGCGGACATGACCCTCAGCGCACTCGGCTCCGAGCACACGATCCCGGTAGGACAGCTTCAGGTCTTCGCGAGCGAGGACGCCCTGCCACACGATGTGGAAGAGCCGCCGCCCGGACTGATCGCGCTGCCGAAGGAGCAACAGTGGTCGATTCCATTTGGGGTCGCTCTCGCGGAGGAACGCGAGATTCCAAACACGATCCCGGTGGCGGGGGAGATCGTCGCTCCCGGAAGCGCGCTCGCGCACGTTTCGACCCTGGTCGCTGGTGTGATCGTGGCGGGCGGCCGTTCGCCGGCGCCCGGGGACCGGGTCGAGGCCGGCGAGACGCTCGCGCTGATCGCGCCCACCAGCCTGGACAACTCCTACGCGCGTCTGCGCGCCGACGTGGTGGCGGCGGAGCGGGAGGCAAGCCGGGCCGAGCGGCTGTTCGCGTTCGGGGCCATCGCCGAGCGGCGGCTCGAGCATGCCCGTCATGAACTCCAGGTCGCGGTAGCGGCGTTCGAAGCCATCGGCGGGGTGCTTCCGCCCGACGACGGGGAGAGCTCGGATTCCGGCCTCTACGACTTGCGCACTCCGATCAGCGGCGTCGTCTCCGAGCGCCACGTAGCCTCGGGTCAGCACGTCGACGCGGGTACGCACGCATTCACCGTGGTCAATCCCGAGACGCTGTGGTTCGTGGGCCGCGTGCCGGCACGCCACACAACGGAAGCCGGCGACGTCCGCAGCGCCTGGTTCACGGTCGAGGGTACGACGCAGGTTCACACGGCTCGCCGGGTGGTCTCGGTCGGCACGGTGATCGACCCGGACAGTCGCACCCTACCCGTCCGCCTCGAAGTACCGAACCCCGACCGGATACTGAAGGTCGGCATGTTCGCCGATGGGCACCTGCAGGTCGGGGACCCGGTCCTGGGGATCGCCGTACCTGCGGAAGCAGTTCTGGAGGAGGACGGGCTCGCGGTCGTGTATGCAAAGGTCGGCGGGGAAGCCTTCCAGCGGCGCGTGATCCAGCTCGGACCCTCGGACGGATCGTGGACCATGGTCAGCGCCGGGATCGGGAGCGGTGAGCAGGTCGTGACCACGGGTGCCTATCAGGTCAGGCTGGCCTCGCTCGGTGACGTCGAGATCACCGACCATGGACATCCGCACTAGCGCTCCGGTGCAACAAGCGGAAACAACCGACAGCCGCGTCACCGGCGTCCTCGACTTCCTCGTCCGCACTTCCCTCGAGCACCCCTTGTTTACGGGGTGTGCAGCGGCAGTGCTCCTCGCAGGCGGAGGCTGGGCGGCGGCGACGCTTCCTGTCGATGTCTTCCCGGATCTCACCGCCCCCACCGTAACCGTGCTGACGGACGCACACGGGCTCGCCCCGGAAGAGGTGGAGAGCCTCGTCACCTTCCCCATCGAAGCCGCGCTCAACGGGGCAACCGGGGTTCGCCGGGTCCGCTCGAGCTCCGCCCAGGGGATCAGCATCGTCTGGGCGGACTTCGACTGGGGCACGGACATCTTTCGAGCGCGCCAGATCGTCAGTGAACGGTTGCAGCCCGTGGCGGCCCAGCTTCCCGAGGACGTGAGCGCCCCCGTCCTCGCGCCGATCACCTCGATCATGGGTGAGATACTGCTGATCGGCCTGGGCGCACCGCAGGAGCGGCTCATGGAGGCCCGCACCGCCGCCGACTGGGTGGTCCGGCCGCGACTGCTCGCCGTGCCGGGCGTCGCACAGGTGGTGGCGATCGGCGGCCAGGTCCGCCAGTACCAGGTGCTCGTCGACCCCGAGAGGCTGCTGGCGTACCGCGTGGGTCTCGACGAAGTCCTCACCGCGGCTACCGAATCCAACCGCAATGTTTCGGGCGGGCTCTATCGCTCCGGTGGAGGAGAAATCCTCATCCGCGGACTCGGGCGCGTACGCGATATCGAAGAGATCGGCCTCACGGTCGTGACGACCCGCCGCGGGGTTCCCGTCCTCATCGAAGATCTCGCCGAGACGCGGATCGGTCCCAGGGTCCGCTTCGGGACGGCGTCGGTGAACGCCGAGCCCGCGGTCATCCTGACGATCCAGAAGCAGCCGGGTGCCAACACGCTGGAAGTCACCCGGAGCATCGACGCCGAACTCGACAATATCGAGCCTTCTCTGCCGGAAGGGGTCCAGCTGGAGAGGAACATCTTCCGTCAGGCCGACTTCATCGCTCTCGCGGTGGACAATGTCGTGACCGCCTTGCGGGACGGCGCGCTCCTCGTGGTCGCGATCCTCTTCCTCTTCCTCTGGAACGTGCGCACGACGGCGATCTCGGTGCTGGCGATTCCGCTCTCTCTGGCTCTGGCGGTCATCACGCTGCGCGCCCTCGGAGGCACGATCAACACGATGACCCTCGGAGGGATGGCGATCGCGATCGGTGCGCTGGTCGACGACGCCATCATCTTCGTGGAGAACACGCATCGGCGGCTGCGCGAGAACAGCCGCCGGCCGGAGCACGGGCATCGGCCAACGCTGGCGGTCATCCGCGACGCCGCCCGCGAGATCCGCGTCCCCATCCTCAGCGCGACCGTCATCATCACGATCGTCTTCGTGCCGCTCTTCTTCCTGTCGGGTGTCGAAGGACGCATGCTGCGACCGCTCGGTCTGGCCTACATCGTGAGCATAGCCGCCTCCCTCCTGATCGCTGTTACGGTCACGCCGGCACTCTGCCAGGTTCTGCTAACACGCGGCCGCGCCATCGACCGGGGGGGCAAACCCTGGCTCCTCCGCACCCTCGAGCGGGCATACCGTCCCGTTCTCGAATGGGCGCTCCGTCGCTCCGGGGTGGTGCTCGGGGGCACCGCGTTGTTGATCGCCGGCACCGTGGCGCTCGTGCCGGGGCTCGGACGCGCCTTCCTACCCGAGTTCCAGGAGGGCTCGCTCACGATCTCGGTGGTCAGCCTGCCCGGAACATCCCTGCCGGAGTCGGACGCGATCGGAGCGCGCGTGGAACGGCAACTCCTCGCGCACCCCGCGGTGGCGTCGACCGCCCGCCGCACCGGCCGGGCCGAACTCGACGAGCACGCCCAAGGGTCCAACGCCTCCGAAATCGATGCCCGGCTCGACCTCACCGAGCACCACCTCGCCGACGTCATGGCCGAAATCAGGGCGGACCTTCGGGGCCTCCCGGGCACCAACATCACGGTGGGTCAGCCCATCGGCCACCGAATCGACCACATGCTGTCGGGAACGCGAGCCGCAATCGCGGTCAGCCTCTACGGGCCCGACCTGCGGCAGCTCCGACAGATCGCGGGCCAGATCGAGACGGTTGCCGCGGGAGTTCCGGGACTCGTCGACCTCGCAGTCGAGCAGCAGGCCGATGTAGCGCAGCTACAGGTCCGCGCGAACCGCCGCGCGATGGCCCGCTACGGCGTGACCCCGGCAGCCCTGGCCCAGACCGTGGACGTGGCGTTTCAGGGCGAAGAGGTTTCGCTGATCCGCGAGGGCCAGCGCGCATTCGAACTCGCCGTGCGCTACGACGACCGCTTCCGCGAGGACCGCGAGGCGATCGCCCGCACGCTCATGACGACGCCCTCCGGCGCGACGGTGCCGCTGTCGCAGCTTGCCGACATCGTGCCGGGGCGCGGGCCCAACACCATCAGCCGCGAGAGCGTGCAGCGAAAGATCGTGGTCAGCGCCAATGTCG
The DNA here is from genome assembly GCA_028875075.1 of Gemmatimonadota bacterium. Classification (GTDB taxonomy): domain Bacteria; phylum Gemmatimonadota; class Gemmatimonadetes; order Longimicrobiales; family Gaopeijiaceae; genus UBA2988. Next base: position 21,322 of record JAPPGF010000013.1, on the reverse strand, counting down.
CAGGACGGGACGTCGTCGGAGCCGTCGAGGAGCTTCGGTCGGGTGTGGAGCGCGACGTGTCCCTCCCGGTCGATTACTTCGTGCAGTACGGCGGCCAGTTCGAGAGCGGCCTCGAAGCTACCAGAAGGATCGGCATCCTGTCGCTGCTTTCGGTCTTCGCGATCTTCCTCATCATGTTCGGCACCTTCCGCAGCGTCCGCACTGCGCTGCTGCTCATGGTCAACCTGCCCCTGGCCCTGGCCGGTGGCGTTGCCGCAGTCCTGTTGATCGGCGGGACCATCAACGTCGCGACCCTGGTAGGCTTCATCACCCTCTTCGGCATAGCGGTGCGCAACGGGATTCTGCTGGTGACGCGCTACCGCGACCTGCACGAAGGCGGCCTTTCGCGCGCGGCCAGCATCCGCCGCGGCTCGATGGAGCGCCTGGCCCCGATCCTGATGACGGCTTTGACGGCCGGCCTCGCCCTCATCCCCCTGGCACTCGGCATCGGGGAGCCGGGCAAGGAGATCCAGGCGCCCCTCGCGGTGGTGGTGCTGGGCGGCCTGCTGACCTCGACGTTCCTCAACATGGTGGTCGTTCCCGCCCTGTTCCTGCGGTTCGGGTGGCCGGGAGAGCGGGCGAGGACATAGCGTCATCCCTCATGGAGGCGATGGCCGCCGAGATGGAATTGGCTTCCGAGGTCGGCGATCCTCGCTTGTCAGGAAGCGCGATCGGGACGTCCTTCCTGGAGCTCCGGCAGTCGGCGACGCGCCGACCTCCTGGCCGCTTTACTGGAAGTCCCGGCTTTGCCGCGTGGCCGGCTCGATGCCGAGCTTCGGCTGCCAGATCGACTCGGCGACGATGTGGACGACGTCGGACTCGTTCTGCAGGCGGCCGCTCACGCCCATGAACGAGAGCGTCTTGACGGCGACGCGGAATCTCTCATAGACGTTGCGCCACAGGATGACGTTGACGAAGCCGGTCTCGTCTTCGAGGGTCATGAAGATCACTCCCTTGGCGGTCTTGGGCCGCTGGCGGCAGATGACGGTGCCGGCGTACTCGACCGGGCGGCCGTGGGGCATCCGCCGGACGGTGTCGGCGTCGGGCAGGCCCCGGGCGGTCAGTCGTCCGCGCAGATGGGAGAGCGGATGGTCCCGGGCGCTGTGGCCGGTGGCCTGGTAGTCCCAGAGGGTGGACTCGAAATCGCTCAGGGGCTCGAAGGGGATCTCCGTTTCGGGAATCTCGAGCGGCAGCCTGTCCTCGCCTGCGGTCTGGAGCCCCCGGACCTGCCAGAGGGCCTGGCGGCGTCGCGAGCTCCGCGAGTCCAGCGCGCCGGCCTCGGCGAGGCGGTCGAGAACGTCCTGCCGCAGCCCGGTGCGTGAGGCGAAATCGACTGCGGACCGGAAGGGGCCGGCACGTCGGGCCTCGTCAATCCCCTGCCAGTCCGCCTCCCTGAGCCCCTTCACGTACCGCAGGCCCATGCGCAGGGCGTAGGTCCCGGGGGGAGTGGGCTGCCGTTCGAGCGTGCAGTCCCAGCCGCTGTGCCGGACGTCCAGCGGCAGCACGAGGACTCCGTGCCGTTTGGCGTCGTCGATGATCGTGGCGGGAGCGTAGAAGCCCATCGGCTGGGCGTTCAGCAGCGCGCAGGCGAAGGCCGCGGGATAGTGACGCTTCAGCCAAGCCGAGGCGTAGGCGATGTGGGCGAAGCTCGCGGCATGGCTTTCGGGGAAACCGTAGTCGCTGAAGCCGCGGACCTGCTCGAACACCTGGGTGGCGAACTCCTCGGGGATGCCCTTGGCTTGCATGCGCGAGAGGAACCGGCCCCGGTGGCGCTCGATGCTGCCCGATCTCCTCCAGGCGGCCATGTCGCGCCTGAGCTGATCCGCCTCCCCGGGCGTGTAGTCCGCCGCCACGACGGCCAGCCGCATGACCTGCTCCTGAAACAGCGGCACTCCGAGCGTCTTCTCGAGGATCGGCTCCAGGGAAGGGTGGGGGTAGCTGACCGCCTCCTCGCCGTTCCGGCGGCGCAGATAGGGGTGCACCATGCCCCCCATGATGGGTCCCGGCCGGACGATGCTGATCGCGATGACCAGATCGTAGTACCCGCGGGGCTTGAGCCGGGGCAGCATGGACATCTGCGCGCGGCTCTCGATCTGGAAGACCCCGACGGTGTCCGCCTCTCGGATCATGGCGAAGGTAGAGGGATCCCCCTCGGGGAGGGCGGCCAGGGAGAGCTCGCGGCCCCAGTGCCTGCGGATGAGGCGGAAGGACCGATCGATCACGCTCAACATGCCGAGCCCGAGCAGGTCCACTTTGAACAGCCTCAGGTTTTCCAGATCCTCCTTGTCCCATTGGATCACCGTGCGGCCGGGCATGGAACCGTTCTCGATGGGAACGAGGTCGTGGACCGGCCTTTGGCCGAGCAGGAACCCGCCCGGGTGGATGGACAGGTGGCGGGGGAAGTCCTGGATCTGCTCGACCAGCCCGAGGAGGTCGCGGCGCGCGCGGGGGCCGAGGCCGGCGCTCTCGAGCAGTCGCAAATCCACGCGCTCAAGGCGGTCCAGCAGCCGGGTGACGCGGTGGACTTCGGTCTCCGCCAGCCCGAGGACCTTGCCCACGTCCCGGATGGCGGAGCGCCCGCGGTAGCGGACGAAGTTGGCCACCATGGCGGCATGGGAGCGGCCGTGCCTGCGGTAGAGGTACTGGATGACCTCCTCGCGGCGGTCGTGCTCGATGTCGAGGTCGATGTCGGGCGGCTCGGCCCGCTCCCTGGAGATGAAGCGCTCGAACAGCAGCCTCATGCGCACGGGGTCGACGGCGGTGATTCCCAGGCAATAGCAGACCGCCGAGTTGGCCGCCGAGCCCCTCCCCTGGCAGAGGATCCCCTCGCTCCGGCAAAAGCGGACCAAGTCCCACATGGTCAGGAAGTAGCCCTCGTAGCCCAGTTCCCCGATGAGGGCGAGCTCGCGCTCGAGCTGGGCCCGGATGTCTTCTCCGATCCGGCCGCCGTAGCGTTCACGGGCTTCCCGGTACGTCAGCTCCCGGAGCCGCTCGCCGGAGGTCTTGCCGCCGGGAAGCTCCTCGGAGGGGTAGCGGTAGTCGATCTCGTCCAGGGAGAAGCTGCAGCGGCCGGCCACTTCCAGGGTGCGCTCGACCGAGTCCGGGTCGTCCTCGAACAGGGCCGCGAACGCGGCCGGGGACTTGAGGTCGTGCTCCGCGTTGGGCCTGATCCGGCGCCCCGCGTCGGCGAGCCGGACGCCGTGGCGGATGCAGGTCAGCACGTCCTGGAGCCGCCGCCGCGAGGCGTCGTGATAGAGCACTTCGGTGGCGGCCAGCGTCGGGATGCCGTAGCGTCGCGCCCGCTCCCGCAGCCGCCGCTCCCTCACGGGCTCTTCCGCTCGGCGATGGCGGGTCACCAGCGCATAGAGCCGCTCACCGAAGGCGTCGCGCAGGTCGCGGGCGACGAAGGCGGGCTCGGCCCCGCCCACCAGCAGGCTGTCCTCACCTCCCCAGAGGGCCACGAGCCCGGGGGCATGGTCGCAGATCTCCCTCCACTCGACGAGGCTCTTCCCCTTGGGAGAGCGGAGGCGCCCGGCGGAGATCAGCCGACAGAGATGGGCGTAGCCGGTTCCGTCGCAGGCCAGCAGTAGGATCGAGGAGCCGTCGGCGACGCTCATGCGGGCGCCGATGATCAGATGCAGGCCCATCTCCCGGGCCTTCACATGAGCCCGCACGACGCCGTAGACGCCGTCCCGGTCGGTCAAGCCGAGCGAGGCGATCCCCAGCTCGGCCGCCCTCTCCAGCAGCTCCTCGGGATGGCTCGCCCCCTCGAGGAACGAATAGTGGCTCCTGCAGCAGAGGGGCGCATAGGAAGGGGGGAGGCGTCCGGCTCGGATCGGCATCGCCCCCTATTCCACCTTCCCGTGCAGAAACCAGCCCTTCCGCTTCCGATCGTAGTAGACCCACAGCCACGGCCCCTCGCCCGTGCGGACGAAGTGATACGCGCGGTGCTCGCCCGCGCCGCCGCCGCGCCAGCCCCCCGAGATGATGTAGGGGCCGACGCTCTCCCGGCCGGGACGGCTTCCGCCGCTCCGGGCCTCGCCATCCTGCAGCCGGGTGCGCGGGAGTCGAACGGGCTCCGGAAAGAAGCGCCGCACCAGCGGGCGGAGCCGGACCTTGCGCGGCCTCGGCGGCAGGACCGCTCCCATGGGCTCCCAGCTGAAGCGCGCTTCCGGAAGATGCCTGGGATGGAGGCGCGCCCGCAGGAGCACTCCGTCACCGAACCGTGCCCGCAGCTGCGCCAGGACACGGCCGGCTGCGTCGTAGTCGCGGGGGGCGGCGCCGTGGAAGAGCTCCCTCTGCCGAACGTCGAGGCGGACCCCCCGGGCCTCCATGACGACCTCCTCCACTCCCGCCGACAGAGCCGCGGCTTCCAGGCGGAGCCGCAGCAGATTCAGGATCTGCGCCTTGTCCAGCGTGGGCTCGGCCGGCCGCAGTGTCTCGCTCCTCTGCGACCCGTCCTCCAGGCCGAGAGTGAGCACGAGCGAGGCCAGCGTCTCGTGCCGCCGGCTGAGCGAGCCCAGCAACCCCTCCAGCAGCCCTTCCATCAGAGCCGCCAGTCGGCGGTGGTCGGATTCCGGATCATCGAGGAGGATCTCCGCGCTCGCGGGCTCGGAGGGGGTCTCTGCCTGGAGCGGGCTCCAGAGATCGCCCGAGGCCATGCGGTGAAGCCGGTGGGCCTGCCGTCCGAGACGAGAACGGACCTGCAGGGCGGGCAGGTCCAGAAAGCCGCCCAGGGTATGGATGCCCAGCCGGATCAGGAGGTCACCGACCTCGGGAGCGAGATCGAGGCGCTCCAGGGGGACGCCGCGGGCACCGGCATGCTCTTCTTCGGGGGTTGTGAAGACCACGATCCGGTCACAGGACCTGGCCGCGGCATAGCTGCCGAAACGGGAAAACCCCACGGCCACGGTGCTGTCGAGACCGGCACCGGCGAGATCGCCGTGGATGAGCCCGGCCCACTTCTTCAGGCAGGGATGGAGGCGGGAAAGACCCGAGGCCTCGAGCCAGAACACCCCGGGCTCGTCCCGGGAGGGCTCGACCTCAGGGCTAAAGCGCCGCAGCCGTTCCAGCAGGGCGGCCACGGCCTCCCGGACCGCCTCTCGGGGAACGACGCCCGAGCGGAGGCGGCCCGAGATCGCAAGCCCGGCGGCGTGGCGCATGCCCGGGAGGATGCCGATGGCCCGCGCCCGACGGTTGACCCACAGAATGGTGCCCTGCGACCGGTCCCGGTCCACTACCGCAGCGGGATACTCCCTCCAGCTCGGATTCTCCCGGAGCAGCAGCTGCAAGGGCAGGGCCGCGACGTCAACACAGGCCATCCGTGCCACGGCATGACTCCGTGTGGCTCCATCCCGGAGCTCCCCGTCTGTCCTTGACGATGCGGATCTGCCAGTCGAAGCGGTTGAAGGCGGCCCTCCGGGTCCTGCCCTCGCCGTGGAGCGACACCAGGGGCCCGAGCGAGGGAGCGCCGCGCCTCTTGCGGGTGAGGCAGAGGAGCAGCGCATGATGCTCCCGGGCCAGGGCCGCGAGACGGCTCTGGACCGCCAGGGGCATCCGAGTCCGATCCTCGAGGTCCAAGACCACGAGCCCGAAGGCGCCCGAGCGCAGCAGCTGGTCGGCGGCCCCGAAGGCGGCGTCCGCTCCGGGGGCGCGGATCACGGGCAGCGCCTCGAGGTCGATGCCCCACTCGGCGAGGTCCGGCGGGAAGAAGATCGAGCGGCCGAGGCCTATCCACGCCGTGGGCTCTCCACGCTCCTGGCCCTCGAGGATCAGCGAGGTCGCGGCCGTGAGCGAAGGGGCGGCCCCGGGGTCAGACATCTCGACCAAGTGCCCGGCCAGCGAGGAGAGGCTCCAGGCCCGGACGGCATCGGCCGCGGGCAGGAGGCCCCCGGAGCCGGCCACGGAGGCCGGCGCCAGCGGGCCGCGGGTCTTTTCGGCGGGAGCGTCCATCATGGCTTCCGGTGCATGTCACGGGAGGGCAGGAGGGGATGCGGGTGCGGCAGGTGCGCCTCCCCGGCTTTCCCGGCCGGGCCTCAGGCGAACCCTTCCAGGTAGCGCCTCACCTCGACCACCTTGCCGAGGATCGTGCATTCCTCGGGGCGCGGGATGATCGGCCCGAAGTCGGGGTTCTCCGCATGCAGCTCGATCCCGTCCCGGCTCAGGCGGAGCGTCTTGATGGTGGCCTCGTCACCCACCAGGGCCACGACGACGTCGCCCGAGGAGGCCTCCGGCTGGCGCCTCGCGATGACGACGTCGCCCGGAAGGATGCCCGCCCCGCTCATGCTCTCGCCCTGGACCCGGAGCGCGAACATCTCCTCCGAGCCCCTCCGCTCGGCCAGCAGGTAGCCCTCGCACTCTTCGACCGCCACCTGGAGCCCGCCGGCCTGGACCCGCCCCAGCAGCGGAACGAGCAGCGTCTCCACCCGCCCGGGCAGGCGGTAGAGCCTGGACTTGCCCTGCACCTTGACCAGGCTCCCCTCCGCCACGAGGCGCTCGAGGTGCTGCCGGGCCGTCTGCACCGCCCTGAAGCGGAACGCCTCCTTGACTTCGCGGACCGTGGGGGGGAGCCCCTCGAGAATCCGGCGGCGAACAAACCGGTAGATCCTCTCGCGCGTCTCGCCCGGCGGGGTGATGGGTGACATGAGGCGGAGTATACCAGACAAATGTCTGTTATGCAACGGCAGGTACGACTCCCCCTCAAGGCCACATCATCCGGCCGGCCGAGACAACTCCAGTGCCTGAATCGGAGGCTGGCCGGCGGGCTGCGGCGAGGGGCTACACTGTCGTGCGTGACATCGGTATCAGAGAGTGGCCAGCCTGAAGGACCGGGACGAAGAGGTGACCGCTGCAGAGGACGGCAGGTCCTTCACCTCCGCGAACGCCGGGCCTGTTTCGCGCCCGTCGTCGACTCTCCTACGAGCCTACCGGACCGGGCAGCAGCATTGCCCGGGATCGATCCCCGCCATCGAGACGCGGGTGCGCGGCATGGTCGAGAGCCTCGCCGCCGCCCACGAGTGCACGGGCCGACGGTTCCCAGGTCGCCGACTCGAATGGAGGAGGCGGACATCGGATGGCGCGCCGGATACTGGAAGCCACTCGAGGCCGTGACCGCGGCCGCTCTTGCGGCACCGTTCACACAGCCCCCAACCGCTGTCTGATCTTGCCCGTGATGCGTCTGACCTGGTCCGCCGACACCCGCCCCAGCTTCGAGGCGTCAGATGCGTCGATCGTCGCTATCTTGGCGCTGCGGATGACGGAAGGGGAGGGGAGGCCCGCCAGCTTCAGGTTGGTGACCGGCACATCGTCGGGCCAGCCCCGGTTCTCGGCGCTGGTGATCATGACGACCCACAAGAGTCCGTGCAGATCCTGGAGTTGAGCCGTCGAGACCACCACGGCCGGTCTCGACTGCCGCGTCGCGCGGTCCGTATACGGGAACGGCACCTTGATCACGTCACCGCGCTCAAAGGTCTGCATAGGCCCTGGCATCCGCTTCAGAGCGCCATTCCTCGAAGGTGCGGAACGGGTCGTCCGTCGTGGTCCCTCGTTGCACCTTGTTGAGCATGACCCGCCCGTCGACGATCTCGTACGAGAGCTCGTCCCCTGGCTGAAGCCCGAGCGCTACGCGGATCGGCTGCGGGATGGTGGTCTGGGCCTTGGAAGTCAGCTTGCTGACGATCATACGCTCACCTTGGGGGCGGTTGGACACGCGTTCTATCGTAAGTATTTTCCTTACTTCTGTCATTCCTCCATGACACCACTCCCGGGGGCAGCCAGGAATTACAGGGGTTTCGTGCAACGCCGCCCAGGAGTGCGTTCGACCCCGCGGACGTACGTTTGCCCGCGCTCACGGCCGTGATGGCGGTCAGCGCCGGCATGCCGCCCGGTTGAGCAGGGCGTCGTATCCGATGGCTGTGGGCTAGCGCGGGACCACCTCGCGGTAGCATCCTGCACGGTGGAGACCGCACGGACATCTCCCGCTCCCAGCAAGCCGACGACGAACCGAAACCCAGGAATCCCATTCATGCGCGAAGCTCCCGCAAGAGCCCGACGCCTGACCGCAGGCCCGACTTCGGCCATTACCCTGGCAGGCAGCTGTGTCCTCCTCGCCGCGACCGCGTGCGAGATCGCGGAGGCGCCGGCCCAGACCGGCTCGACCGGACGGGGCTCGGGAGAGGTTGTCTTCCCCGCCACCAACCGTCCTGACGTGCGCGGCGTCACCGCGGCCGTATCGGCCGGTCATCCGCTTGCGGCCGCCGCGGGTCACGAGGTGCTGCGACGGGGCGGCAACGCCATCGACGCGGCGATCGCCATGGCGGGGGTGCTGGCCGTGGTGCGCCCGCACATGAACGGCGTCGGGGGTGACGCCTTCATGATCTACTACGAAGCGGAGAGCGGGCGCGTGTACGCGATGAACGGAAGCGGGCGCTCCGGCGCGCTCGCCACGCCCGCCCTCTTCGACGAACGCGAACTCGACCGGGTTCCCCGTGACGGCCCCCTCTCGGTCTCGGTGCCCGGCGCGGTGGCCGCCTGGGTGGACGCCCTGCAGCGCTTCGGCACCCAGCCGCTGGCTGAGCTCCTGGAGCCCGCGATCGGCTACGCCCGCGACGGCTTCCCGGTCTCCACCCGGCTCGCCAGCGACATCACGGACTTTTCGCCGGTGCTGAACGACCATGCGCGTGCGCTTTACCTGCCGGGCGGTGAGCCGCCGCCGGTGGGCAGCCTGCTCAGGAACCCCGCCCTGGGCACGACCCTGGAGCGCATCGCCCGCGACGGCAAGGACGGCTTCTACCGGGGATTCGTGGCCGACCGCGTCGGCGACTTCCTCGAGGCGGAGGGCGGCTACGTGCGCGCTCCGGACCTGGCCGCGCACACCACGACCTGGGTGGAGCCGCTGCGCGGCGACTACGAGGATTACACCATGCTGGTGATGCCGCCCAACACCCAGGGAATCGCCCAGCTGCAGCTGTTCGAGATGGCGAAATCGTTGGCCATGAAGGAGTTGGGCCACAACACGGCCGGCTATCTCCACACCCTGATCGAGATGAAGAAGCTGGCCTTCGCCGACCGCGACCAGTGGGCCGTCGACCCGGAGTTCAGCGACATCCCCCTGGACCGCCTGCTGGATCCCGACTACCTGGCCCGGCGCGCCGGCATGGTGGACGCGGACGCCGCGGCCGAGGCGCGCGCGGCGGGAGTGGGGACCGACGCGGCCGCCGGTGGCCGTGGGTCACCGGACGATTCCGGCGACACCGTCTATCTCACCGCCGTGGACCAGTGGGGCAACGCGGTGAGCTGGATCCAGAGCCTGTTCGACGGCTTCGGCTCGGGTCTGCTCGAGCCCGAGACGGGAATCGTGCTACATAACCGGGGCGCCCTCTTCAACCTCGAGGCGGGCCATCCCAACATCGTCGCGCCCGGCAAGCGGCCTTACCACACGCTCTCGCCCATGATGGCGCTCCACGGCGACGGGAGCTTCGCCTTCACCCTGGGCACGCCCGGGGGCGACAGCCAGCCGCAGAGCTTGATCCAGATCGTCAACAACATGGTGCTCTTCGGAATGACCCCCCAGGCCGCGATCGAGGCGCCCCGCTTCCGCAGCTACGTGGGGCTCCAGGTGGCTTTCGAGGACCGCATTGACGAGACGGTGTTGGCAGAGCTCGCGGCCTTGGGTCACCAGGTCGACGTCGTGCATGGATGGACGGCGATCTTCGGGGGCGCCCACATGATCCTCCGGGATCGCGACGGCACCCTTACCGCCGCCGCCGACCCGAGACGGGAGGCATACGCCATTGCGTACTGAGGAGAAGAGCCCGTGAGCATCCTGGCGCGTGCCCTGGCCGCGAGCGGGGCCGCGCTGGCGCTGCTGGCGGTGGCGCTGGGTGCTTTCGGAGCCCACGCGCTCAGGGCCCGGCTGGAACCACGGGACCTCGAGATCTTCGAGACCGCGGTCCGCTATCAGATGTACCACGCGCTCGGGCTGATCGGGATCGCATGGCTGTCCACCCGCTTGGCCGGTCCACTGACGGGCTGGGCGGGATGGCTGATGGTAGCCGGGACGCTGGTCTTTTCGGGCAGCCTCTACCTGCTCGTCCTGACCGGACCCCGCTGGCTCGGCGCCATCACGCCGATCGGCGGCGTGATGCTCATCGCCGGATGGCTGCTGGTGCTCGTGGCGATCCTGCGCAGCAGCCCCTGATCCCCAGGCCTCCCTTCGCTACAACCCGACCGCGGCACCTCAAGTGCCCGGGGCACGATCTGACCATCGACATGGAGCGGCTCCTCGCCGAGCTTGCGCGGAGGAGTAGGGCGGAGGCATCCGCCCCTACCGCGACCGCTCCACCCTCACCGTCACCAGATCGTTCAGGTGGTAATGCCGGTGGCGAACCGATGACGCATAGTGCTTGAGCAGCCGAAGCGACAGCTCCTGCTCGACCGGAACCGCGTGCTGCTCGAGCAGCTTGATCTGTTCCTCGAAGTTCGTGCCCTGGGGTGCGGCCAGGAATTCCATCACGGCGGTACCCTTCTCCTGGCGCACGGATACCCGCAGGCGACGCAGTCCCGAGATGTCCTCATCGTGCCCGGCCAGGCTCATGAGCACCTCTTCACCCGCGGCGCGCAGCTTCTCGGTCGATTCGTGGTCCCACCCGATACGGCGCGCGAATTCGTTCAGGTAACCGTCGAGGAGGTGGCGCACGCCCGCATCGAGCGACATGTCGATGTTCCGCCGCCCACGCAGCCACTCCCCCCATCCGAGGACGACATTCCCCAACACGAAGAGGAATGCGAGAACCGCGACGGTGGCGACCGCTATCCACACCAGGTACGAGGATTCCATTGTCTATATGTCCAGTTGTTGGCTCATTCCTCGGCCGCGCCGGCCAGTCTCAGTGAACCGCGTCAGCGCCTCGTTCTGGGCATCGGTTATCGTCAGTCGTGCTCCGTCCGCCGGAATCCCGAACGTCACGGGCACCCTCTGTCGTGCGATGCCGGCAGAGGGATTCGAACCCTCAAGGGCCGAAGCCCGGGGGATTTTAAGTCCCGAACCCGCGAAGCGATAAGCGACACGGACGGGCACGAATTCTGACGGTTCCTTGCCAGCCCCACGGTGGGCAGGTAGCGTCAGTCGTCAACAGACAAGCACTACTCGCGGTTCCGCCGCAGAGGAGCCCAGCCATGAGCCGCCACCCGAGCCTCGTACTGATCTTAGCTGCCCTGTTCCAGGGCTGCTCCGCCACGTCGGAGAGCGTGATCGAGGATGCCGCGGACGCCCTGGGAGGCGCCGAGGCCATCGCGGCGGCGAACACCCTCGTCCTGGAGGGCACCGGTCAGACGTACCGACTACACCAGCAACTGAGCCCTGACGCGGACCTCCCGGTCTACGAGCTCCACGAGTACCGGAGGGAGGTAGACCTCCAGAACAGACGCTGGCGTGTGGACCAAGTGCGCACGGGTCACTTCATCAGCTCGAGCCCGGTGAATCGTCAGCCGTTGAGCCAGGCCGTTGACGGCGGCGTCGCGTACGACGTCCGAGCGGACGGGAGCACGACGCGCCTGGCCGCACAGACCGGTCGGGATCGCCACGCCGAGTTCTACCACCACCCGCTGCCGCTCCTGAAGGCGGCGCTGGAAGGTGGCACGACACTCGGTGAGCTGCGCGAGGAAGCGGGTGGCCACGCCGTGGATGTCACGCCGGTCGATGGTCCGCGCCTGACGCTTCACATCGACGAGGCCGGAGTACCGACTCGTATCGAATCGACGGGATACAACCCGATGTTGGGGGACGTCGTGATCGCAACGTCCTTCAGCGACTGGGAGGAATCTGGTGAACTCACCCTGCCGCGCACGATTTCGCAGACGCTCGACAAGTACAGGAATGGGGACTTTACGGTCAGCAATGAGGTGAACGGTGACATCCAGGACCTGGCGGCGCCTGACGACGTCGCCTCTGCGCCGGACCCCGTTCCCCCCCCGACCGAGGTCACATCGGAGCGACTGGCGGCTGGTGTCTGGTATCTCCGTGCCGGCTACAACAGCACCCTGATCGAGTTTCCTTCGTTCGGTGTCCTCGTTGAAGCGCCTCGGAACGACCAGCACACGCTCGCGGTCATTGAGACGGCGCGCGAGATCTTGGGCGAAAAGCCGCTACAGTACGTCATCAACACACATTTCCACTCCGATCACTCGGGGGGCATTCGCGCGGCGGTTGCGGAGGGACTCACCGTGATCACGCACGAGCTTCACCGCGCCTACTTCGAGGAGGTCGTGGCGCGACCTCACACCGTGATTCAGGATCACCTCGCGCAGAACCCGAGACCGCTCTCCATCGAAACCGTGTCGGGAGACGGTCCGTACGAGTTGACTGAAGGAGATCGGACCCTCGTGATCCATCGGCTGAAGAACAGCACTCATGCCGATGGGATGTTGTTGGTTTACCTTCCCCGGGAGCGGATCATGATCGAGGGGGACCCGTTCTCGCCGGGCCGGCAGGCGCCACCGAGGGAGGCGAACCTGTTGGAGCAGGTTCGGGCCCTCGGCTTGAGAATCGACCGGTTCGCGCCCATCCACGGCGACGTGGCGACGTTCGCCGAGCTCGTCGAGACGGTTCGCGCGATTGGAGGCTGAAGCGCGAACGGAGTCAACCGCGCACCGGGTACAGGGCGGCACGCGGCCGACGCACCCTCCGCCCACACCCGGCTCGTCCGCTACAATGCGCGGTTCCCCCCAGCCCTCTTTGCGCGTCACCCGCCTGCTAAGAGAGATGCGGCTGGAGCTCGCTATCGACCTGCTTAAGTCAGGGCGGGGCGAACTGGATGCCACCGCCGCGAGGGCGCTGATCCTCGAGTGTGAGACCCGGGCAAGCCGGAGTCAGGCAGCAGGGGAGATCGGGGAGGCCAGACGCCTGACGCGCCGGGCAGCCGCGCTGGATGGTCTTCTCTCTCATGGGCCGGACCCGGCGCGGATGGTAGCCGAGGTCGAGCTGCCCGCGGGCTACCACGGCAAGATCCTGCTGGTACGGCTCGCCGGTGGCGGATTCGAGCGAATGATCTGCCTGCGTTCGGGCGACGCATGGCACCGCGAGATCCTCGCAAACACCCGGGCCGAGATAAAGGATCTCGGCTTCGAACACACGCATGTCGATCCCCTGGGAGGGGCCTGGGCCCGGTTCGAGCCCGACGGGAGCATCGTCATCTGGGGAACGAGCGACGAATACGGCTGCTGCGACAAGGAGCAAGCGGCCCTGATGATTGCCCGGGCACACCAGGACGTGGTCGGCGAGCACCCTGAGGTCCTTGGCGCACGTGACGGGACCTGGGTGCTGCGAGACGGAAAGGGCCGTGGCTCCGTCCTCGGGCCACCCGAGCGCCTATGAGGCCAACACTTCCCAGGGACCGGCCCAGTCGAGCTCCTCGGCGTCGTCGAAAAGGAACACCCCGATAGTCGTCATGTGCTGCCGAGCTGGCGCTCGACGGTGTAGCGGTCCTGAAAGGCTCAGTTAGGGCTCGCCAGCGAAAAGCTAAGGTAGGGTTAGCGAGCAGAGACCCTTCACCGCACGATGAGCCGCGCCGTTTCCCGGTACGGCGGGACGGCGAGGAACGTAGCCAGCTATCGCCGGAGGACGACCGTGGTGGTGACCACAGCGGCACCGCGCGGAACGTCCACTCGGACCGGCTGAGAACTCGACCGGCCAAGCTGCGCCTCGACTTCGAGCCGTCGCCCCTCCACTTCGCAGAAGGCGAACACGCCCTGGTCGTCTGCTCTCAGGTCAACCCATTCGGAAAACACCTGAAGACCGCCGCCCTGGCCCTGTAAGCTGGTCCACGCCACACGCACGAGCGCTTCCGGAACCGCGGCCCCTGCGGAGTCGGCCACGCGGCCGAGCAGAACGGGCCGGCCCGGACCGGGCGGCGTGGCGCCGCAGCGCTCGTGCGCCACGTCCTTGACCGACGGCAGCTCCAAGCGGGCGGCCACCATACCGGCCTGGCGCACCTCGACCTCGACGTCCGCGAGGTACCCGAAACCGTCGAGCTCCGGCATCGCGGCCGCCACGGACCAGGTGCCCTCCCCCACGTCGGTGAAGCTGAAGGTACCGTCCGTGGCAGTCGTGTCCGCCGCCTCCGTGCCCTGGATCCGGACGGGAGCGCCGGCGACCGGGCGGCCTGCGCTGTCCACCACGACACCCGTGATGCCGGCGCGGACGACGTCCATGACGATCGCGCCCGTGTTCGTCGTGGCCTGCTGAACCACCCCACCGGTGTCCCGGTATCTGGCGATCACCCAGCGGCGGAAGCGACCCTGACGGTCGAGTTCCTCGCGGGGATACGGCATCCGGATCCGCCATTCCCTGACGATCCAGGTCCCGTTGGGTAGCTCGGCGAAGACCAGGTCTCCTCCCCCGTCATTGGTCGGGAGGCGGAGTGGGTGGTTCACGTAGCGATACTCGAGCGAGCGCAGCCGCCCACTCTCCTCCTCGAGCCAGAGCACCCCCGCCACATCGGGGAGGTCACGGCCCGACATCGGCTCGAACACGAGGCCTAGGAGCCTCTCGCCCTCCTCTTCACGATCCCGAAGTCGGAAGCAGTGGGTGTCGAGGAACGGGTCCGAGAGGAGCACGGTAGCGTCGGGCGCGTAGTAGCGAGCGCCACCGTTGGGCAGCGCCTCCACGAAACCCTCGTTCGCGAGTAGGTCCGGATCCATCGCGACGAACGGTGTGGGCGTGAAGCCGCGGTTAAACGTTCGGGTTTCGTCGAGTATCCTTCGACCGTTCGCGGCCACCTCGCGTTCGAAGAGCATCCACGTGAGGCGGTACAATTCCCGGTCCTCGGTCCACGTAGCGGCTGCGAGTGCCTTGCGAGCCTCCTCCCAGACGATGGCGGTGGCGACTCCCTCGGGCCGGATTTGGCACCGCGTACTTCCGGAAACGTCTAGCTGAGCCAGCTCCACCGGCTTCACGTTGGTCGTGACCTCTTGCCGTGTGACCGTGCCCGCAGCGACGTCGAACGGCTCGGTCTCGGTGTTGGCATAGCCGATCCGCTCGACCCGGAGCCGGTACCGTCCGGGTGCTGGCACGTCAACGCGGAAGAAGCCGCTGGTTCCCGAGAGCACGCCGTTCACGCGCCGGCCGTCGGTGTCGAACAGCAGCACCATGGCGCCTTCGACCAAGGTACCCGTCGCCCCGTCGATCACGTTTCCTCGAACCTCTTGCGTGGCTTGGGCGTGGACGCCGCCCGAAGAAAATGTCAGGGCGAAAACCAGGGGGATGAGAAACCTACCCTGCGATGAGCGAGGGAAGGTCGCTGCTGGTAGACGAGCCATCAGCACTCCCGGTCGGATGCCGCTCGAGTCACCACCCAAGCTTGGTGACCTAGTATACTGGTCTGGGTCGCAGATAGAGAACGTCGCCGACCATGATGGGGGTTGCCTGGAAGGGACTGGGCTGTGTGCCGTACTCGTCGAGGACCGCCTCGTTCGGTTCCCATGTCCAGACAACCTCCAGTTCGCCGACGTCGGCGGCCGTGATTTCCTCGGCCACCGACCGGGGAATTACGTGAAAAACGGGATGCTGCTGCGTTCCGACATCCGCAGGTTGTTCGATGACCGGCTACGTAACCGGTTACACCGGACTACATGGCACGACAAGAATCGCTTCCGAGCGTGAATCGACATGAGCAGACTGCGACACCGTGAGGATCCCATCTGCTGACGCGGATGGCCTCCACTAGAACATCTCCTTGCCCGGCAACCCCGACGCCTGTTTGAGCCAGCTCACGAGGAGGTCCTCGTCGGGCTCGTCGCTCTCGTGGATGTGGAAGTAGCGCACGTCCGCCTGCCTGGAGCCCACCGGCGGAAGGGGACGGAGCGAGTCGCCGTTGAGGAAGGTCACCTTGACGTATTTCGTGAAGCAGTGGAACGCGAGGAACCAGCCCCGGTCCTCGATGCCGTAAAAGGGCGTGTTCCACCTGACCGCCTTGCGGACGTTGGGCACGCTGCGCTCGATGAGCGCGTCCAGGTAGCAGCCGACCTCGCGTTTCCAGCCCGGCATGGCCGAGATGTAGGCTTGCACGGGGGCGTCCCCGTCACCCTTCGGAATCTGGGGATTCCCGCCCGAGAGGAGCTTGGGTTTCGCAGCCTCGCTCTCGGCGGCACCGTTCTTTGTGCCCTTGGCCGGTTGACTCCGGGTCCTGCCATGGCTCCGGACCATCTCTTTGCTCCTCCCGGGCGGCCAGGCCCTTGGGGTTCCGAGCGAGCCGCCCTCGCCACAAGTTGGGTCGGAGCCGCGTCGGAACGCGGTGCCCCGGCATGGCTAGGGCCGAGGGCGGCCTACGGGCGCACGACCTTTGTTCCCGGGGCGGCGGCTCATGGAAGATTGTGCCGCCTACTTGTCCGACGAGCTGGTATGAGCATACTCGTTCTGGCAGGCGAAACACGTACCGGCGTCTGTTCCTGGCCGTGGCGACGACGTTTGGACCCTCTCCGGTCTCGGATATGACTGCGGCGGATGGGATCCAGCACATCGTCCATAGGGTGGCTCGCGCCCGTCCGATGTCGTGAATCTCGGGCACGCGGTGCACCCGGTCGAGGATTTGCGGGCACAAACGGTGGATTTCCCAGACCTGGCCGACGGGGTGATCACACACCGGTCCCTCGGAGCGCGTCAAGGCAACTCAAGGAGCAAGAAATGGCGGACAAGACGAGCAGGGGGATTGCTATCGCGTCGGTGCTGCTGGGCGTGCTCTACCTGCTCACCGGCGGCATGAAGCTGGGCGGGATGCAGGTGATGCAGTTCGAGATGTGGGGCTATCCCGCCTGGTTCCAGTACCTCATCGGGGTAGGGGAGGTCTCCGCAGGCGTCGGCTTCCTGGTGAGAAAGACGCGCTTCCTGGCCGCTGTGGCTGCGATCGTGATCATGCTGGGCGCGATCTACACGGTCGTCACCAATGACGGTGTGGGGCCGACGCTTGCGGTTCCCGTCGTAGCGCTGATTCTGGCCGGCTTGGTGGCGAAGAACTCGCGG
Organism: Gemmatimonadota bacterium; assembly: GCA_028875075.1. GTDB lineage: Bacteria > Gemmatimonadota > Gemmatimonadetes > Longimicrobiales > Gaopeijiaceae > UBA2988. Next base: position 4,269 of record JAPPGF010000013.1, on the reverse strand, counting down.
CAGGTTGGCTGATGCTCCTCGGGCACCGTCGGTTCGTGCGGCTGTCCCGCCGGGCCGGAGGTTGAGCTCGAGGCACGGAGTCCACGCGGTGCGGCCGACCGAGCCGCGGTTCGACTTGGGCCCTGGCTGATCGGTCGGCGCACGGTTCTCGTGGAGGCGGGGCTCGAACGCGGAGACCGGTCCCCCGGGGCGTGAGGTCCGTCGGGCCGTCGATGCGCCCGCTGTTGCCAGCCGATCAGTTAGGTACACGCGGCCGGGATGCCCTCCACGGAGAGCCCCCCTCTCTGGGATAAGGAATGATATCGACCGGCTGGTGTACGCCTTGATTCGACCCCCCAAATTCTCCGCCGGAGTAACACGATCTTGGACGAGACAATGACAGCGCTACGCCACGGCCTGCGACACGTGCTGCGGTTCGCCATCCCGCTGGTCGTCACCGCTTGCGGGGGCGAGTCCGGGGATCCGACTGCACCTCCGGAAGTGGAGACGCTGTCGAACATCCAGAGCCAGGTGTTCGATCCCTTCTGCGCCGGCCACCATGGCCCGTCCGAGATGGCGGCCGGTCTCGACCTGTCGGCGGGCCGGTCCTTCGAGGACCTGGTGAACGTGCTCAGCACGCAGGTCGGACTGAATAGGGTGACGCCGGGCGACTCGGAGATGAGTTACCTGGTCCACAAGATCGAGGGGCGGACGGGCATCGCAGGCCAGCGGATGCCGCCCGCTGGAGCGCCCCTCACCCAAGGGCAGATCGCGGCGATCAGGCGGTGGATCGACGCGGGCGCCCGGAACAACTGAGGCCAGCCGCCGCCGCAGGACCCAATCCGGCGATGGAGCGCCGGGCCCGCTCGCGCGCGCCCTGGCGGACCGGCTCGGGTCGCAGCCGGCAGTCCTGCTTCCCGGCCGCACGCCGCCCGAGCGTGTCGCTCACGCGGTCGCGGCTGGCCACCCAGGGCCGGCGCGCTTCATCGCGTGCTCAACCCCGGTAGAGCTGGTCGATCTTCGCCGCGAGAATGAAGTCGTTGTCCGAGAGACCGTCGATCGCGTGCGTCCAGATGCGCACCGTGGCGCTGCCCCACGTCAGGCATACCTCGGGGTGATGGCCCTCTTGGTCCGCCACGGCGCCTACGTGATTGGTGAACGCGAGCGCGCCCGCGAAGTCGTCGAACTTGAAGCGGGCCGAGAGATGATGATCGTCGACCAGGTCCCACTGCACACCGATCCGCTCGAGCAGTTGGCGTGCCTGCTCCCCCCGGAGGGGAGGCGTCCCGGCGTCGCAGGGCTTACAGCGTCGGCTGGCCAGCTCTTCTCCTGACATCGTCTCATCTCCGGTGGTTGGACGGGACCGGCCGGTCGCTACGAAGGCGGCCATCGGGCGGCTCGGCCGGCCCAACAACGCCTCGACGCCCCAGACTTGTGCGCTGGTCGCATTATACGGCCGGTGGCACGGCTCGCAGTCAAGCGGGCGAGTAGCGCGACGTCAGGCTCGGTCTTCCAGTCTTGCAGACTTCGACATGTAGATGTCCGGTCTGCCGGGACCGTTCGCGTCGGGCATGACCCCGGTCACGGTGTAGCCGAGGCGCCGATAGAAGAGAAACGGGTGGCCCTCGCCCAGATCGCGCAACTCGGCGAAGTGGCGCGGGAGGGCGTCGTAGAGATCGACTCCGGCGAGCGAGGTCTGGCGGCAATCGTCATCGGTCCCCAGCGTAAACGTCCGCGCGCCTCGTCCGCGCGCCCGCTCCTCGAAGGCGCTGACGAGCGCACGGCCGACGCCGCAGAGGCGGCGATCCCGCCTGACGACGAGCGGGTGCAGTTCCCAGACGCGTCCGTCGTACTGGGGCAGGCCGCCGACCCATCCGAGCAGGACGGCGCCCTCGAGGGCCGCGAGGCCGAAGCCCCGGCAAAGCACGCGCTCCGTCTCGGCGGCAGCTTGCTCCTCGCTTGGCCACCCGGTCGGGCAGTCGAAGCCCTCGACCAGCAGCAGCGCGGCCTGCCGGCGGACGTCCCCGCGCGCCTCAGTGAGATCGGCGATCCTCACTTCGGTTGCCTATGGAGCACGAGGTCACAGATTCGAATCTTACTGTGTCCATTGAACTTAGAGTACTCGCGCAGTCAGGTTCCTGCTGTTTGCTCCCGCTAGTTTGGGTCAGGGGCGGGCCCGGCGGCACCGCCTTGACTCGTCACCCCGGGGCTCTCCAGCTTGCTGGCATCGTGTTTCCAGTCCCCGCGCCGAAGAAAGGCTCGCCTCGGGGGTTCCCGTCGAAGGACATTCGTTCTAACGCCAACGGAAAGCACCGACCATGATCCTCAAGGTTCGCTTCCCCTCGATCAGGTTTGTCGGTATGGCGGCGCTCACGGTTGCCGGCGCCTCTTGCAGCGAATCCCTGGTGCCGCCGGAAACATCGCCCGAACCCATCAGGATCGCGGGCACGCGTGCGGCGACCGGCCCGCTCCGCCCGGACGGCCTGAACATGGAGCGGGGCTTCAGTCTCGCGGTCGATATGCTCAACGAGGCCGGCGGAATCGATGGTCGCGAGGTACGGCTCATCATGTACAACGACAACGGCGATCCTCATACGGCCGCGAACATCTACCAGGAACTCATGCGCACGGACTCCGTCCACCTGCTGATCGGCCCCTATGCGAGTTCGGTCACCAATGCGGTGGTGCCGGTCACGGAAGCGGCGGCGCGGCCCCTGATCACGCCGGCAGCCGCCGCTCATGAGATATGGGGTGGGCAGAACCGCCAGTGGAGCGTGCAGATGATGAACAACGCGCGCGACAACCTCGCCGGCGCCGTGGTCGTCGCGGCCCGCCAGGGCGCGCGGAAGGTGGCGCTGGTCTACGAGAATTCGCGCTTCCCGGTCTCGGCGGCAGGCGGTGTGCGGGACGTCGCCGCCGAGCAGGGGCTCGAACTCGTCATGGACGAGGCATACCCCGTTGGCGGGGCCGACCACGCTGCGCTGGTGGCGCGGGCACGCGACCTGGGCGCCGATTTCCTGCTCGGCGGCGGCTATACGGAGGACGCACTCGCGTTTACAAGGGCGGTGGCCGAGGCGGACTACCACCCACTCCTGACCAGTTGGAGCGTCGGGCCGGGCGAACCGGATTTCCCGGACCGGGTGGGCACCGAGCTGGCTCGCTGTGTGATCGGCAACGCCCCCTGGGTCGCATCGCTCGGCACGGCGGGACTCTTGACGACAAGCGGGGTCTTCGTGCAGCGCTATGAGACGGCCTACGGCCTCGCTCCGGGCTACACTGCCGCAGCCGGATTTGGAGCCATCGAGCTGCTGGCCGAAGCTGCCCGGGCTTCCCTCTCGGAGACGGGCGAGATATCGGACGTGGCCGTGCGCGACCACCTTTTTTCGACCTCCACCGAAACGGTCCTCGGACCCTTCGGCGTGGCTCCGCTCGGCGAATCCGACGCCGGAAGCCAGCGCCGTCTCGTGCGTCTCCAGCTCCAGTGGCAGGACGACGGTGAGGGTGGCCTGGTGCAGCGAGTGATCTATCCGGACGGGGAGGCGGAGGCCGACGCCTGCACCAACCCTCCCCGTGCCACCGTCGGTGCGCGCTGAACGGCCTTCCCGAATGTCACACGCCGCGTCAGCGGCGCCTGCCTTTCGTGGCCACGCTCCGCGCGACTCCGGCAAGGCCGGCGAGGGGCTCCGCCCCCTCGACCCTCAAGGGGTCCCACGCCGCCGAGACCCTTGTTCGCGTCCTCTCGGCGCCGAGATCCGAGGCCAGTTGTCGACTGGACCCGGTCACCAGAGTCGCTTCACCGCGACGGACCACTCGAACGGCCTGCCGTACACCTGCTCGATGTAGGCTGCGGCGGTGCCCCACGCGGATGTCCCGGTCACGAGATAGCGTTCGTCAGTGAGGTTGCGGAAAGCGGACGACACCTCCCACCTGCCGTCCGCGCTCGCCAGGCCGATCGTGGCGTGGAGCAGGTGATATCCCTCCTGAAACAGTTGGGGCGTGTTGACAGGGTCGTGATACTGCGACGCCGTGTACGTCCAGTGGATCCGGGGGGTGAGAGGAAGACCGCGGACGTGGAACGTCCTGCCGATCCCGAGTGAATGGCTGAAACGGGGTGCCTTGGTCAGCTTGTAGCCCGGCAGCACCGGGTTCCTGTTCTCGAGCACAGCGGCGCTCAAGCTGTCGTACTCCGCACTCAACACGCCGACACTGGCCGCGATGTCCCACCCGCCGGCCGGCATCCACGCCGCCTCCAGTTCGGCACCCTGGAGATCGGCCGACCCGCCGTTGACG